>RAYE01000047.1 GCA_003612285.1 bacterium D16-51 | reverse complement strand
CGCGCGCATCTGCCGGAAGCTTAAAAAGCAAAGCAATTCTAAAAGAGCTAAATTGTCCTGCGGAAAGCAATGTCTTTCTAAATTTTTGTCAGATTGTAATTTACAGAACCCTTTCGCTTTTTTGCAGAAAATATGAAGATAGTTGCTTTCTCATACTACACAATACTCAAAATATATACAAGGGAAAATAATTTTTTATTTGTTTCTGTGATTTATAACACTATTGGCCGTGAATAGTATCAACGCATTTTAACCGCCTTAGTAATATTGCCATTCTATACCAGCTTGTGTTATACTATAGCTGTTATTGAAAGACTAATTAAAACAGAAATGGGGAATATATATGAAAGGCATTATTCTTGCCGGCGGCTCTGGCACAAGGTTATATCCACTGACTATGGTAACTTCCAAACAACTCCTGCCTGTATATGATAAGCCAATGATTTACTATCCATTATCTACCCTGATGTTAGCTGGCATACGGGATATACTGGTTATTTCCACTCCCTCGGATTTACCGGATTTCATAAGGCTTCTGGGAGATGGCAGCAACTTCGGCATCCATCTGCAATATCAGGAACAGCCTTCTCCGGATGGACTGGCACAGGCATTTTTGATAGGCGAAGAATTTATTGACGGCGATTCCTGCGCAATGATTCTTGGAGACAATATTTTTTATGGAAATGGATTATCCGCCCACCTAAAAGCTGCTGCTGCAAAACCAAGCGGCGCAACGATATTTGGTTATTATGTGGAAGACCCGGAGCGGTTTGGCATTGTTGAATTTGACGAAAATGGAAAAGCCGTTTCCATCGAAGAGAAGCCGGAACACCCAAAATCGAATTATTGCGTCACCGGGCTTTATTTTTATGATAACCAGGTAGTTCAGAAAGCAAAAAAAGTACGGCCGTCTGCCCGGGGCGAATTAGAAATTACTGATTTAAACCGTATGTACCTGGAAGAAGATAACCTTAATGTTGTCAAACTCGGCCGTGGATACGCCTGGCTGGATACCGGCACAATTGATGCACTGGCAGATGCTACAGAATTTGTCCGCGTCATTGAAAGCAGACAGGGAATTAAAATATCTGCTGTAGAAGAAATCGCATATAAAAACGGCTGGATTAATAAAGAACGGCTGATGATTTCTGCTAATCTATATGGAAAATCGGCTTATGGAAGACACTTAAAGCAAGTGGCAGAAGGAAAAATTTTATATTAAAAACATTATTTTACCATTTACAGTAAAAAAGGTGCGAAGCCTTTCCAGGCTCAAAAACACCTCGCCAGGTAAGGCTGCCATCGCACCTAAGAAGAACGCAAAACCAGCGAAGTTTCTTATAACATAAAAAACTGTGGGAAAATTACTGCCGCATCCTGCATCGCTTATTTTCCTGCAGTTCCTAAATCGAAAAGGAGGGACATTTATGAATATTATCGTAACTGGCGGCGCCGGATTTATCGGCGGAAATTTCTGCCACTATATGGCAAAAAAATATAAGGAAGATACAATTCTCTGCATTGATAAGCTGACATATGCAGGCAACATGGAAACATTGGCTCCAATTATGGAACTGCCAAATTTTAAATTCTTCCAGGCAGATATTGCAGACCGTGAAGCCATCTATAAAATATTTGAAGAGGAAAAACCTGATATTGTTGTTAATTTTGCCGCTGAAAGCCATGTGGACCGTTCCATCACAGACCCTGAAGTCTTTTTGCGTACAAATGTCATCGGCACTGGCGTTATGCTGGATGCCTGCCGCAAATACGGCATTAAACGTTACCATCAGGTATCAACGGATGAAGTCTATGGAGATTTGCCACTGGACAGGAAAGATTTGTTCTTTACCGAAGAAACACCAATCCATACTTCCAGCCCATATTCCGCTTCCAAAGCATCCTCAGATTTACTTGTACAGGCATATGCAAGAACCTACAGCCTTCCGTGTACGATTTCCAGATGTTCCAACAATTACGGGCCGTATCATTTCCCTGAAAAATTTATCCCCCTTATTATTGCAAATGCACTAAACGACAAACCCCTCCCCGTCTATGGAAAAGGAGAAAATATACGGGACTGGCTTTATGTAGAAGACCACTGCATTGCAATTGATTTGATTATCCGCAAAGGGACAGAAGGTGAAATCTACAATATTGGCGGACACAATGAAAAGACAAACCTGGAGGTTGTAAAAACAGTGCTTTCCGAACTTGGCAAGCCTGAATCCCTGATTACTTATGTAACAGACCGGCCTGGGCATGACCGCCGCTATGCCATTGACCCGGCAAAAATCCATCATGAGCTTGGCTGGCTTCCAGCTACCCCATTTGAGGAAGGAATCAAAAAAACAATACGCTGGTATCTGGAAAACCGAACCTGGTGGGAAAATATCATTTCCGGTGAATATGCTAACTATTATGAAAAAATGTACGGAAACCGCTAGAGCGTGTTTAAAAATTGCTTTTAAACACCTCTAAGGGACATTTACCTTTAAAGTATGGATTGTTCCAAAGACAGACTGATATTCTGTCAGCCTTTGTGGAATGCTTGGTGCATTCACATAACTTGTTCTATAGAGCAGGCAGTTTTCTGTCTGCTTTGTTTCTATTGTTTTTTTTCGGATGAGGTACGAAGCATGTGTGGCACGGTTTTTTATCAGATGCCTTAATTCCTCACTGTCCTCTGTTATTACAATATCTACATTTTGTACCAGCAAATCCTCTACGATATCCTTTTCCCTTTCATAGTTTTTCCGCAGAACGACAATCTTTTTCAGTTTAGCCTTTTGTCCGGCATAATGGCTGTTACGTTCCAGGACAATCCGCTCCCCATCCATTTTTTTTACATAAAATGCGCCTGTCCCATAATATCTGCCAAAAGACTTTTCCAGAATCTCCTTTTCCTCTCCCCTGTAGAACCCGAAATTTTGTTTCCCATCAAACCTCTCCCTGTTCCCATACCCATCCAGTGGCAGAACCCAAAAATCACACAGCTTATCCACGCAGTCCTCTTTCCCCACTGCCTGGATAACAACCGTCCTGCCATCCTTTTTCTGTATCCCGGAAATCTGCTTCATGGTATCTTTCCCTTCCTGTTTCAGCAGGACAGAACGCGCCAGCTCTTGTGCCCTTTTTGTATAACTTTCGTTTGTTACTTTTGTCAGCCAGTCATAATGCCAGCTATATTGATTTACAATCTCATCAAAAACCTGCTGCTCTGTTTTCCCTTTGGCAGAATATTTTGTCTTGTATGCATAATAATAGGCAAATAAATCTTTTGGTTCCTTATATTTGCTGCTGATAAATTGATATTCCTCTTCCTGAAACAGGCTCCTTACCCACTCTAGTTCTTCCTGCAGTTCTGCCTTAACAATCTCTTCTTTTAACTGTTTCTGAAGCTCTTTGGAAGGTTTTTTCAAAATCTCATTGATTTCCTTTTTCCTTTTTTCAAGGTCTGCGCTTCCATAGATATATTCCTCCTGCCCAACAATGCAGATACCCTGGAATGCTTCTTTTTCCACGCCCGCCAATTCACAGCGCAGATAAAAATTAAAAAGCAAATCATCGGCATCTACAGCCGCTCCAGACGCCGTCTTTAACTTTGGGTTCAATTGGATCGTAATAGACGTAACCTTCTCCTTTTCATTATACACTGACAAAATGTGGGCAGCTTCTGTGTCCTTTCTGCCCCATTCCTGCCCAACTTTTTTATTGCTTCGTACTCCATCTGCATCCCTGGAAAGCAGGTTCATAAAACACATCGCCAGCACATTTTTTTCTCCCTGCGACTGGTACTGCAGAGGAGAAAAACTCCCAGACATTTTTCCTGCATCTATCCAGATTGTTCCCTTTTCCCTTGTCTCTTTTGCAGAAACACTTGCATTTGTCTCCTGCCCTTCCTTTTCCCTTCCCAGATATTTCCCAAAAAGGCCTAACAGCAGCGCAAGAAAAAAACAGGCAAGCAGCCCTTCTGTTAATAATAGTTTTTTCACATTCCCACCTCTTCATCTTTTTTACTATTACTAACAGTAGGCTAATTTGCCTGCTGCGTCAACAAAAAGCAAACACCATATTCCGACAGTCTCTGCCTATCCCCTATTTTCCCACTACTTTTCCGCCCGCTTCCATCCCGCGCTTTTTAAATAAAGTCTGATATGCTTTCTGCTTTTTCTTTGGCACGGTTATGGTTATCTTTTTATTTCCTTTGGCAAACGCCTGCTTTCCGACGTTCTTTAATGTCAGGTTTGATGTTTTTACCGTAATTTTTGTCAGGTTTTTACAACCGTAAAATGCCATTTTCCCAATTGTTTTTACATTTTTCCCAATCGCTGCCTTCTGTACAGTTTTATTATTTTTTAAAGCATTTTCAGCAATCGCAGTTACTTTATAGCTTTTCCCGCCTATTTTTACTGCGGACGGTATTTCTACATTTTTCAGCCCTTTTTCGGATGGCTTTACATACTGTACCGTATTGGATTTTACAGAAGTTACTTTATAGATGCCCTTCCCTTTTGTAACGCTGTCGCCCTTTTTTACAGTATCTGAAGGCGGCAGTGTCTCTTCCGGCTCCTGGTTTTCCGGCGGCAAAACAGGCTCTGGGTCGCTCCCCTCAAAGCACATATGGTCCAGCGTAAAAGTAACCTCAATCTTCTTTGGCGGCTCTGCTGTAGTAAAGTTTATTGCATGGTTAGACATGCTGATTTCTTCTATTGCACTCCCATCCCATGCATTGATTGGGTCGTTCGTATCAAAAATGCCAGAGTCCTTTAATGCAGATTTATAGTCATTGTTTTTCAGCGTAAGCTCTGCCCCATCTGCCGTTATTTTATCATAGCGGATTTGGCAGGCAGAAAGCGGCGTTTTTGACGCCTTTCCTGTTGCTACATCATAATCCTTGATATATATTGCGGTTACCCTGTTTAAATCAGATACCCCTGCTGCTTTTGCAGCGTCTGATAAATCAGAATTACAGTCAAAAGAAAGTGTATACTGCCCATTTTTATTTACAGAAATTACATTATTACTGATTTCATTGGAAAAATACTTATGTGTACTGTCGTTATAATAGACATTTAACGACAAACGGAACAGCTTTTCAACGGAAGCAGCAGCAACTGCCACTTTAACCTCTTTTTCCTTCCCGCCTGTAGTACACACCTTTACCGTTGTTTCCCCTTTGCCCGTTGCTGCAAGCTTCCCAATTGGGGATACGGTAACAACTGACTCATCCATAGATTTAAAATAAAGCCCTTCTGTTGTATTAGACGGTGCCATTACCGGTGAAAGATACACTGCCTCCCCTTCTAAAAGGGAATACTCTTCTGTCGGAAGCTGTAAATCTGTACATGGCACAGCTGCCTGCTCTGCCGTTACTGTAACTGTAACTTCACAAGATGCGCTGCCGCTTTGCGAAAATGCGGTAATCTTTGCAGTACCAATCCCGTTTGCCTGTATCTTCCCATAGGCAACAGTTGCCACTTCCGGCTGGTCTGTTTTCCAAAGCAATACATCATTGCATTTTGCCTCTTTTTTCTCTTCTTCTGAAAGCTTTGTATCATCTGGGACAAAGGAAGCTTCCAACGTCTTGCTTTCCTTCACTTTCATTTCCAAAGAGGTTTCTGAAACTTTTAAATCCTTCATTGGCACTACTACAGGATTTTTTTCAAGCGTAGTATAATCCTCTTTTGTTCCAAAATATCCCCTCATAATCGCATCTGTTACCTCTTTTTCAATTGGTTTTCCTGTTTCACGGTCAATAATTGAAAAACTGTAATCTGGCTTCATGCTGCGGTCATACCATCCCTGGTCCCAATATACTCCCACCAATTTATATTTTCGGAATATACGGTTCATTCCCTCCAGATAAAAAGCACGTTCTGTAACATTGTCCTTATTAATGCATCCATATTCGCCTACCACAACAGGAATCCCTTTTGAAGAATACATTTCATAAAGCGGCAGCAACTCCCTGTCGTTTGCTTCTAACCGCTCTATGGAATAGACTGTATTTGATTCAGATGCAGCCGACTCGCTCCCACAAAAATTCCACGGCGTGTAATCATGTACCGATAAAATAATCCTCTTTACAGTGTCCTCCGGTATTTTAAAACCATTCGCCTCATTGCAGATAGAATCAATGTAATTAAACTTCCCCGGTACCATCAGCCAGCGTTTTGCATTGTTTCCACCTGTTGCACGTACTGTATTGACAAAAATCTGGTTTAATCCCATAATCACCTGGTTCTGCTCAAACACCGTCATCCCGCCTGCCTGTACCTCGTTCATAGATTCGAAAATTAAATGCTCATCATAATTACGGAATCTTTCAGAAATATTTTTCCATACCCCTGCAAACTTATCCTCCAGAGCCTTTTTATCCCCTGTCCCAATATTAAGCCATGACATCTGGTCTGCCCCGTCGTGATGGATATTGATAATCGCATACATATCCTGGCTGGTACAGTAATCCACAATATCTTGTACACGGCTAATCCATGCTTCATTTATCGCATATCCATCTGTATCGTCAATCATTGTCCCCCAGGTAACCGGGATACGCACTGTATTAAACCCTAAATCGTGGACAGAACGGATTAGCTTTTTTGTCGTTTTTACATTCTGCCACTGGATTTCATTTGGCGTAAAACCGGTATGCCCATCCATCGTATTGCCAAGGTTCCAGCCGGCCCCCATATCAGCAGTTAATTCTTCTGCTGTCATTTCAACAAAATGCTGCGCAGGGCTTTCTGCTACAGCTTTTTCTGCTGTTTTCCCTGCCGCCTGCGGTGCAGTCTTTGTGCCTGCCATAATGCTGCAGGACAATGCTGCAGCCAGTAAAATACTTAATGCTTTTCTTTTCAATCTGTTTCCCTCCTGTTCTTCATAATTCCTGCGCCTGCCATAAAAACAGCGCCAATCCCAATCACCAGCAATGCGTATTGCAATGGCTTCCTGGCATTTGCCGTTTTTATGCCATCTTCTTTCTCTCCTCCATCTACCTGTTTCTCCTCCCCAACCTGTACCACGACGCTGCTCTGCACAGAACCAGACTGGGAAAATGCAATGATTTCTGTTTTCCCATCGCCCACTGCACAGATTTTCCCTGAAAATACCGTTGCTACTGACTCATCCTGCGACTTCCAAAGCACTACGTCATTGCTGTTTTTCGGAAGCGCCGCTGCTGATACTTCTTCCTGCGCCCCGGCTTCCATGGTAAGCTTCTCCTTACTTAATGTGATAGATTCTGCTTCCACAACAGTTGGATTTTTTACCACCTCCTGATATGTACCATCCAGATAAGCGCCCCTCATAATTGCATGGACAATTTCCGGATACCATGCCTCCCCTGTTTCCCTGTTAATCAGCGAAAAACCATAGTCCGGCTTCTTCGCCTCATCATGATAGCCGTTGTCCCAGTAAACCGGGACAACCCCCATATTCCTGCACAGCCTTGCTGTCACTTCATTAAAATAAGCCCTGTCTGCCGTATTCTCTTTATCAATACAGCCATATTCCCCCAAAATAACAGGAATCCCCTTTTTCGTAAAAACGCGCTCTAATGACTGAAGCTGTATTTTCAGGTTTTTACTATCTGTTTTTTTCCACTCTGTAATGTCTGTCGTCTCTGTTAAACCCATCGCACCGTCATAATAATGCACTGCAAAGAAAAGGCGGTTTTCTATCGTATCTTTTGGAAATGGGAAACCTTCATAAGCCGTTCCGATATTTGCCCCGGAACCCGGGATAGAAAGCCATCTTTTTGCATTGTTAGAGCCCGTTGCCCGGACAGTATCTACAAATGCCTGGTTTAATTTATTGATTTCCTCTTCCCCTCCATTCACCTCATTCATCGACTCAAAAATCAGATGCTCATCATAATCTTTAAACTCTGCAGCAATATTTTTCCATACGCCGCTAAATTTCCTACAGACCGGTTCCAAATCCTCTGCTGCAGCATTTAACCACCAGGCGCTGTCTGCCCCATCATGGTGGATGTTAATAATCACATACATCCCTTCTTTTATCCCATAGCCGACAATTTCCTTTACGCGTTTCATCCACTCCTTATCTATGGCATAATCATTTTCATCATCAATCATCGTCCCCCAGGTGACTGGGACGCGCAGCGTCTGAAAACCCATATCATGTACCGACTTTATCAATTCCGGCGTCGTCACCACCCCCTGCCAGGCAGTCTCCCCCGGCGTCAGGTCATTATGCCCATCCAAAGTGTTCCCAAGATTCCAGCCGGCTCCCATATCCTGAACCATTTCCTGTGCCGTCATTTCTTTGAAATCCGGTATTTCCTTCTCGTCTGCCCCTGCATTGCTGCCAGCCAAAAAAAGAAATGCCGCTGCCCCCGCAAATATGCTTTGCATCCATCTTATCCTTTTTCCCATAAGCTTCTCCATTCCTTTCTGTTTGGAATATACTAGCAAAAAGCTGTCATTTCGTATATAATATTTTTAAGATTTCCAGTACATATTTAAGATTGTGAGGATAAGGATGAAAAAAAGAATAAACCTTGATTACCAGTTGTTCCTGCAAAGGGAAGAACATATTTTCCATCAGCCCTATAGTAATGAAATTAACTTTTATACAGCCATTAAGACAGGCGATATCGCCTTTATAGAAGAAAGCAAAAAAAAATATGGGAAACAGGAAAACCATGAACCAGCTTCTGGCGGAAAGGGGCTTCTCTCAAAAGACCCCGTTAAAAACGAACGCTACCATTTCATTGTTAATGCAGCAATTATTACAAGAAACTGCATCGAAGGCGGACTTGCCCAGGAAGACGCCTATACCTTAAGCGATTTGTATATCCAGCTTGCAGATGAGACAGATACGGTTGCAGGGCTTCAGGAAATTAATGATGAAATGGTGCGCAGCTTTACCCTGAAAATGAAAGAACTGCGCACCCGGCAGATTATGTCCCGCCATATCTCCCAATGCATCCATTATATTTACGACCACCTCCATGAGCAGATTACAATTGATACCCTAAGCCGGCAGGTTATGCTGCACCCCTGTTACCTTGCTTCCCTGTTTAAAAAGGAAACCGGGACGACTATCCATTCCTTTATCCAAAATAAACGCCTTGAAACAGCAGAAAATATATTGAAAAATTCTTCCTACAGCTGTGCAGATATCGCAAATGCCCTGTGCTTTTCCTCCCAGAGCCACTTTATCCGGGTTTTTCGGAAAAAATATGGCATGACGCCAAAAGAATACCGTCAAAAAAGCGCACCACCATCGCTGGTGCGCTAGAGCGTGTTTGAAAATTACCTTCAAACACGCTCTAGTACAACTCCTTATTCCTGCTCTTTCACAAACTGCTCTACAAGATGCCGTACATCTTCAAGGCAGGCACCGCATACTGTTCCCGCGCCTGTAACGTCCTGAACTTCTTCCAATGTTTTCGCGCCGCCATCCACAGCGTCTTTAATCATCCCATTTGTTACCTGGCAGCAATTGCATACAATCTTATCATAATCCATTGTGAACACCATCCTTTCACCACTATTCTGTGCAACAGGAACTGATTTTATGCAATTATCCGTTGCTCCGATTCTTTTATCATCTATTATTCTGAACAAACCATTTTGAACATTCCAGAACCATCCCATTCACAGGGTCTTTC
This sequence comes from bacterium D16-51, assembly GCA_003612285.1. GTDB lineage: Bacteria > Bacillota > Clostridia > Lachnospirales > Lachnospiraceae > Butyribacter. Next base: position 38,047 of record RAYE01000047.1, on the reverse strand, counting down.
TTCAAATCCCTTTTTCTGATAAAACAAAACTGCCTCTTTCGTGCTAATCAGTTCTAAACTCACCGCCCAACCCGCCATCACCAATCAATCTCACCATCCCAACCGCCTGCCCATTATCATAAGCCGTAAATGTTGCAATCGTATTTTCTAAAGCCTTTTTAACCTGTGTAATACATGGCGGCTCCCAGCCAACAGAGGGGTATAGCTCTAAAAACATTTCTGGTGTTAATGTATTTACCTGTACTTCCATTCGTTACCTCCTTTATCCTCAATATTTCCCGTACTATTACAATAGGGACACAATCTAAAGATGAATATTGTATTCTGCAAATTGTAACACAACCATCTACATCCGTTCCAGATAAACCTGGAACTCTGATCCTTTCCCAACTTCCGAGTGTACTTCAATATAACCATTCTGGAGCTCTATAATCTTCCGGGCCAGGTAAAGCCCTATGCCAATCCCCTCCTGCCCATGCACCTCCGGCTCCCGGTAAAACCTTGTAAAAATCTCTGCCAGCCGTTCTGCCCTGATTCCTTTTCCAGAATCCTTTATGCTGATTTTTACATAGATTTCCCAGACAGTTACCGTAATACAGATACCCCCGCCATATGGCGTATATTTCACTGCATTGTCCAGAATATTAAAAACTGCCTCTTCTGTCCATTTGATATCATGGCTTACCATAAGCTTTTCATCACATTCTGCAGACAAGGAAAGGCCTTTTCCCTCTGCCTGCGGGACAACGGCCTGTACTGCCCTCCCTAACGTCTCAATTAACAAAGCAGGAGATTTTTGTATCTGGATAACCCCTGCCTCCAACCGCGACATCTTTACCATGCCCTGCAGCAAAAAATCCAGTTTTTCTGTCTGCCCTGCAATACTCGAAATAAATTCATTTGCCTGTCCTGAAAGGTTCTCACCTTCCAACAGTTCCAGATAAATCTTTATATTGGCAAGCGGTGTTTTTATCTGATGTGAAATATCAGAAATCAGCTCTTTTAACGCTTCTTTTTCTTTCTGTCCTTCCTCTTCCTTTCTTTTCCAGATATGGTTTACCCGGCTTATTTTCTCGCCTGCCCTTCCATACAGAGAATCCTCTGTATCATTTTGGGCGGTAATTTCCCTGCCAGAAACCATTTCATCCAGCCATTTTTCCAATTGCCCCGAAAAAACTTCTATCTCTTTTCTCTGCCGCCTCATCTTCCAGGCCAGAAAAACAACCAGTATAGAAAGGAACGCAGAACATATTATCCATCCAGCCATTGATACCCCATCCCATATATATTGGAAATATATTTATGCTCCCCATCTTCAATTTTTCTGCGCAGACGGTTCACATTTACTGCAAGCGCATGTTTGTCTACAAACTGCCCTTCATTATCCCATAAGCGTTCCAATAAAACAGAATATGTCAGAAGCTGCCCTTTATTTTCAATCATACAGCGCAGCAGGCGAAATTCTGTCGGTGTAACATTACATTCCTTCCCGCCTGCCTCTACCTTTGCCTTTTCAAAGTCAACCGCCAGAAAACCATCAAAAAAGCCCGTTTTTTGCATCCCCTGCATCCTGTTAAAGGCCACATCTATCTTTTTTATTAAGATTTTCATAGAAAATGGTTTCGTAATATAATCATCTGCCCCCGACTCATATCCTTTTAACGCATCCTCTTCCAAATCCCTCGCTGTCAAAAACAGGACTGGCACACCCTGTTTCCTCACTAATCTGCAGAAGGAAAAACCCTCGCCGTCCGGAAGGTTAACATCCAGTAAAACCAGGGCAATGTCCTCTTTTACAAACATAGCTTCTGCCTCTTTTAACGAATATGCTGCCAATGCAATATACTTTTCCCTTTGCAGGGCATAACAAATTCCCTGTGACAGCTCTCTGTCATCTTCTACAACTAATATCCTATCCATAAAATATCTGTTTCCTATTTTTTTAATGACTTCTCCTGCAGTTTATCAAACTCTGCCAGACATTCCTCTACTGTAGCGCCATTTAAAAGTTCCCGTACAATCAGGCAGGTATTTCCCCACTGTTCTACCTTCATCCCCGCATTTGTAGCAAGTACATAAGTATCTTCTTTTATCTTATCATTTAACGGTTTTAACGCCGGAATACAATCCACCTCGACATTTTTAGATGGAGAAATTACTTTATTTGTCTCTGAGTAAATCTTAAGTGATTCATCTGAAAGGACAGATTCCAAAACATCCTTAGCATCCTCTAAATGCTCTGCATTTGTCCCAATTCCATACCCTGTCATTGATACAACCGGCATCTGCCCCCGGCTGCTTGGAAAACCAATTACCTGCAGTTCAAAATCTGGATTCCCATATGCCGTATCTGTATTTGCCGCACCCCAATATGCCATAACGATAGGCGTTTTCTGTGCAAGAAAATCCTCCCCTTCCCCTTCTATCGCTTCATATGTGTATGCCGTTTTAGCATCTATATATCCTTTGTCAATTAATGTCTGCAGAAATTCAAAACCCGGGCGCATATAATCACTGTATTTCTTTTCCCCTTTGTTCAGCGCTTCTACTTCATCCTCTATATTTCCACCATTATACAAATCAGCATACGCCTGGGCAAAGACAAAAGTTTCCAGCCACCATCGGTTAGCTCCCACAGGGGTTTGTATCCCATTCTCCTGAAATACCCTGCAGCACTCCAGAAAATCTTCTGGCGTCTCAGGCAGCTCCAGTTTGTATTTATCAAACATCTCTTTATTGAGGAACAGCCCATATGCCACAACCTCCTGTGGGATTGCTGCCAGTTTCCCATCCACAACATTTGCCATCTTTACAACTTCCCGTAAATTCTTTACGCAGGCAAGCCCCGACAAATCCAGAAGTTTCCCCTCAGAAGCCAAAGCCTGGATTGTATCAGGATTTAAGAGATACAAATCATCCATATTATTCCGTGCCCGGTCAAGCGCTACCTCATCATATGTCTTTTCCTGATAATTTTCTGCCGTATATGTCCTGTATACCACTGATACATCTAATGCTTCCTCTGCTTTGATTACTGTCAGGTCAAAAGCACTTCTTGCCACATTTTTCGCATTTGGGTCTGATTTTTCCATAGGCCCAAACAAATTTACGATTTTCTCATTATCCTCTTCTGAGGTAACTAGGTTTTTCCCCTTTTTTACACTATCCCCACAGGCTGCCATTATAAAAACCATAACGCCTATAAGACAGGCTGCCATTGTTCCCCTGGCAATCCTTTTTAGATTCTTTCCCATATTTTATTCCTTTCTTACAATATACTGTTTCACAGCTTTCTTTAAAAGGCCTACATCAATCGGCTTTGATAAATGAACATTCATCCCGGCATCCAAAGCCTCCTTTTCATCTTCCGCAAAAGCATTTGCCGTCATGGCCATAATCGGGATTTTCTTTGCATCTTCGCGTTCCAGCGAACGGATTGCCCTTGTTGCATCATAACCATTCATAACCGGCATCTGTACATCCATTAAAATTGCATCGAACTCCCCTTCTGATGCATTCTGGAAGCGCTCCAGCGCCAACTGTCCATTTTCATAGACTTCACAGCCTGCTCCCTCAATTTTAAGAATCTCTGTCAAAATTTCCGCATTAATATCATTGTCCTCTGCCGCAAGGAAATGCAGCCCTTCCAGGACATTCTTATCTTCATCTTCTGCAATATTACCTTCATTCTTCTCCATCTGGATTTCCAGAATTTTTTCCTTTAATGCAGATACAAAAAATGGTTTTATCAGAAAATCTGTATTTGTTATATTACGGACTTTCTCTATATCTGTTGTATCATTATCTGCCATAAAGAGAATTGGCGCACTATCCGATATTTTCTCCCGTATTTTTTCTGCTGCCTGGATTCTGCCCTGTTCGCCTTCTCCCCAGTTCAGCAATACCATACTATACTGTTTATCTGCCATATCTGCCTCTTGCAGCTGTTTTAGGGCGTCTTCCAGACTAAAAGCGGCATCCACGATAACACCGGTATCTTTCATCAGAAGCTGAATATCCTTGCAGCATTTTTTATCACAATCCACTGACAGTATTCTGGAAATTCCTCTTTTCTCCCAAAACTGCCTGTCAATCTGCCCTTCCGGAATACGGAACTCTATTTCAACCCTAAAAAGGCTTCCCGCATCTACTTCGCTTGAGACGTCAATTGTTCCGCCCATAAGCTCTACTATATTTTTAGTAATTGCCATTCCAAGACCTGTACCCTGAACCTTATTTGTCGTACTGTTTTCTGCCCTGGTAAATGCATCAAAAATCGTCTCAAGGTATTCTGGCGTCATCCCAAAGCCATCATCTTCCACCTCAATCCGAATATGCTCATATTGGTGGGAACGTTGTTTCAAACCTAAAATCCGAAACCAGATGTTTCCGCCTTCCGGGGTATATTTTACCGCATTGGAAAGAAGGTTAATCAAAATCTGGTTCATCCGCGTTTCGTCTCCTAGCAGCTCTTCATGCTTAATCCCCCGGACTTCCAAATGGAACTCCTGCTCCCTGGCCTTTGCCATTGGCCGGATAATCGCATCTACAGAAGAAACCAGGTCATTTAAAGTAAATTTCTCAATATTGAGGACAACTTTTCCACTCTCAATCTTAGAAACATCCAAAATATCATTAATTAAGCTAAGGAGATGCTGCCCGGACGCCGTTATCTTTTTTGTATACTCCCTTACCTTTGCCGGATTTTCCGCGTCCTTTTCAAGCAGTGTTGTAAAGCCCAATACGGCATTCATCGGTGTACGGATATCATGCGACATATTAGAAAGAAATGTTGTCTTAGAACTGCTTGCAAGCTGCGCTGCCTGCAGCGCCTCTTCCAGCCGCTTATTATAAACCTCCCTTTCCTTTTCCTGCTCTTTCCTGATTCTATTTTGCTGCCTCTGGCTAAAATAGTATAAAATACAGCACAGGAAAAATGCGATTAACATAACCAAAACAACAATTAAAATATTCTGGTTAACTGTCCTGCCTTCCTGCTGGATTGCTTCAATCGGCACGTAGCCAATTAAATAGAGCGTCCCTCCATTTACCGACCACATATAATTTAAAGAATCCTTTTTCTGGATATCATGGTAAAATAAAATATTCTTCCCATTTTCCAGGCATTCCTCCACTTCTGCACGGAGATCTTCTTCTAATATATTGTTTGCCCGGTAAAAGTCTTCCAAATTAAGATGTCCTGCATCCCGCTCCCCTATCCCTTTCGGTTTTAGCACAAGCCTTTCGCTCTCTGCATCCATAATATAAAGCATTGCCCGTTTATTATAAAACCCGTCGTCAGGAAGCGATTCATCCAATGCATCATAAACATATTCAATATAAAGAGTCCCAATTTCCCTCCCTTTTTTTATCACAGGGCATTTCATAGTATATGCCCATGTCCCCATATAATTTACATAGGATTGGGAAACTGGCAAATCTTCTACCGTCCCTCCTGAAGAAAAATCCAATTCCCTCTCTGTAAAGATTTCTCCTGTATTAGAAAACCCTTCCGTCTCTCCTGACAAAATCATAGAAATCTTAACCATTGTCTGGTTTTTATTATAAGTACGGATAAATTCTTCCGGGTCATCTATCGTCGCTATTTCCTCTGCGACCAGTTTCTGAAATTCTGCCTCTTTTGTTAAAATTGCCTCTATTGTGCCCTCTATCAGATCAAGGCTTTCACTTAGATTCTGGATTGCTGATGCTGACATCTCTGCTGATATTTTTCGCGCTACTGAAAACACAACTACCGCTAAAATGCAGAACACCAGTATAATAGAAAGAAACAAAGGAATCCCTTTATCCGTCCCTTTTCTTCTGTTTTGGTTCTTTTTCATTTTCAATCTCCATTTCGCTGTCCCCGGCCTTTTCCTTCTGGAGCTTTAAAAGTAATTTACTTTTATGGTACATTGTCATTGAAGAAATTAACAGGGCAAAATGCCCTGCAGGCATGCTCAGAATAATAGAATGTCAGATTATAATGATTTTCTGTCCCAGCCGTTTACAGCACTGCAAATATATAAAACTATACTATATTATATCCGCCTGCAATTTTTATGTCAATAAAAAGGTGCGGCAGCAGCCTTTCCAGGGTAACAGTTCAGCCTTCCATAAAATGCGAGGATTTTTGACATGCTTTTTGTCAAAAATATGAGTTTTACGGTGCCATTTTGCACGCATTTTGTGCAAAATGTGTACATCAACAGTGCTGAAAGCACTGCTGTGTAACTATGAAGCCGCAAGGCTGAATAGTTACTTTCCAGGCTCGAAAACACCTTTATCGTAGAACCCACTTTCCAAAAAGAGTCTTTTTATATTTAGAAAGCTCTTCCTTTGCTTTACTATGGTTCCCTGCTTTTTTTAAATATTCTGCGCCCTTTTTGATATCCTGCTCCACTCCTTTTCCCTGGGCATAAATTACACCCAGCATATAGCATACGTCTGCATCCGTCCAGCTTATCTTTTCCAAAAATTCCCTTGCCTTCCTATAATCCTGGTATGTACCCAGGCCATAAAAATAAGCTTTCCCAAGATAACCGCATCCCCAGTTATTTTCCATCCCATAGGCCGTTTCCAAAAGAGGAACCGCCTTTTCATAATTCTGTGGCACGCCATTTCCATCAAAATACAGCGCCCCCAGACGGTTATAGCATCCTGGTCCTCCCGAAGGCTTTAACCCTTTTTCATAACACTGCGCTGCATAATGGCAGTCTTTCGGCACAATTTTACCTTCCTCATATGCCAGCCCTATATAATACCAGCTCCCCGCTTCCCCGCCTTCTGCCGCTCTTTTGTGCCACTCGAAAGCTTCTTCTTTCCTGCCGGCCTTATCCAGTTCCTTCCCATAGATATACTGATGGATCGGATAGCCAAGTTCCGCGCCAATACGCCAGATTCCCTCCGCCTTTTCCGGCTGTGGCGCGATAATATCCCCCTCCCCTTTTTCATAATACTGGTTTAAGTTATTTCCTGCATAATACAGCCCACCCCGGAACGCCTTCCAAAACCAGCCTTCACATTTCGGTATATTTTCCCTTAAATTGGCCTTGAGCGCCTTTTCATCCGGGAATTTTTTCCCCTGTATCTCCAAAAAATCCCACCAGAAATAAACATTGCCTATTGTATACTGGCAAAACGGCTCCCCGCTTTCTGCCTTCCCAAGCACAACCTGAAATGCTTCCTCCAGGCTGGAAAAAGGCATTTTCGCCTTTAATTCCGGCGTTAACTGCTTACTCCGCAAGGCTAACAGCACACCGATTGCGCTTCCCTGCTCTACTGATTTATGCATCAATGCCTCAGCCCTGTCATAATCTTCTGGGAAATCATGGCCTCTCCACACATATTGATAACCATACAGGCACCTCGCCAGAATGCATGTCGCATCCCCGTCCCCTTCTGCAGAAGCCTTCTCTAAAAGCTCAAAGCTTTCCTTTCCCCTTCCTGCTGCCACATCATAGTAAATATCTTTCAATGCCTTTTCTACTACATCACTAAAGTATCTTCCCATATATTCTCCTTATTATATAAAATAATTGCAACTAAAAAACAGTTGCAATTATTTTATTCTTACTATATTTTCTGTCAACAATTAACAGCTTCCCTCCCATGGAAGCTCTGTCGTCACTGTTTTCCCCCCAACTACTGCCTGCGCATAAATCCTGATATAATAGCGTTTTGTTTTCTGGATTTTCTTATTCTTAAACTTTTTCACTGTCACGCTCCGCTTATCTGCAGAAACTGTCTTAACTGTTTTATAGCCACTGTTTTGGCTGGTTGACACCTTTACCACAAATTTTGACGCGCCAGATACTTTTCCCCAGTTAATCTTCAAAGAACTGCCCTTCTTTACCGCCACTTTTTTCGGTATCCCAATATAACGGCAGCCTGACCATTCACTGTATACCTTTTCTGAGCCACACTCTACAAAAGTGCGGGCACGGTACTGGTAAAAAGTCCCCAGCATAAAATTCTCAACCCGGAAATCCGGGCTTGTCTGGGTAAATGTTTTCTTCTCTTTTCCTGCGGCATTTAAAAACTGCATCTGATAACCATCTACATCGTTAGAATTTACAACATCAAAATATGCTACATTAATATTCCAAAGCATATTTGATATATGGAAGCTGTTTATCCCAAGCTTCTCTGAAAGCGTCTTATAATAAGAGTAGACAGCGCTTCCCTTTGCTACAAAACCAGAAGATGACCTCCGGCATGCATAAGTCTCACACCAGTACTTACTTCCTGGCAAAAAACTTCCACTTACGCTTATAACTGGGGAATCAGACTCACCAACTACTGTGTCATTTAAATATACCTGATAAAAGTTTGCCCCGCTGTCTTCAGCTCCCGAAAACTTTACAGAAAAACTGTTCGTAAATGCCTCGGACTGTGCTACAGAAATATTTTTAACCTCCGGAACCGTCACCACATCAACCGGAATGGAAGCTTCATTTACTAGTATCCCTTTATCTAACACAATACTCCAATCCTTATAACCCGTTACCCTTACATAATACGTTTTTCCAGCGGTAAGGCCTGCAAGACGGGTCTCTGTGCTTGACGTGTCCTCTTTTGGATACCAGTTTTTCATATCGTCGCTGACTTCCACTACATAACGTTCACTGGCAAGAGCTGCATCCCAGGAAATTTTAACGCTTCCTGTAGATGCATCGGTCTGTTTTACCCCGGTAATCTGTGCCGCAGCAGCCGTATTGGATTTCGCCGCCAGAGTGACAGCCAATGCAAATACAGCCAATGCAAAGATTTTTTTCCATTTTTTCATAAATACCTCGCTTTCTTTTCCTAAAGCCCTCTGTTAAGCAAACTGTTTTTCTGCTACTTCCTTTGCTTTCTCCAGCGCCGCTTCAATCCCGGCCGGATTTTTGCCGCCTGCCTGCGCCATATTTGGGCGTCCGCCGCCGCCGCCGCCAACTAAGGAAGCAATTTCTTTAATCAAATTCCCGGCATGCGCGCCTTTCTTCATTGCCCCATCTGTCGCCATCGAAAGAAGCGTCACCTTCCCGCCATTTGCAGAGGCAAGCACAACCATGCCTTCCCCAACCTTTTCCTTCATCTGGTCGCCAAGATTTCGCAGTCCGTTCATATCCACATCCGGCACATTCATTGCAAGGAATTTCATCCCGTTTATTTCCTGTATCTGGCTGTCAACATCCCCAACTGCATCCTTTGCAAGCTTTGCCTTTAACTTTTCATTTTCACTGTGAAGCGCCTTCATCTCTTCCTGCATCGCCTGAATCTTCTTTGTAAGGTTATCCGGCTCTGCTTTTGCTGCTTTTGCCGCGTTGAAAAGTTCTTCTTCAACAGAAGCGTAATATTTCATCAGCCCGTCCCCTGTCAAAGCTTCAATACGGCGGACGCCTGCCGCTACGCCGCTTTCTGAAATAATCTTAAAGCTTGCAATATCCCCTGTATTGCCAACATGGGTACCGCCGCAAAGCTCAACGCTGAAATCCCCCATCTGCACAACACGTACCGTATCCCCATATTTTTCGCCAAACAAGGCCATAGCGCCTGTCTTTTTTGCCTCTTCCAACGTCATTTCCTCTGTCACAACTGGCAGATGGAGGGTAATTTCCTCATTTACAATTTCTTCTGCTTTTTTAATTTCCTCCGGCGTCATCGCTGAAAAATGGGAGAAGTCAAAACGGAGCCTGTCTGCATCCACATAAGAGCCTGCCTGCTCTACATGGGAGCCAAGTACCATACGGAGCGCTTTTTGCACAAGATGGGTTGCACTATGGTTCTTCCCTGTTGCCATCCGGTTTTTCTGCCCTACCTTTAATGTAACCGTATCTCCTGTCTTGAACATCCCTTTTAAAACTACCCCGACATGGCCTATCTTGCCGCCCTGCAGCTTAATGGTATCTTTTACTTCAAATTCATTTTCCCCGGAAACAATCACCCCAATATCTGCCTGCTGTCCGCCCATCGTCGCATAAAACGGGGTTTCTTCTACGATAACCGTCCCTGTCTGCCCGTCCGTCAGCGCGGAAACCACTTCCTCTTCCGTTGTCAGGGCGCTGATTACAGAATCATGCTCTAAAGTATCATAGCCGACAAATTTACTGGTGATTGCAGCGTCAATCTGCTGGTAAACAGTTTCCTCCGCCCCCATATAATTTGTTGCTTTACGGGCCTTCCTTGCTTTTTCCTTCTGTTCTTTCATTGCGGCCTCAAAGCCTTCGCTATCCACACAAAATCCTTTTTCCTCCAGGATTTCAATTGTCAAATCAAGTGGGAAGCCATATGTGTCATACAGCTTAAAAGCATCTTTCCCGGAAAGTTCTTTCTTCCCCTCTTCTTCCAGGCGGCCCTGCATCTGTGCAAGGATCGAAAGCCCCTGGTCAATTGTTTTGTCAAACTTCTCTTCTTCCTGGGTCAGTACCTGGACAATAAACTCTTTCTTTTCCGCAAGTTCCGGATAACCGTCTTTTGACTCATCAATTACAGTGCCTGCAAGTTCAGCCATAAACAGCCTGTCAACCCCAAGCTTCCTTCCATGGCGCACAGCACGGCGGATTAAACGGCGGAGCACATATCCCCTTCCTTCATTGCTTGGCATAATTCCATCAGAAATCATAAATGTAGACGAACGGATATGGTCAGTAATCAGGCGGATGGAAATATCTTTCTCTTCATCCTCCTGGTATTTCGTATCTGCAAGGGAGCAGATTTTATCACGGATTGCTTTCATCGTGTCAATATCATATACAGAATCCACGTCCTGTACAACTACCGCTAAGCGTTCCAGCCCCATCCCGGTATCTATATTTTTATTTTCCAGCTCTTCATAATGGCCTTTGCCATCCCCGTCAAACTGGGTAAATACATTGTTCCAGATTTCCATAAAGCGGTCGCACTCGCATCCCACTTTACAGTCCGGCTTCCCACAGCCATACTTTTCTCCCCTGTCATAGTAAATCTCTGAACAAGGGCCGCAAGGGCCTGCCCCATGCTCCCAGAAATTGTCACATTTTCCCTCTTCATCCCGGTAAAACCTTGTAATCTTTTCAGCCGGAACGCCGATTTCTTCTGTCCAGATGCGGAATGCCTCTTCATCCTCCCCATAAATAGAAGGATACAGGCGTTCTTCTTCCATCCCAAGCGTCTTTGTTAAAAACTCCCAGGACCAGGCAAGCGCCTCATGCTTAAAATAATCCCCAAAAGAAAAATTTCCCAGCATCTCAAAAAATGTAAGATGCCTCGCTGTCTTGCCTACGTTTTCTATATCGCCTGTGCGCACGCATTTCTGGCAGGTTGTCACACGTTTCCGCGGCGGAATCTCCTGCCCTGTAAAATATGGTTTTAATGGCGCCATCCCTGCATTAATTAATAACAGGCTGTTATCATTATGCGGAACCAGGGAAAAACTTTTCATTGCTAAATGTTCTTTTCCTTCAAAAAACTCCAGATACATTTTACGGAGCTCATTTACACCGTACTTTTCCATTGTGTTCTCTCCTTTTCTCCGAATTGGGGAACTGTAACGCTCCTCGATTTTCCAAAATAATTATAGGTTATGCCTTTTCAGATGTCAATACAGGCGGCTTTTTGCCGCTTTTCATGATAGATGCAGGCTTCCTTTTTATCCTGCCCAAGCTGGCACTGCAGCTGTTCAATGCTGTTAAATTTCCGTTCCGGACGGATAAATTCATGGAAAAAAACTTGAATCTCTTCACCATAAATATCCCCGCAAAAATCTATAATATAAGTCTCTACACCGACAGAATAATTACCAACCGTCGGCTTCTTCCCGATATTTGTCACACTATTGTATTGCTTCCCCCTGATATTCACAGTAGTCGCATAGACGCCATTTGGAAGCAGCTTCTTGTCCTTTTTGGGCAAAAGGTTGGCTGTCGGCATATTCATTTTACGCCCCAGTTCATTGCCATGCCCAACCCGCCCAATCATAAAATAAGGGGAACCCAAAAGCCTGTTCACCTCTGATATCTTTCCAGAATCCATCAGCTTCCTGATTCTGGTACTGCTGATGATTCCATTTTCATCTGTAAGTTTTGGGACGGCTGTCAGGGTATACCCATATCTTTTCTGGAATCTTTCCAGCATATGGATATCGCCCTCCCTGTTTTTCCCAAAACGGAAATCTGTCCCAACACAGATATGTTTCACATCCATCTGTTTTACAAGAATCTGTTTAATAAATTCTTCCGGAAGCATTTTTTTTACTTTTTCATTAAATGGAAAAATAATCTCCCTGCGAATCCCCAGCCCCTGCAGGATAAAGTCCTTTTCTTCCTGAGTATAGATCCTGGGGCTTCCCTTCCTGTTTTCAAAAGTAAACGCCGTAGAAACCAAATCCTTTTGATGCGCTACCTCCTGGAGCAGGAAACGGTGCCCTATATGGATTCCATCAAATTTTCCAAGAGATACGCTGCTGTTTTTCAAGCTAAAATCAAGTCCGGTTATAATTTCCATTGCTGACCTCATTCCTGCTTAGGAACTATAGGAAAATAACAGTTCCTAAAACATCTTTATTACCGTATAATCACTGCCTGCACGGCGGTATACCGCCCGGAAATTTCCTTCGGCATCGTATACAAGGCAGTCCGCGCCGTCTGCCGGAAGCTCCTTATCTGGTATCAGGCAGGAACTTTTTAGAATATTGCCATTCAAAAGCTTTTTCGTACAAGCTTCCTTTACCCTTACTTTTGCATCCCCCTCAAACAGGGAGTCTACTGGAGAAACCTGTCTAAAAAAAGCTTCCCTGTCTTCGCGGTACATATGCTCTATTTCATCTATTGTCAGCGCGTCGCCAATCATAAAATTACCGACCCTTGTACGCACCAGATTCTGCAGTGCAGCTCCAACTCCCAGCTTTTGTCCAATATCATGGCACAATGTACGGATATACGTCCCTTTTGAACAGGTTACTTCCATTGAAAAAATATGTTCTTCAAGATTCATCTGCAAAATATCAATTTGGGAAATCATAATTGGGCGGGGATTCCGTTCTACTGTTTTCCCCTCTCTTGCAAGCTCATACAATTTCCTGCCATTTACCTTTACAGCAGAATACATTGGCGGAAGCTGCGTACTCTCTCCTAAAAAAGAGGCTGCTGCCTGCGCCACTTCTTCCTCTGTTATATTTTTTACAGAATTTTCTTCCAGCACAGCCCCTGTAATATCCTGTGTATCTGTCACAATCCCAAGCTGGCAGACTGCCTGGTATGTCTTATCCCTGTCTGCCAGAAGCTCGCAAACCTTTGTTGCCTTTCCGCAGCATACCGGCAGTACGCCGGCCGCTATTGGATCCAACGTGCCCGTATGCCCTATTTTTTTTTGCCCCAGAACCCCTCTAAGCTTTGCTACAACATCATGTGAAGTAAAACCCGCCTCCTTATATACATTGATTATTCCATCCATTGAATTATTTATCCTTTCATCTGGGCCTCTATATGCTCTGTCAGATTATTAATTACATCATGCACAGAGCCTTGCATATTGCAGCCCGCAGCCTTAATATGCCCGCCTCCATTAAAAAATGCAGCGATTTTACAAACATCTATGTAATGGTTTGAGCGCATACTGACCTTATATTCCTGTTCCCCTGTTTCATGCAGAAGAATTGCTACTTCAACGCCCTTTGTAACCCGGAGATGTTCAATAATCCCCTCAATATCTTCTGTTTTTGCCCCATAAAATTCCATCATCCGCCTTGTTATCACGGCAACAATACATTTTCCATCCATTACACGCATACTTGCAAGCAGGGTACGTCCCAAAAGCTGTATCTGCGTATATGTTTTTTCGTACATGCACTTGTCAATGAAATCCTGGAAAGGAATCCCCTTTTCGATTAACTTCCCGGCTATTTCCATCGTCCTCTTAGAAGTATTGGAATGCCGGAACACACCTGTGTCAAAAATGATCCCAATATAAAGCGCCTCTGCAATCTTCTTACTAACTGCCTCTTCCTCCATCATCCCATAAAGGACTTCACAAGTTGAACTTGCCGACACATCAATAAAATTCTGTCCCGCATAGGAAGCATTGCTGATATGATGGTCTATACAGACTGTTTCTTTTGCCCTGCAAAACGCTGCCTCTGCTTTGCCAAGGCAGTCTGCCGTGCTGGAATCCACAGCAATTACAAGGTCAAAATCCTCCTCCGGAACCTGGTGCGATACTATTTCATCCTCTTCATCCAGAAAAGAAAACTTTTCCGGCATAACTTCTAAAAACACTGTCAATTCTTTTTCCGGGCAGTTTTCTTTCAGGTAATGGTAAGCCGCAATACACGCGCCGGTACAATCCCCATCGGGCCGCCTGTGCCCTGCAATCAAAATATTTTTTGCATCCCTAACTACTAATTTTAAATCCTCCATCAAAATCCCCTTTCATATTCTAAAGATAATGTAAGGGGCACCGTTTCTTATGGCGCCCCTTTTGGCTATTCCTCTTCTTCCCTGTCATGGGAAAGGTTCAGTTCATCAATACGCTTAGACATCTGGATGCCATATTCAATCGAATCATCCATAATAAAAGTAAGCTCCGGCGTATTGCGCAAATTCAGCGACTTTGCCAACTGAGAACGCACATGGGACGCAGCGCTTTTTAAGCCTGCTTTTGTATTCTCCTTTTCCTCTTCACTCCCCAGTACACTGACAAAAACCTTCGCATATTTTAAATCAGGCGTCACTTCCACCGAAAGAACAGACGTCATTGGGTGGATTCTTGGGTCTTTAATTTCCTGCGCAATAATCCTGCTGATTTCGCGCTGCACTTCACCATTCATTCTTGAATATTTTATACTGTTTTTTCTCATGCTTCTTCCTTCTTTTCCCAAAATTCCTTACCTCGGAACTTCTACCATAATATAAGCTTCAATTAAATCTTCTACCTCAACCTCGTTAAACCCTTCCATGACAAGGCCGCATTCATATCCGGCGGCAACTTCCTTCACATCATCTTTAAATCTCTTTAAGGATGCCAGCTCGCCTTCAAAAATCTGCTCGCCCTCTCTTGTAATACGTACCTTACAGCCACGGATAATCTTACCGTCCAGTACATAGGAACCTGCAATTGTGCCAACTCCGGAAGCTTTAAATGTCTGGCGGATTTCTGCATGGCCAATTACCTTTTCCTCATATTCAGGGTCTAACATTCCCTTCATTGCCGCTTCAATATCCTCAATTGCATTATAGATAATACGGTACAGCCGGACGTCCACCTTCTCCCTGTCTGCTACCTCTTTTGCCATATTGTCCGGACGGACATTAAATCCAATAATAATGGCATTTGATGCGCTTGCCAAAGAAACGTCAGATTCCGTAATTGCACCAACGCCGCCATGGATAATACGGACGGCAACCTCATCATTGCTCAGCTTTAACAGGCTCTGTTTGACAGCCTCTACAGAACCCTGTACATCTGCTTTGACAATCAGGTTCAAATCTTTAATATTGCCTGCCTGGATCTGGGAGAACAGGCCATCCAGCGTAAGCTTTGACTTCGTTTCATCCAGAAGCTTCTCCCTGCCCTGGCTGATATACGTTTCTGCAATATTCCTTGCTTCCTTGTCATTCTCTGTCGCCATAAAGATTTCCCCGGCATCTGGCACATCATGCAGGCCAAGGATTTCTACAGGTGTAGAAGGAAGTGCTTCCTTAACACGGTGCCCTTTAGCGTTCATCATTGCTCGGATTTTACCATATGCCGCGCCTGCTGCGATATTGTCGCCAACACGGAGCGTGCCTTTCTGTACAAGGACTGTAGCGACAGGCCCGCGCCCTTTATCAAGCTGTGCCTCAATTACCACGCCCCTTGCCTTACGGTTTGGATTTGCTTTTAATTCTGCAACTTCCGCTGTCAGTATAATCATCTCCAGAAGCTGGTCAATCCCTTCCTTCGTATGGGCAGATACCGGTACAAATACTGTATCGCCGCCCCAGTCTTCCGCCACAAGGCCATGCTCTACTAATTCCTGTTTTACACGCTCAATATTTGCGCTTGGTTTATCAATTTTATTGACAGCTACGATAATTTCTACATTTGCTGCTTTTGCATGGTTAATTGCCTCAACCGTCTGCGGCATAACGCCGTCGTCTGCAGCAACCACAAGGATTGCAATATCGGTTGACTGCGCGCCCCTCATACGCATGGAAGTGAACGCCTCATGGCCCGGGGTATCCAAAAACGTAATCTTTTCGCCGTTAATCTCTGTCACATATGCACCGATATGCTGCGTAATGCCGCCTGCTTCTTTATCTGTCACATGCGCTTCACGGATTGCATCCAAAAGCGACGTCTTACCATGGTCTACGTGCCCCATAACACAAACTACAGGCGGACGCTTCTTCATCAGTTTTTCATCTTCTTCATCCTCTTTTAAAAGTTCAGCAATTTTATCTACCTTTTCTTCCATTTCCGCTATGCAGTTATACTCTAATGCAATCTCCTCTGCTTCTTCATAAGTAATCTCATGGTTCAAAGAGACAACATTTCCCTGCAGGAACAGCTTTTTAATTACCGTTGCAGCAGGCACCTTCATAATATCTGCCAGTTCCTTGATTGTCATCTTTTCCGGCAAAATAATATTTCTGATGCCATCTTCCGGCTCCTTCGGCTTTGCAACCGGCTCCGGACGGATAAAAGCCCCTTTTCTGTTTGGATCTTTTTTCTTCCTTGCCTTGCTGCTGCTCTGGTTAAATACATCCTCTTCAAACTCTTCCCTGCCCCTGTCTTTTCCATGGCGCTGTTTTGCGCTCCTGGAATCCTTATTGGCACGCTGCTGCCTTGACTGTTTTACCTCCGGCTTCATTGCCTCCATTGGAGCCTGTGCATTTCTCCTGGAATCAAAACTTCCTGACTTTCCATTGCGGTTTGCATAGCCGCCCTGGCGGCTTCCAGAATTATCCCTGCTATTATTGTCACGGTTATCCCTGTTATTATATCCCCTGCCCTGGCGGTTATCCTTATTTCCATCGCGCCTGTCATTGCGGTTCCCGCGGTTGTTCCCACCGTCACGCCCGGTATTTTTATTGTTCCCATTTCCACCGCGGTTATGGCCGTTCTGCCGGTTCTCCTGCCCGCCGTGCTGGTTCTGCGTGCGGCTGTTTGCTGCATTCCTCTCCCTTTGCGGCGCATTTTCCGTCCTCGTCTTCTTTTCTTCCTTTGAAGCAGGCTGCTGTGACATCTTCTCTGCCTTATTGCCCTCTGTTTTTGCCGGCTTTTCCGCCTTCCCAGATGTTTTATTCTCATCCTTCGCAGGTCTTTCTGCCTTATCAGGTTTTTCCGCCTTCTCTTCCCTGGCGTCCTCTTTCTTCTTTGGAGGCTCCTTAACAGCCCCGCCAGAAGAAATCTTTGTTTCCTCCTTAACAGTCTCTGCCTTAGAAGGCTTCCCTGCTTCCTTTTCTACAGAAGGGGCAGAAGCGGCGGCAACGTCTGCAGGGACGTTTTCTGTTTTTTCCGTGGCTTCCTTCTGCTCAGGCACTTCTTTTTTCACGGCATCTGCCTTTTTACTCTCGGCCGCCTCCTTCTTCTTAGGCTGCTCTTTCTTTGGCGCAGCTTCTTTTTTCACCGCCGGCTGTTCCTTTTTCGCCGTTTTTTCCGGCCTGGCTGCCGGCTTTGGAGTCTTCTTTTTATAATAATTCAGCAAAAAACCAATTGCTTCATCCTCTATGCTGCTTTGGGCGCTCTTTACCTCAAAGCCATTTTCCTGGAGCAGTTCCACTAAATCCTTACTCTTTAAATCCGGAAATTTTTCCTGCAAACTCCTTGCAATATCATATATTTTCATTTTTGCCATATGTTCCTATGACCTCCTAGTCCATTTTCTTCAAAATTGTCTGTGCAAAGCCTTTATCAGTCACTGCTAAAGATGCCCGAAATTCCTTACCAAGTGAATGCCCTAATTCATCCTTTGTAGAATATTCACAAAGTGGTACTTTATAAAATTCACACATATTTCGGAACTTCTTTCTTGTATTATCCGAGACGTCCCGCGCAATTATCACCAAGCATGCTTTCCGTGACTTCACTGCGCCTTCTGTCATAAACTCCCCGCTGACAACCTTCCCGGCCCTCATGGCCAGGCCGATTGTGCTCAGGGTACTATCCCTTTTCATCCGTACACATCTCCTTTTCCAGCTCCTGATAAACCTGTTCCGGTATGGCAGTATTTAGGGAACGCTCCAGGGATTTCTTTTTCCTGGCAAGCCGCAGGCATTCCACCGAATTACATATATATGCACCTCTGCCATTTTTCTTGCCTGTAAAATCCACAACGATTTCTTCCTCCGGAGTACGGATGATGCGGATTAGCTCCTTCTTTTCCCTGCGCTCGCCACATCCTGTACACTGGCGCAGCGGAACCTTTTTAACATGCATCATCTTTTTTCCTCCCATAACACCACCTCCGTTTCACAACAATCCTTCCTCTTTCGTTGCGGGCAATTTCCTAACCAAAGAAAGAAACTACTCACATTTAATATCTATCTTAAATCCTGTCAGCTTTGCTGCAAGACGTGCATTCTGCCCCTCTTTGCCGATTGCTAAGGACAACTGGTTTTCCGGAACAATCACCCTCGCCGTCTTTTCTTCCTCATTTGCCTCTACCGAAGTTACCTTTGCAGGGCTCAACGCATGTTCAATCAGCACTTCCGGCAAATCACTCCAATTGATAATATCAATTTTCTCTCCACGCAGCTCTTCCACAATCGCATTGACGCGGCTTCCATTCATGCCGACACATGCCCCGACAGCATCCACGTTCGGATCCTGTGTTACTACGGCAATTTTGGTACGGGAACCTGCTTCCCTGGCAATGCTCTTTATTTCTACTGTTCCATCCTGGATTTCGGTAACTTCCTCTTCAAAAAGCCTTTTGACAAATTCAGGATGAGAACGCGATACTGTAATACGCGGCCCTTTCGGCGTGTCTTTTACTTCCACAACGTAAAGCTTTATATGTTCTGTCGGTTTAAAATGCTCTCCCGGCACCTGTTCGCTCTCCATCAGGATTGCATCTACCTTCCCCAGATGGATACAGACATTCCGCCCGCTGTAGCGCTGCACTACCCCGGTAATCACTTCCCGTTCTTTTTCCAGGAACTGTATATAGAGCACCTTACGTTCCTCTTCCCTGATTTTCTGGACTACTACCTGTTTTGCCTTCTGTGCGGCAATACGCCCAAAATTTTTCGGTGTCACCTCAACCCTGACTGTTTCCCCTACGGAAACCTCTTTAAATTTCAAGTTTGCTTCCGTCACCCCAATCTGGGTAACATCATCTTCGACCATATCGTCCTCAACAACTTCCAGCTCCGCATACACTCCAACTGCCCCTGTCTCACGGTCAATATTCACCCTGACATTTTCCGATTTCCCATACTGGTTTTTGCATGCAGCAAGAAGCGAATTTTCAACTGCTTCCAAAATTATGTCTTTACTTATCTGTTTTTCCTTCTCAATCGCATCCAACGCTTCAATCAGTTCTGTGCGGTCATTCACCGTTGCCTTCTTCCTAGCAGCCATCTTTCTTTCTCCTCCTATACCTTTCAAAAATCTATTGTCAGTTTTACTGAAGAAATGTCAGAACGAGGTATTTCATAATCCTTCGTAAACTCTGTATCCAATGTAACCGTCTCTTTTGTAAAAGCCTTTAATGTACCGGTAATTTCCTTTACGGAAACCTCTTTCCCATTTTTCCCTGCCGGGATTTTACGCCCCTGGTAAAAATGGACGTCAACATCCTCCCCAATGCTGCGCGCAAAATCCTTTTCCTTTTTTAACTGCCTCCCAAGCCCCGGCGAACTTACTTCCAGGATATATGCATCCGGGATAAAATCTTCCCGGTCCATAATATCGCTCCACACCCTGTTGACTAATTCACAGTCATCTAACGTAATGCCCCCCTCTTTATCCACATAAGCACGCAGATACCAATTGCCCGCCTCCTTTACATATTCCACATCCACCAGCTCAAAGTGGTTTTCCTCCATAACCGGCGCCAGCAGCTCTTCTGAACGTGCCTCATATTCTTCTCTCTTTGACAAACCCAATACCTCTTTTCCTTTTAAGAACTATAAGCAACCCAAAAGTAAAGAGTGGACTTCGCAGCCCACTCTTACTTTAAATAACTAATTTCGTAATTATACTAACACTACTCCTTTAAAAATGCAAGCATTTTCAAGGTCTTTTTGCACATTTTTTGCTATTTTGTCAAAAATAACCAAAATATACAAATATTTTTCTGATAATTATACCTTCAACCCTCTATTTTACAGTGACATTTTTCGCGGCAGATTTCGTGCCTGCCACTTTCTTCCCTGGCGCCTTGCAGTAAACGGCTACTTTTACATAACACTTCTTCCCTGATTTTGCTTTAAAAGAAACTTTCGTTACAGCAGCTTTCTTTACTGTTTTTGCTTTCTTATAACTTCCATTTTTCTTTGCAGCGGTATAAATAATATAGCCATCCCCGGATGCCTTTTTCCAGGTTACTGTTACAGTGCCTTTTTTCCCGGAAGTTAGCTTATTAATAGAAGTTTTCGGAACTGTCTTAACAGCCTTCACACTGCTAAAGCTTCCTTTCTTACCAGAAGAAACAGCCCTGACTTTATAATAATAGGTCTTTCCTGCTTTCAGTTTTGTATCTTTATAAGATGTCTTTGAAGCATCTACAGAAGCTGCCTTCTTAAAACCTTTATTTTTAGATGTGCTGCGGTAAACCTCATAACCCACTGCACCAGCAGCCTTTTTCCAGCTTATTTTTGCAGAAGTACTTCCTGTAACCGTGGCAGTAAGCCCGGTTACCTTTGCTAATGCCGCAGAAGATCCCCCGATCTGGTAAGAAGGGTCAAAAGCAGGAGCTAAAGCTTCTTTATCCACTGCTGCCTTCTTTGCATTCTTTGTCAGGATAACACCAGAATACGCCGGTACCTTTACTGTCACTTTCCCGCCGCTTACTGTATATTCTTTTCCAGAAATCAGGTCAGAAAGCGTCCCTGTCTCTGCTGTGGCAACTGTCACCTCTGTGTCTGTACCTGCATTATTTCCTAATACCGTAAGCGTATCAGATGCGTCGCTTCTTACATAACCAACAACGGCGTCGCTCTTTGTATCAAGATATTCAATGCTCCCGGTACGGAGTGCAGGGTAATTGCTGCGGATTGCCGCCAGTTTTGCATACCATGTTACAAGTTCTTCATTTCCTTTTCCCCATGGGGTTGTACGGCGGTCATCCGGATCATCTGCACCGACCTGCCCCATCTCATCGCCATAGTAAATTGTCGGGGCGCCTGCATAAGTCATCTGGAGGAATGCTACCAGGTACTGCCTTGCCTTTGCCGTATCGGATGTTGTCTCATAAGATGGGAATGCAGATGCTGTATCTTTCTGGTTCCTGTCATCATCAATGCCATCCAGGTAAGAAAGAAGGCGTGAAGTATCATGGGAACCAACCAGGTTCATCATCGCATAAAATGCCTCTTTTGGATAACGCTCCCTGATTTTTTCTAATGATTTCATCATATCTGCTGCACTGCCGCCTTTTGCATATCCTAAAACCGCATTACGGAATACATAATTCATTACGGAATCATACATATCCCCTAGCAGGTATTCTGTTGCGTCATCCCAAATCTCGCCAATAATTACATTATCGCTTCCCAAAGCCTTTACAGAAGCACGGAAATTCTGCCATGTTTCATCAGACACCTCATTTGCCACATCCAGCCTCCAGCCATTTGAGCCCTGTGAAAGCCAATACTGTGTAATATTATCAGAAGCGTCTTTATTGTTTGGCGTATTCCCAATAATCTTCTCTGCCCAGTTTCCTGTCTGATATTCTGATCCATTTGTGGAAGCAATTACCGGCATGCTGTCATACCCCCACCAGCCTTCATATCCATAAACCGGCTTGCCTGCACGCTGCCCGATTGTATCTTTTACTTTGCCATCCTCCATATACGTCTGGTAAACTTCAAACCACTCTGTATAAGAGAAATCTGTTACTTTATAAGTATCTTTGAAATATGTCTTTGCCGCTGCTTCTGCAGTTGCCTGGTCTGCCTTATTTTCTTCCATGTAGTCATATACATAAGCCCAGTAAGGGTAAGCCCCTACAGAAGTGTTGCCGTCTTTCCCAAGGAATTTGTAGTAGCGGTCAAAATAGATAGAATCGTCAGAGACATGGTTAAACACGCCGTCCAAAACGATATGCATATCATTTTCTTTTGCTATTTTTACAAGCTCCGTAAAATCGCCCAAATCACCAAGGATTGGATCAATCTCTGCATAGTCGCTAGTATCATAACGGTGGCTTGAAATAGAAGAAAATACCGGGTTTAAGTAGATTACATTGACGCCCAGCGCCTTTAAGTAACCAATCCTTTCCGTAATTCCCTTTAAATCGCCGCCATACATTTCATTGCTCCATTCGCCATCCCCGCGGAATGCATTTGATGGGTATGTATCCGGGTTCATTTCCTCCTGCTCTGGATTTTCCGGTATGGTATACCAGTTGTCTACAAATTCATAGCCGACAGACCCGCGCGCTTCTTTCTGTGCATAGTCATTTGAAGTATCGCCATTATAGAAACGGTCTGGGAAAATCTGGTAGATTACCGCATTCTTCATCCAGTCCGGCGTTTTAAAACCGTCTTCATATACAACCAAATCATAAGGCTTTAAATCTGTTAAATCCGTTACATGGCCTTCCCCATAATAACCATCGTCATCACAGTAAATCTTTACATTGCTCCCTGCATAAAGCACAAAGAAGTAAGTATACTGACCAGCCTTATCAAAAGAAACCTCAGCAGACCATTTTACGCTGTCCCCGTCTTCTTTTGCTGACATATCCAGGTTCTTTGCCTCCGGCCCTTTCACAATCATCTTAGCGGCCGTTACATCTTTCCCGGCTGCCACAGTAAAGACTGTCTTTGCCTTTGCTGCAACAGCGCCATATGTACTCTTATATGCCTTGTCCTTTGTATTAAAGAAAACCTTGTCTGCTTCCACTGTCTTATCAGAAGAGTTATTATAATAAACCTCTGTGTCCGGGTCAAAGTAAAATGTTACATTCTTTGCCCCTGTTAAAGTAAATGCATCGCAGGCATATTCTTTCCCGTCACTGGTATATTTTACATCCTTGTACTCCCCTGCGGCAAGTTCAACAGACGCGCTGTAAATCCCTGTAAGCCCGGCATCCTTTAACTCTGTCTCTGCCACCCCTGTACCGGAAAGAGTGATTTTAGAAAATTTATAATTTACGCTTGTTACAGCAAGATGAGTATTTAAGTCACTGTAATACACTGTGACATCCTGCTTCTTATCAAGTGCAAGGCTGTAATTAGAACCATCCTTGATTCCGTCCTGCCCATAGTTTTCATCCCAGGAACCCATAGAAATCTTAAATTCATAATTAGCCGCCGGAACATCCTTAAAGGTATAGCTGTAAAGGCCATTCCCAAGATATTCCATCTGGTTTGAAGCTGCATCCCAGCTCTTGCCCGGAAACGTCCCCGGCACATTTACTGTCCTTCCGGTAAACTTCTCCCTCTCAAACAGGCCTATTTCTTTTCCATCTACTGTAATTGCAGCATCTTCCTTTGCAGCATTGTATTCTTTTCCATTAATCGTGTAATAATACCCAACTGCAACGGCATCATCGCCAAAGAAAAGCTCATCTGACACAAAAGAATTGTTAAATTCCCCTTTGCCGTCCTTCCCTTCTTTCAGAACAACAGAAGAAGGGGCAGAATTTTCTTTAAAGCCCCAGGCACTGCCACTTTTTACAACAGGCTGGTAAACAAGTTTTACCTCGTCCCCTTTTTTCACGTCAGAAGCCAGTACAAACTTTGCCGTCCCATTTGCATTTGTAACCACTTCAGAAGCGGCCTCTGCCTCCTTCATCCCAAGGAGTTCTGCAATTGTGCCCGCATTGTTGATGCTGTCATATAAAAACCCGGTAGAAGCATCATACAAAAATACGACATATTTCCCATCAGATGTTGTCGTAAAGCTTCTGTTGCCTTCTTCCTTCTCATACCAGTTCGCATAGTCAAAGACTGCTTTATAGTCATAGCTTCCAGCCTTTTCAAAAACTTTCCCATAGGTAAAAAGATTTGGGGAAATCTGCGTAAATTCATACCCTTTCTTTGCAGCATCCCAGTTATCTGCTTCCTGGCCCCTGACAGGTCCAATCAGGGAAACGCTCATTTCAAATGCCTTTGCCTGATAAGACGTCCCACTTGACTGTACAACCTCATAGCCCTTTGTATTTACAGAATCCCCAACTGTCCCATTGATGGAATCAGCAAATACCGTAAGCTGTGTCGTACCCGCAGGGATGGTCAAAGTTACATTCTCCCCGTTATTGCCAACGCTGTAATCCCATGCATGGTCAAAAGCAACCTTATACCCATAGGCTACCTCATAGTCTGTGCCAGGCGCTTCCAGAGTAAATGTCTCTTTGTAAATGCCGCCGCCAACATAAGACATGTCCCCTTTTGCATCATCCTGCTTCCAGTCGCCAAGTGAAAACGTGCTGTCCCCTTTTTTGAATACCAGCTTGTCATTAAACCCGCCGACTAAAGTCGCACTTCCGTAAAAGCCGGTATCATTTACGGAGTCTGTCATTTTTCCGTCCTTACTGCGTAAATATACCGTCTTTTTTTCCGACAGCGTAATGTCAGCCGTATCTGCCTCAACACCATCTACGAGCAGTGTTACCTTGTGCGTGCCAGCCTCCATCTCCGCTGCCGTCTCATATACCCCGTTGGAATAGAGCTGCAAATTTTTTGCACTTCCTCCATCCACTGTTACCTGCAGCAATGAGTCAACATTCACCTCTGCCTTTGCTGAATCTGCCGCCGCAATTTTGGAAGCAGCAGGAAATGATATCCCGGTAATTCCTACTGCTGCCGAGAGCAAAATACTTAAACTCTTTGTTATGGTTTTTTTGCCCATTTGTTCTCCTCCCTTTCCTGAAGAACGCCGGAAAAAAGGGGTTCCTTCCGGCAATTCTCCATGCAAAATTTCGTTCCTGCCGAATATTCTCGATCGGAAACGTTACCATAACCATAATTTATTTTCCAGTAATTGTCAACTCCTATTTTACTTTTTTATCCATCGCATGAAATAGCTTTTTCCAAATCTCTATCGTTCAATGATCCTCGCTTCATACCCTTTATCAAATAGCTGCTTTTGTACCTCTTTTGCCTCCCCAAGGTCAGAAAATGTTCCTGCGCATACGCGGAAACACTTGCTGACTGGTTCAATATAACAGCTATAGCCATCCTCCTGTACGTTTTTTGCAAGCCCATCTGCATTGTTATGGTGCATAAATGTCCCAAGCTCAATGCTGTATCTGTCCACTTCACTGCTCTCCAGGTTCGCCCCCTGGATTGTCTCTAAAATCCCATCCGCAATCGCCTGCGCAACTTCCGGAAATTTTAAGTCAAATATCCTGTTGTCCTTTTCTGTATTGATAAAACCAACCTCCACAAGCGCCGCCGGCATATTTGTTCTGCGCAGCACTGCAAGATTCGGGCGGACCTCTGTACCCAGGTTTGTAAAGCCGACCTTCTCCAGCTCCCGGTTTATATTTTCCGCAAATAGCGCTGGAATCCCGGCATCTGCATATACCAGTGTCTGCGCGCCGGAATATGTCTCTGGTTCTGTACTGGAGTTACGGTGAAGTGATATAAAATACGCTGCATCGCTCCTGTTTGCTATGTCGGCCTTTTCACTTGGGCTTTGGTAAACATCTGTAGTACGGGTATACAGAACATCTACCCCATTATTTTCCAAAATATTCCCCACTGCCAATGCAAGGTTTAATGTGTCGTTTTTCTCCGTCCTTCCTTCAAAGGACGCCCCATTGTCTCTTCCTCCGTGCCCCGCATCAATCATTACTGTCGCCATATTATACTCCTTTTAATCTGCTCGAAACTAATTATTCAGAATATTATATGCAAAAAATCCGTACTCTTTCCAATGTCTGTATCTTTTTGGAAATGTATATCAAACGTATCTGACAATTCTTTGAGGGCTTTACTGCGCTGATCGTTGGCCATCCTACGGACAATCCATACCGCTCTTACATAGTTTTACTTGATTATAAATATCTGTCCGTATCTCTTGCTCCGTACATCAAGCGGCGTATTTCCATCACATCATCAATGACTACATAATAAATTACATAGTTTCCCACATAGATTCGATAGTATGGATAATCACGCTTTTTTGCAGAGCGATACGGTTCAAAAGCAACAGGATTGTTCAGTCTTTCCAAAATGGCAGTTTCCACATCATCAATCAAATGCAACGCTGCGTCCTCATTTTTCAAAACATTAGTAATGTAATTTGCTGTACTGATTAAATCCTGTTCAAAAAGTGGTAAATACCTAAGTTGATAGGATTTATTTTCCATGTACCGCACTCCTTACATTGCAAAAAACTGTTTCATGGGAAAGTCTTTCTTCTGTCATTGCTGCCTGTCTTTCAGCTTCATCAAGTTTCATTTCAATGCTGTCTGTCAGACTTGCATATTCTTCCAGACTTAATACAACCATTGCACCATATCCATTTTTTGTAAGGTACACAGGGGTTCCACTATTTACAATGGTTTCAATCTCTGGAAATTTATTTCTAAGGTCAGAAACAGGTCGAATTTGTATCATATTCAAACACTCCTTTCACGTCATTTATTCTATCTTAATTTTATCAGAATATTATCACAAAGGCAATGCTTTCTTAATATATGCAAAAAATCCGTACTCTTTCCAATCACTTTTAGCGATACATTACCTCGCCCTCCTTAATTTTTCCACAATTGTACCCTGATTCCATACCCTGTTGACAAACACTGATATCAAGGCAGCAAATAAAATATATGGGACAGAAATACATACGGCAGGCAGGACAGTGAATCGGTAGGTGCAAAACCAGAAGCCATCTGCCAAATCCCTGATTACAGTAAAAGAGATGGCCATGCTTACAAATATGCCCGCTATAGCAGACAATATTGTAAAACCTGTCCCTTCGTAAACAACCAGTTTCCGCAGTTGTTTTTTCGTCATGCCAATGCCCCGCATCACAGCAAATTCCCTTTGCCTTGAGATAACGCCTGCAATTATAGTATTCAACAAATTTAACAGCCCCAGGACGCCAAATATAACTGCAAACATATTCCCGGCCATTTTATACACATCCTTAAAAACTTCAAATTCTGCACCAATGGAACGGCTGGATTCATAGCTGATTTTTATGCCTTGTAAAATCTGCCTGTCTAAATAAGACTGCACCTGGTTATATTTGCCTTCCTGCGAATCGCATATAAATCGTACAGGCTGCCTGCCCGGAAATAATCTGAGAAATTCCTCTGACGGAAGAACCATAAAGGAAGCCTCTCCAGGCTGTGCAGGCGCTATAAGCTTGCTGTTGACGGCAACGCATGCCAATACTTCATAGTCAAGCGGTTTCCCTTCGATCTCAGCAGAAATTTTGTCCCCCGCATGGGCAGAAAGCATAGACTTGGTAAAATCAGCTCCATTATCATCTGAAATAATT
Source organism: bacterium D16-51 (assembly GCA_003612285.1). Classification (GTDB taxonomy): domain Bacteria; phylum Bacillota; class Clostridia; order Lachnospirales; family Lachnospiraceae; genus Butyribacter. The sequence goes on along the minus strand of RAYE01000047.1, from coordinate 10,480 downwards.
GCCTCTATCACAAACTTACCAGTCCTTAATTTTTCATAATCCATAGTCCCTTCAATCACTGTTACACGCCCTAAAACATTTTCATCAAATCCATATAATGCCTGCCCGGTTTCCTGTACCGGGTCATTCCTATAAGGCCGCCCGTTTAATTCCAGGATTTTTGCTGTTACAACGCCACAATAGTCTTTCCTAAGCTCTTTGCTCTCCAAAACATCCGCAGGCCTTCCGTGAAAATATACAAATCCTCCATTTTTAACTCCGGCAATACAGGTGATATCTTTTGAAAACCCCTCTGGCAGCGCGTCTGTATCATCAAAGAAAAGCCTTGCCCCTGCAGCAAATGTCGGATTAAAAACATTAAATTCTGCACCTGACTGCCCCTGCATATAAGTTTCTTTGTTAAATGAAGACGTAAAATTCAACACACTGTTAAATAAGACTATGCTTAATCCAATGGAAATTGTTACAAGAAACGTCCTGCCCTTATTCTCTGCAAGGTTTGTAACTGCCATGCACAAAACCCTTGCTTTTGATTCTTTCCCCCGCCTGGACTTTTTTTTGCTGCTCTTCTCCCTGCCCTGGTATTTTAGCGATTGCATTGGCGATAGCCCAGAAACAATAATGGCAGGAATTTTGCAGCTAACCCAAACGGTAACAAAAGAAAATAAGGCCGTTGCCAATATAATCCTGAAATCCGGCAAAATCAGCAGACTATCCCGGAAAGTCGTGACAGACATAAGAAGCGGCAAAAATATATTCCCTAAGCACCACCCAAGCAGAGTGCCCGCTGGAATGCCAATAAATGCCATTCTCAGCGCCTGGTACCCTACCAATCTCCTCAGCTGCTTTGGGGAAGCCCCTATCGTTTTTAACTGCCCATAGATCTGCACATCTTTCATAACAGAAATCTTAAATACATTGAAAATAATTAAAAATCCCGCAAATAAAATCATGGCGGCAATTACAGCAAACATCCTGACTTCCTGCTTTGAAGGCTTTGTATTCATCTGGTACGCTATATTTATTGTAGAATCTATATATCCAGCTTCCCCATAAGAAGCCCCTGCATCAAATCCTGCACAGCTTAAAACCTGTTCCTGCTTCCCTTCCAAATCCCCTGAATCCAAAAAGTTCCCATATAAGCTCACACTGCCAGCCTTCATCTCATGATCCTTGGCAGGCTGTACCCCTTTCATTTCCCCATGATAAATATCTTTAGAAATATATATATTTAATGCCGCCTCGCTTGGATGCCCTTTATATATGCCTGAAATCTTCATATCTTTCTTGCGTATTTCACCATTTACAGAATAATCAAGCAGGATAGCATCCCCAACAGATGCAGATATGTTACTTTGCTCCAAATATGTTTCTGGGACAAGAACCTCATTTTCCCCAAGTGGATAACCGCCATCAAGATAATCTATATAAATCCCATCAAGGTATCCCTGCTCTGCATAATAAAACAGGACAGGCAATGTAGTATTCCCGCTGCCTGCCTCACCCAGATAAATCTTTTCATAAACCTCCGAAAACAGCGGATTATTTTTTATGTACCTGCTCTTTTCTTTTTGTATATTCTGTATGGCTACCATAAAACGGCTCCCACTCTGATATAACATTTGTTCATGAATTGAAATTGCCACCCCCTGATAGACTGTCACTACCGAAGCAAACATTGCCGTAGTTAATATAATGGCAGCAATTGCAATGACATTCCTTAATTTATTCGCTTTCATGTATTCTTTGGAAAGAAACCTTATGAAGCGCTTATTATTATTCCGTAACATATCTTTCACCCTTCCTAACATGCCGCCACAGGCGGCACAAACAATAATGAAAAATGCTGTTTTTGCATCTTCCCACACTTTCCCTCAATCTTTACACAATATGTCCATCTTCAATCCGTACCATTCGGTCAGCCATAATTGCTATTTCAGGATTGTGCGTAATCATTACAAGTGTCTGGTGAAACTGCTGGCAGGACGCCTTTAACAGGCAAAGCACATCCTGGCTCGTTTTAGAATCCAAGTTCCCCGTTGGCTCATCAGCCAGGATGATAGCCGGCTTACCCGCCAAGGCTCTTGCAATCGCCACTCTTTGCTGCTGCCCGCCAGACAGGCTATTTGGTAAATTAGATAGTTTTTCCTCTAGATGGAGCAGATGGACAATTTCATCTATATATCCCTTATCAACCTTATTTCCATCTAACTCAATTGGCAAAATAATATTTTGGTATACATTTAAAATAGGCACTAAATTGTAATCCTGAAAAATAAACCCAATATTCCGCCGCCTGAATACCGAAAGCTGTTCATCATTCATTTTCCCAATTTCTTTTCCGCGGACTACAACGCTCCCTGAAGTCGGATTGTCTAATCCCCCTAACATATTTAAAAGCGTCGACTTCCCAGAGCCGCTTGTCCCTATAATAGAAACAAATTCCCCCTGCATAATTTCAATGCTGACATCATCAAGTGCTTTTGTTATGTTTGGTTCTTTCCCATAATACTTTTTTAAAGATGCAGCCTTTAAAATAACTGGCATTTTACCCCTCCTGACACCAATAAACTCTTAAGGAACTGTTCAAATTAATTCTTAACAGTTCCTAAACAGTATAGCAAAAAATTATCTCAAACTGTTCTCATAAATGTCACAGATATGAGATAATCTCGCTGCTATTCGCAGCCAATCGCAGCATAATCTCTATTAGTCAGATGGCAAATATAAGGAAAATGCTGCCCCACGCCCTGGCGACGATTTGACATCAATATACCCTTTTTGCTTTTTCAAAATCTCCTGCGCTAAAAACAAGCCGATTCCTACGCCTTCCACTTGCTGGACTTCTGGTTCACGGTAAAAACGCTTAAAAATCTGTGTAAAATTTTCTTCTGCAATCCCCTTCCCATTATCTGCAACCTGTACTTTTATAAAAAATCCCAATTCCAACACTGAAATTTTGATTTTTCCCTTTTCATCTGTATACTTAATGGCATTATCCAAAATATTTGCTAATGCCTGGGCCGTCCATTTTAAATCATAATAGGCCATAAGTCCTTCCTCACAGCAAATGCTAATGTCCATATTTTTCTTTTCCGCTTTTACAGCAATACTGCAAACCGCCTCTTCAATCAGCAATGCCAGCGGCTGCCGCTTAGGAAGGACAGATATCATACCAGCTTCCATTTGTGACATCTCAACCATGCTGTCTATCAGTGAATCCAATTTATCAACCTGAAGCCGTACCAGCCCTAAAAATTCATTTTGTTTATCCTTTGTCAGCTCTCTGTTTTGAAGTATATCTGCATACATTTTAATATTTGACATCGGCGTCTTTACCTGATGTGAAATATCAGAAATTATTTCTTCTAACTGCTCCTTATCGTGTACACTCTTTTCCTTTTGCTTAGTTAAAACATCATATAACTGCCGGAATTTAACCTGTATTTTGGAAGTCAGCAATTCCTTTTCTACATCAAATACAATTTCCTCTTTTTCCGTAAGTATATCATCTATGCAGGAAATAAGGCTGGTTGTATAACGGACAAAATACTTCCTTAAAAGAAATGCCATGCAAATACTTAGCAAAAACAAAACGAACCCTAAATAAAAAAAATATATTTCCATACATTACTCCTGCCGCTCTGGCTTCCATAGATACCCGACGCCATACATCGTTTTTATATATTTAAAATTTCCATTTTCCAGCTTGCCCCGCAGCCGGTTAATATTGACGGCAACAACATGCTCATCAACATATTTTCCCTCATTATCCCAAACTTTTTCCAGTATATGCCTTTTTGTAACAACACTATTTTCATTGGAAATAAGAATATTTAAAATCTTAAATTCTTTTGCCGTCAGATCAGCTGGCATATCATCTATACTTGCCCTCAATTTGTCAAAATCTATTATTAAATGCCCATCATCAAATACCATTTTCCTCTTTGCAATCCCATAATTCCTCAATGCCACATGGATTCTTTTATATAAAACAGATAGCTGAAACGGTTTTGTAATATAATCATCCGCCCCAGCCTCAAATCCTGCCAGTTCATCATTTACCATATTCCGTACCGTTAAAATAATCACCGGTATCTTATATTCATATTTAATATTTTTACAAAAAGCAAATCCATCTCCATCAGGCAGATTACCATCTGTAATCACTAAATCAATTTTCTTTGTGAAAAATAAATCGTTCCCTTCTTTTATGGAAACCGCCGTATAGACATGATACCCTTCATTTTCTAAATCAAATGCCAGGCCTTTCTGCAAGCCCACATCATCTTCAATCAGTAATATATTTACCATAAAAAATCTCCATTCTTTTAAAATAGTCCAATCAAAAAGGCACAGTATAAAAAACATACTGCGCCCTGATTTCTGTCTGGCTATTTTACAAGTTCTTTCACCTTAGCAGCTTTACCTACCCTGTCACGGAGATAGAACAATTTCGCACGCCTTACCTTACCCTTGCGGACAACCTCAATCCTGTCAACAATTGGGGAATGCAGCGGCCATGTCTTCTCTACGCCAACACCATTTGAATTCTTACGAACCGTAAATGTCTCACGGGCGCCGCCATTCTGCCTCTTTAATACAGTTCCTTCATAAACCTGGATACGCTCCCTGGTACCCTCAATAACCTTTGCATATACCTTTACAGTATCACCAACACGGAAATCTGTAACATCAGTCCTTAACTGTGCATCCTCGATTGCTTTAATAATATCATTCATCGTGTGACCTCCTTCATAAATTTTGACATTCTTAATACTTATGTGCTGTCTGCAACTGTAACAGAGGAATATCTCTACTCACAACTATCATAGACTACCATAATTGAAAGCATAATGCAAGAACTTTTTTGACCCTTCCTGTTTTCCTTTTTCATTGTCACTATTTGCAGCCATTCCTTTTCCGTTTAGTTGTTCTTTCATTCTGTCTATCTCAGTAAGATTCACACCGCAAACATTTAAAACAGCTTAAAAAAGATATTCTTCTTTTAATTCAGCAAACGCCTTGTAGCTATTAAGGACTGCATAATTATTTTATCTTTATTTTTTTCTTAACTGTCTTTACCTTACCGCCTGCAAGTTTTATCTTTACAGTAATTGTAGCTTTCCCTTTACCCAAGGCTGTGATAGTTCCATTTTTAGATACCTTTGCAGCCTTTTTATTAGATGACTTATATGTAACAACAACAGCCTGTTTTGCGTATGGCACATCCTTTTTAAGACTTGTTTTCATTACCAGTTCAGAAGGAAGCTGAATTTTTATCTTTGTCTTTTTCCCCTTCTTTACAGAAGATTTACCAACAGAAACCTTGGTTTTGCCAAGAAGCGTTACGACACTTTTCCCTTTTAATTCCTTATTTACAACGATATAATCTTTGCCGCTGCTTCCTTCAAACGACACTGTCTTGTCTTCCTGCACTTTACATTTGCTATTTGCAATCTCCTCAAGCTTCCCCGTTTTTCGGTTATAGCAGTAGACATATGCGTTGCTGCCAGCTTTTGCCAAAGCAGATGCCGGCGCTGTAACTGTCAGGCTGCCCTTTGGATCATTTGCTGCTATAGCAACTACAGCGGCATCTTTTTTCCCTATTTTATTTGCTGACAAAATTCCATTAACATTCTTCTGTTCCTTTTTCCCCATACTAGAAACATCACCAGTTTGTACTGTTATATCAAAGCTGCCTTTTATCTTTTTCAGTTCGCTTTGTGGTATCGCAACTGTATAGAAGGCTTTTGCGTCAGTACTGGCAATCTTGACAACCAATTTCTGTTTACTTTCTGCGGCACTCATAATACCATCCTTAGAAATCATTATATTCCCCACTGATATGCCGTCCACACCTGGTACTTCAACCCCGATAGCCATTTTGCCATCTTTCAAAGCATCTACCGTAGGTTTTTCAATACAAATGGAAACCTCTTTTATCCCTGCATTTTTTGCTTCTAGCAAGAAATCTTCTGTTATAAGGTTTTTATCATAATTGCCGCTCCCCAATTCAGAAACTCCTGTATACACTACAGCTTCTGCACCAAGTACCGTGCCGTCTGCGCTGCGCTTTACTTTTTTTACAAGCACCGAGCCTGTTTTACTGCTGCTGAAAGTTTCCGTCACAGATATGACGCCATCCACCGTTTCTGTCACAGCCTCTTTTCTGCTTTTCGTACCATCTTTCCATGTTACATTTTCCACAACCGTCACTACTGATTCTGCCACCGTTGTCACAACTTCTTTTACAGCCCCTGTAACATCATCCACTGTAACCTCTGTCGTTGTTCCTGGCTTTCCAGTTTCCACCGGCACCGGCGTTACCGTTTGCTCTGGCGACACCGTTGGTCTTGACGTTTCTGCTGGCACTGGCGTTTCTGTTGGTTTTGGAGTTGCTGTTGATGCTGCAGCTGGTGTTTCTGTTGATGATGGCGTTTCTGTCGGTACTGCAGCCGGCGTTTCTGTTGGCACAATCACTGGATAATATGGCCGCCTTGTAGTTACAGGTGCTGTTGTCGGCGTAACAGCACTAACTGTTTTGGAGATTTTAATATTATCAAAATAAACTTTCCCATTATAATCCGTGCTCTTTCCTACAACAACCAGTACCAGTTTACCAATTCCAACCAGACTGCTCATTTTTGCCTGATCAAGCATAATGCTTCCAGTAACTTTTACAAGCCCTCCATCCACTTCTTCTACAGGAAGGTTTGCATTTCCTGTAATATCCAAAATCCGGCTGTCTTCTGGTATAATCTCTCCCCATTCTGCGCTGTCCTGTGCAGATGCCTGTATTGCTAAATCCCCTTTCGTCTTCTTATCCTTCTCATAATAAAAATCAAAAGAAATCTTTTCCGCACCTTCAAAATTAATGCCAGATAATGTTTCCTGTACAATTCCAGCTTTTATCCAACTGTCGCTTCCATCCGCCTCTGTCTTGCCAGAAAAATCCAAAGCCAGCCCAAGCTTCCCTGCTTCATGAATTGCTTCTAAGCCATTTGTAATAGATTCCGTTCCCCAATCCGATGAAACTTTCCAGTCCTGCAGGCCATTCTCAAAATCCCACTCTTTTATCACTTCATCTTTGGTTTCCGTGCTTCCATCTGGCACAGGCGCCTTTGTAACCCTGATATTGTCAAAATAAACCTTACCATTATAGTCTGTATTCTTTCCCACAACAATCAATACCAGCTTCCCAATTCCGACCTGTTCCGTCATTTTAGTCTTATCTAATGGAACCGTTATTGTTGTCTTTAAAAATCCCCCATCTGCCTCTTCAAAAGGCAAATCCCCATTCCCTGTTATATCTATAATTCTTTTTTCATCAGGAATCACTTCTTTCCATTCTGCATTATCCTGCGCAGCAGCCTGAATTGCCAAGTCTCCCTGGGTTTTCTTATCCTTCTCATAATAAAAATCAAATGATATTCCGTCTGCCCCTTCAAAATTAACGCCCGAAAAATCAGTCTGTTCTATCCCGGCCTTTACCCAACTGGTTTCACCGCTGTCATCCTTACCAGAATAATTTAATGCCAGCCCAAGTTTTCCTGTTTCAGCAGTTACCTGCATGTCATTCATAGAAGTGCTTGACCAGTCAGATGCTGCCCATCCCTGTACCGTATTATCTTCAAAATCCCACTCCCGTATTATATTCCCTTTATCTCCTGTACTTCCGCCCGGCGTATCAGAAGCATCCGCTTTTGTAACCCTGATATTGTCAAAATAAACCGTTCCGTTATAATCCGTGCTTTTTCCTACAACGACTAATACCAGTTTCCCAATCCCGACTTGCCCTGTCAGCTTTGTCTTATCCAACGCAACGCTTACCGTTGTTTTTACAAGCCCGCCATCCGCTTCTTCTGAGGGCAGGTTTCCATTTCCTGTAATGTCCACAATTTTTTTATCATCTGGGATGATTTCTTCCCATTCCGCATTGTCTTGCGCAGCAACTTGGAGCGTCAAATCTCCCTGCGACTTCGCATCCTTCTCATAATAGAAATCAAAAGAAACTTCTTCTGCCCCTTCAAAATTCTTACCATCAAACCCAAGCTGCTCAATTCCTGCTTTTACCCAGCTATTATCGCCGCCGTCATCCTTGTTAGCATAATTCAGTGTCAATTCAAGCTTTCCTGAAGAAGCTGCCACCTGCATATCATTCATAGAAGTACTTGACCAATTTGACACTGCCCATCCCTGCACAGTGTTGTCCTCAAAGTCCCACTCACAAATCACATTGCCTGCCGCTTGCACAGCGGACCCATCTGCCCCTCCTGGCTGGAATGTGCTTACACACATAGAGAAAGCCAGTATCTTTGCCATTATCCTGCTGCAAGTATGCCGATTCCATTTATTAACCCTCATACTTTCTTTTACTGCCTGAAATAAGGGCGGTTTCCCGCCTGACAGTATCTCCTTCCTTAATTTTTAATTATGCGCTTTTTTATTATTGTATTTCCTCAATAAACAGCGCTTAATAACTCTTAATTTCTTGCTGCAATTTAACCTCAAAGCAGTATATATAATCTCAGCAAAACATCCCAAATACAGCGCTAATTTCACTTCTAAAACTTCTTCATTAAGTTAATCCAGGAAACCCACCAGAATTTTCTTTTAATTAAAGTAACAACTTAATTATATTAATTTTCAACTTAAATTTAATATAATACTTTTTCATATTTTTGTCAATATCTTCCTGTCTTTGACTTTCTGCATTTTTAGGACTAAATTATCCCAAAGCCCCCTGACAGCTATGTTTTCAACGTGCAAAAAAGTGCTATTGACAGTATGCAGCTGGCAAAATAGATAAGTCTCCTTCACCTGCTAGAACGTGTTTGAAAATTACCTTTAAACCGTCAATTGGATGTAAATTTTCATATAGAAGGATTGACAAAATGCAGATTTAATTATAATATAAATAAAGTTATATAAATAGATTTATGGAATTTAGAGCTGTTAAAATGTCAGGAAAAACTCAGATTTCAAAAGAGAGGATTTTACAAGCGGCATTGGAAATGCTTATCCGAAATGGGTATTCTGCTATTTGCCGAGCCAAATCTTTAAATATCTTTACATGAGCAGAGAATGTGAGTTTCAGGCAGGTACAAAAACGAATTTGGAGGAAAAGGGTGAACGAAAAAAGAAGAAAGGGTAAAATGCAAACACACATCTTTCACCCTTTGTGTTTGCGCCTCAAATGAAAATGCAGGCATTTTCGCTTGAGGCTTGGTGCAAATTATGAAAGCAAATAAAACTATTTCCAACCTCGAAACCAAAAGAATTTTTACATATTTATCTATCGTTTTTGGCATTTATTATTGCCTGTGGGTAATTGCTGTCCTTTTGCCTGAGCCTGTGGGAAAAGATGTTTACGCTTTTTTAAGTTTCCCCGCTGTATTTATGGGAACGCCTGTTTTAGCAGTATTTCTTACAAGAAAAATTACAAAAGACAAATTACCATTAAAATTCAGCGTTAAGTTATGGAAAAACAAAAAAGCCCTGTTTTTCTCAGCATTCGTTCCAACAGCCGCCATTTTATGCGGTATCATTGCTTTCTTTTTCATTTTTCCAAATGATTTAGATTTCAGTGGCAAACACATTTCCCAGACCTATGGGGCTTTTGGCGCGCCCTCAGAAATTGAGTTCACAATCTTTTCTATGTTGATGATGGGTATCATTTTATACATTATATCGGCGGTATGTTTTCCTGTCTGGTTTATTGCGTTGGGCGAAGACATCGGCTGGCATGGCTATCTGCTTCCACTGTTATGCAAAAAACTTCCTGTTAGATATGCCGTCATACTAAACGGTGCATTATGGGGATTGGCACACGCCCCGCTGATTTATTTCGGTATGAACTACGGCAGTGGTTATGCTGGTGCTCCGTTCTCTGGTATTGCTATGATGGTGCTTGCCTGCATAGTATTGGGTACTTGGTCGTCCTATGTTACATTGAAATACGACAATTGTATGTACGCAGCAGTCATTCACGGTGCTGCTGATATAATCGGAGAAGCAGGTGATTGGGTGTCCTTATCCACACAAAGCACTTTACTTGGCCCAATGCCAACAGGAATTATTGGTATGAGTATGCTTTTCATAGGTGCCGCCATACTCTTGTTTAAACTGTCAAAATATAAAGTGAATTGTTGAGATTCTTTTGTATGTAAAACAGAATGGACATACCGCCATATCTTTACCTTTTTTTAATAAGACTTTTTCTTGACACTATCCCCAAATAATATTACTGAAATAAAATCACAGTTTATTGGCTCTGTTTTATTCCTGCGAAGGCAAAGTGAGGATGTGCAAGCAAGCTTGCATCATCCGAGCGCGCCCGCGAGGGTCAAATACCCCGCCCCTCTGGGGCGAAACTTGCCAAGGAACCGAAGGTTCCTTTAGAGAAACTAGTATAATGATTTTTAAATAACTGGACTATATTTTTGCTCTATGGTACAATGTATATATCAATTGATGG
>RAYE01000046.1 GCA_003612285.1 bacterium D16-51 | reverse complement strand
TTCTTAAGAGCGTAGGATTGCCCGGAAAGCAATGTCTTCTATAATTTTTGTCAGTTATAGGTTAAATAACCTATTCGCTTTTTGCAGAAAATGTTAGAAAATATCAATTTCTCATACTGCATATGAGGAAAAATATACAGGAAAATAATTTTTTATTTGTTTCTATCCTGATACTATTGACCATGAATAGTAACCTACAATTGACAAGATAAGTGCAGAACAGTCCAAATTGTATACTGAAACTGAGTAACAATATTTGATTACAGGAGAAAAATAAGAAGATGATTGAACTAATTAAAATAAGGGAAAATAAAAATTTAGCAGAACAAGCAGCTAACTGGTTTCACCAGAAATGGGGCATTCCATTAGATGCATACCGGGAAAGCATCCATGACTGCCTGAAAAATGAAAAAATTGTGCCACAATGGTATCTGGCAATGGACAACCATATAATTGTTGGGGGTTTGGGTGTAATTGAAAATGATTTTCATGACAGAAAGGATTTAACCCCAAATGTATGCGCTGTTTATGTCGAAGAAGATTACCGCTGCCAGGGTATTGCCGGAAAATTACTGCAATATGTATGTAGCGATATGAAAGAACTGGGCATAGATACGCTTTATCTTGTTACAGACCATACCTCTTTTTATGAAAAATATGGATGGGAGTTTTTGTGTATGGTTCAGGGAGATGGGGAGCCAGATCTGACAAGGATGTACGTACATCAATTATAGACTTGCCAGATAAGACATAAAGCACAATATCATTTCAATTTCATGTATAAAAGCGGATACGGACTGCCCTGCTCATCATAATCCGTCCGTTTGTAAACCTGAAATCCCATATGCTCATAAAACCCTTTTGCAAGCGGATTCTGCTCGTTAACAGCCAATTCGCTGACTGAATAGTTTTCAATTCCATATTGCAGCAGCTCTCTCCCCAGCCCTTTTCCCCGTTTTTCAGGCGCAATAAAAAGCATTTCAAGTTTTTGTTCTTCAATCCCCATGAACGCAGCAGGGCGGCCGTCCTGGTCCCTGGCAATTATCAGATGTGCAATCCCCATAAGTGCCTGTGGGACATACTTTTTAATTTCTTCTACTTCATCCTCTGATAAAAACAAGTGCGTTGCCTTTACGGATTTTTCCCATATAACGATTAACTGTTCTAGCAGCAATGGCGTTACCTGCACAACTTCTAAAATCTCCATTTGTTCCTCCATAAACCAAATTTTTAGTTTTTATAGTACAATGCTAGAGCGTGTTTGAAAATTACCTTTAACCCGTCAAATTGCACAATAATTATATTATCCCGGCAATTCCAAAAATTTTACCATATGCAGCTGTATGGGGACGCCGGTGCTTGAGCCTTGTTTTTTAAGGCTTTATGCACCGCTGCGTTTCCCATCCAAGCGCAAGCGGGGTGCCATTGGTAAAATTTTGGAATTGCCGAGGGCAGTAAATTTGTGCAATATTTAATTTTCAAACACACTTTAGGAGTGTAATAATAACTTTACCGTCCCTTATCCCCTTCCACGCAAATCCAGTCCTCCCCTTCCCTTGTATGGATCTGTACGTCTGAAAAGCCAGCCTGTTCAAACATCTTTCGGAACTCTTCTGGCGTCGGGTTCAGCAAGTGGTATCTGGCAACATTTTCCACTGCCTCCTGCCCCAAACCCTCTTTCTGGTAAATCTCTGCAGCCAGTAAAAATGTGCCGCCTTCTTTTAAAACACGGAATACCTCTTTTAAGCTCTCTGATGGATTTGGCCAAAAATAAAAACTTTCCACCGTAATAATTTTATCAAACGCCCCATCCTGGAATGGCAGGCTTTCCACGGATGCTTCCAAAACTTCCATTTTGCCATTCTGGATATCTGTTTTATTTAGTTCCTGCGTCAAGCCTACAGATACTTTAGAATAATCCACCCCCGTCAAATGCCCGGTCTTTATATAAGCTGACATCCGTTTCAGCGTTGCACCCCCGCCGCATCCTATATCCAAAACCCGGTTATCTTCCTGAAATGTAAGGAAACCGAGCGCCCAGCCAGTTACTGCATAATGGCTTTCATTCATGCGGTGGAGCATTTGTACACCTTCTTCCCCCTGCGGTTTTCCCGGGTTGCCTTTTTTTGTAATTTCCTGTTGAATTGCTTTCTCTTCTTTCATAATCTACTGCCTTTCTTCCAAAATTTTCCATCCTGTTTTATAGACTGCATCAAATTAACCCAAAACATATAAAGCCGCCAGGAACTTTGAGTAACTACTAAATAACTTTTATATAATCATCCCCTTCTTATGCCTAGTATATACAATCGTACGTACATCGTCAATTATTTTATAAAAAGGCCGGGCATGCATACCCCTTGCAAAACGAATGATTAGTCCTGTGACAGCATTTTCTGCAATTAAAAAGGTGCAGAGCCTTTATAATTGAATAAGACTTTACACCTTTTTTGATTAGTGGTTAGTTTTTATTTTTGAGTATGTTTATTGCCTCATCCTCAGATGGTTTATGAGTTTCAATAAATACGATAAATTCATTTATTTTATTTGCATCCCAGCCCTCTTGTGTTAATCTGATAATGATATTTGTTGCTTCAGCTGCCGTCATATCTTGTACCATCCTTTCACCACCTTTTTGATTGTTGCAATTGTTATTTGCTACTATAATCAGTATAACGGATTATATAATAGGTGTAAAGCCTTTATTCAGAAGTGTTACAGTTTAATATTAAAAAGTGTTACCATAGAAAAACTGATTTTATATTCAGCGAGAAATTGACCTTATAAAGCATTCTATGATAAAATAATATATGCATTCCGTCCATGTTTTTCCCATGCCTGCAAAAACCAGACGCAGGGTGATCCACTGGCAGATGCATTACAGAACAAAGGAGCACGCAAATGCATAAAAATATATTACTTTTCCATTTCAAGTCCAGAATAAAAAACCAAATCCGGCTGGTATTCCTTATTTCTGTCATTCTCCCTGTCCTAGCGCTTGGTACTTTTTCAGCATTCCATATCAGAAATCTGATGCTTGAACATTATACAGAACAAATCCGTTCAGAAAGTATCCGGGTAAACTCCATACTGTTTGAGCTGACTACCTCTATTTACACCTCCATAGAACCTATCTCCTTAAATACAAGCTATATGTCCCTTTTAGGTTCTGATTTTCATGGAGAAGACTATCAGGAAACTTACAAAGAATTATGCAGCCATATGAATTACCTGCAAAAAAACACCGCTGCTGTTTCCTTTATGCATATCTATACAGATAACCCAAATATAAAGAGCAATTCTGTCGTTTCATATATAAACGATTATTCTGCCGAAGACTGGTATCAGAATATGCCAAAAGGCAGCTGGGCGTCCTGGGAACGCAGCACAAGAAAAACCGGCCACGATCAGGAAATTACAGAGCTATGCCTTATTAAAAAATTCGGTATCGCATCTGACAGATATTCTGCTTATATGGTACTCTGCCTTGACAACAACTACCTGCGGAACCGTATAGAACAAAATTCCTATGAAATTATGGCTTCCGTAGACAATACAACTTTGTTTTATTCTTCCAATTACAATAACCTGGAAGCCCTGCTTCCTGTAAGTGGGGATTTTAAAAAGGAGTATTATAATTACACAGGGCCAGCCTCCGTAAATGGAAGAACAGGCCTTACCAATATTTTATCCTTTAAATCATATAAGACAAACAATAATTTTTATGTCAGCGCATCAGATTACTCTGCCTATTTTGACATAAACCGTTTTACACTGCTGTATACCACGATCATCCTATTGCTTACCATTATCCCCTCTATTATCATTATGCTGTTTTCCGCATTTTTCAGCAGACGCACAAATACCTTAAAACGTGCAATGCATCAGGCAAGCCTCGGTGATTATGATATTATAGACCATTTCCGGGGAGATGACGAGCTTTCTGATACCTTCCATGATCTGAAAGCAACGGTAGAAGCAATTAAGGAAAATACAGCGCTTTACTATGAAGCACGGATTAACAACCAAAAACTGATTAACAAACAACAGCAAATGGAGTACAATATGCTTGCAAGCCAGATTAACCCACACTTTCTATACAACACGCTTGAAACAATACGCGTGCAGGCGCTTTCTGAACATTGCATGGATGTTGTATCCTCTATTAACCTCCTTGGGAAATCCATGAGATATGTATTGGAAAATACGGGCACAAACACTACGACCCTTGAAAGGGAATTGGATTATATTAAAACATACCTTGCAATACAGAAGCTCCGTTTTGGCGACAGGGTAAATTCCGTTTTTGAAATAGGCAGCGACTGCGACATATCTTCTATTTACATCCTTCCCCTTCTTTTACAGCCAATCGTTGAGAATGCAATTATTCATGGGATAGAAGATATTTATGGGAAAGGATATATTACAATCCACATTGAGAAAAAGGGCAGATACCTTTTTATTTCCATCCGAGATAACGGTATTGGAATGGACACAGAAACTTTACAGAATATCAGGAAAAACCTGGAAGAAAATGAACAGAATAACACAAAAAGCATCGGTTTATACAACATTAACCAAAGAATTAAACTTTTTTATGGAAAACCATACGGCTTAACACTTGACAGCAGGAAAGACAATGGGACAACAATTACCCTGTCATTACCGTATTCCATAATATTCAGGGAGGGTGAAACATGGAACGACAATTTTTAAATGTCTTGTTTGCAGACGACGAAAAATTAATCCGTCAGGGATTACGGTATACCATTAATTGGGAAGAAGAAGGATTTTTTATCTGTGGGGAAGCAGAAAGCGGGGAAGAAACCCTGGAAAAAATTGAAAAATATAACCCTGACCTTGTCATCCTGGATATCCGTATGCCAAGGATGTATGGGACAGAGCTTATGAAGAAAGCACGCGACCGCCAATTTAAAGGGGAATTTATTATATTGTCAGGCTATTCCGACTTTGAATATGCGCAGGCAGCGCTCCGCTACGGCGCTTCCAGCTATCTGACGAAACCCGTAGATGCTGACGAATTACGCTCTGTTGTCCTGACAGCCAAAGAAAAAATTTTGCAGAAGATTTCGGGTGAAAACTGCGTAATCCACTATGCCAATAAGGCAAAACCTACTATTTTGGAAGAATTATTAAAAGACGGGCAGCTTGACGCCAATATTAATTATGCAGAATTTGGACTTTCTTTCCCTGTATACCAGGTCGTCCTGTATGAAAGCTACACACCATACTATACCGCCTATAACCCTGTTGACCTGCTTTCTGAGACAAACAATAAAAATACCCTGGAATGTATTTTTGCAGACAACCATAACATCATCCTTTTAAAAGGGAACTCCGCAATAGAACATTTTGAAAGCTGCCTGAAACATTACAGGGCAGGTGTTGAAAAAGGCTCCCCACTTGACTTTTTATTCCTTACATACGGCCCTGTCATTTCCGATTTGAGGGATATCCATAAATCCTACCAAATCTGCTGCCGCCTTATGGAAAGACGTTTTTTCTGTACACAAAACCAGCATGTGCTCTCCTACAAAGACATGCCGGATTCTTTTGGCTCTGAACTTAAACTTGAACCGGCACAAACTGCCTTCTACAGCCGCCAGTTTATCAGCCTGCTGCAGGCTTTTAACAGACGGCAGATTGCAGAGTTAGCGGAAAAACTGAAAGAAACCCTGCTAAAATGTAATAATTCCCCGGAAAGCATCAAATATTTCCTGATTGATATTTTCCTGCAGATAAAACAGGAAATCCTGAACCGCTACCCCTCCCTGGAACTTCCGCTTTCCCATAATGCGGCAATTATTGAAGTGCTTTCCAATAAATCCTATATGTATGAGATATTCTCTTATCTCAATGAACAATTTGAGATGATTATGAATGCTATTGGAAACAGTTCAAGTGAAAGCATCTTAGATGATATTCTGCATTATATACAGCATAATTACCAAAACGACCTGACGCTCGAAATGATAGCCAAGCTTTTTGGCTACAATAACTCATATCTTGGAAAAATGTTCAAAGAAAAAACAGGGAAAAACTTTAACAGTTATCTAGAATGCGTCAGGATAGAACACGCCGCCGAACTGTTAAAATCCACGAATTTTAAAATTTATGAAATATCTGCAAAAACAGGCTATAAAAATGTAGAGTATTTCCAGAAAAAATTTAAAAAAATAATGGGGGTAACCCCAACCCAGTACCGTACACATAGCTAAAAAAGGGCATAGCGTAATTTCCTATAAAAAAGGTGCGAAGTTTTGCCAGGCTCGAAAACACCTCGCCAGGCAAAGCTATGGTCGCACCTAAGAAGAACGCAAAATCAGCGTTCTTCACACTCAAATCGGCGAAGTTTCCTATAAAGTAAAAAAAGGGAATGCTTCTGCATTCCCCTTTTTTCAGGATAAAATATTTTTACTCAGCATTCCTTGCTTCTTCAAATGCTTTATACTGATCTTCACAGTTCTTCTTATCCACTTCAAAGACCTGTTCATACCCAAGGCCGTTTACTGTTGTCTGCATTTCTTTTAGCAGGCTGTTAAATTCATTCACATCCTTAGCAAATACCATTTTCCAGGAATATTCAATAATCGTCTGTTTACACTGCTCCTTTATTGCACTGATATCTGTAGAATATTCCGGCATAGCATAATTTGTCCCTGGCAGCACCAAAAGCTTATTCTGGCTGTTTAAACGCTCAATCGCTGTCGTTGCCCCTTCGTTTTGTTCAGACCAGTCTTTTGAAAGATTTGTGGCTGTCTTATTCTGATAGTCTTCCCATCTTAAATAAGTATAGTACATCCCATTTTCAGGATTTGTATCAATCAGCCCAACCGCTTTATAATTCAATGCAGAATTTCCTTCTGTCCATGTTCCACCGCCCCAGTCTTCTGGTACTTTCAGGTTCTCTTCCTTTGTTACGAACGCTTTATCGCCAAACTCTGTTAAGACAGGCTTGTCACCCTTCATCTCCCAGGTAAGCCCTTCCGGCCCACAGGAATTATTCTGGATAACACTTGCCATCTCAACACCTTCCGGAGAATAAAGCCAGTCAATAAAATCAACCATCCTCTGCGGATCCTGCGCCTTGCTTCCAACCATAATGCCGCAGCCCATCTTCCCATAAGGCATAGAGCCATATGTCAGGCACTGCATATCATCTATGATAGCCGTTGCAAACCCCTTGCCTTTTGATGTATTTTCATCTGTGTTATACTGTCCTGCCCCAAGCCATGGCCATAAAGAATACAAAATCTGACCATCCTTATATTTATTAGCCATCGTGTCATAATCCTGCGTTGTAGATTCTGGGTCAACAATCCCTGCCTGGTTTGCATCAAAGAGGAATTTCAGGCTCTTAACATAGATGCTGTCGTCTTCAATGTCGCTCTGGATATCCGTACCATCTACTTTTGCCATACAAAAGCCAACATTCTGATAGCCATACAGGGCGCATAATGCAGAGGCATTCTGCATGATATCAGCATCCCAGTCTTTAAAGAGAGAAAGGGCATACGTCTTTTTGCCAGAATCACTTTTTGGTGATTTTTCCTGCATTTTCCGAAGCACATTCAATAAGTCGTTCAAATCCTTAATCTGAGGATACCCTATTTCCTTATAAACATCCCACCGAAGAGACGGCGAATTTGTTGCTTCATTGGAATCACAAGGTTCTGTTGCTTTCTGGTTGCTTATTTCACTTGGGATTGCCCATACCCCGTCTTGCTCTGCAAGCTTGCTTGCACCCTCATATGCATCCTTATACTGGTTCAGGTTTTTACAGTCTTTAATATAATCTGACATATCCAATACAAGCTCTGCCTGTACCAAATCTTTCAGGCGGCTCTGGTCAAGGTTTGTAATAATCAGGTCGCCCAGGTTGCCATTTGCCGAACGTGTCTGGAACAAAGTATCCCCTCCGCCGGCTACATTTGGCGCAATAATGTTTAGTTCCATATTGAACTTGTCTTTTACTATTTTGGCAAACCATCCGGCTTGTTTCCCTTGGAAATTTGCCAGGCTGTCAAAAACGTCAATTGTAATGGTCTCTTCATAAGGCCCGCCGGGTTTTGACCCCTCTGCCTTCTTTTTGCTTTGGCCCTCATCGCCGCCCCCACAGCCTGTAAGCATCGTAGAAACAAGCGTAAACATAAGCGCTGCTGCTGTAACCCTCTTTAAAAAATTATGTTTTCTCATACTTTCCTCCTATATATTTTCATACAAGTTACCACTGCCCATGCACATACAGCAAGAACAATACTACTACCTATGCAGTCCCCCGCTTATCCCTTTACTGCCCCAATCATCATGCCTTTTACAAAATGCTTCTGGAACATTGGGTAAATAAACAAAATCGGCAGTACAACAATAACAGAAATGGTCATGCGGATAGAAGTCGGCGTCTGCTGTGTTGCAAGATTTGCCACCGCCTGTACTGAGCCGGTTGACTTTACAAGAGTCGCCAGGGAACTCGCCTGGTTTAAGTAAGTATACAGCAGATACTGCAATGAATACAATTTCTGGTCTGTAATATAAATCAAAGTATCCTGGAAAGAGTTCCACTGCGCTACTGCCGCCCAGATTGCTACGGTTGCAAGGATTGGCGTACTGGAAGGGAGCGCTATCTTAAAGAACCTGGTAAACAGACCTGCCCCATCAATTTCAGCCGCTTCAAATAAGGAAACCGGAATGGATTCCACATAAGTTTTTACCATAATTACATTAAACGGCTGTACAATCGCAGGGATAATATATACCCAGAACGTATTTGTCAGATGCAGGGTCTTCATTGTCATAAACATTGGAATCAGGCCTGCATTAAAATACATGGTAATAACAATAATACGGTACCACAATTTACGGTGCCACATCTTCTCCTGTGTAAACATAAACCCCAGGAATGCAGATGCAAACACAGTACAGGCAGCGCCTATTA
This sequence comes from bacterium D16-51, assembly GCA_003612285.1. Taxonomy (GTDB): domain Bacteria; phylum Bacillota; class Clostridia; order Lachnospirales; family Lachnospiraceae; genus Butyribacter. Next base: position 40,203 of record RAYE01000046.1, on the reverse strand, counting down.
CAGTCCTTCCGACAGATACTAAAACTGCTGTTGATAAACCGCTTAGCTTAAATACTTCTATGTAGTTCTGGAACTGGATTTCTTTGGGAATGAAATTAATATCCCCGGCTGCACTTAAATTATTTGCACTAATCGAGTTAATAATCAGGTAATAAAATGGATAGGCGCAAATCAAAGTAAATAACCCGAAAATCAGGTAGTTACATATGTGAAACACATAATCACGTGAAGTCAGTTTATGTTTCACTGGTATATCTATATCTTCTTTTTTCACCCTTGCTGCCTCCTTCCTATAAAATACTTTCACCCCTGGTTTTTTTCGACACAAAGTTGACAATCGCAAGCAGCGTCACGCTTACAAAACTCTTTAACACACCGATTGCCGTCGCAAGCGACAGGCTCTTTCCTGTCATACCAATATTATACACATACAAATCAAGTACCTGTATGTGCTGCTTGTTAAAAGAATTCTGGAATACAAAATACTGGTCCATCCCATTGTTCAGGAAATTCGCTACATTTAACATCAGCATGACAAAATATGTCGGCATAATCAAAGGAATTGTTATATTTTTAATCCTCTGCCATCTGCCTGCCCCGTCTACACTTGCCGCATCATACAGCTCCATGTCAATTCCCGCGATTCCGGCAAGATACATAATCGCACCCCACCCAAGGCCTTTCCATGTGCTCCATAAAATCATCTGGAGCCAGACATGCTTATCACTGTCTAAGATTTTAAGTGGTTCTGTAATTATCCCCATATCCTGTAACAGGGAATTTAACATCCCGGTTGAAGAAAACAGGCAGAATGCAACAGAATAGACAAGCGTCCAGCTTATAAAGTTTGGCAGGGTTGTCAAGGTCTGGACAATGTTCTTAAACCACTTGCATTTTACTTCGTTTAAGAAAACAGCAAATAAGACCGGAAGAAATGAAGTCGCTATACCAAGTAAGCTCATGGCAAATGTATTTTTCATGACTACCAGCAGCTGCTTTACCTGCGTAGGATTGCTAAACAGCGCTTTAAACCATTTCAGCCCCACAAAATCGCATTGCGAAAGCTTCAATGGAGCCTTGTAATCATACAGCGCATATACCCATCCATACAATGGGAAATAAGAAAACAAAAATACCAGTATTAAAAATGGCACGATGCATAAAAATAACCGATATTTTTCGCTTGATTTACCGCCAGGCCGCTGCTGTTTTGCCGGTACTGCCTTGCTTCCCCCGGAAACCGCAGACTCTTCCTTTGACATTTTCATACTCTCCTTCTCCTTTCTTTTAATTTCTGCTACTATTCTACAACTGCGGATGACGTTCTATCTACCTGACATTTTCAAGGCTCTTATACCGCTATTTTCAATTTTTACAGGATAACATAGAATTTTTACCAGAACTAAAGTTGAATTTTTCTTGTATCTTATTGCCTTTATACAGACGATAATTATGAATAACAAAACATGTTCCAAGACTGTTTTGGATGCTTTAAACGTCCATAAACAAGAAAGATGGGGGTATCGGCATGAAATTAAATATAGAAAGCCCACTATTTGAATTTATCAATACAACGGTACATTTTATTGCCCTGAACCTGCTTTTTTTAATAACCTGTCTTCCAGTTATTACAGCAGGCCCGGCAATTGCCGCACTATATCAGGTACTTCTGAAAGAAGCACGGGGAGAAAACGGTTACCTTTGCAGTAATTATTTAAAATATTTTAAACAGATGTTTTTCCAGGGCATAGCAGTTTTTGCTATTTATGTGGCCTCTTTATTTGTATTAGTTTTTTCCACTGTTTTCTGGAGCAGCCTGGATGGCATTCTCCCTGCTGCTGCAGCTGCTATACTGGCTCTTTTATCCCTTATAGTTATCTCGGGCATGCTTTATGTTTTTCCACTTATGGCACGCTTCCAGAATACTATAAGGCAGACGGTTAAAAATTCCTTTATCATTGCATTAAGCAACATGAAACTTACCGTTCTTTTATTATTATTGCATATAACGGTGATCAGTTTACTATACCTGATACCGTTTATGAAAATATTTATGCTTATGGCCGGCTTTGCTTTTTTTGCGTTTTGCTTCTCCTATCTCTTTACAAAGCTGTTCATAAAATATGAACAGGAAGCAGAAAATTAATCTGCTTCCTGTTTTCAAAGTTATTCTTAGGAACTGTAGATAAATTAGCGCTCAATATAAAGTCTCAAAAACCTTGAATTTTCGGGCTTTCAGTGAAACTATTTTGAGCAGTTGATTTCCTACAGTTCCTTATCGTCTATGGCTATTTTACACAGCCAATCAATTCCCGTATATCTGTTATTTTATTTTGTTCCATAAAGTCTGTAATGCCCTGTATAATGTCTGTTGCAGCGGTTGGATTATGGAAATTTGCTGTCCCAACGGCAACCATCGTCGCACCTGCCATAATAAACTCCAGCGCATCCTCTGCCGTACAGATGCCGCCCATCCCGAGTACCGGGATTTTAACAGCATTCGCTGCCTGGTATACCATGCGCACTGCCACAGGCTTTACCGCGGGGCCTGACATGCCGCCCGTTTTATTTGCCAGTGCAAATGTCCTCTTGTGGATATCAATTTTCATCCCTGTCAGGGTATTAATCAGGGAAACGGCATCCGCGCCGCCTGCTTCTGCTGCCTTTGCCACTTCACCAATATCTGTAACATTCGGGCTTAGTTTCATCATAACCGGCTGCTTTGCATGTTGTTTGATTTCATCTGTAATCTTTTCTACAAATTTTGGGTCCTGCCCAAATGCAATGCCGCCCGCCTTTACATTTGGACAGGATATATTAATTTCCAGCAAGTCAACAGGCTTATCTGCAAGCCTTTTTACCACCTCAACGTACTCTTCTGTTGTCCTTCCACAGATATTTACTATAATTTTTGTATCATATTTTTTTAGGAAAGGAATATCCCTTTTTACAAATACATCTACTCCTGGGTTCTGCAGTCCAATAGCATTTAACATCCCCCCATACGTTTCACAGATTCTTGGCGTCGGGTTTCCCTCCCACGGGACACTTGAAACCCCCTTTGTCGTCACAGCCCCAAGCTTGTTTAAATCAACAAATTCACTGTATTCTGCACCGGAACCAAAGGTTCCTGAAGCTGTTGTAACCGGATTTTTCATAGTAATTCCGGCAAAATTAACCGAAAGGTTCATGCTTTTTTCTCCTTTCATCACGATCTACTGCTTTACAGTTCAATGTCCTGTGCGTCAAATACCGGCCCGTCCTTACAGACACGCTTGTTTTTTACATTGCTGTGCCCATCAACCTCTTTTGACTGGCATACACAGCCAAGACAGGCCCCAATTCCGCATGCCATCTTCTCTTCCATCGAAACCTGCGCAGCAATCTTATGCTCTGCCGCATATGCCTTTACACCGCGCAGCATCGGCAATGGGCCGCAGGCATAGATGATATCTGCCGCCAGATGGTTTTCTATCACTGCATCAATTACCGTCCCCTTTGTCCCAACACTGCCGTCATCTGTTGCAATGTAGAGATTCCCATAGGGTTCAAATTCTTCTTTTAAAAACAAATTATTGTCACGGTAACCAAGGACAATGCTGACTTCTCCTTTCAGGGATTTTGCCAGGGCAAGCATTGGCGGAATCCCTATCCCGCCGCCAATTAAAATGCTCTTCCCCTCTTTTTTAGAAAAGCCATTTCCAAGCGGGCCGACAACCTCTATGATATCCCCTGCCTTTTTCTTTGAAAATTCCTCTGTCCCTTTTCCGGCAACACGGTATACAACACGGAGCATCCTTTCTTCCCTGTCAATTTCACAAATACTGATTGGCCGCGGAAGCAGCCGGCTTTTGTCCTGGCAGTACATGGAAATAAACTGCCCCGGTACTGCTGATGCTGCCACGTCCCCTGTTTCAGGAAACCCAAGCCACATGCTGTAAATCCCTTCTGCTAACATCACCTGGTTTGTTATAATTGCCGTGCTCTTCTTTTTTTCTCTATCCGCCATATTTTTGCTCCTTATTATCTTGCACGATTGATATCTTCAATCATATCAATGACTGCCTGGCGCGATGCCTCTGCATAATTTTCTTCGCCAAATTTTGCATATTCTTCTTTTTTGTATGCCGCAATAATCCCTCTGGAAGAATTGATAATCGCCCCTAACCCGTCATCATTAAAATATACTGCCAAATCCTTTGCCGTTCCGCCCTGCGCCCCATATCCCGGCACAAGGACATAGGTTTTCGGAAGCTGCTTGCGGAGTATTTTCCCCATCTCTGGATAGGTTGCGCCAATTACACAGCCAACATTGCTGTAATCACCATCCATACACTCTTCTCCCCATTCGGCAACTTTTCTTCCCACCAGTTCATACAAAGGCACTCCATCCACTTTCTGGTCCTGGAACTCCCCGCTGGATGGGTTAGACGTCTTAATCAAAACAAAAATCCCTTTGTCCTCTTCTTTGCATACTTCTAAGAAAGGCTTTACGCCATCACTCCCCAGGTAAGGGTTTACTGTTGCAAAATCTTCATCAAAGACAGAATAAGATTTGCTTCCAACCGTAACCTTTCCCAAATGCCCAACCGCATAGGCAGCCGAAGTAGAACCAATATCCCCTCTTTTTACATCGCCAATTACAATCAGCCCTTTTTCTTTACAATACGCTGCCGTTTTTTGGAACGCAGCAAGCCCCGGAATCCCAAATTGCTCGTACATTGCAATCTGCGGCTTCACCGCAGGCACCAAATCACTGACCGCATCCACAATCCCTTTATTAAACTGCCAGATTGCCTCCGCCGCGCCTTCCAATGTCTCCCCAAATTCTCCAAAAGCAGCTTCCTGCACCTGCTTTGGCACATAGCTAAGCATTGGATCCAGCCCAACCACCACCGGTGCATTTTTCTTTGTAATCTCTTCAATCAATTTACGGATCATATCACTCTATCCCTCCTCATTCCTTATTGCAATAAGCCATCCAAAACCATGCCAAAAATTCCCATCTTTGGCGTCAGTAAGCAAAGGCTTTATCACTCTCTCTGATAAACAACTTTTCCATCCACTATGGTAACATCAATTCTTCCAAACACTTTTTTCCCTGCAAATGGGGTGTTCTTCCCTTTTGAAAAAAATTCCTCTGGGTTGATTTCATATTCCTCTGTAATGTCAGCCACAACAACATCCGCAGCTTTCCCCTCTGCAAGGTTTCCTTTCTCAATCCCAATCACCTTTGCAGGATTTACGCTCATTTTTTCAATCAGGCCGGAAAGCGAAAGATAGCCTGCCCTGACTAACTCTGTATAGCCCAGCGCAAATGAATTTTCAATCCCGACAATGCCAAACGGCGCCTGCCTCATAGACTGGTTTTTCTCCTCTTCCCCATGCGGCGCATGGTCGGTTGAAATAATATCCATTACGCCGTCGCGCAATGCTTCCTTTAACGCCAGGACGTCTTTTTTACTGCGAAGGGGCGGATTCATTTTAAACCTGCCGTGGTCCTCTGTAATTTCATCATCCGACATTGTAAAATGATGCGGGCAGACCTCGCCCGTTATCATAAGTCCCTGCTCTTTTGCCATTTTCACTAACACGGCGCTGTCACTTGTGGAACAATGGCAAAGGTGGAGCCTGTTCCCAGCTTCTTTTGACAGAAAAATATCCCTGGCGGCAATGACATCTTCCACGGCATTGCTGATTCCTGGAAGTCCAAGCTCCTCCGCCTTTTTCCCTGCATTCATCACGCCATCTCCTGCAAGGCTCTTCTCCTCACAATGCGCAAAAACCGGAAGATTGCATCTTGCCGCCTCATACAGCCCTTCCCGGTATAACGCTGTATCCATAACCGATTTGCCGTCTTCACTCAATGCAGCAGCGCCTGCTTCCTTCATCCCCCGGATATCTGCAAGCTCCTTCCCCTGCTGGCCAACTGTCACCGCGCCAACCGGCAGGACATGCACCAAAGCCGCCTTCGCCCGCTTTAAAAGATCTTTTACGCGCTCTGGACTGTCAATTGCCGGATTGGTATTCGGCATTGGGCAGATTGTCGTAACGCCGCCATGCGCAGCAGCCTTCGCCCCCGTTTCAATCGTCTCCTTATATTCAAATCCCGGCTCCCGCAGATGTACATGCAAATCAATCAGCCCCGGCATTACAATCTTTCCTCTGGCATCAATGACAACCGCATTTTCCTCTGAAAGCCCCGTTCCAATTTTTTCTATTTTCCCCTGGCAAATCAGGATATCACATACTTCATCCCTTTTATTTGCAGGATCAACCAAACGCCCCTGTTTTATTAAAATCCTGTCCATATCTCTCCTCACTTTACATTCCCAGGCCTGCATTTTGCCCATTGCAGAGGCAAGAGTTAAGTTTCTTATAGAAAGAGGGCACCTGCAAGATGCCCCCAAAACATATTAATATAACTCTGCCCTTTCCAAATCATCCAACATCCTTTTATTATGGATGTATTCTGAAAACTCGTCTGCCTCTATCCATTTAAAAGCCCTGGAGTCTTCTGTAAGCGATACGGAGTCCTCGTCCATATCTGTCTCGCACAGATACGCCAGCCCAAGGTTACACTCTGAGCCAATCATAAAGGTCCATGTATACAGAATACGGCCAACAGTAGTTACCAGGCTAGACTGCTCCTTTATAATGCGTACCACTGCTGCATCCGGCGACTCGCCAAACTCTGCAACTCCATCAATAAATTCCCATTGGTAAGGATTTGCAATATTATCATCATACCATTTCTCAACTGTTAAATATCTGTTTCCCCTCTGAACAATCCCCTTTACTAAAATACGATATCTGTTACCTGCCATACACATCCTCCTGTTTTGCTTAGGAACTGTTAAAAATGAATATGAACAACGTTTTCATTTAATTTCTTAACAGATCCTTATCCTTATTTTGCCGTAATATATTTCTGCGCTGTCAAAAGCTCTGCTGTCAGTACTGCGCCGCCTGCTGCCCCCCGGACAGTATTGTGCGAAAGCCCCACAAACTTCCAGTCAAAAACAGTATCTTCCCTGAGCCGGCCCATGGATACGCCAAATCCGCCTTCATAGTCCACATCAAGCGCAACCTGTGGACGGTTGTCCTCCTCAAGATACTGTATAAACTGCTTTGGAGCGCTTGGAAGCCCCAGCTCCTGCGGAATCCCTTTAAATTCCTTCCAGGCAGCCAGAATCTGCTCCTTACTCGGCTTTTTGCCCTCTTCAAATGTTACAAAAACAGCCGCCGTATGGCCATCCAGAACCGGGACACGGATACACTGTGTTGTAATTACTGGGCTGTCAGCTTTCACAATCTGCCCATCCTCAACATGCCCCCAAATCCTAAGCGGCTCCTGCTCGCTTTTTTCTTCCTCACCGCCGATAAACGGGATAATATTATGCTCCATCTCCGGCCAGTCTTTAAAGGTCTTGCCTGCCCCGGAAATCGCCTGGTAAGTGCAGGCAACAACCGTCTTAGGTTCAAACCCGGCCTTTTTTAATGCAGTAAGGGCCGGCGTATAGCTCTGGATGGAACAGTTTGGTTTTACCGCAATAAAACCTCTTGTTGTGCCAAGACGTTTTTTCTGCGCCTCAATTACTTCAAAATGCTCAGGATTTAACTCCGGCACTACCATCGGTACATCCGGCGTCCATCTATGCGCGCTATTGTTGGAAACAACAGGCGTCTCCGCCTTTGCATACTCTTCCTCAATCTTTTTGATTTCTTCCTTTGTCATATCCACAGCGCTGAAAACAAAATCAACTTTGGAGGAAACTTCGCTTACGCAGCTTACATCCTCCACTACAATCTTTTTGACTGCTTCCGGCATCGGCGCTGTCATTTTCCAACGCCCGCCAATCGCTTCCTCATATGTCTTCCCTGCGCTGCGCGGGCTTGCAGCAATCGCAGCAACCTCAAACCACGGATGGTTTTCTAATAATGAAATAAATCTCTGTCCTACCATTCCGGTACCGCCAAGGATACCTACTTTTAATTTTTTGTCCATATTTCACCTCATTTCTGCGCTGCCTTTGCGCATAACGCAATGTTTGTGCCGCAGCGCAGACACAAACTTGTCGAGTGGAAAATAATTTCCACTCTTCCTCCTTTGAAACATACTTTACTAATATTACACTATTCCTGCCAGGAAGTCAAAAATTTCACTATTGACAAAAGCGACACTATTGTCTTATAATAAAAACGATAATAGTGTCGCTTTTTGAAAGGAGAACATGATGATGAAAGAGTTTCAGTTGAGGGCATGGGAGATAGAGGACGCAAAAGCATTAGCACAAGCTGCTGATAATTTTAATATTGCAAAAAATCTGCGTAATGTGTTTCCAAATCCATATACATTAGACGATGCGATTTGGTATATCAATGACAGCATTGCCAATGCAGGAAAGAAACAAATCAATTACGCTATTGTGATTGACGGGCAGGCTGTAGGCAGTATAGGCATATTCGTAAAAGATGATGTATATGAAAAATCGGCGGAGTTAGGCTATTGGCTTGCAGAAAGCTATTGGCGTAAAGGCATCATGACAGAAGCAGTTCAGATGATTTGCAAAGAGGCTTTTGAAACATTTGATATTGTTCGTATATATGCAGAACCCTTTGCGGATAATGCAGGCTCAAGAGGCGTTTTAGAAAAAACAGGCTTTACATATGAGGGAACAATGCGCAGTGGTGTTTACAAAAACGGAAAAGTGCTGTCCTACTGTATGTATTCTGTTTTGCGAGAGGAGTTTGCTGTCTGATATGGGGAGAAAGGGAACAAAAACAAAAGAAACAATCCGATGCCAGGCATATCAATTATTTGCTGAAAAAGGATTTAAAGCGGTAACAATGACTGATATTTGTGAAAAGACAGGATTGAGCAGAGGCGGGCTTTATAGATATTACTCGGGAACAGAGGAAATTTTCTCTGAAATTCTTTCGGAAGAATATGTGATTGCAGACCGTATCGAAAAAAAGGAAAAGGCAAGGGTAATTTTGGAAGATATGCTTGAGGCGATAAAAGCAGAAATTATGGAGAAAGAATTATCTTTGAGCCTTGCAATCTATGAATATGCCAATCTTGGGAATGAGGAATTTTTTACAGATATCAATAATAAAGCCAAAAAGCGTTGGATAAGCCTTTTGGAGTATGGGATAGAAACGAAAGAGTTTCAGCCTGTTGATGTAGAGCAAGTTTCAGATTTGATATTATATTATTATCAAGGATTGCGAATGTGGTCGAGAGTGATTTCGTTTGATGAGCAGGTTGCAGAAAATTATGTGAGGACAGTAAAACAATTACTTTTAAGCGAAGAAAAAATATAAATTTTTCAAACTGTCTCATTGCCTATATTTTTCTTTTGGATTATGCTCTTGTGCAGGAGGTGTTTTGTGTTCTGGCTGATATCCCCTTGCTGTTTTACATGGTTTATGGTAAAGTAACAAAAGTTACAGTATAGATTATGACTTAAAGCAACAGAAATGTTACTATACCATAAAGAAAGAAGGGATTTTACTTATGAAATCTACCCCAGTAAAAGGAACAAGGGATTACCTTCCAGAAGAAATGGTAATCCGTGATTACTTACAGAACATTATTCTGGAAACATATCAGGATGCCGGCTTTTTCCGGATTGCAACCCCGGCGATAGAAGATGCCGTTAACCTGGACAAAAGTGAAGGCGGTGAAAACCTGAACCTGATTTTTAAAATTTTAAAACGGGGGCAGAAATTTTCATCTGCTTTAAATGACACAGAACTTAGCGAGGCTTCCCTCTCTGATATGGGATTGCGTTATGATTTAACACTTCCGCTTTCCCGCTATTTTTCCAACAACCGGAACAGCCTGCCAACGCCATTTAAAGTAATCCAGATGGATAGGGTGTACCGTGCTGAACGCCCGCAAAAAGGACGTCTCCGGGAGTTTACCCAATGTGATATCGACATTATCGGCAATCCTTCCGCCGATGCTGAAATTGATTTAATCCTTACTACTACAAAGGCGTTAAAGCGTATCGGGATTTCAGAATTCCAGGTTAAAATCAATGACCGCCGTATTTTAAAAAGCATCTTTGCCTATGCGGGCTTTGAAGAACAGGATTATGAACGCCTGGCCATTATTTTTGACAAACTGGATAAAATCGGAATTGAGGGAATAAAAACAGAACTTATAGAAGCCGGTTTTAACCAGGAAGCAATAGAACGTTTTATTGGCCTGTTTGAAAGCGGAAGTTTAAACCTTGAGTCCATCAGAAAAGTCTGCGATGCAGAATATATCTCAAACCTAAAATATATTATTGATACCGTAAATGCTGTTTCGGGCAGTTCTTTCCCCGTTGTATTTACCCCGTCACTGGTACGCGGCCAGGGCTATTATACTGGAACTATTTTTGAAGTAGAAGCAGCCGGGTACAGCGGAGCCGTTGCCGGAGGCGGACGTTATGACAACCTGATTGGGAAATTTGTCAATGAAGAGATCCCTGCCGTTGGCTTTTCCATTGGATTTGAGCGTATTTTTGGCATTTTGATGGAACAGGATTACAAAATTCCAGGACAAAAAAAACGTATTGCTATATTTTATGATGCTGCAGATTATATACCAGCACTTTCCTATGCAGAAGAACTGCGAAAGGACTATATGGTATCTGTATTTGAACGGCCGAAAAAACTCGGGAAATTTCTAAATAAACTGGAGACACAGAACTTCGACGGCTTTGCCGTTTATGGACAGGAAGATGGCATAAAGTTATTTTAGCCCGCTGTTACTTTCTTATAATTATAAAAGGGTGCTTAACTGAGTATCAGCACCCTTTTGACTTGCTGCTGATACTCAGTTGTTAATATTCAAGTAATGTTGAAACACCGTTGTTGATTAAATCCTGAACCTCTTTCATTGTGATTGTTCTAATTTTTGCCATATCTCGTCACCTCACTTTCGTGTTGTTATATTTGATTTTGTTGTTTGCTTTGTTTGATGTCGTGACTATTATTTCTTCAAATTAAAAAGATGCAAAGCCTTAATAATTCAATAAGACTTTACACCTTTATATATGATATGTGATTATTAATTGTCAATTAATGGCGGTTTTTGATAAAGTTTACGGTTGACCTCTCTTTTTAATTTTTCAATCACCTTTAGAACCTTTTCATCTTTTGTTTCAATTGCAACTTCTTCAATTCGTTCTAATAATGTTAATTGATCAAGAAGATTACCATTATATTCTTTTTCAGTCATTGGCATATACAATCACCTACTTTCTATATATAATTTATGTTGATTGTTACATTTTAATCATAACAAATTATGTAAAATGTGTAAAGCCTTATTAAATTATCAAGGCAGGAAGTTAAGCAACTGCTTGTTTATGGTTATCCCTTTTGTGAGTTTGCTATGCCTTGCACTTTAGGGCTTTGCCGTTTGCGATTGATTGGTTGTTGCTTAACTTATATATGATAATAACATGGGTTTATCTATATTTTTGTTCATTTTGTCATTATGCACAATTACTATGCTAATTGCAGGTTTATCTATTATTTACCAGTTTTCCATTTTCTGCACGGTACACCATATCACAGCCCTCTATTGTCGTGAGCCTGTGCGCAATAATGATCATTGTTTTTTTCCCATGCAGGGCATTGACAGACTGCATAATCGCCTCCTCTGTCTCGTTATCAAGCGCCGAAGTTGCTTCATCAAAAATAAGTACATCAGGATTGGTAAAAAGCGCCCGTGCAATTCCGATACGCTGTCTCTGCCCACCGGAAAGGCGCACGCCGCGTTCACCGATTGCCGTATCAATCCCCTTTGGAAGCGACCGTACAAAATCCGCAAGCTGTGCCTCTTCAAGCGCCGCCCAGACTGCTTTCTCCATTTCCATATCAAAATCTGGCTTCCCCCTACCTTTTGCACTATCAGCTTCCACATGCCCAAACACAATATTAGCACGGATGGTATCATCCAGCATAAATATCATCTGCGGAATATAGCCAATATGTGCAAGCCAGCCTGGCATATTTTCAGACACATCCACGCCGTCTGCCAGCACCTGCCCTGCCTGCGGCTTTAAAAGGCCAAGCAGGATATCCACAGCCGTTGTCTTCCCTGCACCGGACGCCCCAATCACCCCAACCGAACTTCCGACCGGAACCACCAGTTCTGCCTGGCTAAAAATCTTTTTTTCCCCGCTTGGATAGGTATAGTCAATTCCTTTAAAACGGATTTCTCTTGTAAGCGGCAGTTCTTTTGCCTCCCGATCCTCCCAGGAAACCTGTTCTTCCAAATCCGCAAGGTTTTCCAGCATATTGTCAAGAGCCGGCTCGTAAAATACAACCTGCGTCATGCTTGACATCATCCGGTTTGCAGAAGGGAGCAGCTTAACTGCCGCCATCACAAAAGCTGACAAAGATGGTAGCAGAGACTCCATCTCATGTCCTGCAGCAATCATGATTCCAAGTACTATCATCATAGAACAGACAGAGACGAGTTCTATCAGATTCCTCGGGATATTTTGCAAAGTACTGTTCCAACGCGCCGCATTTACCATCTTTTTCCCATATTTTACAAAATTATCAAGAAAGAAATCTTCTGTCTGCGTAACTTTAACTTCTTTTATCCCGGAAATAGACTGCAAAAGCCACTTATTCGTTTCCGCATAAGTCTTTTGGTATATTTCCCCCTCTCTCCTAAGGAGCGGACGGAGACATTTTAAAATCACTACCATCAGGATTAATAATGTTGCCGCAACAAAAACAGTCATAAATGGATTAATCACAAAAACAGTTGCAATCAAAGCTGCAGATACAACTGCCTCTGTCAGAAAAGTAAGGATTACCGTAAGCATATTAAATGAACTGCCTGCATCTTCTTGTACCACCCGTATGATTTCTCCTGACTGCGCCGAAAGAAAATATTCATATGGGCGGTGCAGATATACTTCCAAAAGCTTTGACTGGGTTATAAAGCGATTATTAAAAACAAACCTGTACTGGACAGAATATTCAAAAGTCAAATATGCCGCTTTAATAATATAAATAATCACAACAGCAGCAATACACCAAATAACAAAATCCACATGATTTGTTATTTGGAATATCTGGCAGATATATTTACAAAATTTATTATTTGTTATTATATTGGGATCCATGGCTGCCGTTATAAGCGGCAGCATCATAGATACACCAGCCACCTCAAATCCGCCTCCAAGCAGCATCATAAAAAACAGGATAATTACCCTGCCCTTTTGGTGCCTATTTAACAAGATATAAAATTTTTTCATTACTCGAATCATATGAATTCCACCTAACTGTTTATCCCAAAAAAGCAACACGCCAAGCGGGCATGCTTACTGCTCCTTTTGGCAGCTTCCAAAAAAACGCTCTTCCAACATCATGCACAGGCAATGGTATACCGGCAAATGCAGTTCCTGTACCATATAAGTTTCTGTTTCCGGTACAATAATAGAAACATCCGCCATCTTTGCCAGCTCCCCGCCGTCTCCTCCTGTCAGCCCAACCACTTTTATTCCGGCGGCATGCGCCACTACTGCTGCATTTATTATATTTTTTGCATTGCCAGACGTAGAGATCCCAAGAAATACATCCCCTTCCCGTCCATATCCAAAAAGCTGCTGGGCAAACACCCCCAAAGCATCCACGTCATTGATATATGCTGTTGTCAATGCCTCATGCGCAACAAGCGGAATTGCCATAAGCGGACGCTCCAGGCTTGCCGCCAAAGAGCTTCCCCTCTCCCTGTCCACCGCAGCCAGCCTCCCGGCAAACTCCTTACTTACGGGACGCTTTATTTTAAAACGCTTCATCAGCTCCCCCGCTATGTGTTCTGCATCCGCCGCAGAGCCGCCATTCCCGGCAATCAAAAGCTTCCCATCCCTCTGGTAGCAGTCTTCCATTAAATAAAAAGCTTCTGCAATGCTGTCTTTGCATGCCTCAAGCCGCGGATATCTTTTTGAAAGCAAATCTATATGTTTTTCCAGTTCTTTTTTCATCTCTATACCCCATCTTTCTCAATTTTGGATGCTCTTCCCAAAATTGAGAAAACATTACTGATAAGCTTGAAAGAAACTTTCAAACTTGTTACCTCATTTTTCCATCCGTCCTGTTTATCCATTATTCCTATCCATAAAATAATATACCGACTTGCTTTTACTAAGGAACTGTTAAGAATTAATTTCTTAACAGTTCCTTATCTACAGTTCTTAGACGGCTTCCAAACAATCAACGTATATCCTTCATGGTTAAAGTTACCAAGTTCCAGCCTTTTTACCTTACAGATTTCAATCTCCCCCTGCTTTTGCAATTCCTGCAGCGCAGGAAGAAACCCATCCAATACTGCCTTTTTTATGGAACTGTTTTGCACACCAATCAATAATATTGTCTTCCTCATATAATTCAACAATTGGTTCTAAATGAATACAAATTTCCGGCTTCTGTACCAGCAGGTATTCTAAAAAGCATGAAAAATTCTTTCCAACCTGTTCCAATGCCGCAAATGTAAATACAGCGCTATTTTCTTTTATTTTAAAACAGTAATCAGGCGCTGTTTATTTTCATTCCACCCTGCCTCCCATACTTTCGTCCTCTCCGGAGTCCCAACAACCTGCGTATCCTTTTCAATCCTTTTTAAAATTTTGCAAAACAGCCAGTTCCTTTTCTTTGCCTGTTATTTTATGATAATTTAACTCAACCTGTCCTAATTTTTCCTTCATACGGACTGGGATATTCCCCCCCCCGAATATCCAGCATCGTCTTAAGATCTTCCTCCTGAATTTTCATCTTATTCTTCCTCCCGTTCTTTTCCTAAAATATAATCTACCGCAGAAAGCAGGTTTTTCTTACAGGCCGCCCCTTCCAAGGTAATCCTATTTCCAATCCCTGCCACATGACAGCCCGCCGCCATGCCTGCCTGCATGTCCGTATCACTGTCACCGACCATCCAGGAATCTTTAAGGCCGATATTGTATTGTTCCGCCGCCCGGTACAAAAGCCCGGGCTTTGGCTTCCTGCAGCTGCATTCCATTTTTAATTTCGGGATTTCCCCGGGATATCCCCTGCCCGGATGGTGCGGGCAGTAAAAAATTGCATCCACATATGCCCCCTGCTTCCCAAGGAGCGTTTCCATTTTATTATGGATTTCTTTTAACTGCCCTTCCGTAACCTCCCCCCGCGCAACCACGGGCTGGTTTGTCACCACAACTGCCAGATACCCAGCCCTGTTTATCTTCCTGACGGCTTCTGCCGCGCCTTCTTCCAGTTCAAACTGGCTGATATCAGTAAGGAAACCCACGTATTTATTTATCGTGCCGTCACGGTCCAAAAATACGGCCTTCTGTTTTTTCCTGTAATTCCCTGCCGCCACTTTCCCGGATTTTATGTCAGCCTCTGCTTCATAATACCGCCCCGGCGTCCCCATGTCCTTCACATACTCCGTGGAATCGTAGGCATACAGTTTCCCCTGCCCTATCAGCGGCTTTAAAATATCCCTGTCAAGGTCTGCCTTCCGCCCATGCTGCAGCGCAGGATGCTTAAAAACCTCCGGGGACAGCATATGTATGCCGGCATTGACACGGTTCTGATGCCACAGCCGCCCTTCCTCCTTATGAAGCCAGCCGGTTACCCTGCCATCCTCCCCTGCCTCAATCAGCGCACTGTCATACGGATGGTCGTTTGGATGGGTAAAAATAGTAGCAATGCCTCCATTTTTCTTATGCGCAGCAGCCATCCTGTTTATGTCAATGTCAAATATAATGTCCCCATTAAGCAGGAGAAAATCTTCTTTTATTTTTTCCCGGAAACGGTATAATGCACCTGCCGTCCCAAGCGGCTCCTCTTCCACCTCATATTCTATGGAAACATCCCATCTGCTTCCATCTCCAAAGTAACCGCAGACCACATCCGCCAGATATCCCACCACAATGTAAATATGGCGGATTCCCTGCCTGCGCAGCACTTCCACCTGATGCTCCAGAACCGGCTTACCAGCAATTGAAATCATTGGTTTGGGTATCCCCTGTTTCAATTCCGCAATTCTTGTCCCTTTGCCGCCTGCCATAATTACAGCTTCCATCTTTCTGTCTCCATTCATCTCCGCCTGCCACGGGCTGGCAGTGCATTTTTACTGACAGGCCGCAGCCACGGCTGCATCCCTGCCGGAAGCCCCGTCACCTTGTCAGGAACTGCTTCCCGCTGCCAACCTGTTCCCTCCAGTAATTTAAAAGATCCTCCATTGTCTGCCGGAAGCTGATTTCCGGCTCCCATCCCGTATGCTTTTTAAACTTCCTGCAGTCTGGAACCTGTAAGTCTGCATCCACCGGGCGCAGCCTTGCTTCTTCCACCTCCACCCGGATGCTTTCTTTCACGGTGGACATCCCAATTAAAGTATTTAAGGTATCTCCAACCTCGCAGGTATACGTCCCGCCAATATTGTAATACTCCCCTGCTGCAGGATTTACTGTTACCAGCATATAATAAGCCCGGACTGCGTCCCTGACGTCTGCATATGTCCTGAGCGAATGCAGGTTGCCCACCTTCACCACCGGCGGAACCAGCCCTTTTTCTATCATGGCAATCTGCTTCGCAAATGTGGACTCATGGAAGACGTCCCCACGCCTTGGACCTGTATGTGTAAACATCCTTGTCGTCACCACCGTCATCCCATAAGCTTCTGCATAATACCGCCCCAAAAGATCTGTCCCCACTTTTGAAACTGCATAAGGGGAGGCCGGGTGGAACGGACACTCCTCATGGATTCCCGTTTCCGGTTTCTTTTCCGGCGGTATTTTCCCAAACACTTCCGACGAAGCGCATACATGGATTACCGGGCGGTATGCCATATCATGCCCCATTTCCAGCCTGACAGCCTCCAAAAGCCTGCATGTGCCAAGAATATTTGTATTTAAAGTATCTATAGGTGCAGTAAAGCTTGTAAGCGGATAACTCTGCGCCGCCAGATGGAAGATATAATCCGGGCGGACTTCACTAATCACCCTGACCAAAGATATTTCATCATTTAAGTCAGCATACTCAAAAAAGAGCCTGTCCCTCCTGTTTGCCCGCCCCAGAAGATGGCTTACGTTATCTAACGGGCTGCGCCAGCGGCATACTCCATAGACGTCCCACCCTGTATTTTCCAAAAGGAAATCACATAGATGGGAACCCACCATCCCTGTGACGCCTGTAATTAATGCTTTCATATCTATCCCCGCCTTTCTAATTAACAACTCCTTCGGAAACCAAGGAACACTTTGAAACTGTTTATCCCCCGGCATACTGTCCCATATTTTCCAAAAAGTCCCGGTATGTACGCCGTATCCCCTCTTCAAAAGGCACTTTCGGCCTCCATCCCATCCGGAAAATCTTTGAAGCATCCACCAGCTTCCTCGGCGTTCCGTCCGGTTTCGACAGGTCATGCACAATCTTCCCCTCAAACCCGACTACTGCCTGTATTATCCCTGCCAGCTCCCCGATGGAAAATTCCGTGCCGGTCCCTACATTCACTGTCCCATTCCCGGAATAATGCCTCATCAAAAAAACTGCGGCATCTGCAATATCATCAATATAGATAAATTCCCGGATTGGCGTTCCTGTCCCCCAGATTACCGCCTCCCCTGCCTGGGTTTCCTTCGCCTCATGAAATTTCCTAATTAATGCCGGAACCACATGCGAGCCCTCCGGGTCAAAATTGTCCCCCGGCCCATAAGCATTGCATGGCATGCAGGAAATAAAATCTGTCCCGTACTGCCTGTTATAAAACTCACACATCTTCACCCCGGATATTTTCGCCAGCGCATACGCCTCATTCGTCTTTTCCAGCTCCCCGGTTAAAAGGCATTCTTCCTTTATTGGCTGTGCGGCCATCCTTGGGTAGATGCAGCTGCTCCCCATATACAAAAGCTTTTTTACGCCAAAGCGGTATGCCGCATCTATCACATTCAGCGTAATCGCCAGGTTGGTGTACATAAACTCTGCCGGAAGCTTATCGTTGATATAAACGCCTCCAACCTTTGCCGCCGCCACAAACACATAGTCCGGCCTTTCCCTGCCAAAAAACTCCCATACATCGGCCTGCCTCGTCAAATCCAGCTCCTTATGGCTTTTTATCAGCAGGTTTGTATAACCTTCCTCCCTTAACTTCCGCACAATTGCAGAGCCAACCAGCCCGGTATGGCCCGCCACATATATTTTTGACTGCCTGTCCATTTCCTCCGTCCCTCCATTTTCTGCCCCTTTTTCAGGGCCTGCATCATCCGGACGCGCCCGCGAAGGTCAAATACCATACTCATAAATATCCTTTGTCCCGTCCGGATGCTCCACGCCCCTGTCATATAAAGCAATTAACTGCGTATCCTCCAGGTAAGAAAAACTGTGGGCCGCCATCGGGGGCACGCAGAACATATCGCCCGCCCCAAAGATGTGTTCTTCCCTTTTCCCATCCATCTCCACTGCAATCTTAAACCTGCCGCTTATTACATAAAAACACTCTGCATTTTCCTTATGGTAGTGCCCTCCCCGGAAGCTCCCTCCAGCAGAAAAGACATAATTCACCTGTTCAAACCCAGCATGGGCCAGCTGTACCAGCTTCCCCCTTGCATCTTCAAACAAAAAATCCGGTTCTACAATTTTTAACAAAAAAATCTCCTCCCTCTTTTATAAGAACTACAGTTCCTAACAGAAAGAGGGCATAATATCATAATGCATTTAATACTTTACACAAACCTGCTATCTTTTCTTTTTCCAAACCAGGATAATTCCCAGTATATAACCCATAAAAATGGATATGTTCTGCATTTGGGAAATCTTTCGGATTCAGATACGGATACCGCTCCCTGACAAATGGCTGCCGCACCATATTACCGCCTCCCGCAGTCCCTCTGCGAAATTCAACTTTTTCATCAACCAAAGCAGACAGCATCCTATTATAAAGTTTATCATTTTTCTCACGCAGTAAAATCACAAACGCATAGTTACTGTTACCTTCCATATCAAAATCTGTATAATATTTACCAGAATCAAGATTTTCCATAAAGAAAGTAAAATTTTCCTTTCGCTGCAAAATATTCAGATCCAAACGCTTAAGCTGATTCAGCCCAATAATTGCATTCAATTCTGTGCTGCGCATATTAAAACCTGGTACTGTAAAAATAAATTCCTTATGGAGTTTTGGATACTCAGCTACTATTTTGTCGATATATTGCTCATCCGTACATTCACGGAGCATGCCATGACTGCGGTACATACGCATTATTTCATAAAATTCCCTGTTATCCGTACATATCATGCCGCCTTCTATCGTACTCATATGATGCGCATAATAAAAAGAAAAATTTGATGCAAAGCCAATTGTCCCTGCCTTCTTTCCATCAAATACAGCGCCATGCGATTCACATACATCCTCAACCAGCAATACATTGCAGCGTTCCAACTCCTTCACAAGATTTTTACGCAATCCATTAAAACCAAGAATATGGGATAAAAAAACAGCTTTTGTATTTTTAGTAATATGAGATAAAATTGCCTCTTCCTGCATTGCTATATTAGAAAATGACACATCCACAAACACCGGGGTATGCCCGGCCATAATAACAGAAGATATGTCGCTTGACCATGTAACTGCTGGGACAATCACTTCCCCTGTCCCATAAAGATGCGCTATCCCGGCCATCGTCATAAAATTAGCCGATGAGCCTGAATTTACAAATAAACTATGTTTTACCCCCCCCCAGGCGTTCCATGCCTCTTCAAACTCCCTGACCTTCGGCCCGTTTGTAAAATGATCCGAAGACTCCAGGAATGTAATCAATTCACCTACATCTTCTTTTGAAATATTATTGCTCATTAATGGTATGTTTAGCATCATTATACCTCCGGTTTATAATAAATTACCTGGCTTCCTGTATTATCAAATAAAAATGGGACATTCACATACCCTTCCAATGCTTTCACAAGCCCCGGCTTTTTTTCAGGCGGGACAAAAAACAGCATAAACCCACCGCCTCCCGCACCAAGCAGCTTTCCGCCGATTGCCCCATTCTCCATCCCCAATTCATATAATGTGTCTACCCTTTCATCTGAAACAGCCTCCGACAGCCTCTTTTTCTCCTTCCAAGTATCATTCAGCAGGCCGCCAAATTCACAAATATCTGTATTGCTGTTTAATATTTCAATTGCCTGCCTTACATATCCTTTCATCCTGTCTAAACGTTCAATATTCTGTCCTATCCGCTCAATCTTGCCCTTTTCAATATTTTTCGCATATCTCTGAAACCCTGTAAAAACCAGGCACAAATGGCTGTTTAGGCAGTCCGCCCTTTCCTGCGTTACTGTAACTGGATGCACTTCTATCTCCCCATTTGTCCGAAATATGATATGGTTTAGCCCGCCGTAAGCTGCTGCCGTCTGATCCTGGGAGCCAACTGCTTCTTTGATGCATCTCTGCTCAATATGTATTGCCTTTTTTGCCAGCTCTTCTTTGGAAACCATCTTTCCCTGAAGCCCATACAGGGCGTTTAATAACCCAACTGTAAAAGAAGAACTTGAGCCAATCCCAGAACGCGCCGGAATGTCTGTATTATAATGGAGGTCAATCCCATACCCCGGATTAATATACCGGATGGTTTCACGGATAGACGGGTGGTCTATTTCATCAATCTCAGAACAAAGCTCCGTATTGGAACCATACACAAAACGGTTTTTGTAATCCCAAAACGGCGGCATATGCCTGCATGTAATAAATAAATATTTATCAATCGTTGTAGATAAAACCTCGCCGCCATGCTTTAAATAATAATCTGGCAAGTCTGTCCCTCCCCCAAAAAAGGAAATTCTCAAAGGGGTTCTTGTAATAATCATAATATTTCTCCTGTTTCATCTATAGTAATTTTACATTTTCATATGCCTCATCTATATCTTTGCCACTCGGCATATAACCGTGCATTAAAGGGATATTACTTACACTATCTAAACCCTTTCCTTTAACTGTTTCTGCAACAATACATAATGGACTGCTAGTTATCCTTGCCCTAATTTGTCCCATTGCATCAACCAAAGCACCAATAGAATGCCCATCTACTTTTTTTGTTTCCCATCCAAATGCTTTCCATTTATCATCAAATGGTTCCAACCTGCACATATTTTCTGTAAAATCTGAACATCCCATATAATTCCTGTCCACAATTACTATTAAATTATTTAATTGATTATGTGCAGCAAAAAGCACAGCTTCCCATATTGATCCTTCATAACATTCCGCATCTCCTAATACACAAAATACCATTTTATTATCACGATTCATTTTCAACGCATAAGCCAGTCCTGCTGCCATTCCTAATCCCATCCCAAGCGATCCGCCATAAAACTCAAATCCTGGAAGAAAGAACTTTCTTGAAATAAAAGCATTACCTCCCAACCGAAGCATATCATGCAACTCTTCATTTGTTATCAGACCAACATCTTCTAAAATAGGGTATATCATACCTGCACCATGCCCTTTGCTCATAAAAAGAAAATCATGATTATCTTCTTTCCAATCCTTGGCATCATATTGCATAACTTCATAATATAGTGCAACCAAAATTTCCGTTTCTGAGTATGCCGTAGTCAAATGCCCATACCCTAATGCAGTAAAAATATCTAAAAACCGTATTCTCAAGTCGTGGGCTTTCCTATTTAATTCTTCTATTCTTATCTTATTCATTATCACTACTCCTGCTAAAATGCCCAATCAATCTATTTAAAGCATCAATTTTTATCCCTGACTGATTCCAGATGACCTCTCGGTTTGTATAAGTTTTAGGATATCCATCCTTCATACATAAACCATACGAAATAATTTTGTTATTCATCCCATACTTATTTATAATTTCGAGAATCATGCTGCCTAAACCACCCACAAGAATACCATCCTCAACTGTTACAATATTTTCGTATTTTCTCAATTCACCAATTAGTATTTCTTCGTTAACCGGCAGTGAAAAACAATCAATAATATCACAGTCAAGCCCTGCCTTTAAACATTCCCGCACCCATATTCCATATGTAATAATTACAACATTTTGCTTATCATCATTTCTATTTACAACAAACCCTCTGCTGAAATCAATATCACATTTCTCGTATTGCTTTCCTTCAATATATTTATCAAATTGAATATATCTTGGACTTGGATGAGACAATATCTCATTAACCAACATATGGGATATTGTCTCATCTGATGGGTTAATAACTTTAATGTTTTGTAGCGTTCTCATTATTGATACATTTTCAACAGGCATATGTGTATAACCTGCCTCCGCTGAACAAGTTCCTGCATTTAAAGCAGTAAGTGTAATTGGCAGCTGCATAGAAGCCATAAAGTTCCGAATCTGATCAAACGCCCTTGTAACTGGAAATGGATTTAATCCATAAGCAATAACCTTTTTCCCTGCAAAAGCAAGCCCTGCTGATACTGCCAACAAATTTTGTTCTGCTATCCCTACATTCACAAATCGGTTTCCAAACATTATCCTAAATTCGTCCAGACTGGGAGCTCCTATATCCGAAGATGCAATTATTATATCTTCTCCACTTTTTGCTTTATCGTATACGTCCAAAAAAAATACATCTCTAACCTTCATTTCAGCAATCCCTTCGATATTCTGCATTTACCTTTAAAATTTTCTTGCTTAATTTTCAACACTACCATCTTCTAAAAGTTTTCTTTTCAACTTGTTGTTTAACATACCTTTAATATAGTCAACCGGCTCTTGTCCAAACTTTTCATATATCAATTTAAAATATTCATCATTATTCTCAAAAAAAGCATTAAATGCATAATCTCTGAATCTTAAAACCTCTTTTGCTGACAAATATTTGGTTGGCAGCGGATGACATTCATACCCTAACTGCGTATATCCCAGCCAAGATTCCGGCATACCCCCCCCCAGAACATTTTCTGCATACAGCACAGACCCTGGATAAGCCATTGTACAATACATATTAGGATATTCGCAGTTCAATTCTTTTGCTAGCTGCAGAGTTTCATTCATTGACTCACTATCATCCTCTGGCAGACCAAACATATAATTTGCAACAATATTAATCCCTGCATTATGTGTCATATCTACAATTTCTTTCATTTTCTCCGTAGAATATTGACTTTTCCCAATTGCCCCCTGCACTTTTATATTTCCAGTTTCAAAGCCATAACTAAGCCAATGGATGCCGGCTTCATACATTTTATTCAGCAATTCTGCATCTACTGTATCTACTCTTGCATATGCCCACATGCTTATATTATAGTTTTCTTTTATTACCGCTTCGCAAACTGCCATGGCATGTTCCTTGTTAAGAGTAAAGTTCTCATCCATAATACGCAGGTAATAAACATCTCTATTTTTTATCCACCAATCAATTTCCTTTACCACATTCTCAGGCGATTTATACCTTACTCTTCTTCCTGAAAAATGGCTGATAGCACAATATGTACATTGAAAAGGACATCCAAGACTTGTACATATTGTTCCATAACGTTTTCTTTTTCCCATATCTTCAAATGCAAATGGAACATGGTTGGAATACTCCTGATTTCCTAATAGTTCCCATCCATCTACTGGTACTGCATTTAAATCCTCTATCAAATCAACCTCTGAACTTCCGGCAATTTTTCCATTCCAATTACACCATAATCCTTTAATTTCGCAATTAGGGATATTTTTATGTTCCCGGATGGCTATAAGCAATTCATATATTGCATGAACTCCCTCCCCTCTAATCACAAAATCACATTTTTCCTCCTTTAGTGTTCTTTCAGGCAATGCCGCCACATGTTGTCCCCACATAAATATTGGCATATCTGGCATTTCTTCTTTTATAGCTTTTGCCAGAAAAGATGCCCCGTTCATCTTCCATGTGGATGCTGTAAGATTATTTCCTAAAAGCAAAATTCCCACCAAGCACGGTTTCAATTCAGATATTATTTTAGAAGTTTTTAATGGATCCTGATTTTGAGCATCCGCATCAATCAACTTTACGCATAGTCCATAATCCCGTAAACATCCCCCTACAGTTGCCAGCCACCATGGAGGATCTATAGCTGTATATTTCCCCGGCAAAGAGCCATATATGTTCTTTTTGTCATTTGGCTTAACCAAAATAACGTCTATATTATCCTTTTTCATCTTATGACCTCCTTTTTACCATTTCCCTTCTTGAACTCCTTTAACTCCTGCTGCACATCAGGCGCTCTCCGCGAATTATGGTTCAGCCCTTTATCCAATATCAATAAATCGCTGTAACTGCCTCCTTCTGCTGCCTTCGCTATCTGTGCGGCAAAACTTACCTTAGACAACCCTGCCACAAGGCCGTCGCAACCTGCCAGCGTATACATGTCCCGCAAAACTTCCAGCCCGCATTTATAATTATGGAGCGGCTCGTCCGTATTAATGCAATAGGTTGAATATATCCCATCCACTCTTGTTGTATCTGCATAATATTTCAGGCTGTCCCCAAACTCTGCCTTCATACGCCCCAATGCCCTGCTATCGTCCGTTGCCAAAAAAATCTGCCCATAGCCCCTTTCAAAAATACTTTTCACCTTATCAACATACTCATCTAGGGAAGGCACTACAGGATGTTCATTAAAATTTGCCAGCATTCCGCCCATCCGGATTTGTACGCCTAATGTCCTTTTCCCATTAAATATTTTTTTGGCATCCTGATTTATGTACTCCTCAATATCCGGCTGCAGGCAGATATATTTTTTCATAATCCGCCCCAATTCCAAAATACATTCCTCTGTCAGCATATAATCCTGCTTTATCCCAAATGCCAGCCCCCTTACATCTTTTCCTATATCTGTCACCCTGTATGCCGAATCCAAATCTTCTTCATGCAAATCTGCATATTGCTTAAAATAATATTCCCAGGCATTAAAAACACCATTTACACCATTCTTTTCATAGTAAGGACACTGCCCCCCCCCATATTACGACCGGGTACATTCCCATCGTGTCTGCATACCACATTTTAAAAAGAATCCTTATAAAATTTGCACAAAAACCCGATCCTCCATCTTCAATCCGATATAATACTTTACCTTTATGTTTTTCACCCTTTGAAGTTACCCGTAGTCCAAATAAACTTTGGTTGTTAAAATCACGGATATAGTCCCTATCATTAATGTGGTGAAAACACCTTATAAGGTAATGTAGTTTTTCATGCTGCACTATAAAACGCTCTATCTTATCCTTCATACTTCCTGCCTCTCTTTACTATTTGGCATCCTAAGGAACTGTAAATAAATTATTTTATCATTTTGCTTGCCTATTTCTTCGATTGCACATACCAAAAATCCTCGCCGTAGCCCGCTACGCCTACGTTTTTTTGGCATGCACACTCAAAGAAATATTCAGCGCAAACTGACAATTAATTTATTTACAGTTCCTAATATCTATTATCTACGCCGTTTAGTATAATTTCTTTCCTGCCCTTGCAAGCTCTTCTTTCCCATCCGGGGCTGTCCGTAAATTTTTGTTAATCCCTTTATCCAGTATTAACAAGTCCTCATAAGCTGTGCCGGAAGCAATTTTAGCTATCTGCGCAGCATTGCCCACCTGGGACAGGCCGCCCACAAAACCATCACATCCGGCCAAAGTATACATATCCCGCAGCACTTCTAAACCACATTGATACTTATGGAGTTTCTTTTCCGTATTCGCACAATACGTTGAATATTCACCATCGACCCTTGTAGTATCAGGATAATATACCAAACAGCCTCCAAACTCTTCCTTCATCCGCCCTAACGCCCTTTTATCATCAGTCGCCAGAAAAATCTGCCCATAACCTTTTTTATATACGCTTTTTATCGCTTCCACATATTCATCTAAAGAAGGGACAATCGGATGTCCATTAAAATTTGCAAGCATCCCGCCCATCCTGATTTGCACGCCCAATGTCCTTTTGCCTTCCAATATCCCATTAATGTTCCCATTTATATACGCCTCAATATCCGGCTTTAAACGGATATATTTTTTCATAATCCGCCCCATTTCAAGAAAATACTTTTCTGTCAGGCAATAGCCATTCTCTATCCCAAACGCCAGGCGGCGCACATCTTTTTTCACATCTGACATCCGGTATGCCGAATCCAAATCCTGTGCATGCAAATCTCCATACTGCTTAAAATAATATTCCCAGGCATTAAAAACGCCATTTACACCATTTTTTTCATAGTAAGGGCATCTATCCCCCCATATCACAACCGGGTACATCCCCAGGGTATCTGCAAACCACATATCGCCTAGTACAAATAAAAAATTTGCAAAAAATCCACTAGTATCATCCTCTATCCTATATAAAATCTTACCTTTGTGTTTTTCTCCCTTTGATACCATACGCAGTGCAAATAGGCTTTCATTATTAACATCACGGACAAAAGCTTCATCCTTCATATGGTGGAAACATCTTATAATATAGTGAAGCCTTTCATGCTTTTCTACCCAGTGATATATCTTATTCCTCATACAATCCACATCCTTTTTACCATTTCCACCAGCCTCCTGTATCCTCTGGCCAGCCTTACCGGCAGATATAAACTAAACGGCAGACTCAGTAAAAGCCTAAACCTGGGGGCATAAAATATCCCAAACCTTATATACCCTTTCATCTTTTCCCTGAGATAATCAATATCCTTTCTGCTGGTATCCTCAGAAACCAGCGCTAAATTTAGCAAACCTGCTGTCCGTGAAAAGAAAAAGGCAGCCAAAGACGGCCAAATGGCAGGGTTTTTATTGTATGCTAACATCTTTTCTGCGGCTGTTACTGCTGTCAGCATTTTATTATCATAACCGGAACGTGTAACACTCCCTTCCCGGTATAGCAGATTCCATTTAGGCTCTGTACTAAATATCATCCCATCAGAAAATGCTGCAGCCCGGAACACAAACAGGCCATCTTCCCCATGATGCAGCTCTGTATCAAAGCAGTTATCCTGAATCACCTTTTTAGGCCACAGCTTAAAGCAAACGCTTAATACATTGTACTTATTTTTCAATACTCCTGACTGCATCTGTTCCGGTGAAACGAAAGAAATGCCTGCCTCTTTCCTATTCCTCTTCCTCTTTAACCTGCCATCCCAAGCCTTTACGCAATAAAAGTCACATGCTGCAATTACCCCCTCCCTGTCCCCCTTCATCTTCAATAAATACTCCACAGCATCTTTTTCCAGCCAGTCATCTGCATCCAAAAAAATAATATAGTCCCCCCTGGCATGTGACAGCCCGGCATTTCTGGCGGCAGACACACCAAAATTCTCCTGATGGAACGCCTTAACCCTGCTGTCTTTCCTTGCAAAGCTTTTAACAATTTCCCATGTATTATCCGTACTCCCGTCATCTACAATAATAATTTCAATTTCCTTATAAGTCTGGCTAATACACGACCTTATCCCCCTGGCAATGTACAACCCTGTATTATAAACGGGAATAATTACTGATACCAAATCCTTTTCCATAACGGCCCTCCGCAGCGTTATCCCATCCTTTTCCTGATATAGCGCTTTGAATACAAATATGAAATAATTTGAATCAATACACTTTTTACACAAAATGATTTCCCAGTATATTTATATTTTTTCATAAATGCAGTCTCACCAAACTGTTCCAAAATATTTTTCATAGTATTATACCGTAAGACATTTCTCCAAAACTCTTTCTTTGATGTAAAAAATATCCCTGGTTTTTGAAGTAAAAATCCACTATTCCAATATGCATTCTTCACATCCTGCACTGTCTTCTGCCCCCCCCCCACTCAAATGTTCCCATGCATTATCCAAATAATAAGTCCGGGTTGTTTTATTCGTTAAATACTGCCTATATTTCATATCCAAATAACACCACAATATAGATTCTGTTACAAAAGTAACTCCTTCCGGCTCCGGCCACAAATGCTTTTTCATCACCTGCATGGCACATGCGCCATGTAACTCACCCTTCACAGACATTTTAAATTTCCTCGCTGTTTTCCAGCCCTGCTCATTTATCTGAGCAGGAATTGCTTTTCCTATAATCTGTCCATTTCCATCTATACATCTTGTTACAACGCCATAATATTGGCTGCGTTTCCCCAATGGGATTTCCTGCCAGGCACAATACATTTTTTCCAGGGCATCCTCCAGCAAACAGTCATCAGAATCCAGAGCACACCATAACATCCCCCTGCCATGTACCGTTCCCAGGTTTCTTGCCGTATGAACCCCTCCATTTTCCTTTTTAATAAACATTACCGGAAAACTTACCCGTTCCATAAATTCTTCCATAATATCATCTATAGATTCCTCTTCTATAGATCCATCATCAATTACAATATATTCAAAATCACGGAAGCTCTGCTTTTCTACTGATGCCATCGCCCTGCCAATCAGTTTTTTCCTGTTATACACCGGCGTAATTACGGTAAAGGCTGGTGATTTATAACACTCCCATGCTTTGTTTGTCTTAATCTCCCTTATTTTCCTGTCCATAGAATTATCTCCTTCTGTCCCATGCCTTTTTCCATCCATCTGTTGGCTTATAGGGAATTGCCTCTCTTTTTCCTAACATTTTAAACGTTTTATTGTTCCATCTCGCATCATTTGACAAAACCACAGCAGAATCATAATCCTTTAGCAGAAGATTCCCTTTACATTGTTCTGCCCTCCAAAGAGAAGGAATACGCCTTACATCCGCTCCCATTATTTTTGCAATTACTTTATCAAAGAACACTGGATTATCACCTGCTGCAATCATCCCAACATCTTTCCTTGAAGGCATCAAAGGTCCTTCCCCTTCACCAGAAATAACCATATCTGCAACGATCAAATATTCCCTTTGCTTATCTTTTTGTATGTGCCCCTGCTTATCAGCATAAAAGATTATCTTGTTTAAATCTGCTATGGTTCTGCTAATCGTATCATTCCCATACCAGCTTCCCTCCCAAAATGTATCTTTCTGGGTAAACTTAATGATTAGCCCTGCCATTTTAATCAGACAGTTATACCATTTTGCCATCATATATTTCTTTTCGCTGGCAGCAACATTCCTTTTATCGTATAACATACTTTTAATTGTTTTGACAGGATGTGCATTCAGGTATTCATCCCCTCCTTTTTGCCTTGCCCCTGCTGTGTGATGCGGAAGATATTCCTTCCTGGAATTAATCCCTACCATATTTTTTAAGGAAATTGTTACCCCGGCTTTTCTATGGGTTTTTGGCTTCGGCATATTGATAATCACATCTGCTTCTAACACATCCCTGTTCACATAATAATCCTGACGTTTTGAGTTATGATGCCCAAACATAATCTGCGGATTATAATTTGTCACCCTAAGCCGCCTGTAGTACTCGTCTGTTTTTCCATAAAATTCACTTTCCTCCCCCAGATGGACTACAATACCACTGTTTTTACCAGAAACCTTTTGATGGTTAACATTTCCCACAACCTTTGTCTTAAGTTCCCTGAAATCAACAAGAGATATTTTCACCTTTCCTGTCCTGCCGGCATAAAATTGCAGCAGCCTGCCATATCCGCCTGTTTTAACCAGCTCGTTAAAATCACAGTTTTGCAATGGGGCATCCCCTACTACTATCTCTCCACTGCCATCCAATGCCAAAAGCACATAATCAATTACAGGCGCTACAACGGATGGCTGTGTGTACAGGCATTCCGTTCCATCTCCCGATGGGTTGTGATCCATCACAAGATTTGGTTTTATCACAACCTTATCCCCAGGCTTCACTATCCCCTTTAATGGATTCCATTTCCCTGTCCCATAATTTTCAGCATCCAGCCCCATGACATGGAAGGATTCTCTTACCATCCGATACACATGGTTTTCATCTGATGCCAGGCATCCTTTAAAAAGATATTCCGGATACTTTTCTGATGGCCGAAACCACTCCTCTGATGATGGATAAAAATATTTGTCCTCTTTAATAATTACGGTTTTTGCTTCTTTCATATTCCCTCCATGCCTGCTTCACCAACTTAGAAAACCAACAGACAAAGTTATAGTTTTATCATATTCCCCAGCCGTAAATCATACCCCTGCGGCATAAACTTCTCATACCCTGCACCATGGTAAAAAGTCATTTCCCCAAAATAAATTTTGTCATTAACTATATACATATCTATCCTGACAAATTTTGGAACCCCAGCAGCATATGCCAGTTTTTCTGCAGATTCAACCAAATTTTTTAGATACTTTGGTTTTGGTATCTTATGCCTGAAATCTGTAGGATAGCATGTTGTAAAAGGCACATATTCCCACTCCGTCGTATAAAAATTCCTGTGGTGGTCAGTAAAACGGTTATAATCTACTTCTATACATTTTACCTTTCCTGAAAATGTAAAAAGCTTATAATCCTTTAATTCCGTTCCCGATTCATCCTCCATATATTTCTCTGCAATAATTTTCCTCTCTACATTTTTATACGGCCATTCCCTTGCATGCCGCCAATAATTCTGTCTCATAGCTTGACTTAGTCTGCCTTTGACAGAAACAAAATCAATCTGGCTTTTCCCCTTACATATGCACATGCCTTCCCCAGAATTATGGTTACATTTAAGGACAAATTTATCTGGCAGTTTCTCAAAATTTATTTCCTCCGCCAAATCCCATACTCCAAGCAGCGGTATTAAAAACTCTTTTCCCAACACCATTTCCACAAATCCGCGAACCAGATATTTATCCACCAATTTTGTATAAATAGGTTTCCTGTCATTCAATTTCAGCCATTGCATTTTTTCATTAAATGTCTGCGGATTCCCCAAATCCAGCTTTTTTCCTGTATATACCTTAAACTGTTTCTTTATGTATTCTTCATCCGACATATGGTTATACAGCCCCCGGCTACTTAAAAAATTAAATCTGGCCTGTCGGTTCACCAAAAATTTAATAGCTTTCCTAAATTTCACTTCCATATGCCGGATTCCTCCATTTCTTTATGCTTTAAAAAATACTTTATATGGCACAAGCGTACTTTCGCTTAAAGAATGCATATAAAATCCCAAAAGTAAAAATACTAATAAAAAGCTCACAATTATTTTTGTATTCCGCTCCTTATAGTTATAAAGCACTTTTGGAATCAATAATATAACACAAATATAATAATACTGTATTATTCTCCCGATTACTTCAACATAACATCCCGCTATTTCCACAAAAACAGAAAATGCAAAGGCCCACAAAATGATTCTCCAAACATCACTTTGACATTGCTTTAAATCAACAAAAACAAACAACAGAACCATAATTGCAAACATCAATATAATCAGGTTATTAATGGAAAAAACGGCACTTTTTTCATAACTCCCTTTTCCCATAAAAGCAAATATCGGAAATATTATAAACTTTAACAGCAATGGCATAACTGCTGCTAACGCAATGTCCCCAAAAAATGTAACTGCAATTGTATTTTTAGTAAACCTTTTATTTACAAAAAAGTAGACAGGAATAAAAATAACAGCTGTTCTATGAATAAAGTATGCCAATACAACATAACATAAAAATTTTTTAAATTTCCTTTCAGTGATAGCCGGAAATGAAAACAATAAAATATGCAAAGCAATCGCCTGCCTCAATATCCCAAAATCATATGTAAAAAATCCCAATGAAACATACAGCAATAAACTTAACCAGGGTTTTTCAGCATATTTTATAACAAATCTGCCAACAGAAAACATCATGAAAGCTGAAATAACTACCAAGAAGCCTTTAAATCCCAACCCCAAATGGGAAGCCACCCAGTTCAAAAATACATATCCGCTTTCAAATGCATATGGATACTTCAATTCTGCCAGACTTACTACATTCAACCTGCTTAACATATCCCCAAAACTTAACTGTGCAATATATTCATACCCTGCAGAATATGTCGGTGAATCCACCCCAAGCGAAATATCCCCTAATGCCAGTATGAGAAACATCTGGAACAAGATAACTATTGTAGATATCCTTTTATCTTTCAGTAAATTTCCCCAGAAAACAATTAAAACAAAATTAAATATATATACCAACATTGCTATTCCCCTGTACTTATTTCATAAATACCAGTTTTTCAAAAATCCTGCACGCACTCTCAATATCATAACCATGCTCTTTATACTGATCTTCCATACTTTTCCGGCTTATACTTCCCTGTTCCATCCTGCACACAATATCTCTAATCCATTTCTCTGGTTTCTCTAATGAAATATACCGAACCATACCTGTAATATTTGCTTCTCTTGTTATATTACTTGAAGAAATACAGGGTAGTCCAACCGCTTGTGCTTCAATCAAAGCGTTTGGCATCCCTTCATACAAAGATGGCAGCAAAAACAAATCCATAGCATTCATAAGTTCTGCAATATCCTTTCTGACTCCAAGGAAAATAACACTATTTTCCAACCGCAGACACGATACTTTTTCTTTTATCTCTTTTTGCAATTCACCATCCCCAACAAGAATCAGGGCAGCATTCCTGTTTCTTTTATGAACCTCTGAAAAAACATCTAAAAGAAAAGAATGATTTTTTTGCCTGGCAAACCTTCCTACATGTCCGATTACATATTTTCCTCTTATCCCTAACTCCGCCCTGTATTTTTCCCTTACTGCCTTATTATAGGTAAATTCTTTTAAATCAATGGCATTACGCAAAAAGAAAACTCTATTTCTCTTAACCTGTCTTTTACCAAACATAAATACGCCAGCTTCTGTAGATGGCGCAATTTTTACGTTTGCAATTACATTAAGCCACGGCTTAAAAACAACATGTATCAAATAAGCCCAAAAATTACCACATGTATCTGAATTACTAGAACGGAAACATAATTTTTTTGCTCCCCCTAACTTTGCTGCATATAGTTCCATGCACGATAAAGAATTCTGTGAAATCCTTAAAACGCTTTTATATTGCCCATCTTGGACAATTTTTCTAATAGCCCAAAATGACTTAACAGGATTTCGGGTTTTAGGTGGAACATGAAATATTTTTCCTCCCAACTCTTTTATTTCTTTATCATAATATCCTTCCCCACAAATCATTACACAAAAATCTATATGGTAATTTTCCCTGTCCAACTGCCTTAAAAGCTTCATCAAATATGTTTCTGCCCCTCCAGCATTCATTCCTCCAACAATACAAAGTAACCGTTTCATTAAAAACGCTCCTATTCAAATATTTTTTGCAATGCTTTTATTAAAAACGCCAGATATCTATAAATAAAGTTCCTATTATAGGCGTCAAATTTATCTGCATAATCCCTAAAAATTTTTTCACCAGTCAATTCATACATTACTTCCAATTGGCTTATAAGCAATTTATGGTAAAATGGACTGCTTATCCGCTTTCCCAATTCATACCTGCTCCAGAAACCGGCATCAAACTGCGGTAATGTTTTTTTCATTGTCTGTAACGATTTGTTATAAATCATTTGGGCAGAATCATCATCAAATACTTTTAAATAATCAAGTAATCCCCATAAAGAGAAAACCCAGCCATTAAGCACCAACGGTTCATATGTAAACTCATACAAATATACATCATCCCCCTGATACAATGTTGTCCCGCCATTTTCTATAGGAAGCAGCATAAATTTTTTCGCCTTTACCGCAGCAATTCTATAATTTTCTTTTTTTTCTAAAATGTATGCCCTGACTAATAGTGAAATCCCTTCTCCCTGTGCCATTGAAGAATACGGATGCTTTTTATTTGCATAAGAAAATGTACTCCATCCCCCATTCTCCTGTTGACATTTTACAGCCCAATCCGCACAAGCTAACACTTTCTCCTTATAATTTTTCTTTCTATCAGCCAAATATAAATCATATGCACCAAGACCAAATTGAAATATTTCTATTGGGAAAAAAATATGCTCGCCAGTATCTACATAAGATTTTGGTATCAATACCTTTTTATCCCTATACAGAACTTTTCCAGTTAAATCATTATAATAACCACCTATTGTTTCTTTTGAAAATCTTTGCCCTCTTCCCTGGCTGACATGGGATATGCTTTTCCCTGCCAACATCTTATACCACTTTTTCACCTTGTAAAAAGATACTGCCATAACTTTCTCCTTTTCAGGCACGCCTCAGTCCAAATATTTACAAAAAACCGAAATAACACTCTCTACAGAAAACTCTTTTGCCTTACGGAGACAGGCCATCCTTTTTCCATTCACTAATTCGTTATTCTCATATAATTTCACCAGCAAATCGACAAGCTGTTTTCTTTCCCTGTAACTATATAAAAAACCCACTTCTGCAGTAACTATTTCAGAATTATATTTCCAATCCGAAGCAACAACAGGTAAGCCCGCTGAAAAAGCATCAATTAAAGTCCCGGCAAATCCTTCCCCTTTGTAGTATGTCGGAAACAAAAGTAAATAATAACCACTTAATATCTCAACACTTTTTCGGGATGGAATAACCCCTTTATAACGGATATAGCTTTCATTTTCTTTCAATATGCGTTCAAACCTTTCCAAATATCCTTTTTCTATTTGTCCATATATATCTAATGTATAAATTACTTTTCCACATAATTTATTAATACATTCTACCGCATATACAGCCTCTTCAATTCCTTTTTCTTTCATTACGCGAGAAAATGTACACAATCTATATGGTCTCTCTTTTATATCTTTTAACTCAGATTCTGCCAATACACAAATATCTTTACTATTTGGCAGTACAACAACATTATTAAACTTTTGCCTTTCCAATTTCCGTTTCATGGCTTCTGTTTCCACATAAATACCATGAAATAACTTTAAGCATCTTCTGACAATAATATGCTTTTCCAAATATTCCGGAAGCCATCCGCCAATCACAATATAATGAATTTTTTTCTTTTCAAAAAAGTTAAAAAAAGAAATATATGGCGCTAATATTCTTAATCCCTTATATGCCGGCATAATAATAACATTATCTGCCATTTTTAAAACACGGATACACTTCAGAAGTATGATAAAAAGTTTTTTTATCCCGCCACCCGTGTCCAAGGTAATTACATTCTCTCTACCCAGCTGCTTTCTTAATTCCCCTGTAACGGTTTTTGTCTTAATCGTCTGTCCATTTGCCAATTCTTTTCCATATCCAAAATGTCCTATTATCCCAGCCTTCGCCATAATGTGCCTCATTCTTTCTTCTTTTATCCTTACATTTCTCTTTTATCTACCCCAATACCAATCCCTTTTGTGATTCCCCAACATCCAACTTCAAATATGCTTCTAAACACATTATGCCCCTCTATTTCATGGTAAAGCTGCCAATGGTATTTTGCCTGCGACAGCTTTTTGCTGCTGACAGAACCAGCCCTTCCCTTTCGGTATATCCCAAGCACTTCTTCCATCCCAAAACAATATTCTGTTTTCTTTAAAACCTGCAGCCACAATGCAAAATCATTCCGTTTCTTAATATCCGGAACCCGAAACTTCCCAAGCGCTTCCTGGTCGTACATAACGGTAAGATTGCCAATTGGATTGGAAAAATAAACACACTTCTTATAATTAATCTTTTTGGGCGGAACGATAACTTTGTGAAGGTCGTTTCCCTCTTCATCTATCTGCCTGTACGCCGTACAGCTAAATTCAGCCCCCTCTTTTTCCATAAATGTAATCTGCTTTTCCAGTTTTTCCGGCATCCATAAATCATCGCTGTCAAGAAATGCAATATATTTTCCCGAGGCACGTTTCATTGCCTCTGTCCGGGCAGCGGCAGGCCCGCTGTTCTTTGGAAGGCAGTAATAATGAATATTGGGATATTTCCTGATATAATTTTTTGCTACCTCAGCTGTATGATCTGTGCTACAGTCATCTACAATCTGAATCTCCCAGTCCCCTACAGTCTGTGATACAACGGACTCAATCGACTGCCCAAGATATTTACCGCAGTTATAAGTCGGCATAATTACACTAACCAGCATCTTTCATTACTTCCTCTCTCTTATGCAACATGGTCTGGCTTCCTCTTCACCTGAAACAGCAATCTCCTGACCCGTTAAAGCATTTATCTGCTCTCCTGAGACGCCTTCTGTACTTTCTGGCAGAAACAAAATCTTAACTGTAGCCAGCATAATCCTGAAATCTTCTACAAGGCTCGGGTGCGCAATATACATCAAATCCATCTGCAATTTATCATATGGCGTTGTGTTATATTTCCCATAAACCTGCGCATACCCAGTCAGCCCCGCCTTTGCCTGTAAACGCAGCTTAAACTCCGGCATCTCTTTTTCATAAACCTGTGCAATCTCCGGCCGTTCCGGCCTTGGTCCAACAATGCTCATATTCCCTTGTAAAATGCAAAACAGCTGCGGAAGCTCGTCCAACCGAACTTTCCTTATAATCTTCCCTGTCCTCGTCAAACGTTCATCATTCTCGCCAGTGGAAAGCCTTGCAACCCCATCCTCTTCCGCATCCATTTTCATACTGCGGAATTTCAGCACATCAAATTCTTTCCCATCTTTTGTCAGACGGCGTTGACGGTAAAAAATATCCCCGCCATCTTCTGCCTTGACAGCAACAGCCGTAATAAGCCATGCCGGGGACAATACTATGACTGCGGCCAGCGACAATACAATATCCACCAGCCTCTTTACAGCCATATACCCCGGGGATGGACTGTACCTGCCTGTGCGCAGCATCGGCAGGTGGAACATATGCATCTGCTTTGCACCGCTCATAATCGTATCGCCAATCCGCGGGATTACATATGCTTCAATCCCTTTCTCTATACAGTATTTCAGGATAATATTCCGGTCATGGCTGTGGATGCCGCTTAAAAATACAGTATCCATCCCATCCAGCACAGAAATTCCCCTAAGGCATTCTTCTGCCCCAAGCGTTATCCGAATATCAAATTTCCTTGCCAGCCCATACTCTTCCACAAGGCGCTCCAAACCATTCCTCATATCATAGATAACCGCTGATTTTTTTGGTGGAAATACACGAAAATACCATCTGTTTGCTAACCGGAACCAGATCATTGCAAGAACTATCTGACAGAAAAATGCAGCCAGCAAGGGTACCGGGTTTGGCAGCCGCTTTGTCAAAAGCCAGCCCACAACATACATAACAGAATCAGAAAACAAAGCCGCCAGCGACTGGCTGTACACTGCTTCAAACATCTGGTTCAGGGAAACTAAAAAGGCATCGTATACTTTCCCAAACACTGCATACAGAAAAAGGAAAAGCCCAATCACCGCCCAGTCCCCTTTAAAATAAAAAGGCGACCAAGTCCTGCCTGCATAATAAAGCAGCCATGCCAATGCAAACGGGACAGTCATCAGAACAACATCCAGCGCCTTAACAAAACGAAGGGCAATATCATGCTTTATGGCTCCCATCTTTTCCCTCCCAATCCAGAAAAGTCCACAAGCCGTACCATGTCGCTCCTGTGCGGCGGGGCATACATCTCCCTGTAACATTCCCGGCAAAGCTGGCCTGCCCCTTCTATGTAATATTCCCGCCCTGCCACCGGTCCATTTTTTAAAATCTCTGTCAGCCGCCCACATAAAATACAGTGTTCTTTCCCTGCAACCTCTGGGGATTTCCCCCTGTCCCTGCCTGTCATCCTCTGTTCCCTTCTTTCCCCCTGCCTGCAATGTTTTCTCTGAACCTGTATCCCCGGCTGAATATGGAAACCTGCCTAAATTCTGCCCTCCTGGAATACGCTGGTATCACTCCACCCCAAGCGCTCCAAGCCTCTCTGCCTGCTCTTTTGTCAGCTTCCCGGCCCTTTTCTTCCTTTTCTGCCGGTACACCCATTCCCCAAGCCGGTAACCATCCGGCATAACAGCTGTCTTGGTTATCTTCCTAGGACATGCAGCCCTGGAATACTCCTCCAATGCCCTGCAGCCCCTTTCAAAGGCAGACTCTGACGATGACAGAAAATTAACCCCTGCCTTTTCCAGCCTTTCCTTTTTCCAGTTTTCCAGGACGCCTTTCTTATACTGTACTTTCTGTATGTAAATCCATTTTCCAAGCCAGATCCCATCCTCTGTCACATACTGCTGTGAAACCTCCAGGTTTCCATGCTCTTTGTAATACGCTTCTGCCAGCCTGCAGCGGCATTCCCAGGAGTTTTCCTTTTCCTTAGGCAGGCTTTCCTCCCTGTCACACTGCTTCCCATTTCTCCAGCAGACGCCAAGCCCTTCCAGCTTCTGTGCCTGTTCTTTTGTAAGCCCCTGCCCTGGTTTTCTTCCATTCCCCGGGGCTTTTTCTGCTTCTGTCCCTTTCACGGCCGGGGAAGTTTTCCCATACATTTTCTGGTAACAGCTTTTCTGGTTATTCAGCCATATTCCAAGCTTTTTCCCGTCTTCTGTAACATAGTGGGCCGGGATTTCTAAACTGCCAAACTTCCTTTTATATTCCTCTGCCGCCTGAAAATACATCTCCCAGCGGTATGCGCCGACATCCCAGACCATCCCGGCCTGTTCCAGCTTTTTAACAGCCCCTTCTTCCAGGCTGCCGCTTTTTTGCTTTGAACGCATGGCACTGAGCCACTTTCCAAGCGGGAAGCCATCTTCCGTGACATAATGCGCACCTGTGTCCCCATGCCCGTTTTCCGCCACAAACTGCTTGAGTTCTGCAAGCCCTTCCTCAAACTGCCTTATTTTTTTATCCTCCCAGCGCATCCCAATGGCATCCAGCCTTTTTACCTGTATTTCATCCAGATTTCCTGCCACAGTCCCGGCACGCACCCTTCTCTGTGTCAGAAGCCATGCACCAAGGTTTAAGCCGCTTTCCGTAAGGTACCGTTTCTTTACTTCCAGATGCCCTTCCCTTTGGTAAAAAGCTTGTGCCTCCTGGTAATAAACTTCCCATGGCGAAGAGAGATTTCTTTGGATAGCATTGAAAATCGCCCTGCAGTCCAGCAGTTCATCCACCACACAAAATGGATTCTGACACATTGCTGCTACACCTCTGCCACACTGCGCAAAAGCCAGCGCCTGTCCAAATTCACCCTGCAGGGAATCAATCGAAGAAAGGCTTTCAAAATTATTGACAATATCAAAAATAATGGGTTGTTTTTCCCTCCCCCTGCCGACGGCAAGGCCACGCCCGACCTGTTGTAGATAAAGTGCCGGGGAAACCGTTGGGCGCAGCAGGATTACTCCGTCCACGCCTCCCACATGCACGCCTTCATTCAACATATCAATACAGTATAAAAGCTTTAAGTGTTTACTGCCGTCTGTGCAGAATGCCTCAAACTGCCCGCCTGCACCTGGATTATCACAGGAAACGCAGTAGATATGCGGATTTTTATCCACCTGGCAGAACCATTCACCAGCTCTGGAAACCATCTCTTCCATATGGCTTTTCCCTGAACAGAAAACAATGTATTTTCCAGCCTTATTTGCCATATACTTCCCAAAAACAGCATCCAGTCCGTCCGCCTGCTCCAGGCTTCTGCGCAGCTTTTCCAGAAGTTCTTCATTCTGCTCCCTTAAAGATAGGTCTCTGCCATTTTTTATGCGCTCTTCCATGCTTGCCAGTGCTTTTTGGTAAGAATACATAGAAATTACATAAAGCGGCGCTGGCAAAATTTTTTCCGCCACTGCCCCGCCAAGCGTCATTTTTGAGGCAACGCAGCCATGGAAAATTTCCTCCGCCATGTCCCTCTGCCCGTCCAGATAGCGTATATTTGTAGCCGACAGCCCCAAAACCTTCGCCTCTGGGTGCGCCGAAAGGAGTGTCTGCACCCCTCTGCCCCACTCTGGAGCGCCACAGCGGTGAAATTCATCCAGGATAATATAATCCAGCTTCTTTTCTGAAAGCGAACCCGCAGAAAGCGCCAGCTGGGAATATGTCATAAACTCTGTGTTTTCCAGGACACATTTCAAAAGTTCCTCTTTTTCAGAAATACCACCATCTTCCATGACTTCCCTTATCGGTGTCTGCCATTCCAGTCCTTTCTTTAAACTTTCTAACTGTGTCCTGAAAATATAGTTACTTGGGGACAGCCAGAGAAACGCTGCCTCCGGATTGTCGAGCACAAACCGGAATGCGATAAAAGACTTCCCTGTTCCGGTAGGGTGGATGACTGCTGCCCTGCCCTCCTCCTTTAAAAGACGGCATGCCATGCCATATGCACGCTGGTTATGCGGGAACAAAACCAGGTGCGCTGCCCTGCCAGACTTGCACAGTTCCACCCCCTGCCGGGATGAAACCGCCATACCTCCCACCTG
>RAYE01000045.1 GCA_003612285.1 bacterium D16-51 | reverse complement strand
CCATCAATTGATATATACATTGTACCATAGAGCAAAAATATAGTCCAGTTATTTAAAAATCATTATACTAGCCCTGCAAAAAAAAGAATCGGGACTGCGATAAACAGTTTGGAATATTTCAATTTCAAAAATTCAGATTTCAACTGATTATACATATTTACCGCCTCCAATCAAATTTTCAAAATATGTTTCTAATTCTTCCCCTTGTACAGACATTTCTTCAACAACGATATCATTAGAAGAAAGAGTTTTTGAAATTGTATATGTTTCCTCAAGTTTCTCATATATCCTTATAAAATTGTCTGGATATATAGAAAAATTTCTGATTTTTAACTGTTCTTCCAAAACAGCAGCAGTCCGTTTTGTATCATCTGTTTTCAGTTTAATATGCCGCTTGCATTCCTCATTTAATTCTTCTGCCGTAATTTGTTTCAGCAGCCTGCCATGATGTAAAAAGCCATAACAAGTTGCCAGTTGGTTAAGCTCACTTAAAATATGGCTTGAAATCAAAATTGTTACATGATTTTCCCTGGCTAACTTTTTAAGCAACTCTCTAAGTTCGATAATACCGGTTGGATCTAATCCGTTGACAGGCTCGTCTAATATTAGAAATTCCGGCTCACCCAGAAGAGCAGCAGCCAATGCTAAACGCTGTTTCATCCCCAAAGAAAAATTATTTACTTTCTTCTTTTCCGTATTATTAATTCCGACAAGCTCCAATGTTTTTGAGATGCATTTTTTGTCTGGAATTCCCCTCTGTACCCGCTGTATCTCTAAATTTTGTTTTGCAGTCATATCTTTATACAATGCAGGCATTTCAATCGTACAGCCAATTTTTGTACGTTCGTGCTGCAAATGATCTGTTTTTCCGAACAGAGTAATGATGCCGCTGCTTTTAAATGCTAATCCCGTTAATATACGGATCAGGGTGGATTTTCCGGCGCCGTTTTCACCGACTAACCCGTATATTTCTCCCCTGTTAATAGAAAAATTAACATTTTGTAATGCATGGAAATTTTTGTATTTTTTACAAAGTTCTGTTGTCTGACATATAATCTCTGACATTTTACCAACTCCTTTCCATGCTAATTTACAATCCAAATCTAAAAAAAATCTAAAGGAATAAAAATTATTTCAATTTATATCCAATCCCCCATACTGTTTCTATATAATCAGTATCCGTATGCTTTTTTATTTTTTTCCGAATATTACTGATATGCGTGTTGATGGTATCATTATCATAGGCATATTCTTCCTGCCAGATTGATTCATAGATATTTTGTTTTGAAAAAATTTTTTGCGGATATTGTAACAGAAGGATTAAAATTGATAATTCTGTTGATGTAAATTGTACGATTTCTCCTTTTATATATGCATTACAGTTTTCGACTTCAATCTCCTTATATTTTAAATGAATATCTGCTTTTTGGGGAACTGCTGCACTTCTTTTTAAATTAGCCTCAATCCTTGCAAGTAACTCAAAAAGGTTAAAAGGTTTTGTCATATAGTCATCTGCTCCCAAACGCAGCAAATCTATTTTGGATTGTACCATTGTTTTTGCAGACACAACAATTACAGGAATATCTGTGTATGTTCTTAATTGCTTTATCACACTATCGCCATTTAGGATTGGAAGCATTAAATCCAAAATAATAAG
The DNA here is from genome assembly GCA_003612285.1 of bacterium D16-51. GTDB lineage: Bacteria > Bacillota > Clostridia > Lachnospirales > Lachnospiraceae > Butyribacter. The sequence continues at coordinate 48,207 of RAYE01000045.1, read as the reverse complement.
GTCTGGTAAGAATTTCTGGCATAATTCGATTCCCACTCTTCCATTCGGGGCAGAATACACTTCATAATTGTGATTTACCAGAAACTTTGTTATCATGCTGCTGATATCGGTATCATCTTCAATGATTGCTATTTTTTTCAATTTTATATCCTCCAAATAAAACCTCTCTAAAATCTATACCTCTACCCTCTCATACTCCATTGACCTCATTTTGCCTGCACAAAAATGTGTCACACCAAATGCCTTGCGTGCAAGTAAAAGGCGTTCTGTTTTTATGACAATATTTCGCACAATACTGCCCTCCTTCCCATCCAAAAGGCATATCCTCTCGATTTCCCGGTAAATTAAAAGTTATCGGCTCAAATCCATTGCAATAATTTCTTCTACTATCATTGCATCTATCAAACACTCGTTTGCTATCCACACCAATATAAACAGTATAACATGCCACTCGTCGTAATTCCACATCTTCCTCAATTAAAATGCGGAGCTGTGGCGATCTCTTCCGCCAATTTTAGCCTTTGTTTTATTTTCAGTTCAAATTTGATATCCATCTGCATATGTATGCCTCCTTCGTTTTGGTAGGTACAAGTTCACTCTGTCTGTACAGAATAGCAAGCCAAAATCCCCAAAATACTGAACAACAATCGACCGAAATGTTTGTGCAGTTTATGGCACAGAACCAACTTGCTATTATCCCAAACCCGATTTAACATGTCCGTACCAAAAGAAAAGGAGGATACGAATCACAATAATCCCCAAAGAAAAAACAGAAATCCTAGAGATAGCAGACATACCAAAATTAACTGTCTGCTATCTTTTGTTAGTCGTTCATACAAAATCTATCAAAAATATTCAATCTTCCATTTAACCACTTTTTGCTGTATGATTGATACAAAACAACAAACCAAGCCTATTTATAAACCAAATATATTGAAAGGGGCTTTTATGGATACAATGACGCCTGAACAACGAAGCCGCACAATGAGCCATATCAAAAGCAAAGATACAAAGATTGAAATAGCATTACGCAAAGCTCTATGGCATAAGGGCTACCGGTACAGAAAGAATTATAAAGCCCTGCCTGGTTCCCCCGATATTGCTATAACAAAATATAAAATTGCTATATTTTGCGACAGTGAATTTTTTCATGGGTATAATTGGGAGGTAAAGAAACAACAGCTTGGCAGAAACAAAGACTACTGGATTAAGAAAATAGAACGTAATATGGCACGTGACCGGGAGGCCAATTTAAAACTAATAGCAATGGACTGGGTGCCTATCCATTTTTGGGGGCAGGACATTTTAAAGAACATTTCTGGATGTATTGAGGCCATTGATGATTTACGGTTTGAGTTGCAAATTGGAGTTTCTGATGATACAATTGATTTGGAGATGGACTGTGTTGATAACATAAAATAATATTTTTATAACATCAAAATAATTGTTAGTTTTATCAAGAAGTACCCTTATGACTATTTCAGAGCAGATAAAGGTATTATGTGTCCGTTCAAATATCAGCGTTGCTGGATTAGAGCGTGTTTGAAAATTGCTTTTTACAAGATATGCGTCACACTTTGTGGGAGATTTGACTCAAATTTAGGAGGTGTAGCGGGCTACATTGACTAAATTTGAGTTAAATATAGCACAAAGTGGGGAGTGCAGATTGTAAGGAACTAAAAGTTCCCTGAATGAATTTTCAAACACGCTCTAGCGCGGCACATTGGAACTACACCCCAGAATTTTAATTCAAAGATGAAAAGAGAAAGTTTTACAATCCGTGATCTGGAAGACATTGCCCATGTTTTGGACTGTACTTTTGAAAGGAATTTTATCCTCCCTAATGGGGATAAAGTCTGATGGAGGATTTAAATGAATATTTTGCAATATAAAGACAATACCGAAAATAGGGATGCCATATCCCTGTTTTCTGGGGCCATGGGGCTTGATATTGGATTGGAAAAAGCTGGGCTAAACGTAGCTGTCGGACAGGACTTTGACCCTTCCTGTGCGGCTACAATGCGGAAAAACGGGCATAATGTTATAGAAGGTGATATCCGTGGAATCCAGCCCCAGCAATTATTGGATTTCACCCGCTTGTCCCCTGGAGAACCATTCTTAATCTGCGGCGGTCCACCCTGTCAGCCATTCTCCACAGCAGGGAAACGGCTGGGCATCAATGACCCCCGTGGCAGCTTATTTATGGATTTCATACGGATGATCGATTACATACGCCCAAGATTTTTTATAATGGAAAATGTAAAAGGGATTATGTCTGCCCCATTAAAACATGTGCCCCTTCCTGAACGCGATAAGGAAGACCCTGAACAAAAACTGGGGACAGTGCTTGACGTCATCCTTTCAGAATTTAGAAAATTAGGCTATAAAACAGTATATGGGATATTGGATGCCGTTAATTACGGCGTGCCGCAATTCCGTGAACGCTTTGTATTAATCGGCAGCAGAGACAACGAAGATATTTTCCTTCCCATGCCTACACATTTTCAAATGCACCAGGACGGCAGTTACCGCTGGCAGACTTTAAATGACCACATCAAAGATTTGGAATACGATTGCGGAGAATACACCCCCTTTAGCAATAATCGTTTAGAATTCCTAAAACTGGTGCCTGAAGGTGGGAATTGGCGCAGCCTACCGCCGGAACTAATCAGGCAGGCTATGGGCGGCGCCTATGAATCCGGCGGGGGTAAAGTCGGCTTTTACAGAAGGCTTTCTTTTAACCAACCTTCCCCTACCCTAGTCACATCGCCTGTCCAAAAGGCAACTATGATGTGCCATCCTACACAGAACCGTCCACTTAGCATCCAGGAATATGCCCGGATACAGCAATTCCCAGATAAATGGGAATTTATGGGGACAACCGCCGCAAAATACAGGCAGATCGGCAATGCTGTACCTGTGGGTTTAGCTGTTGCCCTTGGAAAAGCAATCATCGCGGTTGCCGACCATAACGCAGCCATCCAAACAAAACGTTTCCGTGGGACAAACATCCACAGCCGGATAAAACATGCCATTGAATTAGGAGGTGATTGCATTGGAAAACAAAACATACAATGAACAGGCAATCGTGCAGGCTATCGCACAGGCTCTTGACTCTTTTTACGGAAGCCTTATCAGTAAAATAGATACCTTAAATATAAACAAAGTAATGAAACGCAAGAATCCATACCTGTATCGTGCCAAAGCAATGCAAAGCGCATCAGATATTGTTGATTCTGTCCTTACAGCATTTGTAAGCTCCAGTGAAGAAACTATCTTCGGCAACTGCTTTTTCGAACCTGTCGCTATAGCGGCCAGCAATGGAAACAAAGCTTTAGCGGAAGGCATTGATATTATGATCCAGGACAATGAAAACAATACCATAGCGGCTATTGCTGTTAAAAGCGGCCCTTCTGTATTTAATGCTGACAGTAAAAAAAGACAGGAACAAAACTTCATGGCTGCCTCAAAGCTGGCACAGCAGGCCAAAGCCCGCTATGAAGCCTATATAGGCTACTGCTATGGAAAGAAAAAAGATTCCGGGCGCGGAAAACCAAAAATATACCAGGAACTTGCCGGAAAAAATTTTTGGTGGAAACTTACGGGTGAAGAGGACTTCTATATTAAACTAATTGAATATATGGGTGACTTGCCGGAAAAATATGTGGCACGCTTTCAAGAAAGTTATATGAAAGCATCGAACCGGTTAGTCCGTGAGTTTTCAAATAATTTTTGCACAGAAGATGGCAGTATTGATTGGGAAAAACTTGTTAAGTTTAATTCCGGAGAATAATACATACTATTTTTAGGAGGCATTTCGTATGCAAGTCGATATTTTTTCTTTTTTTGCAGGATTAGGCTTGCTTGACCTGGGATTTGAACAGGCGGGGTTCAATATTGCTTTTGTAAATGAATTTAATCCACTATTCCTTCAAGCGTACCAATATGCAAGAAGGAATAGTTATCATATACCTGTCTACGGATATAGCAATAAAAGTGTTTCTGATTTTTTAGATGATGCGCTTTGGAATTTTTATTTTCCAGATTACTATACTAAAAAAAACCGTATAATAGGATTTGTTGGCGGACCGCCCTGCCCCGATTTTTCGGCCGCAGGAAAAAATGCGGGAAGTGATGGGAAAAACGGACAGCTAACAAACATTTATGTAAATCTTATAATTAAGCGGAAACCTGATTTTTTTGTACTTGAAAATGTTAAAGGACTTTTTCAAACCAAAAAGCATAAAGAATTTTATGAATTGATAAAAAAACGCTTATACAGAGCCGGTTACTCTTTATTTGATTCAATTGAAAATGCTCTGGAATATGGAACGCCACAAAACCGTGACAGACTTGTCTTGATAGGGTTTAAAAGGGATTTTTTTGGCAGACGTATTCACTATCAGTTTGGCAAAAGCAAACAATATGATTTGAATAATATATTACAATTAGATTGGCCAAAACAAAACACCTTTGAAGAAAATTCATTCAGTGTCATGCCATCAGGATTAGTGCCAGAATTAACTGTAGAATACTGGTTTAAGAAAAATGATGTTTTAAACCACCCAAATGCCCTGGATAAATTTTCAGTTAAAAATACAGAACGATTTTATACGATTGCAGAAGGAGATACCTCTCGGAAATCATTCAAACGTTTACACAGATGGCGTTTTTCACCAACTGCAGCTTATGGCAATAATGAAGTACACCTTCACCCATATTATCCCCGGAGAATCAGTGTTTCGGAAGCATTAGCACTTCAATCTTTGCCAACTGCTTTTGATATCCTACCGGACTTATCTCTTTCAACCAAATTTAAAATGGTAGGGAATGGCGTTCCATATTTGTTAGCCCGTGGAATTGCTACCGATTTGCACACATGGCTGTCTAACTTTTTTAATACGATAGGAGAAATGTATGATTAATCAAGAAAATCTAAAAAAAGACCTTATAGAACTATCTCCAAAAGAATTTTTTATTAAACATATTGTGAAATCTCATAACTGGTACTTTGTGGATTACTTACATACTCCTTCCGATGAGGTTTTAGATAAACTTGATAGGTTTTATGAAATAGTTTCTTCTCAGCTCCAAATTAGTTTTCATAGCCTTCAAATGGTCGGAAGCGCAAAAACAGGGTACAGCCTTTCGCCAGACAAACTACTTCATCCATTTCATGAAGAAACGCCAGAAAGCAAGTCCTCTGACATCGACATTGCAATTGTTTCAGAGAAATGGTATCGGTTATTATGGGATGAATTGCGAAATATTAAACGAAATCAATATGTTCGACCCTACCAAAGAATTACCAGTTCTATTTTCAGAGGATTTATTAACGAAAAAGATATTTTAGAACTTGACCCAATTAGAGAAAAATGGTTTTCCAATATTTCGCCCATCAACATAAAGTTGCAAGATAAACTACAGATTGTACACCCTATTACATATAGAATCTACCGTTCCTGGGAAGACTTAGAGGAATATCAAATTGGTGGAATTAGTCTTGCAAAACAAAGAATGGAGGAAAGAAATGTTTAATTTTTCAAGCAATCACAAAACCATTAATGAAATCCATAAAATGTATGGAAATGGAACTTTAATCATAGACAATACTTATCAACGCAGAGCTGTATGGAGCGAAAAAGATAAGATTAGACTAATTGAAACTATTTTACTTAATTTAATAATTCCAGAATTGTTTTTTTGGCCCGCTGAAACTGACCCTGAAACAGGGGAGTCCATTATACACATTGTTGATGGCCAACAACGTATCAAAGCTATAACCAGCTTCATATCAAATGAATTCAAACTCAAAAAACAATATTTAATGGAAGATGAACCAAAAGAATCCTATGGAAATATGTTTTTCAAAAATCTTCCCGCCAAGACCCGCCAAGCTTTTTGGAACTATAAATTAATGATTATAGAAATTGACAGAAGGGCAACACGTGAAAATATTGTTAATATGTTCCGAAGGCTGAATTTAACAGATTATAACCTTAATGACCAGGAAAAACGCAATAGTATATCTGGCGATTTTGCAGCATTAACGAGGGAATTATCTGAACTTCCATTTTGGGAAAAATATAAACTATTCAATAATACAGATATTAAACGTATGAAAGATGTTGAATTTTGCGGAAGCTTAGTCCTTTTATATCGTCAAGGAATCATTGACCAAACTGACCAACGTGCTTTAAACCAAGCATATGAGGATTTGCAAAATAATTATACTGATGCTGAAAATGACAAATGTGCCATTATTTCTGCTATAGATTTAATTAAAACTTTTTTGTTTCAGATGAGATATTAAAATTCTTGAAAAGAAAAGCACAATTGTATTCTTTATTTTCAGTAGTGTTTTTTATGCAACGTGAAAAAATAGATATAACTGACTCTACTAAAAATCAACTTGCTGAATTTGTTAAATTATATTCTATTTTCGATAATAATATGGATTTGTCTTTAAATGTGTCTGATGACGAAAAAAGAATTTTTGACTGGTTAAAAAAATACAAATTAGCATCTTCAGAAGGATTAAACAAGCATACAAACAGGATGATAAGGTATAATGTATTAAAAGATTTTCTTTTTTCCAATGCCCCCGAAACAGAGAATATCCAAACTTCTCTGTATAATAAAATGTCAGCATTATCCAGTTCTTCTACTAATGCGGAACCTGACATCAATGAATAAAAGCGTTTTTATTGTATCTTTAATACTCAAATATTTTTATATTATATTGTTTCATAACTTCAAACACCACCTAAACACCAAACAGTTCCGAAGAATGCTGATTTCACCGCATTCTTCAGAACTTTCCTTGTATAGAAGTCTTTCTTCTCAAAACCCGCGCTTATGCGCTCTTTGCGTCTGCTTGCGCATCCGCATTTTGCTCATCTAGGAGCGGGTTGCTAACTATGAATGATTTTTTAATGAAACCTAAGATTGACTTTGCCTTTAAGGAAATCATGTCAGATGAAAAAGCACGGATAGGTTTTTTATCCGCCATTCTAAAACTCAATCCAAACGATATTAAAGAAACTTTGCTTTTAAAGACCGAACTGCAAAAGACCTATGAAGAAGACAAACTGGGCATCCTGGATGTCAAAGTACTTTTAAATAATGATACTGAAATCGATATTGAAGTCCAACTGTCAAAATTAGAGGTTTGGACAGACCGCGCCCTGTTTTATCTTTCTAAAATGTATTCAGAACAAATTGAGCAGGGCCAAAAATATGATGTATTCAAAAAATGTGTAAGCATCAGCATCCTTGATTTTATGTTATTTAAGGAAGAAACCAATTTTTACTCATGCTTCCACATTATGGAGGACACTCACCATTTTATCTATACAGACAAAATGGAATTCCATGTCCTGGAGCTTCCAAAGCTCCCAAAAGAACTAAAAGACAGCAGTGATAATGTCTTACTCTGGGCAAAATTCATCAACGCTGAACGGAAGGAGGAGTTTGAGATGATTGCCACAAAAGACCCTTATATTGCAAGTGCTTACCAAAAACTACAGGTTATCAGCCAGGATAAACAAAAACGGTTAGAATATGAAGCCCGCGAAAAAGCAATCCGCGACTATAACCAGTTTATGTATGAAGCAGACCAGCGCGGAGAAAAACGTGGTATTGAGCGTGGTATTAAAATCGGAGAGCAACGCGGCATTGAAATCGGAGAGCAACGCGGCATTGAAATCGGAGAGCAGCGCGGCATTGAACGTATTAATAAATTAAATGCCCTATTAGTTTCTAATAAACGTTTCGATGATTTAACACGTTCTTCAAACAATCCTGAATACCAGGAGAAATTATTAGATGAATATGGCATTTAACTAACCTGGCATCCCGCCATTTGAGGCAGGATGCCAGAGTACATTTATAAATTCATTCCAGAAACTTTCATACACCTTCAGATATGCATTGCATTTCCTCCGTTTTTATAACTGCTTCAAGTATGTACCAAGTTTTTTATCTTCTACGCGAATATGGTTTACCAGTACGGCAATATGGCCATTCAGCTTGACAACATCTTCAATTGTAGGGTTATCCAAAGGAATCTGATCTGCAATTTCTTTTAACTGCTTCTTATAGCTATCATGGAATGCCTTATGGCCTGCCATATCCGGATAATTATTATCGCTCTGCAGCTGTTCTTCATGTTCAAAATGCATATCTACATACGTTAAAAGGAACGTTATAGCAGGCTCTACAATTTCACGTTCTTTCCCCGTATTGCAGGCGTCAACAATGTTGTTAACCGCCTGAAGCAGCTCATTGTGTTCACAGTCAATCATTTCATTCCCTGTTTCCAAATCCTTTGTCAGTTCATATCTCATAGCTACACCTCTCTCTAAAATAACTAATATTTGCACCAACAAAATAATGTTGATGCCTCTGGCAAAATTATAATATAACGTGCTTTTATGGTCAAGGAATTTATCAAAAACAGCCAGGGCATCCCTCTGCTCTTTTCGGGATACCCTGGCTGTTTATATTATGGCAGTTTGCGTCTGTTGTACTGACGTCTCCCACCGCACTTTTGGTATCATACTATGTAATAATGACAAAAGTATTGCAAATCTATTTGTATTTTATGGAAATACAGCCCTACAAAATTTCCTAACAGATAATTTCCTGGTTCTGCTGGTAATATTTCGCCTGGCAGCGAAACATATCTGCGTACTGCCCGTTTTTCTCCATCAGTTCCTGATGCGTCCCCTGTTCAATAATCTCGCCATTTTCAAACATATAGATACAGTCGGCGTCCCTTGTCGTAGAAAGCCTGTGGGAAATAAAAATAACTGTAGCATCTTCTGCCTTATTCAGGATATTCTGGTTTAATTCATATTCTGCCTTTGGGTCTAAAGCGCTGGATGGTTCATCCAAAATAGCAATATGCATCCTTTCCTTTTTCGCAAACAGCCTTGCTATCGCTACCTTCTGTGCCTCCCCACCGGATAGCTGTACACCGTCCTCTGCAAATTCCCTTGTCAAAGATGTCAATACCCCATTTGGCAAAGTATTCAGCCTCTCTGAAAAACCAGACTGTTCCAATGCCGCCTCAACCAGTTCCTGCCCTGGCGCAGCAACATTCTGCATCATCACATTTTCCTGCACAGAAGCCGCATAAATCTGATAATCCTGGAATACAGAGCCAAAAATATCCCGGTACTCTTCTGTACTATATTCACGGATGTCATGTCCGCCATAACAGATGCTTCCCTCTGTCACATCATACAGGCGCATAAGCAGCTTAATAAATGTAGACTTCCCAGCGCCATTTTCCCCAACAAAGGCAACCTTCTGCCCTGCCTGAATCTTCATATTAATATGTTTTAGCGTATCTTTTTTTGCTCCATCATACCGGAAAGACATATCCTTAATTTCCAAAACAGACTGGCTTTTTGGAACCTGCACCGTCCCCTGTGCTTTTTCAATCTTGCTCTCATAATTCATAAATTTGCGGAAACGCTCACAAAAAAGCCCGGCTCTCTGAATCCGTTCCACGCAGTAATTTACAGAGTCCAACTGGTTCCGCATAGTGCTCTGCGCTTTATTAAGCGCTGCCACATCCCCCAGCCCAATGCTGCAGGCCACCAATGCCATGTACCCAAGATAAAGCGGCACACAAAACATAGACAGAAACGTAAACACCGTAATCCAGTTTACCAGCGACCACAGGGATATCCGGACTCCGTACTTTTTAGAAACCGTAATTGTTTCATCAACCGCCTGGTGAAACTGTTTCTCAAGCGGTATTTCTATATGGGAAAGCTTAATTTCTTTGGCATACTCCGGCTGGTAAAATACCCTTTTGGAATAATTTGCGCGGCGCATAATTTCCTTTTTTTCCACATCATAATCATATTCCAGCTTCATAATACGGAACCTGGAAAACATATTTACTAAAAACCCAAGCACCGGAAAAATAGCAATTACAGGGTCAATCACTGTAATTAACCCCGATAGCACCAATACTGTAGTTACATTCCTGCCCATCCTTGCCAAATCAAAAACTGCCGTAATTACCATATCCTCTAACTGGGATGCCGCTACCACAAAATCATCATAATAGGTATCACAGTCATAACAAACTAAATCCATCGTGACTGCTTTTTTTATCATTTCTTCCTGCATCATCCCCGACATCCGGATAATCCTTGGCTGTGCAAAGCTTTCTGTACACCGCTCCACAGCCATCAAAAATGCCATCCCAATCGTAGCCAGGGCAACCAAAACTGCCGTCTGATGGAACGTATAACTGTCATCAGAAAGATAATTAATAAATGCCCTCATAAAAACCGTATCCATACAGGCATAACCCACACCTGCAGAAATAAATGAGAAAAATATCATAAGGATTAGCCCAGCGTCTTTCCCAAAGGCATATTTCAAAAGATATACATAATTACTAAGAATCCTGCTTATTGGAAGCTTTTCCTTTGCCGCCCCTGCATTATTCTGCATAAAGCCCACCTCCCATCTCATCCTGGTAATTCTGCGCCTGCAGCCGGAACATTTCTGCGTAACGCCCATTCCTCCCTAACAGCTCCTCATGGGTACCTTCCTCCACAATGCGCCCATGTTCCAAAAATAAAACCCTGTCCGCCATCCGCGCAGAAGACATCCTATGGGATATAAAAAATACTGTTTTCCCTTCCGATGCTTCCATCATATTACGGTACATATTGTACTCTGCAATTGGATCAAGCGCACTGGATGGCTCGTCCAGAATGACTACATCTGGTTTTTTTGCAAACACCCTGGCAATTGCAACCTTCTGTGCCTGTCCTCCTGAACATACAAATCCGTCTTCCTCAAACTCTTTTGTCAGATATGTATCAATCCCCTTTGGCATCTTCTCCAAAACCTCGCCAAACTGCGCCTTTTTGAGTGAATCTACCACAAGCTGCCGCTCTTGCTCTGTTTCCGGCGACTTCATTAACACATTTTCCCCTAATGGAAGGGAAAATATCTGAAAGTCCTGAAATACCGTCCCAAAGCAATCTCTGTAAGCGGAAGGCTCATACTGGCTGATATCCCTTCCGCCTGCTAAAATCCTGCCTCCTGAAACCGGATAAAGCCCCATTAAAAGCTTCATCAAAGTGGTTTTCCCAGCGCCGTTTTCCCCTACCAGCGCAATATGTTCCCCTTGGCGGACTTTCACATTTAACCCCTGAATAATCATTTGCTCACTGCCCTCATAATGGTACGACACATTTTCAAATACAATTTCTCCCATATTATCAGACGGAAGCACGGCATCTTTTATATCCTCCTCCGTCTCGCACTCCATAAACTCTTTGATATTATTCATATACATACAAAGCTTCCCAGCCCTGGAAAAATATTCAATGGCTTCACTAACCGAGCTTACAACGTAACCTACTGCCGTTATCATCGCAATATATGCCGCTACTGCGCTGCTTCCTGCAACCTTTAAGCGGTAGGTAATATATAGATAGGAACCTAATGTGACAATACCTGCAAAAAGCAGTGTTTCAATAATACGGTAAATTCCAATTTTGCGCTGGTGAGTCTTATTTTCTTCATACCGCTCCATATAGCCATCCCTATGCAGGCCAAAAAGTACCCTGGAAATCGGGTACAGCCGAAGCTCACTGGCATATTTCTTTTCGTAAAAGACACGTTTGGCATATTCCATCTTCCTTTTCCCAACCGTTTCGTCCCTGCGTGCCGCAAACTGTTCGCTGCTTTCCCCAATCCCAAAATAAAGGCTGCCTATAATAGGCGGGATTGCAAACACAATCAGCATCACATCTACCGAAGCTAAAATTACCAGGGCAACAATGCTCCCAAATATTGCCCCAACACCCCATGTTGTAAAAAGCATCCCCCAGATTCCCTGCTCTAACGCCTCATCTAGCGCCCTTGAAAACTTATCATAAAAATCAGGGTTTTCATACTGGTCAATCTTAATCCTTTTTGCCCTTTTGATAACTTTCTGAAAAATATGCCTGTAAACTTTCATCTCCGCAATCTTCTGGCAGTAGCTGTGAAACGCTGACGTCAGATGAATAATAACATGGACAATGCAAAAGATACTGACCATAATAAATAATTTGCTAAAATCCACACGCTTTTCAATGCTTTCATAGATAAATTTAATCAGGTAAATCCCAAATAACGCACTGAAAATCTCCTCTGATATATTTTTGTAAAAAGAAAAATATACGATTGCATGGTCTCCCTGCCATATTTGATAAATTGCATTACAAATGCTTCCTAAAATATTTTCTTTTTTCTCTTTTCTCATACAGCTCTCCTTATAATGCCTATGTGCCAATCTACACGCCCAATCCTATTATACACAAATAAGGAACATTTTCTTATCATTTCCAGTCATTTTTTCATAAAAAAGGGCGCCAGCGTAATTTCCTATAGCATTAAAAAAGGGCACCGCCTGCGCTGGTGCCCTAGCAAAAATTGCAGAAAAGCATTAAAACATCCCCCCTGCTAACTGGCCTTTGTTTCCCGTATAAAATCCCATACTTCCTTTTACTCTGACATAACCTTCAGTGCTCCTCTTCTCGTCGTTACTATAAAACTGCATTAGAAAACTCCAGCATATCATATATTTTCTTATTATCCAGGTTTTCCAGTCCATATTTTAAAACCCAATGCAAAACACAGCCCATAAAGGTATCTCCAGCCCCTGTTTTTTCTATCTTTCCTACAGTTCCTTATCCATTGCGATCGTATACTTTTTAATGTTCAGCTTTACCTTTCCATCGCACACAAACACAATATCCTCTGCATCAAGCGGAGTATAAAAGGTGGAAGTAAATGTCTGCATCCCGTCATTTACAAACAACTCCACAGAAAACCTATCCAACAGGAAGCGCAGCTTCAGATTTCCCTCTGTTTTCTTAATTCTCATACTTCTCTGGCATACAGCATCCCTTACCATCCCTGAATAAGTCCGGTCAAATTCTATAGACTGTGCAGCACGGACATAACGGAAACTGATATGATATTTCTCATTTTGTGCAAAGAAAACAGCAAACTCCTGATAACTGCCCTCCTTTAATTCTATTGACAAATCCAGCACCCTTCCCTGGACGCCTGGTAACTGGCAGCTTCCAGAAATTTCCCTGTCTATATACACAACCTCCTCTGTGTAATAATGCTCCAATTCTTTTACTGGGCGCTGGTACAATATATTGTTACGTAATTCCAACTGCCTTGGTACAGTCATCATCCCATTCCATTTCTGTTCTTCTGGTTTAATATTCATGTCCCATGACTGCATCCACGCAACCATAATCCGCCGTCCATCTTCTGTTTCCAATGTCTGTGGGGCGTAAAAATCTGTTCCATAATCAAGTGAAACCACCTGTTCTTCCTGTAAATGATAGTTCTGCCTGTCATATTCGCCAATTAGGGCTATTGCCTGATTCCCATTATGGAACTCCTTTCCATCTGCCTGCATATCCTGTGGGGAAACCAGCAAGACATATTTCTGTCCTAGAGAAAAGAAATCCGGGCACTCCCACATTTTCCCGTATTTTCCCTGATTATCTGCCAGCACAGATAAATACCGCCATGCCCTTAAATCCTTTGATTCAAATAGCACCACCTGCCCATCCTGCTGCGCATTTTTATTGCCAGCCGCCAGATAATATGTTTCATTTTCCCGCCACACTTTGGGGTCCCTGAAATCTTTCCTGGAAAACCCTTCCGGAAGCCGCTCTGCTGGAATTACCGGGTTTTCCGGCACCTTTTTATAACAAATGCCATCCCCTACCGCAAGGCACTGCTGCTGGACCATCTCTTTTTTCCCATCTGCCCCCTCTTTTTCCATAACTCCAGTATAAATCAGCATATGCCCCTCTTCTGCCCCAATAGCGCTGCCGGAAAAACATCCGGCAGCATCATAGCCTGTATCCGGCGCTAAAGCTGCCGGAAGCTCCTTCCATTCCACGAAATCTTCGGACACATAGTGCCCCCAGTGCATAGGCCCCCAGGCATCGCTATATGGGTGGTACTGATAAAACAAATGAACTTTTCCCTGAAATATGGAAAAACCATTAGGGTCATTCATCCAGCCTACTGGAGGAGCAACATGAAATACTGGTTTCTTGCTTTTCTCAATCCTGTTTTCTTCCTGATATTTATTTGCCCTTTCCAAATCAGCCATTCCAAACCTCCTATCTTTAAAAAATTGCCCTCTCTGTTTCCTCATCAAAAAAATGCATTTTTTGCGGCATCATCACAAAGTCTACAACATCGCCTATTTTACTTACCTCATACTTGGAAACTCTTGCAACCGATATTATTCCGCCAAATTCAAAATACAGGTTGTTCTCATTTCCCATAATCTCCGTATTGTCAATGACTGACTGCTGCCGTGTATCTTTATATAGATCCAGGTTCTGGCTGTCAAATTTAATATCCTCGCCGCGGATTCCCATTATCACCCGGTTACGGCCCTGCAGTTTTGCCATTACTTCATCTGGAAGCTTAGCGCTCTTTCCATCTGAAAATGTAATGCCATCCCGTTCCACTTTGACATAATAAAAATTCATCTGCGGCGAGCCAATAAAACCCGCAACAAATTTATTGCATGGATGTTCATACAATTCCATTGGTTCCCCTGTCTGCTGTACAACGCCATCCCGCATAATAACAATCCGGTCTGCCATCGTCATCGCTTCCACCTGGTCATGGGTTACATAAATCGTTGTGCTGCCAAGTTCACGGTGCAGCTTGCTAATCTCATTCCTCATGCTGACACGGAGTTTTGCATCCAGGTTAGACAACGGTTCATCCATCAAAAAAACTTTCTGTTCCTTAACAATAGCGCGCCCAAGGGCAACCCTCTGCCTCTGCCCGCCAGACAGATTCTTTGGTTTCCGGTAACGGTATTCTTCCAGCCCCAAAATCTTCACCGCCCAGTCTACCTTTTTCTTAATCTCATCTGCCGGCACCTTCATATTCTTTAATCCATAAGAAATATTTTTCTCTACTGTCATATGTGGATACAGGGCATAATTCTGAAAAACCATAGAAATCCCCCTGCCCATCGGCGCAACCTCATTCATTTTTTTCCCATCAATATACAACTCCCCACTGCTAATCTCTTCAAAACCGGCAATCATCCGAAGCGTTGTTGACTTTCCGCATCCAGATGGTCCAACAAAAGCAATAAACTCCTTTTCCTCAATTGCCAGATTAAAATCTGTAACTGCATTTTTATCCGTCTTATCATATTTCTTACATACATTTTTCAATTCTATAAAACTCATCGCTTTAGCCCTCCTTTGAACCTGTGGATACAACACCTTCTACAATCTGTTTAGAAAATAGGGAATAAATAATGATAACCGGTACGGTAAT
Organism: bacterium D16-51; assembly: GCA_003612285.1. Taxonomy (GTDB): domain Bacteria; phylum Bacillota; class Clostridia; order Lachnospirales; family Lachnospiraceae; genus Butyribacter. Next base: position 32,835 of record RAYE01000045.1, on the reverse strand, counting down.
CATTGTAATCACCGCCAGCTTCTGCCCCATTGTGGTATTATCATTTGATGTAATCGCATTCAGCCCAATCTGTGCAGTCAGCAAATCCCCTGATGTAAATACCAGCGACGGCCACAAATAATCATTCCAGACATTCAAAAATGTAAATACGCTGACTGTGGCTACCACGCTCTTTGACATTGGAAGCACCATTGTAAAGAAATATTTAATAGGGCTGCAATGGTCAAGCTGCGCCGCTTCATACACATCATCCGGAAGGCTGACAAAAACCTGGCGGAATAAAAATATATTAAACGGGTTTACAATCATTGGAAGGATATACCCAATTACAGTATTCAGCAACCCAAGTTTCGCAATAAACAGGAAATGGATTGTAATAATTGTTTCCATCGGCACAATCATTAACAGCATGATAATCATCAGCCAGCGTTCCCGGAATGGGAACTTTATTTTTGCCAGCGCATATCCAGCAAGCCCATTTACAATAATGCCAAGTACAATCAACACCGCCGCATAAAATAAGGTATTAACCATATATCTTACAAAAGAAGTATTTGTCAGTATCTTTATGTAATTATCAAAAAAATTACCATTTAATGCCGGAGGGATAAATGCCGCAAATGAATTCATATCATCCGTTATCGCTGCATCCGGCTTAAAAGAATTTGCAAGCATCCAGATTACTGGGAACAGAAAAAACAAGGATACTGCAATCATAACAACAACCAAAATCCAATTATTTCTTTTCTGCTTTTTTGTTAACATCTTTCTCCTCCTTATCCCTGGTCGCAACCGTCTGAATTACTGTAAGTATCATCACAAATATAGCAAACACAATTGCCATTGTAGATGCCAGGCCAATTTCCCAGTTAACAGTACCAGTTTCATAAATATCATATACCATCGTATAGGTAGAATGAGATGGCCCGCCACCCGTCATTACCATCGGCTGCACTAACATCCGAAATGCCCCGATTGTTATTGTTATAAAAACGAAAATGCAAAGCGGCTTTAATTCCGGCAAAGTAATATCTTTAAATTTCTGCCAAGACGTTGCATGATCCATATCCGCCGCCTCATATAGCGCTGGGTTAATCGCCTGTAAGCCGCCCAGGAAAATAATCATCTGATACCCTACCCCCTGCCATGCACTCATAATAGCAATAGACGGCAGAGCCTGCGAAGCACTATTAATAAATGGCTGCGGTGAAATACCAAAGTTTCCTAAGATAGAGTTTAGGATGCCTTCCGGGCTGTATATCTGTATCCATAACGTAGATACGACTGCCAACGACATAACAACCGGCAGAAAAAATGCCACTTTAAAATATTTTTTACAATGCGTAACTTTGTTAATCAGCAAGGCAAGCCCCAGCGAGCCAAGCCCCTGCAATGGTACAATAATGATAACAAAACACACTGTGTTGATAAACGCCCTCCTGAATTCCTCATCTTTAAATATCTGAATAAAATTATCCAGCCCTACAAAATGGGTCAGGCTTGGATTTAAGGCAAAGAAATCCGTAAAACTAAATATCAGTGTAAGAATCATGGGCAGGAACAAAAATATAGTAAGCAAAACTAACGCCGGTCCAAAAAATGCCATGCCCAAAATAGATTGTGATTTTTTTCTCATTTTCCATTCACCTTATAACGCTTTAACTTGGCGTTAATCCTTTCTATTGCTTTATTCAATTCCTTTTCAGGTTCTTCCCCAGTCAGCACGCAATTTTCCAAAACCTGCTGAAATGATGTGCTCACCTGTGGATAAACAGGCGTTTTTGGCCTTGGATGCCCATAAGTACTGAGCTGGTTATATAATGCCCGGTAATTCCCATCTGTCTTGAAAATATCAATTGACTCAAATGCCTGGTATGTAGATGGGAAACATTTTGCCTCTTCCCAAAGCTTCTTTCCACTCTCTACGCCGCTCATCCATTTTACCAGCTCTGTTGCACCTTCAATATTTTCCGTCTTGACAGACGCCGCATATGCCCATGATCCGGTCGGGGTATAACGCCCGCCATCCCATTTATCGCCTACTACATATGGGGCAACACCTAACTGTATATCCGGATAACTATTATAGATACTGTTAACTTCCCATGCACCATCGAATTTAAAAGCAGCACGCCCGCTTTCAAACAGATTTTCAACGGGCACTTTTGACATATACCCCCTGTCTAAAATCTCTTTAAAATACTCTATTGACGCAACATTCTCTTCCGCATTGAAAACACCTTCCACGTTCAATCCTGTATCATCCACCAGATTTCCCCCATTTGACCAAAAAAATGGTGCATAATAATAAATTGTCGCTTCTCCTACAGGAAATGTCATATCCAGTGCATATCCCTTTTTCTTTTCCACTACCGGCTTCACTTTTTCCAGGACGCCAAGAAATTCTGAGTATGTCCACGGATGCTCTGCATCCGGAACTTCAACTCCAGCCTCTTTTAGTATCTCTTTGTTGTAATAAAGGCCTACGCTGGATTCCATTGCGCCTAGGGCATACAATTTGCCATTATATGTCCCCTGTTCGATAATAGATTCCAAATAAACACCCTTTTCTTCTTCTGTCAGCTCTGCTAAGGGCTGGATAATCCCATTAGAAGCATATGCCGCTATATTCGGGCCATCCACAGTCAGGACATCCGGCAAATCCCCAGACATAACCGATGCATTAATCTTATCAGAGTAACCGCCGCCACTGTCATTTCTCGGAATAAATTCAATATCCGCAAAATAAGTGCCATCATACTTCTTATTAAATTCTTCCACAGATTCCCTGTAACATTTCCCCTCGTCGGTATCTTCAATGGAATGCACCCAGATTGAAAGATACTGCTCCCCCTCATCATAACCGGCAATATCTCCCGGCGCCGGCTTCTTTCCCTTGCAGCCTGTCAGTAACCCGGCAAATAAGGCCAGCCCCAACATGGCTAATGGTAATCTTCTCATCTTTGCCTCCCCTTCCTTTCTTTACAAACAGCCTATTTCTGATTTTTACATCCCACATAAACGTATACGTTTCATTATAACCGGTTAAGTAACCAGTAAAGTAACCGGTTACTTTATGAGCTAATCATAACACTTCAATATTCGGCTGTCAAGGCTTTTTTTCAAAAAAGTTATCGGTTACTTAACCGGTTATTTTTTTATTGATTTTCCCTAGAATCATTGTTATACTGTTAATTAGTATACAAGCACGGAGGTAACTGCTCATGGGTAAGAATAAAGTGACATTTGATGATATTGCAAAATATACCAATTTTTCTAAAACAACGATATCTAGATATTTTAATAACCCTGATTCCTTAACGGTAAAAAACCAGGAAATCATCGCCCAGGCTCTTATAGATTTGGATTATCAGGAAAATAAACTGGCAAAAGTACTTGCCAACGGAAAAAGTGAATTTATCGGCATAATTATCCCCAACCTTTTTCTTCATTACTATGCCGAGATGCTAAACCAAATTTTAAAAACCTATGAAACCTTTGGCTATAAATTTCTGGTTTTCGTCAGTACGGATAATGAAGAAGCAGAACGGAAATATATCCAGGAGCTACTGGCATACAAAATAGAGGGCATGATTATTTTAAGCCATACAATCCCATCTAAAGAACTGGCTGAAAGCAATATTCCCATCGTTACCATTGAACGTGAGGACAAATACGTAAACAGTGTAAATACCGATAATTATATGGGAGCAGTACAGGCGACAAGCCTTTTGGCAAAGAGTAACTGCGATATCCTGCTGCATATCAATTCCGATGTCCATGAAACCACGCCTTCCTATGGGCGCATCGCGGGCTTCCGGGATATTTGCCGGGAATACAGCATAGAACATGAACTCATCCTTAGAAACCTTGGAAATTCCTATCATGAAACAGTAAACTGCATACAAGAAGTCTTTGGTTACATAAAAAAGAAATACCCTGGTAAAAATAAAGGACTTTTTATGTCAAACGATACACATGCCAATATTATGTTAAACCTGATATTTCGCGAATATGGGATGCTGCCGGGGGAATATCGGATTATTGGCTTTGATGATTCTCCTATTGCGGAAGAAGCCATTATTCCTATCAGTACTGTTGGACAGCAAATTGAAAAAATCGCATATGAAGCAGTAGCCCTTTTGGTAGAGCAGATGAACGAACAGAAAAAACGCCGTCCCAAACCACAAAATGGGGTTATTCACAAAAAAATAACCCCAATTCTGATACGTAGAGAAACAACAGAATAACTCACATTTGCCCCGCTGTATATTTGCTGGAATACACCAATCTATCCTTTCAGCCGAAATCCGCTTACCAGATCCTTTAACGCTGCTGCCTGCCCGGACAGCTCATCGCTGGCTGCTGCGCTCTCCTGCGCCGTAGCCACATTCGTCTGGACAACAATTGCTATCTGGTCTATCCCCTGCGTAATTTCTGCTGCATCAACAGCCTGCTGCTTTGTAAACTCTGCAATTCCTCCAATCAGGCCGTCCATCTCATCCGCCTGTGAAACCACAGACAACATAGATTCCGCTGTAATCTGTACCGCCTTCACGCCTTCTTCCATAGAGCTTATCGTCTCACCCAGCAAATCTGTAGTTTCCTTTGCAGCATCTGAAGATTTACCTGCCAATGCCCGGACCTCATCTGCCACAACAGCAAACCCTTTTCCTGCCTCTCCAGCCCGCGCCGCCTCAACCGCAGCATTTAAAGCCAATATATTCGTCTGAAACGCAATATCTTCAATTGTTTTAACAATTTTGCCAATTTCGGTTGATTTATCACTAATCCTCTGAATTACCTCTGTCAGATTTTTCATTTTCTCATTGCTTCCTAAAAGCCCCTGCCGGACGTCCTGCGAAATTTCCTTCGCCTTCCCTGCCCCCTGTGCAATCCGGCTGACACTTTGGGAAACGGCGCCTATATGCCCTGCCAGCGATTCTACTTCCGACGCCTGTTCAGAAGAGCCCTGGGACAACGTCATAGCCCCATTAGAAACCTGTGCCGCACCAGCAGCCACATCATGTGATGCAGCATTCAACTGCCCCATAGTATTGTTAAGTTCTACTGAAATTGCATCCAGGGAATCCTTAATCTTTGCAAACTCCCCACTGTACTCATTTTCCAATGTAAACGCAAGATTCCCACCTGCAATTTCACGCAGCTTCTCAGCAATTTCATCTATGTATATTACATAATCCCGCAGCCGCAGCGTAACCTGGTTAAAATTATATGCCAATACCCCCAGTTCATCTTTAGACCGATAACGGATGCTCTGATTCAGCTCGCCTTCTGCAATTCTGGTTGCTACCTGGCTTAACTCCCTGACCGGAACGCCAATAATACGGCGGATTTGGATCGTAACAAGTACCGTCACCAAAAGCAGCGCGGCAATTGCCACATACAGCATCGAAACTGTCAGCTCTTTTAACTCACGCAGGGCCTCGCCTTCCTTCACATAGGATACTGCCACCCAGTCACTTCCCGGAACCTGGGCTACCTGAATATAAGTATCTTTATAAAGAGACAATTCCATTTTGCCGGCTTTCATCTGCTTTTGCGCATATGCATACATTTCACCCTCAGCCTCATCCAGCTTTTTCCCTAAGATGTCCTTATCCTGATGCCCAATAATAGTGCCTGTACGTGAATCTACCAGGAAAATCCCCCCGGTATCCTCAATCTTAGTTTTGCTGACAATTTTGGAAATAGAATCCAAATAAACATCTGCCGCCGCAACACCCCTTATAGAACCTTCCGCATCTTTTAACACCCCGGAAGCCCCTACCACATACGACTGGCTGTCCTCATCAAAATATACATCACCTAAAATAAAATCCTCAGACTCAATCCCATCCTGATACCAGCTCTTTGCCAGGGCATCAAATTCCGGGCCCGGCACAAATGAAGCATGGTAGAGCGAACCGTCTGTTAACGCCACATATAATCCTGCAGGATATGCCTCATTCTGGCCTGCCGTATGTTTAATATACGCCTGCATATCCTGGATATCCATATTTTCATACTCTATTGTATCCCGCTGCACTTTAAGTGCAGCCAAAATATTATTCATCCACGCCTTCGTTTCCTGAATTGCCCTGTCTGCAGTTGTCTGCAGAATTTCATCGTTTTTTTCCAACAATGCCTGTGACATCTGATTATACACTACAGCCAGCAATGCCCCAGCCGCAATTACAATGCTCCCAACCACTGCAACAAGAAGCTTTATTGTAATCCCAACTCCTCTTCGCATTGCCTTGCCAGTACTCTTTCTTTCTCCTGATACCATTTCATCGTTCCTCTCTCTTTTTTACTTGTCTTTGAATATCCACTATTTTCCTAATTATACATCTATATGCACTTATATGCAATCATTACATTCGGCACGGTTACCGGACAAGAAGTGGACAGCAGCCGTCTTAGAAAATTACTTTTAAACACGCTCTAATACAGAAAAACCAATTTATTTTCCATGCATATAATTTTATAATACACGCCATTAAACATCAAATATAAATGAAAGAGGTGGAGCACATGGCAGCAATAAGCCTTTGCATGATTGTAAAAAATGAGGAAATGCATATTGCACGCTGTCTTGACAGCGTAGCTGGCCTCGTAGAAGAAATCGTTATCGTAGATACCGGTTAACTGACCGGACAGTAGAAATAGTGTCCCAGTATACACAAAAAGTTTACTCATATCAATGGAAAGATGACTTCTCTGATGCCAGGAATTATTCTTTTTCCAAAGCCACTATGGACTACTGCATGTGGATGGATGCTGATGATATCTTAGAAGAAACAGAAAAGGACAAATTTCTACAGCTAAAACAGTCTCTGCCTTCAGATATTGATATTGTCATGATGAAATATAATACTTCATTTGATGAAGCAGGAAACCCTTCCTTTTCTTATTTTAGGGAAAGGTGGATCAGAAACTGCGCTGAATACCGCTGGATTGGAGCAGTCCACGAAGTAATCCCGCCCAGCGGCAGGATACTACATTCTGATATTGCAGTCTGCCACAAAAAAATAGGTCCTGGAGATCCTGACCGAAACCTGAAAATATACCAAAAGATAGCGGATTGACATTAATCAATACAGTTGCAGGATACGCAAGTGCTGGTCTAAGCATCAATTAACCATAAATTAAAACGAATTATATTGAAAATTCGTGCCAGTTAATCAACGGCCCCGCTGCTAGCAGCAGGGCTGTTGATTTTGTTCAATATTTTTTTCATACTAGCGGATAATAGCGTCATTTAATTCCTGACTGGGTTTTTATGCCTCTCGTTTTCATGCCATTGCTTAGCGAAACTGCATGGAATCCGTTTGCAGTAGAAACGTCAAAAACTGACCAGGAATCCGAAATTGCTCATTTGTTGTAAAATCGGACATTTCAACCTGCAAGCGAAAATATTCGCCGTTCTAATTGAATACAAAATCTCTGATTTTTGGTATAATTATAAAAATAAGAGGAAACACCTATAAAACATCTCAATTTAGGAGGTTTTACAGATGAATAAACTATCATTGCGTATTGCCGACTTGCGTAAAAGAACAAAGGTAACACAGCAGGAGCTGGCAGACAGCATTGGGGTATCATTTCAAACCATCAGCAAGTGGGAAACTGGAGTTAATATGCCGGATATAACCATTCTTCCATTGCTGGCAGATTATTTTAAAGTATCAACAGACCAGTTATTAGGTTTAAAACCGCTTGACGGAGAAACATATATTCCTGAAAAAACAGCAACAAAAGAGTTTTGGAACCAAAAGCTGGAATACCTTTTAAGGACGCGAAAGAGTTATTGGAACGATGACTATGCCCATTTCCTTATTTCACAGGTCTGGAAGATTGATAAACCGATTTCTGTATTAGATTGCGGCTGTGGATATGGATTTTTAGGGCTGCTGCTTCTTCCTTATCTGCCTGAAGGAAGCACTTATACAGGAATTGATTTTGCAGAAGATTTGATCAAAAAGGGAAAAACTCTTTTTGAAAGCCAAAAATTAGAAGCAGATTTTCTCTGTGAAAATGTTTTTAAATATTCCGCCGAAAACCAGTATGATTTCGTAATATGCCAGGCAGTTCTCAGGCATCTGGACAATCCGTCAGATTTTATACAAAAAATGATTCAGTTTGCAAAACCGGATGGATATGTTGTATGCATTGATGCAAATAGGGAATTTGAGTGCTGTGGGCTTTATATTGACGGCATGGATTATCAGGAGTTATGCAGGCATGAGGGGTTGGAAAAAAAGTGGCGGACTGAACTCGCAATGCAGGGACGTGATTATGCAGTAGCTATCAGGACTGCGCATATAATGCAGAAACTGGGACTAGTTGATGTTGAAGTAAGAATAAACGATAAAGCAGAGTTCGTTACTACACAATCCGCAAATTATGAAGAAACAAAAAATGATTTTATCACATATAATGATTGGACTTCCGGCATTAGCAAAGATGAAAAGGAAAAGCTTATACTCCATTTGCTAACCCATGGCTTATCCCGTAAAGAAGCAGAAGATTATTGCAGCCGAAATACCGAAATTGCGAATTTCTTTTCAGACAATCCTACTGCCGGATATACATTTGTGAAAGGAAAAATGATTTCTTATGGTAAAAAAGCAAATACTTCTGCTTGATATGTATGGTGTAATTATAAAGGAAAGTAAAGGATTTTTTATTCCATACACATTTGGACATTTTGACAAAAAGGAACATAGCAGACTTACAAGGGCATTTCGTGAGGAATGTTTATTTACAAAAGCTGGAAACGGAGAATTATGTTCTGATAAATTCCTTTCTCTATTAGGATATCTGAATCCATCGGAAACAATGCGGGACTATCTGACAAATTATTTGACATTCGATCAGGAGTTCTTGTGGTTTGCCGAACGCAATTACAGGCAGTATAATTTTGTCCTGCTGTCAAATGATGTGAAAGAATGGAGTAAATATTTATTTGAATTACACGGACTTCAAAGATATTTTAAAGAAAGTATTATCAGCGGAGAAATTCATATGCGCAAGCCTGAAAACCGAATTTTTGACCATACAATCAAGCATTTGCAATGTAATCCGCAGGAGTGTATCTTTGTTGATAACAGCGTGCAGAACCTAAATGCGGCACAAAAAACAGGAATCAATACGGTTTTGTTCAACAGGGATAATGAGATTTATTCTGGTGATATTGTAAATAATTTTCATGAACTGGACAACCTGCTAAAAAATATGACTGGATTCTGAGTTACCAAAGCAGGCGGCGGAAATATTAATAGAAATTCTAAAGATCAAATTGACAGAAAGCGAGGAATAAAGGGTGAAAGAAAAAAAGAAGAAAGGATAAAATGCAAACACATATCTTTCATCCTTCGTGTTTGCGCCTCAAATGAAAATGCAGGCATTTTCGCTTGAGGCTTGGTACAAAATATGAATGATAATTATTGTTTTTCAGTAGGTTGTATTGTAAGAAGAAAAAAACAAGTCCTGCTTGTAAGACATACATACGGCAGTGCAAAAGGGAAACTGCTGATTCCCGGTGGATTCTGCCATGAAAATGAATTACCGGAGGAAGCGGCTGTGCGGGAGGTTTTTGAAGAAACGAGTATTACGGCAGAAGTCAAACGCATGGTGGGTATTCGATGTGACAGAAAAACTTGGTACCTGCTATTTGAAATGGACTATATAGGCGGCATCTCCACAAGTGATATGAATGAAAACAACGAGGTTCTATTTTGTGAAATATTAGACGCCTTAACGCGAAACGACTGTACTGAAATGACAAAAGTTTCACTTAGAAAAATTCTTGATGACTCTGCGGATTATTTTTATTCAGATATGGAATATAAAGCTCATAAGGGTTCTGATTATACGCTTTATATTTAATATACTCCGTTTATCCCCACGAAGGCAAAGCTCGGATGATGCAAGGCAAACTTGCATCATCTGAGCGCGTCCGTGAGAGCCAAACTTCCAGCAAAAGCTCTGTCGTCTCTTCCCATCTGCCCGCCTGCGGTATGCTGCCACTTCTACAATAATAGCTGAATACCAACACTGCTGGAATCAGTATGATTATCTGGCGGCATAAGGAAATAACTGCCGCAGGGACTGGCTTTCCAATCGCCTGAAAAAAAGTGCTTATCATGTCGGAAAACTGTTCCTGCTCATCCTCTGTCAGTCCACAAAATGCACTTTCACTTATAGAAGCTATTTTTGCTTCTATAAGTTCATACATCTCACTATTTTTCTCCGCCAGAAAAACCCTTTTGAAACGTTTATCCGTTTCAAGCGGTTCTGTATAAATAATTTTCTTTTCTTCTAAACGAGTTAGGATGCTGCTGACAGTCGGATGTATCAATCCAAGATTTTCCTCTATATTCCTTTGACATATTTCAGACTCTTTATTTTTGTTCAGAAATCCAACCTTGTTCCAGTAGCTGGCAAAAAAAAGTGATTGAGCAGACAAGAAAATAGTTGTATAATAGAAAACACAGCATACTAGGAGGTGTTAAAATGCTATGTTTATGTCATAGGAGAATTGATTTAAGCAATCAGCTCTGTACAAAGTCTGGTGTCCGGACGAAATTTGTACAGAGGTAAAAACTATCGTCCACATTGGATTTTGTACTTTTTATTCTAAAAAAACAGAGAATAGAATGGAGAAAATTCAATGGAAGAAAAAACATTTAAGAAATATATTATTTTATGGTTAAGCCAGAGCGTATCAGGGCTTGGAAGTTCCATGACCGGGTTTGCGCTTGTCTTGTGGGCGTATGGACAGAGCCATTCCGCAATGTCCGTTTCGCTGATGTCCTTTTGCAATTATGTACCGTATATCTTTTTAAGCCTGTTTGTTGGCGGTTTTATAGACAAACATAAGAAAAAAACAATCATGCTGCTTTCGGACAGCATTGCAGCAGCTGGTTCACTGGCAGTATTGGCATTTCTGCTTATGGGATGCCTGGAAGTATGGCATATCTATGCCATAAATGCGGTGGCCGGTATAACAAATGCCTTCCAGCAGCCTGCATCCGCAGTGGCAACGGGAAGGCTTGTGCCAAAGGAAAAAATTTCAAATGTCAGCGGGATGAATTCCTTTTCCACTAATCTTATCGTGGTATTCAGCCCGATGCTGGCGGCTTTCCTGCTTGCGGCAGGCGGGCTTCCGCTTATCCTGCTGATTGACCTGACGAGTTTTGCCTTTGCATTTTGCGTATTGCTGTTCTATATTACAATCCCGGAACAGATGCAGGACAACGTATACAGCTCACCCTTTGCCGGGATAGCACAGGGGATTGACTTTCTAAAAAAAGAAAAGGGCATTTTTTACATGATGCTGACAATGGCGCTGATTAATTTCTGTTCAAGGCTGACCTATGAGAATATTTTATCGCCAATGATCCTGGCAAGAAGCTCCGGGGACAGCGTTGCGCTTGGAATTGTAAATGCCTGCATGGGGGCAGGCGGGATTATCGGTGGGATTATTGTTTCCGTGAAAAAAGAGAGCCGGCATAAGGCAACGGCAATTTATGTTTCCGCGGCACTGTCTTTTCTGTTTGGAGACTTGATGATGGCAGTTGGAAAAAATGTATTCTGGTGGTCGGCTGCTGCAGTCGCTGCCAGCCTGCCGATTCCATTTATAATGGCAAACCAAAATACGATACTGTACCAGAAGATTCCCGCTGCTATGCAGGGGAGGGTATTTGCCGTCAGAAATGCCATCCAGTACAGCACGATTCCGGCTGGCATTATCCTTGGAGGCTGGCTGGCAGATTATGTTTTTGAGCCTTTTATGGCTTCTGGGAACAGGCTGGCAGGGATGCTGGGAACAATCGCAGGGGATGGCGCCGGAAGCGGCATGGCTGTTATGTTTTTATGTACGGGAGTCTGTGGCTTTGCCATGAGTATTTTGTCTCTGCATAACAAAAAAATTCAGAAATTAAATGACTGTTGATATTTAATTATATGGCGAAAATATATTGCAAATCAGAATGTTTAGCTAATAATTATACAACAGATAACAAAGACGGGTAATCAAGGCGGGAAAGCCATTTTAGGGCTTTCCCGCCTATTTCACGCTCTGCGTGCATGTTCTGTCTTTCTCCTGCCTGTCATCCGCTGTCGCCAAACCTACAATGCCAGTTGGAAATGCATTCCACACATTTTGATAAATCTGCTCATAAGCCACTATGCGTCCCTCATTTACTACAGGTATATATATTACTAAGGTGGTTAAATATCAATGTTTTTGCTTGCCTAAATTTCTATCTGCTACGTTGTCATCAATCGCTGTAGCACTCGCTACAGCTCAATCTTCCGCCTTGCAGATAAAAATTTATTCTGCGTAAAATTCATTCGACATTTAACCGCCTTAGTAATAAAATGTCAAACCCTTTTGTTGTCAGACTGATTTCCTGTCTTTCACTGCAAATCTTCCTGCGTTTCGGACAGATTTCAACCCCAGGAAATGATAATATCGTTTCGTATTTTAATTTAATTCTTTGGAAATCTGGATATTTCTTCAACATATTCAAAATATCAGCAAATGCTACATTTTCATTATCCGTAAATTCCATGATAAGTAACTTGTCTATATTACCACCTCCCTTGGCTGCTTCTGCCCAATACCACACATAAAACAAGAGGGCAGGCAAAACCATTCAGCCCATCCCCCCCGCCATAATCCGGTTTCTCTATGCCACCTTTTTCTCCGCCCACTTCTGCACACTTTTTGCAGACGAATCCGTGAGGTCCTTACCTTTCACTACTTTTGCACCCTTTGCTGCTGCCTTAACTCCTTTCATACTGCCGGAGATTCCACTTCCGCCGCTGGTACAGAATGGCACAATCTTTTTGCCTTTCAGGTTATAGGACTCCAGAAATGTGCGGATAACCATCGGTTCCTTTCCCCACCATATCGGATAACCGATATAAATTCTGTCAAATTCCTTTACTGCACTTAAATCATTTTCAATGTCCGGTCTGGAGGATTCATCATTCATTTCCTTGTTTGCACGGCAGCTATCCTCGTTATAATCCAGATCATCAGAAGAATATGCCTCTTTCGGAATAATTTCAAATATCTCTGCCTCCAAAACTCCCGCTATCTTCCGGGCAATTTCTTTCGTTGTCCCCGTAGCAGAGAAATATACTACTGCCACACCGTTGTCTTTCTCTGTTTTAGCTGCAGCATCTGTTTTCTCCGTTGGTAAAGACTCCGCCGATGAAACATCATCTGCTGTATTATCCATCGTCTCCTGCGGTTCCACCCTAGCCGTATTATTGCGGCTTTCCTGTGATGTATTTCCACAAGCCACAAGCAGAAACAGCATTGAAATACACAATATAACTCCTGTCCATTTTCTCATCATCCATTCCTCCAATCCGCTATCCACTTCTGAATTTTTGGTTTTGCTGACTTGACATCATCCCTGTAAATCCCGATTGGCTCCAATACTGTCACGGAACCCGGAAGCGCCGATTTCAAGTCATCAATACAGCTTGCAAGTCCACCTGTTCCATGCGTAACAAACGGAATAACCGTTTTTCCTGAAAAGTCGTATTCCTCTACAAAAGAATGAATTGCCATCGGTATGGTATACCACCAGTTGGGAAACCCCAAAAACACGATATCATAAGAATCCATATCCTCCACCCTGCTTTTTAACGGCGGCCTTGCTTTTTTCGCCTCTTCGTCAGCCGCCCTGTCAAGGCATTCATCATAATCACTGGAATACGGTTCTGTTACCTGAATGGAAAACAAATCGCCCCCTGCTTCCTCCTGAATCCAGCCTGCCAGCATTGCAGCATTTCCGGGAGGAAGCACACTCGCCGACGTTGACGCATCAACATCGACTGCATCCGGATTATCTACTTTCGTATTGTCAGCCCATGTAAAATATGCAATCAAAATTTTTTCTTTTTCTGATTTCCCATCAGAAACCTCTGGACTTTCCTGAGCATTTGTTCCGCCGGACGTTTCTTCGCCATTTTCCACCGAGGCACTCCCAGCATCAGAAGCCGTCTCCTTTTTTTCGCTCCCGCAGGCTGTCAAAATAAATACCACTGCCACTGACAAAATAATAAAACCTGCTGTCATCCTTTTTACCATAACACCACTCTCCATTTGCTTAGAAACTTAACAGTTCCTTACCTTTTCTTTTTTCTCTCTGTCTTTATATTTTTTACTCTGACGGAAAATAATGTACCGCCCAGCTGTTTCTTTATCTTCTTTGCGACCAATTCAGCACTTCCAACACGTTTTTTACCCGCCCCGCTAATCTGTTTTACTAACCGTAATTTTTCCGGATAATTTTGAAATATGCTCTTCCCCGGAAACGACCGTCCCCAGTTCATACAGCCCCGACGCAGAACCGGCAGCTTCATAAAACATGACCACATCGCCCCAGGGCGCATAGTAGGATAAAGAGCCCTTCCTTCCCTTAGACTTTGGCGTGCCGCTTATTTTTAACTCCTTGGGCGGATAAAAAATCTTTTCATTATCGCTGTAATTTTCTACTTTCAGGGTTAATGGAAGCTGCGCATACAGTTCTTTTGCCGCCTGGCTGTCATTTAATTGATAGGTAACTGTATATTTGCCGGATTTCACAGAAATCTTAGCGCCATTTGCTGTGTCTGTACTCTTTTTTCCCGTCACCGTAATCCGGCAGGTCATTTTTTTGTTTCCGGCTCTTACCTGCAGTTTCGCTTTCCCCGATTTTTTTCCTGTAATTATTACACTTTTTTTCTTTTGTTGAATCGAAATATTCTTTTTTCCTGAAAAAATTTTACATGAAATCCTTTTTCCTGCATTTTTCACTTTTACCGTTGTACTCTTCCCGATTCCTACTGTTACTTTAGACTGGCTGAGACTGACTTTTGCTGCCGCCAATACCAATGTGCCTGCAAACAGGGATACCACCATGAAAACGACCAGTCCCGCTGCCAATATTCTTCTTACATTTTTCTTGTTTTCCTTCATTTCTGCAATGCTCCTTTCTTAGAATCTGTTTCTTATTTTGCCAACTCAATCCACACCTCCCTTACTGTTTAACGCCCTCAAAACTTTAGAAATATAGTGTGACACAAACACAAATGTCCCTGTCATCGCTAAGTAATCCAAATAAAGGTGCAGGGCAGATTCCTCAAAATCCAAAAAGACAAATTCATTCCGCAATAGCAGATTAGAAACAATGTCCCGCCGAATAAATACTACAACGCCATAAACAGCAATCAGCAGCCCTGCAAAAAAACAGAAATATTTCATCCGTCCCGGCTTATTTCCCCATCTTCCCATCTTTCCCGCTATCCCGGCAAACATACTCCAGTGAAGTCCCAGATGCAGGCTCATCAACAAAAAGCTCCAATAGGAACCCAGTATATGCAGTCTCCTTGCAAACGCCATGCCGCCCTTTAATGGCAAGAATACAAATACATGGCGTGACATAACAATGCCGCTGTACATGACTGCAAGCATAGCTGTAAAAACCAGCACATTAATGACAAGCCAGAATACCCTTATCGGAGTATATCTTCCTTTTCCGATGTTTTTATACCAGTTGCCATTCAGGATATGATGTGCCACAAAGAGAATCAGCATGAATGCTCCCACCCACTCATGCGCCACATTGCCCCAAAGCTGAAACCCCATTAAGAACAGCAATCCTGCTGTCATAAGGAAATCTATAATAATTTTAACTTTTGCCTTTGCTTTCATATTCTTCATCCTTACAAACATGCCAGCTCTGCTGGCATAAACAATCAACGAAAAATGCTGCTTTTGCATTTTTCCTGGAAATGATTTAGTTTTTCTTTGGCACGGTCTTTTCGTGCCTTAGAAAATCTTCATTTCTTACACACTTTCCATTTCCTCTGCTGCCTTATTGATACAAGCTGCTGCATTCAGGCTTCTGGGATATCCGATATATGGCAGGCACTGGGAAACCACCCGAATCAGGAAAGCCTTGTTATTGCCCAGATTCATATTCCCTTTTGCATGGGCAGTCAGCTGCGGTTCACAGCCACCCTGGGCAGCCAGAAAACAAAATGTAATCATTTCCCTCTGTGCCAGTGTCAGCCCTTTCCTGGTATAATAATCGCCAAAACAGTTTGCCGCCAGCCAGCGGTTAATATGCCCCGCCTTCCATGCCTCTCTCATCCCGTCTCCGAAAATATCCACCTGTGCCTGGATACCCTTTTCCAGACGGTCCTCAAATGTGGTAGTTGCCTGCCCCTCTAATGGCAGTTTAATTCCCCGCTCTGTGAGAATCTCATTAGTCACTGCCAGGAAAGGCAGCACCCTGCCAATCCCCAGATAATCCACCGACTGGTACACGATTTCTTTGACCATTACCGGAGTAATTGCTTCTAAAGCCTTTGGCAGGATGGTTCTGTACATATCCACGCCCTGGCATCCGATTAGGGTGGCCAAAATTGCCATATATCTGGTATCTTCCGGCAGGGTCTGCCCTTCCTCATTTACCACTTCTGTCTCTGCAAAGTGCTCGTATCTCTCCATAAATTCCGGGTCTGTTTTCCATAAATCCATCATATAATCCTCCTTTACTTTGTCCGTATTTTATTTTTCTTCAGCCATTTTGATAAATTCGATGATAATTTGCTGCCGCCTTCATATTCAAATTCAAAACCATTTCCTACATATGCCCCCGGAACCAATTTTGACAAATCTGAAATACTCTCCCCGAAAATTCCGCTGCCATGGCTGACAAAAGGCAGAATGATTTTTCCTTCCAGATTATAACTTCCCACAAAAGATACTACCGGCCTCGGCATCGTTGCCCACCAGTTAGGATAGCCCAGCAGGATTACATCATACTGTGCCATATTGGCCACTTTAGTGCTCAATGCAGGTTTCGCTTCTTTATATAAATCAATCTGGGACTCCTTGTACTCATTAGAATATGGTTTCTTCATTTTGATTTCCACCATATCGGCTCCGGTCTTTTTTTGTAATAATTTTGCCGCTTTTCTTGTATTTCCGGTATCCGAAAAATAGGCGATCAAAACCTTGGGATTCTTTTTTGCTTTTACCGTAAATGCCTTTTTTGTTGTTACCGTTTTACGAATCTTCGTCTTGTTTCTTGCAATGCGGAAACCAAGATTTCGGTCAGAACTGTCCGGGTCTGCTGCCGAACGGTAGGCAAGCCGGCAGTGTTTCGCATAGTCATTAAATCCACCGCCCCGGTTTACCCGCAGAGTCCCCTTTGCCGGACCTGATGGATTATTCCTATTCCCTTTTCCATAAGAACCATAATAGTCAAAACACCACTCGGAAACATTGCCATGCATATTGTACATGCCATAAGCATTTGCCTTGAAAAAGTCCACTTTTACTGTAGTGCCGCGGTATTCCCCCGGCACTACAGACGGGTCTTTTGTCTCCCAATAATTTTCTTCAATCAGATAGGGATAATTCCCATAATAATTTGCCTGTTTATCCGTAAGCTGCTTTCCCATATAGAAAATGGATTTTTTCCCTGCCCGTGCTGCATATTCCCATTCCGCCTCGGTCAGCAGACGGCAGCCATTGGCGCGCCGGTTCCATGTAACCGTTTTTCCCTTTATTTTATAAACCGGTTCATATCCGTTCTTTTTACTTAGCTTATTGCAATAACGGATGGCATCATACCAGGTCACATTATTAACCGGTTTATTATTCCCTTTATAGGTGCTTGGATTTTTTCCCATCACTTCCTTATAATCCTTCTGCGTCACCTCATAAGGGCTGGCATAAAAACTGCTTACCGTTACCTTATGGGAAACCTCGTCTGCTCCCCTCAGTCTCTCTTTTTTCGGACTTCCCATCGTAAAAGTTCCTCCCGGAATCAGAACCATACCATCGGATGCTTGTTTCGTGGCCGCCTTTGCCACTTTCCCATTGTCTGCCGGAATATTTCCAGCAACCATGAACACTGCCATAAAAAGTGCAATTATTTTTCTCGTTTTCAATCTGTCACCTCATTTCAATTTCTAATGCGCATAAAACGCAATACCCCAATCAGGATGCAAGCGTAATAGTAACCGTCACATCCCCGGTTCCCAACGCCGCCAGAAGCTGCTCTTTCGTCACGCCCTCTATTTTCCCGATTCTGGTAAAGTTCCATGTGTTCGTGTCATAATAGATTACCAGGGAATTTCCCTGATAGAGGATGATGTCTCCCGCCTCTGTTACGATATGCTCGTCATTCCGTGGCAGGCTCGTTCCAATCGGGCCAACCTTCTCCATACCGGCATAATCGCTCATATGGATGGTAAGCGCTCCCTTTGACAACAATTCCCCTAGCGCCTCTGCCGAGGAATTATCGGCAAGGCCTGCCGTAAACGTCGTATCTCCTGCTGTGATATGAATCTTATCTGCCATTGTTTCTTCCTCCTCATTTCTCTGTAATATTCCCAGTCCGTCAATCCACAGCTGCACCGTATTTTTCGTTTTCCCTGCCGCTCCGGCTGCCACCTCGGAAAGAGCAGGCAGGGCGGTCATTGCTAATAACACTGCCATCATCACTACGGCGATTTTTCGGCAAAACCGTTTTCCTGTCATCATTTTTTTATTCATTGCTTTCCTCCATTCCTGATTTTATGTCTCAGATAATCCAGCCGGCTGATCTGGGCTTCCTTAAAATGAACTTCATCCAGCGTTTCGCTTCTTTTTTGGTTCAGCATCAAAAGTCTCTGCGTTTCCGTTGACTGCCCCCTCAATAACAGATGCATATACTCCTCCACCTCATCCTTTTCAAATCCAACATCATGCAGCGTCATAATCATGCTTAACCGTTCAATATCCTGGTCGTCATACTCCCATGCTCCCATTACTTTTTTTACAGTATCGCATAATCCCCAGCTTTCATATTCTTTCAGAACGTCAAGCGGGATATTGTAGCACTTGCCTGCCTCCTCTATCGTCATGGTTCTCACTCTCCCTTCTTCCGCTTATATCGTAAAATATTTTTACCTAATAGTAAAATACTTATAATAAATAACAAGAAATGCCTAAAACGTATTCATTCTAATCTAAATTTTCTCCATTGCTTTATATTGCCTTCTGATACCAGTAGAAGCTGTCTTTTCTGCGGTGCATTCCGATAAAAAATGATAAAAAAACCGCATGTGGAACAAAAATAATATTTATAATTTCTATAAAAAGTGGGTATGCCAATTACTGTCAGATTATTTAGTTCATAGCTATATGTTCCCCGTAAATAATAACCATAGTAATCAAATAGCAAAAGTCAAATACCCCGCTGCAGGGCAGCGGGGCATGACCTAGATAATTTTACAGATACTCTGATACTTTTAACAGCTTCGCAGAAACTATTTCACCTGCTTTACATAATCAATAAACTTCGTCATAGCCAGTGAAAATGCCTGGTTCTTTTTCCAAACCAGCACACAGCCGCTGACAATCTCCGGCTCTAGCGGCCTCAAACACAAAGCCTCGTTATTGCATGAAAAATCCATTACTAACGCTACTCCTATACCGCTTTCCACCATAATTGACTGATTGATATGGGAAAGATTGCAAGTAGAGGCAATCCTCACCTTTTCTGCCACATCGCCAAACCAGTTTTCCAGTAAATTGCGTACTGACTGCCGCTTGGCAACAATAAGGGGCAGTTCTGCCAAATCCTCCGGAGATATCCTGTCTTTCTTTGCCAGAGGGCAGTCATTCCTCATAAGGGCCTGCCACTTTTCTTCCAATGGCATCCTGGCAAAATAATACCTGCTGATTTCTACTGGCTCTAACAGCAGCCCCATATCCAGTATGCCGCTTTCCAACTTCTCTGTCACATCATCTGCAATGGCGGTGTAAATATGGAACACCACCTCTGGGTATTTTTCCTGAAAAGCGGCAATCATTTCACACAACGGTTTCATATTCTGTGTCTCCCCACAGCCAATGGATATTTCCCCGGAAACCGTCTCCGTACCATGTACCAGTTCTTTTTCCGTCTTTTCCGTCAAATCCACAATTTCCTGCGCCCGGCGCCTGAGCAGCATCCCCTCCTCTGTCAACAGGATATTATGCCTGCCCCTGTGAAAAAGTTTGATGCCAAGTTCCTCCTCTAACTGCATCAGCTGCCGGGAAAGCGTAGGCTGGGTAATATGTAACAGATTCGCCGCCTTTGTAATATTTTCCTCCCTTGCCACCGTTAAAAAATACTTCAAAACCCGCAGTTCCATAATCATCCCCATTTCTCTTGATATATATTATGTGCCACTTATCAAAACAAAAGACAGTTCTGAAAAGTTATATTATGAAAAGCAAAAACGGCTTTTCATAATCAGATTTGCGGCACAAAAACATGTGCCTTTTATCAGAACAAAAAACAGTTCTGATAAGTTATATTATAGGAAACAAAACCAGTTTCCTATAATCAATTTGCGGCACAAAAGCATGTGCCTTTTATCAGAACGAAAATCAGTTCTGATAAGTTACATTATGAAAAGCAAACTTTTGGTTAAAACATCAAATTTACGAAAACTCCACACAGAAAAGCATAAAGCATGATAAATAAAATATACAGCATAAAATGCCTGATTCCCAGCACAATCTTAACCGCCCCCAGATTCGTAATTTTAGCAGCCGGACCGGTTATCATAAATGCGGCCGCAGAACCCATGCTCATCCCCTCCCACAGTCACTGCTGCAAAAGAGGGATCGTTCCGCCCCCGCATGCATAAAGCGGCACGCCCACTGTAGCTGCCATGAGAATCCCCCATGCCTGATTGCCGCCAAAAAACATTACCATCATATCCTGCGGGACATACCGCTGAAACAGAGCAGAGAGCAGGATGCCAAACAGAAAATAAAGTCCTGTCGCTTTCACATTTCTGCCAAAATTTTTTAAGTATCGAATCAGCAGATTCAGGTCCGTATCATGACTTTCCCGCTCCTGAAAACCGTCAAATCTAAAAAACGGCTTATTTTTTTCTAATTCATTTTCTGATTTCCGACAGACCAGACATGTTCTTCTTTTGCCGCCGCTTTCGTATTCTGCGCCATCACTCCTACCAGCTTATGCGGCACATACGGCTCCTCCAGATAGCAGATTTCTTCCGCTGTCAATGCTAACTCCACTGCCTTTGCCGCTCCTTCCATATGCTCTGCCTTCGTCACGCCCACTACCGGCGAAGTTACCTTTGTAAGCAGCCATGCCAGAGAAATCTCGGTCATCGATACGCCCCGCTTCTCCGCCAGTTCTTCCACACGCTGAATAATAACAGCATCCTGCTCTGCCGCAGCATCATATTTCAGTTTCGCATAACTGTCTTCCACCAGTCTCTTTGAAATCTCTCCCGGCCTCCTCGCAAGCCGTCCGGCTGCCAGGGCGCTATAAGGGGTCATAGCAATATTATCCTCCTCACACAGTTTCGCCATCTCGCGTTCCTCTTCCCGAAACAACAGGTTATAATGCCCCTGCACGGATATAAATTTTGCAAAACCCTCCCGCTCTGCCAGAGCATTTGCTTTCGCAAGCTGATAAGCATAGCAGTTGGAAATGCCGATATATCTTGTCTTTCCCGCCTGTACCGCCTGGTTCAGGCCTTCCATAATCTCATACAGCGGCGTCTCATAATCCCACATGTGGTAAATATATAAGTCCACATAGTCCATCCCCAGATTCGACAGGCTCTTGTCTAACATCTGCGCAATGTGCTGCTGCCCGGAAATTCCCTTTGCGATTTCCTCTTTAGTCCTTGGCAGAAACTTTGTCGCAGCTACCACCTGCTCCCGTCCTGCAAAATCCCTCAATGCCCGGCCAAGATACTGCTCGCTGGTTCCGCTCTGATAGGCGACTGCCGTATCAAAAAAATTGACGCCAAGTTCCAGTCCCAGCTTGATGATTTCTCTGGAATGCTCTTCATCCAGTGTCCAGGAATGCTGCCCATTCGCTGCTTCCCCAAATCCCATGCATCCCATGCAGATGCGTGATACTTCTAAGTCTGAATTACCTAATTTTGTATACTGCATATTACCTCCCTGCCGCGCTTTGCAGCTTCAATACAATAACAAACAATGCCAGCTTATGAAAAATGCTCCTTCTGCATTTTTTCATACAAATGCTGTTTGTTTATTGAAATCGCAATGATTCTCAGGCAGCACCTTTTACTGTTTTAAAATCTTTATTCAAACTGATGCCTTACAACGATTTCCCAAATTCATAGGCTTTCCCCGGAAATTCTGTCGATGCCGTCATCGACACATTTCCGCAGCCCGTCCCCAGAATCTGTCCCTGGTCCCGAAAGTGCAGATACTCACACAATGTTTCATAATGCGCCTTGATTTCCCGCATCGTCCATTCCTTATTGTCCCATGCCGCCACAATCAACGCTGTCTTTAAGCCCTTTCCCATCAGTTCCCCATTGAAACTATAAAAACGGTCAATGACCATTTTCAGCTGCGCTGACATGCCAAAATAATACAGCGGCGTCACAAACACTGCCATGTCTGCGTCCAATATCTGTCCCTTCAGCTCTGCCATATCATCTTTCTGACAGCAGGATCCCGCCATTCCACACGCCTCACAGCCAAGACATGGATGAAGCTTCGCATGACCGGCGTCAAATACCGTAACCTCATGGCCGGCTTCCTCCGCTCCCCTGATAAAATGTTCTGCCAGCAAATTTGACGAACCCTTTTTATGCGGGCTGCTTTCTACCACTAAAATTTTCATTTTTATCCTCCATTTTCTGACATCAAGAACCCTGCCCTGTCCGATGTCCTGTTCCACCTGCTTTACAAACTCTTTTCTCGCACCCCCAGTTTGGCTCTGCCAAACTTGCAATGGCTCGCCTCCAGCGAGACTATTCAAGCTCTCAGATCAGCCGAAACTGCTTCCATTTCCCTCTCCGGAACCGGATATAAAAAATTACGGCACGGCTGCACCAATCTAAACACATTGCCCATGCAATGCCGATGACTCCCATATCCATCACAACGGCAAACAGAAGGGAAAAGATGAGCCTTACGCCAATCGTTGTTACAAGGGATATGACCATAGTAAACCGCACATCCCCGGCGGCACGCATTCCCTTCCCCAGCGGGTCCGCAAAAGGAAAGGCAATGCAATTAAAAACATTATGAATCAAAACCAACATGACCGTCAGTTTTTTCGTCTCGTCCAACACATCATAAAACTGCATGACCAGAGGCGTCAGGGCAAATACCAGCGCATTCCATACGACAGAAATCAGAAGCGTTATCTTCAAAAGTTTCCGAAAATAATACTCTGCCTGCTCTATATCTCGGCTTCCCATGCACTGGCCAATGACCGTAATAAACACCGGCCCCATCGTCACACAGACCAGCGCTGCCAGCGACCAGATGCTCTGAGCAATTCCATTGGCGGCAATCTGCGATGTTCCAAACAGCGCCACCACGCTGCTTAAAGCCACCTTAACAAACTGAAAAATCCCCTGTTCCACGCCATTTGGCACCGCAATCCCCAATATCCGTTTCAGAAGTCCAGCATTAAATTGACAAATCCACTGCTTTTTATAATAAACACCGTTTCTCTTCCGAAAGCAGAGGACTGCCACCACTACTGCCGAAAATATTCTTGCAATCAGGGAGGGAACTGCCACTCCCGCCACTCCTGCATGTAAGGCAAACACGCCAATGATATTACCGGCGACATTGATTACATTAGAAACGATGGCAATATACATGGTCGTACTTGTTTTTCCAATGCTGCGAAAAAGCGCCGCCCCTGCATTATAAACAGCAAGCGCCGGATAGGAACAGGCAGAAATCCGCAGGTAAACCATGCAGGCGTCCATCACATCCCTTTCCACTTTTCCGAATAACAGCCCCATCAGAGGATACCCAAACAGAAGAATCACAGCCATAATCCCAACCGAAAACAGGATGGAAACCATCAAAAGCTGGCTGGCAGCTTCCCCTGCCTGCTCCTCCTTCCTTCCGCCAATATACTGGCTGACAATCACAGCGCCGCCCGAAGCCAGCGCCGTAAACAGAAAGATAAAAATGGTATTAAAGGAATTGACCAGCGACACCCCGGACACTGCTGCCTCCCCGGCAAAGCTGATGACAAAAGTATCTGCTAATCCCACCAGTATGACCAGAAGCTGTTCCAGAAACAGAGGGACAATCAGTCTCCTTAAATCCTTATTGCTAAACATCACCTTTCACCCCTGTTTTCCATTCCTTCTTTTATTTATAACTTGGCATAAGCCTCATCATCCACAGCCTCCAGCCATTCATTACTGCAATTTTCCCCCGGCACTTCCACTGCAATATGGCTAAACCATGAATCGGCACATGCCCCGTGAAAATGCTTAATTCCTGTGCCAATCACAACAACATCCCCCGGATTCAGTTCCTGTGGTTCTTTCCCCCATTCCTGATACCAGCCTTTTCCAGCCGTACATATCAATATCTGTCCTCCGCCTTTGTCCGCATGATGGATATGCCAATTATTACAGCATCCCGGCGCAAAAGTTACATTTGCAAGAAATACCGACGATTCTCCCGGCTGTGTCAGCGGATTCAGAAAGGAATCCCCTATAAAATACTTCGCAAAAGCCTCATTGGGAGCCCCCGTGCCAAACATATTTACTTTGTCAAACTCTGCTTTACTGCTAATCTTCATAATCATTTCCTCCGTTTCAGAATCTTTATTATATTCAAAACCTACAAGTTATCTTGTTTTCCATTACTACTCAATATTATGATAATACAATTTGCAGATAATGTCTAATACCTATGTAACATTTCAAACAATGCCCAAAAAGCATGCTGTAACGGCAAGATTCCCTGCCCGCAAAAGCAGATACGCAGAAGCAGCGTGTGTTTTTTGATGATGTGCCCAGACCTCTGGTCGATAAGGCGGAGAGACGAACTGGTTCTGCTGTTTATGGATGCATCGCATTTTGTAATGGGATGTGATTCTCTGGGCTATATTCATGGGAAAGTACGCAGATTTGTCCTGACCTTTTCCGGACGGAGACGTTACAATGTCCTTGGAGCGTAAGAAGAACGCAAAACCAGCGTTCTTCACATCGAAAAACTGTGCAGTTTCCTATAACATAAAAAATCTCCATTCTTTTAAATGTAGTCCAATCAAAAAGGCACAGTATAAAAAATATACTGCGCCCTGATTTCTGTCTGGCTATTTTACAAGTTCTTTCACCTTAGCAGCTTTACCTGCCTGTCACGGAGATAGAACAATTTCGCACGCCTTACCTTACCCTTGCTGCTTATGTGCTGATTGCAACTGTGACAGAGGAATATCTCTACTCACAACTACCATAGGCTACCTTAATTGAAAGCATAATGCAAGAACTTTTTTGGCTCTCTCTATCTGTTTTCCCCATTTCCTTTTGCATTGCCTCTTCCATTTCTTCAATCATAATTCCTTATTCCCGGTTCCTGCCAGCCTCACCAGACAGTCCTTGCCGCAAAATGCAATCCCATACCGGTAAACTGTTGCATAACCGTCATCCTCCAATTCTTTTGCGTAATTTCGGTCTTCAATCTGTTTAAGCGCCCTGCCTGCCGCTTCCTCCAGCCGGTTAAACTTTTCCGCCACCTTAAATTCCAGGACATAAGCAGGCTTCCTTCTGGTTACCGGCTTTACAAATAAATCACTCCGCCCGCTTCCCCCTTCCCGGTTCGACTTTACAATATATCCTTTCATGCCCGATAGAATGCCTGTAAGAAATCCGTGGTAAAAGCTCTCATACGCATCATTAAAGCTGATGGTTTCCAAAAGCAGATCCACAATCTCCTCCTCCACAGTCCCCACATCCAGATTGATGAGCGCCGCAAACAGCCGGGAACGGTCCCTTGCCTTCACCTTTTCATCAAACCAGCCAAGGACTTTGGTACGAAAGATATACTTTACTTCTTCGTTTGGTACGGTTAGCTCTACATATAATTGTTTTGTCCTGTCATCCATCCGCTCACCCACCTTGCGGAAATATCCTGTAAAGAACATAAAATTCCACAGGTTATCCATCGTCTTATACACCTCATCATAGGTGATATCCTCATGGATTGGTTTTTCAATGGTCTTCCCCTCTATCAGTTCCTCAATCTCCATCTTCGTATCTTCATCTGCCATTTCAATCAGCTTACACACAATGCTGTTAGAACTTGTATTGGCCCAGTATGCCTTCGGATATTGATTCCCATCCTCACAGAAATCATCCATAAGCTGAATCACGCTCCACGGGTTATACACATTGGCATCCCCAAACAAATATCCGTTGTACCACTCTTTAAAGACTTCAAACTTCTCTGGCATCCGATAATCCTCACAGATTTTTTTTACTTCTCTATCCGTAAAGCCAAAATATTCATCATACTGCTTATTTAATATGGAAATAATTTTTAGATTATTCATACCTGTAAAAATGGATTCTTTTGAAATCCTCAGGCATCCGGTAATAACCGCAAACTCCAGACTGCTGTTGGTTTTCAGGGAGGATTCAAACAGGGAGCGGATAAATGCAATCATCTCCGAATAGAATCCACACATATGGGCATTTTCCAATGGGACATCATATTCATCAATCAGAATAATGGTTTTCTTTCCATAATATTTCTCTAAACATTGCGATAAAAACTTTAACGCATCCACATATGCTTCACGTTCCGCCTGTCCACGCATAATTGCCAGATACCGCTGTTTCTGTTCTGCCAGACGTTCATCCTCTAAAATAAAAAGATGCCGATAGTATTCATCCGTAATCTGCCGTCTCAGCATTGCGTATGCCAGTTCATAGTCAGGCTGTTTTCCACCTTTAAGGCTTAGGTTTATCACCGGATACCGCCCCATATGCGACAGATACCGCTCTCCTGCCTCCATAATTTTAAGCCCCTCAAACAGATAGGTATTATCCTGCTTTATGCCTTCATCATCCCTTGCATCTTCGAAAAAATACTGCATCATACTCATATTCAGTGTCTTTCCAAACCGTCTTGGACGGGTAAAGAGATTCACATCCCCCTTCTTATCCAAAAGCTCTTTTATCATCATCGTTTTATCAATAAAGTAATAACCCCTTGTAACCAGCTTTTCAAAATTATCAATTCCAATCGGTAATGGCTTATGGTCCATTTCTGCACCCTCCCTTTTCCTGCTTTACAGAATACACACTTATCCCTTTAAGTATAAGGGATTCTATATAAAAAAGCAAGGAGTGTACATTAACGAAACAGAGTGATATTAAACTTCACGGATTAATGTATATGAATGTTATTTTCATGGAGGAGAGATTTGTTGAGAGAGTGTTGGGTTGAAAATCTAAATTTTAAAGCAAAGATTTCCACCTGTGCGGTTGGATTTGCGATTCACGGCAGCCCACCACACAAAATTCGCAGAACCTGCCAGCAAGCTGTCAGACGCAGCAAAAAAGCTGCTCCTGTTTTGCTCATTTGGGGGTGGGTTGCCTGATTCAGGCAGTTTCAGGGAGAAAAAGTCTGCTTACATGCAAGCATGACGCATCCGTTTTCTTCCTGAAACCTGCCGTGAATCGCAACCGCACAGGTGGAAAGATTTTTGAGTGGACAGAAATAGAGCTAAGTTGTATAATTTAGAATTATGAGAGTATATATATGTGATGATGAAAAGTTAATATTAAAGGAACTGGAAAAAGAAATCAGATGTCATGTACCGGAAGCAGAAATTCTCTGTTTTGCTTCCGGTAGCAAGCTGCTGGAACAAATAGAGAATTTGGCATGTGACATATTATTTTTGGATATTGATATGCCGGAAATCAGCGGAATGGATATTGCGAAAGCGCTTTCGGAGCTTTACAAGCCCCCGCTTCTTGTTTTTGTTACAAGCCATGATGAGTTAGTATATGAGAGCCTGCAGTACCATCCGTTTGGTTTTATCCGAAAAAACTATTTTAAACAGGAAATAGGGAAAGTTTTGAACGACTGCAGTGAGCAGTTGAATTCCTCAAAACGTCATTTTCATTTTCATACAGCGGGAAAGGATGCCGCCCTTTTTTTGGCTGAAATTTTGTATTTTGAAGCGGACGGAAATTATCTTAAAGTTAATACAAACAAGGAGAGTTATCGTTTCCGCAGCACAGTTACTGCAGTAGAAAACAGTCTTTCCCATTATGGATTTGTACGGGTGCATAAAGGATTTTTGGTAAACCCGTCGGCAGTCCGGCTTATTGGCAGGGAGGAGATAGAGTTGACAGACGGGACACACATTTCCCTTGGAAAATCTTTTGCCGGGAAAGCCAGGCAGCAGTTATTGGAATATTTGAGGTAAGCACCATGAAAAGCCAAAAACAATGGAAAAATCAGTATGATACTTTGCAGGCTGAGTATGAAAAGATTTATACAAAAAAGCTGGAATTAGAGTATGCGTACAATCAGTTACTGGAACAACAGAAGCAGTTCCGCTCACAGGAGGAGGAAATCCGCACCCTGCATGAAAGTACACGACGACTGAAACATGATATGAAAAACCATATTATGGTGCTGTCCTCCTATCTGGCGGTGGAAGATTATAAAGGTGCAAGAGAGTATTCCTCAGAAATTCTGGACCAGTTAAATGTGATGAATAGTTATGTGGAGACCGGAAATGAATTGATGAACCATATTATAAATGAAAAACTCCAGTCCGCGAGAGAACAGGGTGTGCAGATAAAGGCAGAAATTGAAAACTTAGCGTTTGAAAAGATGAAAAGTATTGATTTTTCCGCATTATTAAATAATATGCTGGATAATGCGGTTGAGGCATGTCAGAAGGAAAAGAAAGGCAGGCGGGAGCTGCATCTGATTGTTTCTGTAAAAAGAGGATACGAAACAATCTGTGTGAAAAACAGGATTGAAAAATCTGTTTTCGGGCGGAATCCCGAATTGAAATCTGAGAAAACGGATCTATCTTCCCACGGTATCGGAATTTCCAGAATGAGAGAAATCACAGAAAGCTATCAGGGGATGCTTGACGTGTATGAGGCAGATAATTTTTTTTGTGTCTGCGCGTATATCCCAAAATAACGGTTGTTTATCCCAATCCCTTGCAGGAAGAACCTGCAGGGGATTATTATTAATCTGCAAAGCGTGGCAGTATTTGCAGGCCAGGACGCAGCGTGCTGCGACTGCGCTCCGGAAAGGAAAGGTATGATTTGTTTTCAAAATGCCGGGAAATTTATTCTTAAGAATATAGAACTTTATATCCCAAAAGGTGTGGCTGTGGGCGTTATCGGTGCATCCGGAGCGGGGAAGACCACTTTGCTGAAACTGGTCAGCGGACTGTTAGAAAGTGATGTGGGGATTGTCCGCACAATGGGGAAAAATCCGGCCAGGGAAAGAAGGCTGCTTTCCACTTGTCTCCGTGCTTACTTTGCGGAGCATTTTTATTTCCAGGAAGAGGAAACGCCCCGCTGTCAATTTCACCTGATGGAGGTCTTGTATCCCGGGGATAGAAAGATGTTTTGGGAAGAGTACAAAATGTTAGAAAGGCAGTTCTGCTTTTCGGAGTATGTAGATAAACCAGTCAAACATCTGTCCCTTGGACAGAGAAGGCGGGTCGAGCTGGCCGCTGTCCTGCTGGGGGAGGCCGGATTATATTTATTTGATGAAGCGGTCAATGGCATGGATGAGCAGGGAAAACATGTATTTTGGAAACAGCTGCAGAGAAAAAAAGAATCCGGTGCAACGATATTGATTTCTTCCCACAACATGGAAGAAATCAGACAGGTGTGTGACCGTATTATACTTCTCGACCAGGGGCGGGTTTTATATTATGGCGATAGGGATGGCCTGATTCGCCGGTTTGCCCCCATTGGCCAGATTGAAATTCAGTTTGAGGGACGGCTTCCGGATATGGAGGATATTCCTCTGGTATGGTACCACATACAACAGGATCTGCTGCGGCTTGCCTATAACACCAACCACATCTCGGCTGCAGAAATCATACAGCGGATATTGGGACAGACGCATATTGTCCGGATGAATGTTATGAAACAAAATCTGTCGGATGTCATTGCTGCTGCCTCGGCAGAAAGGAGAAACGATGAGTGAATTTATTGAGGTTGAGAATGTGAGTAAGACATTCAAGGTAAGCAGGCGCCCGGCCGGGATACCGGGCATGATAGCCAATTTGTTTGCGCCGAAGTATGAAAAAAAGGAAGCGGTGAAGGAGGTAAGTTTTCAAATCGGGCAGGGGGAGATGCTGGGATTTATCGGGCCAAACGGAGCGGGAAAATCCACAATGATAAAGATGCTGTCGGGGATTTTATGTCCGGATAAAGGGAGTATCCGTGTCGGTGAATTTCTTCCCTACAGGCAGAGGAAAAAATATGTGGGAAATATTGGCGTTGTGTTTGGACAAAAATCCCAGCTGCAGTGGGATTTGCCGGTTCAGGACAGTTATGAACTGCTGCGGGCTATTTATGCGATACCAGAAGACACCTATCAGAAAAATCTGAATCAGTTTATAGACATGCTTAATATGGGAGCTTTTATTAACCAGCCAGTACGGCAGCTCTCTCTGGGGCAGCGCATGCGTGCAGATATCGTGGCCTCGCTGCTTCACTCTCCGAAAATTGTTTTTTTTGATGAGCCTACTATCGGTGTGGATGTGGTAGGAAAACAAGTTATTCGGGATTTTATCAAGGAGTTAAACAGGAAAGAACAGGTCACCATGATTTTTACGACACATGATATGCAGGATATAGAAAAAACCTGTGAACGTCTCATCATCATCGACCAGGGTTCTAAAATGTATGATGGTTCGCTTCAGGGAATCCGAGAAAAGTATGGAACGACAAGGCAGCTTGATGTGGAGTTTAATTTTGAGTGTGAGATTGCACCGTTTCATCATGTGAAGGTGCAGCCATTAAAGGAAGAGGGACATATCAAAAAACGATTTATTTATGAACAGGGCCAGGTGCATATTAATGAATTGATGAACCATCTTCTGACGCATTACAG
Organism: bacterium D16-51; assembly: GCA_003612285.1. Classification (GTDB taxonomy): domain Bacteria; phylum Bacillota; class Clostridia; order Lachnospirales; family Lachnospiraceae; genus Butyribacter. The sequence continues at coordinate 1,880 of RAYE01000045.1, read as the reverse complement.
TATCCGTGATATCAATATTACAGAACCGGACATTGATGAACTGATTTGTAAAATATATGGCGGGGAGGTGTAACAGATGCGATTAGAACCTTATCTTGCCTATGCAAAGAAAAGTTTTCTGACCAGAAGTGCCTATCGTTTTGACCATCTCATGGGAATCGTTAATATACTGCTCCGTGTTTTTATTTACTGGGAAATTTACAGGACACTGTACGGTGGGCGCACAGAAGTGGATGGTATTTCCATGATGATGGTAACAACAAACTTTGTACTCTCCATCTGTATGGATGCTGTATTTCGGGTTGACGACTTCTTTATTCCAAACAAAATACGGGATGGCAGTATTGCCAATGAGCTGTTGCGCCCCATTAATATACAGGGGCGTATGGTGGCAGAAAATCTCGGAAACGCATTGTTTGAACTGATATTCCGCTTTGTTCCTGCATTGCTCGTATCTGTTCTGTTTGTGGGAGTTATGAAGCCGGCAAGCAGCATTATGTTTGTACTTTTTGTGGTGAGCGCTCTCCTGGGTTACGGGGTACTCTGGACGATAAGCCTTGTTACACAGATGCTGTCCTTCTGGCTGTTGAATGTCTGGAGTATTGTCACAATCAAAAACGTATTTATCAATGTACTTTCAGGTTCTATGATTCCTCTATGGTTTATGCCGGAATGGATGAACGGCGTGATTCGTTTCACACCGTTTTCCAGTATTTATTTTACTCCTGTGCAAATCTACATGGGGCGCCTTAGTTATGACGAAATACTGTCGCAGTGTCTCATACAGATTTTCTGGATTGTAATAGTATATGCGTTTGGAAATTTTCTTTGGCTCAAGGGCCAGAAAAAACTTGTGGTGCAGGGAGGTTAGAAAGAGATGGCAGATAGTATACACTTAATAGCAGTTTACACAAAAACAATTATAAAGGCATGGTTTCAATACAAAGTAGATGCTGTGCTTCGCTCACTGGCTGTCTTTTTGAGAGAGTCGACAGGTATCATTGTTATTTATTTTGCACTGTTGAAATTTGATACGTTAAATGGATGGAATTTAGCGGAAATGTTCTTTTTATTCAGTCTTTTGTTTTTGACATATGGTATCATGATTTTGTTTTTTACCGGATTAAGAGATTTTGGCTGGACAATCAGATCAGGGGGATTTGACCGTTTCCTGCTGAGGCCCAGGGGTGTTTTATTCCAGCTGATTTTTGTAAATGCCGACTGGTTTGCGGCGATTGGGCATGGTGGTCTTGGTCTTTTTTTATTTGTACTCTCAGCTGGAAAGGTTGGTATTCACTGGACATTTTTTAACGTATTGTATTATATTTTTGCGTTAGCAGGTGGTATACTGATTCAGGGGGCTATTTTTCTGCTTCTTGCGACGCTGAATATTTATCTGCTAGAGACGGACAGTTTGAAGGAGGTTTTTTACTGGAATATGAGGAAATTTGCCGGTTATCCCATCAGTATTTTTGCAAAACCGATACAGATTTGTATGATTTATGTTGTGCCTTTTGCTTTTGTCAATTATTTCCCCGCACAGTATCTGCTTCGCAAACCGGATATGCAGCAGTATCCGCAAATTTATCTCTATCTGACTCCGGTAGTCGGAGGTTTGTTGTTTTTTGTGGTTTATCTGTTTTGGAGATACAGCCTGCGACATTACAAGAGTTCAGGCAATTAGGCTGGACAGGGAAAAAGTAAGTTCGCCCCAAGGGGCGGGGTATTTGACCCTCGCGGCAGTCGCCAAGTGCAAAGGAACTTTCAGTTCCTTTGCACTTGGCTCGTTGCATACGCGAGAATAAATAACTCAAACTTCCCATTTCAATAAACGCCTGAAAGCATTAAAAAATCAAGGATTTATAAGCATTTAATTGATG
>RAYE01000044.1 GCA_003612285.1 bacterium D16-51 | reverse complement strand
CGCATAGTTCTTCCAGCTTTTTGCGGATTGCTTTTTTATCAGCGTCCGAAAGGACTGGCTTTGACGGCATAGTTTCACTTCTCCTTTCTTCTGAATTGTATTTACGAATATTCGTAATAAATATTCACAAAGCAAATAATAGCACGATTGATAGATGTTGTCAAGTAGGGAACTTGATTTAGCAATGCCGTATTTCTCGACAAAAAATAAGATTTTTTATTAAAGATAGAATGAGTGAGAGGGATTCCGTAGTAGTCGGCATTGTGCGTAATGTGTATAACTGGCTGTCTTTTGGAATTGTGGGTAACTCTGTTTGCAGGATGTGGGAAAGCTGCACTTTAGCTTTTCCATATGCTGTGAACAGAGTTATCCATGATTCCATAGCCTGTTATGCACATTTCCACAATGCGCCCTTGCTTTTCCGTCTTTTGATATTCAGAGGGGGCGGCTATGCGCTTTGCTCTGTTTTCTGGGTGGTGATTTCCTGTTTTTTCCTGTGGTATGCTTTCCTCCTTACGGCAAGATAATTCTCATAGCGTTCCACCGCTTCCGGGTTTCCAGTGGCGGCTTCCTCATACATTTTCTGCCGGGATTTCTTGGTGGCTTCGGATTGATACACCCGCTTCTTTGCCAGTTCTGCCGCCGCTGCCGGGTCGGTTTCGGCTTGCTGTACCAGCTTTTCCCTTGCGATTTTTTTCCGGCTCTTGTGGACTTCCAGACGTTCCGATTCCTCCGGCGTTAGGGCTTCCCCCTCTTTCTGGGCGGCGGCAAGCTCTTTGAGCGTCCTTGCCTTTGGCTGTCCGGCTTTCTGCCTTTCGCGCCACGCCTTATGCTGTGCGGCTTTTTTCCGGCGGTGTTCTGCAAGCCGTTCCGTTTCCTCCGGCGTAAGCTCTGCCCCGGTCTTTTCCAGTTCCATAAGCTCCTTTATGGATTTTTTCTTAGGCGGCTTGGGCGGCTCTGCGGCTTTGCGTTTCTCCCGCCACTCTTTTTGCCACTCCCGGTTGTGTACAAGCCGTTTTTCCTCGGCTTCCAGTTCTTCCGGGGTGAGAAGCCCCGCTTTTTTCCTTGCGGTAAATTCCCGTTTCTCTGCCTTGCGCTTCTCATACCGCGCCTTTTCAAGCTCCTTTGACCGGGCTTCCTTTGCCGCCTGTTCCTCCTGCTGGCGGCGTTGTTCCTCTACCTCTGCCGGGGTGACGATATGGGCAGGTACTTCAAATGCGCCGATAAAGTTTAGGTAAATGTCTATCCGCTGGCGGCGGTCATTCCCCCGCCCCTCGCCCTCATGCACAATCACTTTTTCGATAAACTCATTGAGCATGGGCGTTGTCAATTCGGAGAAATCCGTATAGCGTTTCACAAGCTGGATAAACTGGTCTGTTTTCAGCTTATCGGCGTTCCAGTTCTCAATCTGCCTTTGCCATTCCGCTATAGACGTTTCCAGCCCAGTCTGTTCCTCGTCATATTCAGCAAGAAGCCGGGTAAAATGTTTGTCGGGTATCTTGCCTGTGGCGTTGCCCTCATATAGCTTTTTCACAAGCCCGTCAAGCTCTTTATGCCGCTTCTGTGCCTTGCTGATTTTCTGCTTACATTCCTTGACGGTCTTTTCTTGGTTCTGGTCGGACGCTTCCCGGACACGCTCGGCAAACTCTTTTTCATTGTGTCGTACATACCAGCTTACCCGCTGGATAACGGCAAGGATAGCGGCTTCAATCTTCGCCGTGGGGATATGGTGCATAGTGCAGTCATGGATTAAGTGGCGGTAGCCGGAGCAGATAAAAGCGTCCTCAACCCATTTCCCTTGCACAAGGTTGTAGCGGTGTGTGAATTTTGAGCCGCAGTCGGCGCAGTAGAGAAGCCCGGTCAAACGGTTCGGGGTGTTCTGCCGCTTGGGGGCGCGGCGCACGGTTTCCCGTATCTTCTGTACGGTCTGCCACGTTTCCACGTCCACAATGGCGGGGATTGCGCCCTCGAAGATATACTGTTCCTCCGGCGCGGTCTTGCGGCTGCTCTTGGTCTTGTAATTCTCGCATACGGTTTTCCCTAATACCTTGCGCCCCATATATTCCGGGCGTTTCAGTATGTAGCCGATAGTGGTCGCTGACCATGCGTAAGGGTCGGCGTATTTTGCCGCCCGGACTGGCTCGCCCGCCCGTTTCCAATGCTCGGACGGGATAGGGATTTTCTCGGCGCGGAGTTCCTTTGCTATGCTGGCTATGGTTTCCCCGGCAAGGACGCTCTGGAAAATACGGCGCACAACAGCGGCGGCTTCCTCGTCAATCAACCACTCGCCTTTTTCTTCTTTGGAAGCGCGGTAGCCATAGCAGACACTACCAGAACAGCGCAAGCCCTTTTCCATTCTGGACTTGAAAACAGCTTTGATTTTGCGGCTGGTGTCGGCAACGTACCACTCATTTATCACGTCACGGAAGATAGACATAATATCAAAGCCGTTGGCGGTGTCAAGGTTGTCATTGGCGGCGATAAAACGCACATGGTATTCGTCAAAGGTGCGCTTTAAAAGCCCCACTTCAACCACGTCACGCCCGATTCGGCTCTGGTCTTTGATGATAACCGTTGCCACATTCCCCGCCCGGATTTCGTCTAACATAGCGTCAAGCCCCGGACGCTTGAATGTAGTTCCCCGGATTCCGTCATCAGTAAAATGCCGGATATTGGTAAAACCGTTCTTTCTTGCGTAGTCCTCTAAAATCCGCTTCTGGTTCTCAATGCTTACGGATTCGCCTGCCCGCTCGTCGTCATGGGAGAGCCTTTCGTATAGGGCGGTGAGTTTGTCTTTCTCTGTCTGCTTTTTCATGGTGTGTAACCTCCTTTCTTTGAGGGTGCGCGCTTCCCTATAACCCTATTATACTTATCTGTTCGGATCAGTGACAACATAGGAACTGTGCATCTGCATCAGGTTCGGTTTTACGAAAAACCTCGTCTTGCCCGAACCGGAACCGCCGATAACAAGGATATTTTTATTCCTTGCATACTTCGGCTGTTTTGGTCTGCCGGACATCATCAGCCTTTCCGTTTCTGTAAGTAACACGTTGTTCTCAAATACCGGGTCGACATATGGCTCAATATCTTTTGCGTTCCCCCACCTTGCAGATCCGTACTCCATGCCATGCCGGAATTTCTTGGCGTTCTTGGCTTTGAAATACACCACAAGGCGGAGCGCAATGCCGCACCCTATCCCTATCAGCAAATCTTTTGGGTGGAAACTTGGTAACGGGTTGGAAAATAAGTCCTCCATCCCCGCCATAACCGCCATCGCCTTTGCGGAAGCGTCCTGCCCCGGCGACACCCGCCACAGCCACGCAATTTTGTCGCAGAAATACCCGGCAAGCACATAGGGGAGATTCATAAGGAAAAGTTTCTTTTTGTCAATATTCCCCGTCTTTGCCTTGAGCTTTTCCGGGATTGACTTTAGGTCTTTGGCAATGCCCTCTACGATTTTACTCATAATGACTGCCCCCTGTCCTTCTGGTGTTCCCTTGCCCTCTCCCGGTTCTTGTCCTTGCCTAACTGCTCCCGGAACTGCGCCAGCTTCTCCTTTACGGAGATTCGGTTATGCTTTTTCTCATTAACTTTTACAAACTCCTTAAATGCCTGCGTTATCACGTCGGCATCCCTGCCCTTGAATAATACGATGTGCTTCGGCGGCTTCTCCGTCTTGTCCTTTTTCACAGCGAACTGCACGTTGTACTTCTTTGCCACTCTCTCAAAGGACTTGATGTTATTATCCGTCACCTCAATGCTCGAAGCGCCCATACCCTGACCGACCAGCTCTTTCACTGATATTTTCCCATGCGGCATCTGCTTTCCCTGTTTCCGGTGTTCCAGATACATCTTCATAGCCTTTTTCAGCACGTCGGCAGTCAGCCGGGAAGATTTAAACACAAGGGCAATGGTTTTCTGTGTCACTTCCTCCTGCATGGTTTTCCTCCTTCTTTTTTTATTGCTGTACGCCCGTCAGGGTGGGACGTACAGCCTGTGGATCAGATATTTCATAAGCTCTCCTTCCCACTTCTGGACAAAAAGTCCAAAAGTTACTTAAACGCAAAAAGGGCAGCTACAAACCGCTGTTTACGGTCTATAACTGCCCTCACGCTGTTTCTGGTATTTAATTATCTGTACCGGATCACCGGACACTGCTTTGTCTTTTTTCCTGCTCTCCTCCGTTCCAGAGCGAAAACCATATCCCCGGTACGCTCAAAATATCCAATGTCCTTTTTCCAGCTCATGCCGCATTTACAATGCTGCAAGCCGATAAACTGCTGTTTCATCTTCCTTCCGCAGTTCGGGCATACCTTTTTGCTCCTGCCCTTCTGCTTTGCTTTCCCTGTTTCCGGTGTCATTCAGACCATCTCCTGTATTTTTAGGCTGATGCCATTTTACCAGATTTATCGCCGGAATTGTAGATTATCTGCAATTTAATCAAAAGCGTCTTTGCACAGGGCAATAAAATATCTCTTTTTCTCCAATATTTCCTCCTGCCTGTCTTTGGAAAGCGTCTGGAATATCTCGTCATAGTCAAGCTCCGCAAGCGGCGTACCAAGCACAGGCGTTAAGACTTCATGTTCATACCATATCCGCCAGAGTTCCTCAAACAGTTCCTCGCTGTCCGAAAATGCCATTGCCGAATCAAAGCCTCTCCCTCACTGAACCATTGCAGACGAACAAAGCCGAACCTCCCGGCATCCGCCACCATTACATCGGTCAGCTCATACAGCTCCGCAAACGCATCCGCCACCTTCCGGCATTTTGCCCGCTGTTTTTCCGTAATATATTTTTCCGCCATAGCGCACCTCCTAACTTACTTCTGGACAAAAAGTCCAAAAGCTATCTATTCTCTTTTAAACAGTAGATTGTGCAGAGATCAGCGTATAACACGCCTTCCCCGCATTTTATTGTGTCAAACAAAAGGCATTGGAACAATACGACACGCACATCTTCCAGACTGGCAATGCCCTGTTCCTTCCCCGAAAAGCCTGCTCCGGGAATATCCATATCCACCGATGCCGCCCGTCTTGCCGAGATACAGTGCGTGTAAAGTCCGAGGATATATTTATCGGACATGGGGAAAGCGAAGGTTTCCTGACCGTCATAGGTTACCCTGTATTTTTCCTGTTCCCCTTCCGGCAGTTCAAAGATACACCGTACCGTTTCCAGATAAGTATGCCCGTCAAAATCCGGCTTTATTTTCTTCCCATACCTGCGGATTGCGGAAAATATACTGTTCCGGTCAAGAAAAGAACGGGTGCGCTGAAAAACTGGCTTCCTGCCCTTAATATCCATGTAAACATTATTCCCTGTCCCCTTCCCGGCAAACCTGCCATAATCGCCTGTCCGCAGCAGATAAGACAATACCTCCAGCAGCTTTTCCCTTGACGCAATCTCCTGATAAGGGGAATCTCCAAACTCTATTCTTGTAAACCTCAATGGGCAGCTCCCCTTTGCGATTTCCCGTTCCATTGCCCGGTCAATATCCCTCATGGACTCCATTTATCCATCTCCTTCCGCTTTGCGCTCAAACATCCCTTTTTCTTCCCAACCACCTCCATACATATCGTGCTGAACCAACTGCTGGTAATAATGGTTCATGGTATTGGGGGCATTGTAGAGGGCAGTCACCATGTACGCCCTGATGTTGGTTATCCTTGTTGTGGTTTCCTTCATGCACCCGATGACATATTCCAAATGGGAGCCGTCCAGCTTTAAAAACTTGGACTTTACCAGCTCATACGGGTAATCTTCCCCGTTGACCTTTACCGTCTTACGCTTCACGCACACAATCTCGCAGATTACCTCATACAGTTCCTCATAAAGACCTTTTTCACTCCAATCGCCATATTTCATGTGATGCTCATACTCAATATTTTTCTTAATGATTTCCATGTAGGCGCTGGCTTCATCCATCACATCAATCATACCATTATCCGGCTCGCCCGGTTTCTGTTTTTCTGTTCCACTATCTGATTGATTGATAGGATTGGTATAACTCAGATCGGTATAATTAGTATTGTTATAATTAGGGTTCGATTCCCGAACTTCCGCAAATTCGGTTTCCGAATTTCTTGAAGTTTGCTTTCCGAACTCCTGCAAGTTCGATTTCCGAATCTCTTGAAGTTCGATTTCCGAACTTCTTGAAGTTTGATTATCGAACCTCTTGAAGTTCGGTTTCCGAACTTCTGCGGAACTGTCAGCATTATCCCGCTTTTCCGGCTCTCCGCCCGGTTCTTTCCCGGTATCCAGTGTCGCAAAATTCTTCACATAGATAATGTCCGGCTTGCCCAACCCCTGTCTTTTCTTCTCAATCAGACCGATGCCCTTTTTGCTGTCAAGCTCCGCTATCACCTTTGCGCATTTCTCCCTTGCGCATCCCAAATCCTCCATTATGTTATCAAGGGTGTAATGGATATACACCCTGTTTTCTCCGTCAAGCCAGCCATTCTTGATTGACAATGCCAGCCTGTCAAGCATCAGACCATAAAGGAGCTTTGCATCGCTGGATAACTCTTTAAACCTTGCGTCTTTTATCAGTAGCCTCGGAATCCGGTAAAAGGAAAACTGTTCCGCTTCGATGCCATAATAATAGTCAAATTTTATTGTGCCATCCACGCCGATGCACCTCCCCTCTACTGTCTTTTCTTCCATTCATCCAAAAGCTGAATGATGATGCCCTCTATTTCCTCACTGCTGCAATCCTCCGCAAAATATTCGCTGATTTTATCCGCTTTCAGTGTTACTTTCCGTTCCTTCGGCTTTTCCTCCGTCAGTATCAGGCGCACCATTGGAAGGGTAAGCTCCCCGGTCTTTCCATATTCCTTAATTTTAGCTGACTGCGCCATACTGACATTGCAGCCTTTTTCCTCTATGACTGCCTGTACCCAACCTTGCGCTTCTTCCGCAAGAAAGGAAATGTCAACGCCCTGTGAAAAGCCGAGCTTCTTACTGTCCACCATAGCAAGGAGTTCATCAGACAGGCGGGAGAGCCAGATATACCGCTGAACCTTTTTAGCGTTCTCTCCGGCAGCTTCCCCAACCTCATCAAGCGTATTTCTGCCTGACTTCTTTCCCTGATGCATCATGGCTTCATATTTCATCTTGTAGGCTCTCGCCTTCTCACTCGGTAAAATATCTTCCCTCTGTATATTGGAATCCACCATGATAATCGTAGCTTCATCATCGGTATAGTTGCGGACAACCACAGGCATCTCCGTTTTTCCGGCAAGCTCCGAGCCACGTTTGCGGCGGTGTCCGGCTATGATTTCATAGCCGCCGCCCGCCCTCGGTCTTGCAATCCCCGGCACAAGCACCCCGTACTGGCGGATACTCTCGGTTGTTTCCTCCATCTTCTCATCGTCCGCCACCCGGAACGGGTGGTCTTTGAACGTATAAAGTTCTGCCAACGGCGCATTGATAATCTGCTCTACTCCGTTTTCCTGTGCGGCACTCCCGCCGAACAGGTCATCAAATTTTTCCAGAGTAACCTTCGATGCGCTTCTTGATTTTGTATTACTGCCCATCTGCAAGCACCTCCTTTGTCAGAGAATCGTAAGCTGACGCCACTTTCCCCTTCGGATCATGCTTGTAGATGCTGACGCCCTCCGCTGAAATCTCCGCCGCCCGGACGGAAATGGGAATGACATTGGCAAATATCCTTACCCGGCTTCCATAGGCTTCCTTCAGCATGGCACTGATGTCCTTTGCGTAGTTCGTCCGGCTGTCCACCATTGTAAGCAGAATCCCTTCAATCTCCAGTTTCGGGTTAATCTGTCGCTTTACCTTTCCCACCGTCTTAATAAGCTGCTGCAAGCCTTTGACGGGCAGGTATGCCGCCTGTACGGGTATCAGGATACTGTCGGCGCAGGCAAAGGCGTTTATGGTAATCATGCCGAGGGAAGGCATACAGTCAATCAAGATATAATCGTAACTCTCCCGGACAATCTCTATGTATGACCGCAGCACCGTTTCCCTGCTCATTACATTCACAAGGGAAACCTCCAGACCGGAAAGCTCAATGTTTCCCGGCATTAAGTCTATCCCTTCCTCATGGTGGAGGATACCCTCTCCCGGCTCTACTTCCTCGTCATTGATTAAATCCCCCATAATGGTTGCAAGCGTGACTTCCAGACTGTCCGGCTCTGTAAAGCCTAAGCTCGCTGTCAGACTGCCCTGTGCGTCTGCATCAATCAGAAGCACTTTCTTTCCCTGTTTTGCCAGCCCGATTCCTAAGTTGCTTGTGGTGGTGGTCTTGCCGACTCCGCCTTTCTGGTTTGCGATTGCGATTATTTTACACATGATTGGTTCTCCTTTTCTTCTACTGGTTTTCTTTTACGTTACTTTTCCTGACTTCCACATAAGTCCGATAATATTTCTTTGTCCCTTTGTTTGGGAACATATCGGAAAACTCCGTCACTTCGATTTTCGGGTTTCTCTGTAAAATCTTCCCGAACCACTTAATATCGTTCTTCGTTCCCATAAGCCTAACCTTTAACATCAGTCCCGTCCTCCGAACATGGCGTACAGATCATGGTTATACGTTGCGTATTCCGGATAGCGTATCTGTATCGCCTGCCAAAAATAGGGCGCATAGGCACAGCAGAACAGTTCTTCCACTGTGTACCGTCTGCACTCGTCCACCTGTTCCTCCGCATCATCATAGTCAAGGACGCTCGGCGTACCGTTGCAGTAAAGGTTAAACGCCATCCTGACCACTCTCATGCTCCCGCTGGTCTGCCAGCCTTCATGCAGGCACTCCGTTTTTACATTGCCTGTCTTAAAATCATAAATACTTTTGATATTTCTTCTTGTGTCATCGCTGATACCAAGACAATATACAAGTGCTTTATGGTACACGTCCTGATACCTGACCTTCTTCAATTTCTCATAGTAGAATTTTTCATGTGCATCGCTGATAAAAATAATCGCTTTCTCTGCTCCTAACGCTGTACTACTCATGTTCATTTCCTCCATCTCTTATTTTGTTTTTGACCATAACAAAAGGACACTTCCCTAAAATTTTCTTTTAGAAAAATGTCCTTATCGTACAAAATATTAACTTGAACTGACACGAGTTTAATTTAAAATCATTTATTTTAACCCGTTAAGAGAGTTTATTTTGTCGTACTCTTGTCGTACCATACTGTCTTTAAGTCCGCAAACCCTTGATTTTACTGGTCTTTTCCGCCAAGCGTTTTCATTGTCGGGAATAACAGCACATCCCTTATAGCTGGCGAATCCGTCATCATCATCACCATACGGTCAATCCCGAAACCAATTCCACCAGTCGGGGGCATGCCAATATCCAAAGCATTCAAGAAATCTTCATCAGTATGGTTTGCCTCTTCATCACCTGCTGCAAATGCCTTTTCCTGTGCTGCAAAACGTTCACGCTGATCCATTGGATCATTAAGTTCCGAATAAGCATTTGCCATTTCCCAGCCATTCATAAAAAATTCAAAGCGTTCCACATACTCCGGATTTTCTGGTTTCTTCTTTGTTAATGGAGAAACCTCAATTGGATGATCCATAACAAAAGTAGGCTGGATTAAATGTTCCTCTGCATATTTTTCGAAGAAAAGGTTCAGGATATCACCCTTCTGATGTCTCTCTTCATATTCTATATGATGATCTTTTGCAAGTTTCCGTGCTTCTTCTGTATCCTTCACCTCATGAAAATCAACGCCCGCATATTTTTTCACAGCATCTACCATAGTAATGCGCTCAAATGGTTTCGATAAGTCCATCTCATGTTCACCATATTTTATAATTTCCGAACCTGTTACTTCCTTTGCCACATAGCGGTACAAATTTTCTGTAAGATCCATCATCCCATGATAATCTGTATACGCCTGGTACAATTCCATCAGCGTAAATTCCGGGTTATGTCTTGTATCCAGGCCTTCATTTCTAAACACCCTTCCAATTTCATAGACACGTTCCATTCCACCCACAATCAAACGCTTCAAATACAATTCTAAGGAAATACGAAGCTTCAAATCCTCGCCAAGCGCATTAAAATGCGTTTCAAACGGTCTTGCTGCCGCTCCGCCTGCATTGGAAACGAGCATAGGAGTTTCTACCTCCATAAAGCCCTCTCCATCCAAATAGCGGCGGATACTGCTAAGAACCTTAGAACGCTTTACAAATGTATCCTTTACCTCTTCATTCATAATGAGGTCAACATATCTTTGACGGTATCTCATATCGGTATCTGTCAGTCCATGATATTTTTCTGGCAAAATCTGAAGGCTCTTTGACAACAATGTAACTTCATCCGCATGAATGGAAATCTCTCCCGTCTTTGTAGTAAAAACCGTTCCCCGAATTCCCAGAATATCGCCAACATCATACTTTTTAAAATCTTTATAGCTATCTTCCCCGACAGAATCCCTTGCCACATAAGCCTGGATCTTTCCTTGTAAATCCTGGATATTGCAAAAAGAAGCTTTTCCCATTACACGTTTAAACATCATCCTGCCGGCTACCGATACTGTTTTTCCTTCCAGCGTATCATATTGCTCCTTTACTTCACACGAATGATGCGTCACATCATACTTTGTAATTACAAAAGGGTCTTTTCCCTCTGACTGCAAGTTTTCCAGTTTTTCCCTTCTTACTTTTAAAAGGGCATTTATATCCTGCTCTTTCTGTTGTATTTTCTGTTCTGCCACTTTCCGCTTTCTCCTTTCTCCTGCTTGGCATACTTTAAAGTGTCCATATACCAGAAATTAATTATCCGTTATGCCAGCTTAACGCTTATAAACCATTAAAGCGCTGCTGTCTTCTGGATTTCTAAAATCTCATATTGAACCAATTCACCAGAAGGCACTTCTACCTCAATTTTATCCCCTACCTTAGATCCAATTAGAGCCAGCCCGACAGGAGACTCATTTGATATCTTGCCATTCAGGCAGTCTGCCTCTGTAGAACCAACTATTTTATATTCCATTTCTTCATCAAATTCCAAATCCCGCAATTTTACCTTGCAGCCAACATTGATTACATTAACATCAACATCTTCTTCTACAACAACTTCTGCATTCTTTAAAATATTGTCAATTTCTTCAATACGAAGCTCTATATCACGCTGCTCATCTTTTGCTGCGTCATATTCCGCATTTTCCGATAAATCTCCCTGCTCCCTGGCCTCCTTAATTTTGACAGCAACCTCCCTGCGCCGGTTTACTTTTAAATCCTGTAATTCATCTTCTAACGCCTTTAACCCTTCATAGGTTAAAATATTTTTCTTTTCTGCCATCTTAATTCCTCCACTTTCTTTTATGTTTCACCCTTGTGTGCCGGCCTCCTGCCTCTGTCAGTCACTAAATATATAAGGCACGCAAAATATCATCCCATTATAACCCATCCAGCCTTATGCGTCAACTATCACATCCTTCATTTTCAGGACAGCATCAACAATACGCTGCTATTCACAGCCAATTGCAGCGTAATTTATATAAATAAAAATCATCTTCCCTTGTGAAGTTGTTTCATTATGTGCAGTATGAGAAAGCAGAATTTCAAATTTTCTGTAAAAAGCGAAAGTTCCAGAAATTTACAAACTGACAAAAATTTAGAAAGACATTCCTTCCTGCAGGACAATTTAGCTCTTTTAGAATTGCTTTGCTTTTTTAGTTTTCAGCAGATGTGCGCGCACGGACAACTGCCTGAACCGCTCCGAACTATCATGGAATCGTTGTTTTCGGTGAGTTTTGGGAGTAAGCGCGCTTATCAGAAGCTGAAAACAAAAAGCATTAGCAATTCTTAAGAGCGTAGGGTTGCCCAGGAAAGAATATCTTCTATAATATTTGTCAGAATATAAGCAAATCTAAACTTTCGTTTTTTACAGAAAACTTATACAGCTGTTAGTTTCTCATACTGCACATTGTAGAAAACATAGAAAGGGAAGATGTTTTTTGTTTAAATTACGCTGCAATTGGCTGTGAATAGTCTCCCTCGTTTCTTTAAAGAAAAAATCTTATCATAAATTGAGACATATCTTTTTGTTTATGTGTATTTATAGTGAAGGGGCTTTTACCAGCATATCTAAGAATTGTAAATGAGAATGTATTTACAATTCCTTACACTACGCGGAAAGGAGGAAAGCTTACATGGAAAACACCGACTGGCCCGAACTTGTCCATATATGTTCAAAAGATTTACTCCGCCTTGCCTATTCCTACCTGAAAAACACACAGGAAGCTGAAGATGCTGTACAGGAAGCATTTCTGAAAGCAGTTTCCAAAAATATGCAATTTGAAAATATGGAACATGCAAAGGCATGGCTTGCACGCAGTACTATCAATATCTGCAAAAACAAATTAAGAAGCCCCTGGCATAAAAAAAGGATGTCTTTGGAAGACCTATGCATACATGAAACGGTTAGCGCATCCCCTTCTGCATCGCCAGAAGAAAAGGCCATCCAAAATGACAGAGATATGCAGTTATTGGAAACTGTTATGTCTCTGCCTGAAAAGTACCGGGAAGTAATCGTACTATATTATCTTGAAGAATACCCTGTGCCAGAAATAGCAAAGATTCTTGGCAAAAACATTTCAACAGTAACAACAAGGCTTCAAAGGGGCAGGAAAAGGCTCCTTGAAGACATAGGAAGGAAGGATTATTATGACAGGACCTAAAATGAAAGCAGCATTTGAAAAACTGGAATTTTCAAAAGATTTTGAAGAAAATACGATCCATAAGATAAATGCCAAAAAAGCAGGCAGCAGAAAAAGAGCCAATGGTAAAATTTACTTTTCCGCAGGCTATGTGGCAAAAGCAGCCATAGCTTTCGGGGTCATACTGTTAATCGGTACTGGCGCCTATGCTGCAAAAGAGAACCTCTTCCAAAAAGTCTGGGGCAGCAAAGCAGATATCATTGAACCATATGTAAATAAGGAAAAACATTCCATGGAAACGGAACACTATAAATTCACTGTTGAAAATGTATTCCTTTCAGAAAACAGTGCACAATACATTATGAATGTAAAGGCCAAGACAGCAGAAGGCAGACAAGAGCTTAACATGGACAAAGTAAAAGAATCCATCGGCTATGATTTCACAGACCATTCCTGTACTGGGCTTACATTTATTAATGGCGCTGAGGAAAACGGGGGCAGTGGTTCCATCCGCCTCCTTACAGATATTTCAGAAAATGGGAACTGGTACCTTCTTGATACTGTCCAAAAAGACGACAACAGCAGCTACAGCAGCGTAAAAATTTCTGCATGGGCAAAGTGGAACGAAAATACAGAACAGGCAAAATTTGACATCCCTGCCAAAAATGTCCAAAAAGGGATTTTAATCCCAGCAGACTGCGCGCAGTTTACTGTAGAAAAATGCCATGTGAATAGCAGCGGAATTATCGCAGAAGCCAAAAACGTAGATGAGCGCAAAATAGAACCGTTATTAAAAAATGGCGTACTGATTCGCGTAACCATGAAAGATAACTCTGCAAAAACCTATGGCGGCGGCCTGGTATATAATGAAAATTCATTAACTGTCTCCTGCCTGTTTGATAAACCTGTAAAATATGAAGATATCAAAAATGTAGAAATCTTAGCAGGAACGCATTGAACGGCTCATATTGCTGTTGATTTTTCCGCTTTCATATTGTATAATACAAAAAGATATGGATTGGCACTTCTTGCCGCCGGGTAAGGAGTTAA
This sequence comes from bacterium D16-51, assembly GCA_003612285.1. GTDB lineage: Bacteria > Bacillota > Clostridia > Lachnospirales > Lachnospiraceae > Butyribacter. The sequence continues at coordinate 36,865 of RAYE01000044.1, read as the reverse complement.
GCGTCAGGCTTTCTATCGTTAGGCCTTTGAAGATAGAAAGTTCTGGCGCTATTTTTTTGGTTATAGGAGTGAGTGGACATATGGAAAAACAGTCTTGTATGCGGGATTTTGCCCGCTATGTAATTTTAAGTGTTTTAGGAACATTGGGTGTATCCTGCTATATATTAGCCGATACATTTTTTGTATCAAAAGGTCTGGGAACCAATGGTCTTACCGCATTAAATCTTGCTATTCCTGTATATAATTTTATTCATGGTACAGGTCTTATGCTTGGCATGGGCGGCGCGACAAGATTTTCAGTTTGCAAAAGCCAGGAAAAGACGGAGGAAGTTAATTGGATTTATACTAACACGATATATCTCGCCTTATTCTTTTCAGGAGTATTTGTCTTGATTGGTTTCTTTTTTTCTCATCCGTTATCAATACTCTTAGGAGCAGATGCAGGCGTATTGGAAATGACAAATACTTATTTGCTTTGGCTGCTGCTGTTTGCACCCGCTTTTATTTTGAATGATGTGTTACTTTGTTTTGTAAGAAATGATGACAACCCGCAGCTTTCCATGGCAGCTATGTTGATTGGAAGTTTTTCAAATATCATATTGGATTACATTTTTATTTTTCCAATGGGAATGGGGATTTTTGGCGCTATTTTTGCCACAGGATTATCTCCAGTGATCAGCATTGTTATGATGCTTCCGCACTGGGGCAAAAAGAAAAATAAGTTCCATTTTGTAAAAACAAAAATCAGAAAATATATTATAAAACAAGATTTATCATTGGGTTTTCCGTCTTTGATTGCCCAGCTGTCCTCTGGAATTGTAATGATTACTTTTAACGCAATTATATTAAAATTAACGGGAAATACAGGGGTTGCCGCATACGGAGTGGTTGCAAACATTTCACTTGTGATTGTTGCAGTATATACAGGTATCGCACAAGGCATTCAGCCATTGGTCAGTACCTTTTATGGGGCTGGGAATAACAGGCAGGCAAAAAAGATACTAAAATATGCTTTAGTAACTATGCTCTCCATATCTATTATTCTTTATTTGCTCATTTTTGTTTTTGCAGAGCCAATTACTGCTGTTTTCAATAGTGAAAACAATTTGGAGTTACAGCAGATTTCTGTAATGGGGTTAAAGTTATATTTTATATCTATTCCGTTTGTCGGATATAATATTATTTTAGCAACCTTTTTTACTTCAATAGAAAAGGCGCTGCCTGCCCACATACTTTCGATATTAAGGGGATTGGTTTTGATTATTCCTATGGCATTTTTACTGTCTGCATTATGGAAAATGACAGGCGTCTGGCTTACTTATCCGATAACAGAATTTTTAATTGCGTTACTCGGATTTATAATATTACTAAGGCGGTTAAATGTCGAATGAATTTTACGCAGAATAAATTTTTATCTGCAAGGCGGAAGATTGAGCTGTAGCGAGTGCTACAGCGATTGATAACAACGTAGCAGATAGAAATTTAGGCAAGTAAAAACATCGATATTTAACCACCTTAGTAATATATAAGCATAAAAACTAACGGACGCCTGCAACGGTTCCAGCACAGAATTTAAGTAAGTCAAATACCCCGCTGCAGAGTAACGAGGTATTTGACTTACATTTCGCTGCGATTGGCCATGAATAGTAACAAACTATAAAGTGCAGCACTACTATTTATTTCTTCCTGCAAAGACAGTATGCCCGCCATATCCGCCAAAGTTCCCAAGCTCCTCCTGTATTCTGATAAGGCGGTTATATTTTGCCACACGTTCACTTCTGCTTGGCGCTCCCGTTTTAATCTGCCCGGCATTTAAGGCAACTGCCAGATCCGCAATTGTCGTATCCTCTGTTTCACCCGAACGGTGGGAAATAATCGAAGTATACCCATACTTCTTTGCAAGTTTAATTGCCTCAATTGTTTCCGAAATTGTCCCAATCTGGTTTAACTTAATCAGGATGGAATTGCCGCACCCTGCATCAATCCCTTTCTGCAGCCGCTTTGTATTTGTCACAAACAAATCATCTCCTACCAACTGCACTTTCTTTCCAAGTTCTTTTGTAATCTGTTCCCATCCATCCCAGTCCTCTTCATCAAGCGGGTCTTCAATCGAAGCAATTGGATACTTCTCACAAAGTTCCTTCCAATGGGCAATTAATTCTTTTGTGCTCATTGTCCTGTCGCTTTTAGGCAGATGATACTCCCCTGCCCTCTTTCCCTTCCATTCACTGGATGCCGCATCCAAAGCCAGAACAAAATCTTTTTCCGGCACATAGCCTGCTTTTTTTACTGCATCCAAAATCAGCTCTATCGTTTCTGCATCACTTGCAAGGTCTGGCGCAAAACCACCTTCATCCCCCACGGAAGTTGTCAGCTTTTTCTCTTTTAAGAGCTTTTGCAAGGTATGGTACACCTCACAGCATTGGCGAAGCCCTTCTGCAAAGCAGCAGGCGCCTACCGGCATAATCATAAACTCCTGCGTATCCACGGTATTCGTTGCATGGGCGCCTCCATTTAAAATATTCATCATTGGCACTGGAAGGACATTTCCGCTGACTCCCCCAAGAAAACGGTACAAAGGCATATTCAGGCAATTTGCCGCCGCCCTTGCCACAGCAATAGAAACGGCAAGGATACTGTTAGCGCCAAGGTTGCTTTTATCTGGCGTCCCGTCCTCTTCCCTCATTTTTCGGTCAACCGCATAGCAGTCCCGTGCATCCATCCCCTCCACAGCACTCTGGATTGCACTGTTAATATTGCCAACCGCTTTCTTTACTCCCTTGCCAAGATACTCCTTCCCCTCATCACGGAGCTCATGCGCCTCATAAATTCCTGTAGACGCCCCGCTCGGGCACGCCCCCCTGCCTTTGATTCCGCACTTTAATGTTACCTCTGCCTCAACAGTTGGGTTTCCCCTGGAATCAATAATCTGCCTTCCCTTTACTTCCTTAATCTGATACATACTCATCGCTTTACCTCTTTTCTGCCGGAACGGATTGCGGCAGTTTCCATTCTGCAGCATTTCTCCGTTATAGCTCATATTTTTCGATTGTAGTATTCCTGATTTATCCTGTAAATATTCTGTTTTTTACCGCTAGAGCGTGTTTGAAAATTACCTTTAAACCATCAAATTGCACAAAAATTATATTATGAAAAGCAAAAACGGCTTTTCATAATCAGATTTGCGGCACAAAAGCATGTGCCTTTTATCAGAACTAAAAAGCAAGTTCTGATAAGTTATATTATCCTGGCAATTCCAAAAATTTTACCATATGGCAGCTGTATGGGGACGCCTGTGCTTGAGCCTTGTTTTTTAAGGCTTTATGCACCGCTGCGTTTCCCATCCAAGCGCAAGCGGGGTGCCATTGGTAAAATTTTGGAATTGCCGAGGGCAGTAAATTTGTGCAATATTTAATTTTCAAACACGCTCTAGGACAGCCTGCGCGCCAATTTTATTTGTTTCTATCCTGATACCATTGACTGTGATTAGCAGTTACTATTCACGGCCATTATTTTTTCCTAAAAATTTCTTAAAATGCTGGTTTTTTTCGTGTAAATGACGTAAAATTATAGTAAGGTTTATCTGATACTATTTCGCAGAAAGTCAACAACCGGCGATTATTATATTTGGAAAGGGACGGTGAACAATATACTATGGCAATCACAACTTTTGCAGCAATTGATGTTGGTTCCCATGAAACAACGCTCCGTATTTATGAAATTTCAAAAAGCAGCGGCATCCGGCAGCTCGACCATGTACATCATACTTCGCGTCTTGGGTATGAAACATATTCTACAAACCACATCAGTTACCACTCGATTGAAAAGTTATGCAGCATCTTAAATGGTTTTTCCCTGAAAATGAAAGAATATGGCGTCAATGATTATATGATTACTGCCACAAGCGCTTTAAGGGAAGCGGACAACAACCTGATTGTATTAGACCAGGTCAAGCAGCGCACGGGTTTTTTTATCCGTATTTTAAGCAATTCCGAACAGCGTTACCTTTGCTATAAAGCAATCGCATTGACGCCAAATTCCTTCCATAAATTAATCCAAAAAGGGACTCTGCTGGCAGACGTCGGCGGCGGCAGCATCCAGCTTTCCCTTTTTAATAAAAATGCATTGATTGCAACGCAGAATGTTATGTTAGGCTCCCTGCGCATCCAGGAAATATTACAAAACATGCGCAATATTACAGACAATTACCAAAATCTGATATATGAGTATATTTACCATGACCTGCATGTTTTTACCCAGCTTTACTTAAAGGATATCCGTATTAAAAATATTATTGCTGTCGGAAACCAGCTCCCAAGCTTTGTAAAATACCTTTCCACCCATAATTTCGGCTATCTGCTCCCATTTGACGCAAAGGGCACAAAAAAAGATTCCGTAAACCGTTCTGAATATGATGAGTTTTACCACTCCATCATTTCACAAAAACCGGAAGAACTAAGCCGTGAGTTAAATATCAGCGTGGAAAAAGCTTCCCTGCTTCTGCCTACTGCAATGATTTACCACAATATCTTTGAGGAAACGCAGGCGGAACAGATGTGGCTTTCCGGGATTACCCTCTGTGACGGCATGGCCGCTGATTTTGCAGAACGCAAAACACATATTGTCCCGGCGCACAGCTTTTCTGATGACATCTTATCAGCGGCACGCAGAATTGCCGAGCGGTACTCCAGCAGCACAAAGCACACCGGCATTGTAGAAAGCATTGCCTTAAAAATCTTTGACGCCGTAAAGAAGCAAAACAACCTGACAAAGCAGGAGCGCTTCACGCTGCAGATTGCCGTAGTTCTCCATAATTGCGGCGCTTTTATTAACCTGAACGATATTGGGGAAAGCTCCTATAAAATTGTCACCTCAACAGAAATTATTGGCATTTCACGCAAACAGCGTATGATGGTTGCTACAATTGTGCGTTACCCTACCGGCGACTTCCCTCAGTTTGCACAATTACAAGATACCTTTGAAAAGGAAGACTATATCAAAATCGCCAAACTTAATGCCATCTTAAGGCTGGCAGATTCCATGGACCGGAGCCACAGGCAGAAATTCAGGAATGTCACAATGGAACTTAAAGACAACACTCTATTGATAACTGGCCATACATTATATGATATTGCACTGGAACAGGGGATTTTTTCCAATAATGCGAACTTTTTTGAAGAAGTATTTGGAATCAAACCTGTCCTGCAGCAAAAAAAGGAATTTTAAGGAGGATAAGGATTATTATGGGAAACAAATCAGTTTATTCCAAACCGGAATATTTTTATAACCGTGAACTTAGTTGGATTTCTTTTAATTACCGCGTTTTAGAGGAAGCGCAGGATAAAACCATTCCTCTGTTTGACCGTCTTAAATTTTTAAGCATCACTGCTTCCAACCTGGATGAATTTTTTATGATACGCGTTGCTTCCTTAAAAGATATGGTTCAGGTAAATTATACCAAAAAAGACATTGCCGGTATGACGCCCCTCAAACAATTGGAAGAAATCAATAAAAAAACACATGAGCTTGTAAAAGAGCAGTACGAAACATACAATGAACTTTTAATCCCCAGCCTTGCAGTAGAAAATATCTATATCCTTGACCATCATGAAGAACTTACAAAAGAACAGGCGCGGTATGTCGACAACTATTTTCATTCTGAAGTCTACCCTGTGCTGACTCCGATGGCTGTTGATTCCTCCCGTCCTTTTCCTTTAATCCGGAATAAATCTTTAAACATCGGCGCCTTGTTAAAGACAAAGCAGCACGATTCCGACACAGAAGAAAAAGGCCATTTCCGTGAGCTTTATATGCCGCACAATGGAAAAAAGAAAAAACAGAACAATGCTATTGATTTTGCAACCGTCCAGGTTCCATCCGGCCTTCCACGTTTTGTTGAAATCCCATCCCTGGAAGAAGGAGAAAAAACCTTTATCCTGCTGGAGCAGATTATTGAAAAGAATATTGATAAGCTCTTTTTAAATTATGAAATACTCTCTGTATTCCCTTACCGTGTCATGCGGAATGCAGACCTTACTATTGAAGAAGACGAGGCAGCTGACTTATTAATTGAGATTGAGCGCCAGCTTAAAAAACGCCAGTGGGGAGAAGCAATCCGGCTGGAAGTGGAAGAAGCAATTGATGAGCAGCTATTGCAGACATTAAAAGAAGAACTCCATATCAATGAAGTCGATATTTTTAAAATCAACGGCCCTCTTGATTTAACTTTCTTAATGAAAATGTCCGGGCTGGATGGCTTTGACAGGTTCCGCAGCAAAAAATATACTCCACAGCCGGCAAAGTGGCTAAATGGCGACGACCGTCTTTTCAGCCAGATTAAGGACCATGATATTTTACTGCACCATCCATATGAAACATTTGACCCTGTAGTTGACTTTGTCCGCCAGGCGGCAAAAGACCCTGACGTCCTTGCCATCAAACAGACTTTGTACCGTGTCAGCAGCCATTCCCCGATTATTGCTTCTCTTGCCGCGGCGGCTGAAAACGGAAAGCAGGTAACGGTTCTTGTAGAATTAAAAGCCCGCTTTGATGAAGAAAATAATATAATCTGGGCAAGGAAGCTGGAACAGGCAGGCTGCCATGTTATTTACGGCCTTGTCGGCCTAAAGACGCATAGTAAGATTACACTTGTTGTACGGAAAGAAGAAGACGGAATCCGCAGGTATGTCCATCTTGGCACCGGAAACTACAATGACAGCACAGCAAAACTCTATACAGATATGGGGCTTTTAACACAGCAGCGCGCAATCGGGGAAGATGCTACAGCCGTATTTAATATGCTTTCCGGCTATTCTGAGCCTGCTGTATGGAACAAACTGATCGTTGCCCCAATCTGGCTCCGCGACCGTTTTATCCAGATGATTAACAGGGAACGTGATTTTGCAAAAGAAGGCAAGAAAGCGTTTATCAAGGCAAAAATGAACTCCCTGTGCGATGCGGAAATTATTTCCGCCCTCTATGAAGCGTCTACCGCAGGCGTTAAAATAGAACTTGTTGTCCGTGGAATCTGCTGTTTAAAGGTAGGCATCCCTGACATCAGCGAAAATATCAGCGTCCGTTCCATTGTGGGAGATTTCCTGGAACACAGCCGGATCTATTATTTCCACAACAATGGTTTCGAGGAAGTTTACATGGGCAGCGCTGACTGGATGCCGCGCAACCTTGATAAACGTGTGGAAATCCTCTTTCCGGTAGAAGACGCCACCCTGCAAAAAGAAGTGATTGATATCCTGGATGTCCAGCTCCGTGACAATGTAAAAGCACGCATTATGCAGCCAGACGGTTCCTATCTCCATCTGAACCCACAGAAAAAAGACCGTTTAAACTCACAGGAATATTTTTGCAGCCAGGCGCTTTCTGTCACCCAAAGCCGCAAACACGCAACACATTCTGCGCGCACCTTTGAACCTTTGGAGCATGTTTAATTTATAAGCATACTAAAATAATCAGTAAAAGGGGAATGAAATCCATTCCCCTTTTTTATGTTATAAGAAATTGCGCTGTAACATAGTGGCTGCAAGCGCACCAGCGCTGGCGGTGCGCTTTTTATCACCTAAAAACTCACATCTTAATGCCAAGGCTCTCCCTGGCTACATCCTGTATAGTAGATACAGGATGGATAAATAATTTTTCTGTAATTTCTTTTGGTACTTCTTTCAAATCTTCTACATTCTTTTCTGGTATCAGGACAGTTTTAATCCCTGCCCTGTGGGCTGCCATCAATTTTTCCGGAAGCCCGCCAATTGGCAGTACCTCCCCACGGAGCGACACTTCTCCTGTCATAGCAAGTTTTTTCTTTACCGGTTTTTGCAAAAACAGGGAAGTTAACGCTGTAAACAAGGTAATTCCTGCAGAAGGCCCATCCTTTGGCACCGCCCCTTCCGGTACATGGATATGAATATCCCTCTTATCAAAATTCCCAATTTGTTCTGCAAAATAAGATTTCACAAGCGTATAGGCAAGCTCTGCGGATTCTTTCATCACATCGCCAAGCTGCCCGGTCAACTGTATTTTCCCATCCCCTTCTGTCTGAACCGCTTCTACAAAAAGAATCTCCCCTCCTGCCTGTGTCCAGGCTAGGCCGGTCGCTACGCCTGGAATTGCATTTTTCAGGGCAAAATCATGGTTTGCCGCCTTTTTCCCTAAAATATCAGGTAAGTCATTTTCTTTTACTGTAATCTTTGGCAGAGCCTTCCCATCCTCTTTTGCTTTGGCAGCTTCAGAAGTATTTTCTTCTAAAGAAGCAGCATCCTCTGCCATGTCAGTTGATTTATTTGGCTCTGCACCTTCCTGCTCCAAAAGCTTTACTACGGCATAACGGCAGATTTTGTCAAGCTGTTTGCGGAGTCCGCGCACGCCTGCCTCCATCGTATAATTTGATATAAGCTTTTTTAAAGCTCCCTGTGTAATGGAAAGCTGCCCTTTTTTAAGCCCTGTTTCCTCCATTGCCTTTGGCAGAAGATATTTCCGCCCAATCTGGTATTTTTCAATTGGCGTATACCCTGATAAGGAAATCACCTCCATACGGTCAAGCAATGGTTCTGGAATCCCTTCCGTTGTATTTGCCGTACAGATGAAAAACACTTTAGAAAGGTCATAAGGGACATTTAAGTAATGGTCTACAAAAGAATGATTCTGTTCAGGGTCTAATACTTCCAGTAAAGCGCTTGCCGGGTCTCCCTGATAATCTAACGTCAGTTTATCAATCTCATCCAGCACCACTACCGGGTTATTTACTTTTGAGCGTTTGATGCCTTCCATAATTCGCCCAGGCATCGCTCCGACATAAGTCCTTCTATGGCCGCGTATTTCTGCCTCATCACGGATTCCCCCAAGGCTGATGCGCACATATTCCCTTCCCATCGCCTTCGCAACGCTTTTTCCCATACTTGTTTTCCCGGTACCCGGCGCCCCTGCAAACAGCAAGATGGAACCAGTTGGTTTCCCCTTTAAGCTAGTAACCGCAATCTGCTCCAATACCCTCTTTTTCACTTTTTCCAGGCCATAATGGTCTTTTTCCAAAATCTGTTTCGCTTTAGCAAGGTTTATCTTTTTTTCCGCTCCATCTTTCCAGGAAAGTGTTGTTACAAAATCAAGGTATTCATAAAGCGTGCCATACTCATGCCCCTGGCTGCCCTCCATAGAAAAACGCTTTAATACCCGTTCTGCCTCTTTTTTTGCTTCTTCCGGCATCCCTGCCTCTTCAATTTTTTTGGCAAACATCTCTTCCTCAGAAGCAAAGTCCTCCTCTAAAACATTTAACTGCTCCTCCAAAAGCTTCATTTGCTTCTTTATCGCCATTACTTTGTAGGCATCCTGCTGCTCCTGCGTCATCTTATTTGTGACCTCATCCCTGACAGCTTTTGTTCCCATAAGACGCCGGATTCCCTCTAAAATCAAATGGTAACGCTCTTTTAAGGAATCCGCAGCCATTATTTCAAAACGCTCCCTGTCATTTATATCCAAATAGGAGCCAATATTCGTTGCCGCTTCATTCAGGTTTTTCCAACGGCGGATATAGCCTCTCATCCAAACGCCGCCGGGAAGGTTCTGCACAAGCTCTTCTGCATATTGCTTAAACTCCGCTAACAGCGCATGTTCCTCCTGTTCCGAGATATCTACAATATCATCCAGGATTTCATAGGAAGCCTCCACCCTGCCTCCGTCAAAAGCAACATCATGAATCCTGACCCGCTCCTGGGTATCCATAACAAACAGGGCATTCCCCTCATGATTAATTGTAGAAACCGCCTTTGCAAGAATCCCCACATCATAAAAATCTGACTCTGTTAACTCACCGCGCTCCTTCTGTTCCTTAATCGGGACAATAATAAATGTATCCTCTTCTTTTATATGCTCAATCTCTTCCTGTGAAAAAACATCTTCCTGTACATTAATCTGAACATTCGATAAAATCAACGTATCAAACACCGGTATTACTAACATATGAAACCTCCATTCTATAGTGCTCTACCAAGGAACAGGTTTTCTGTTAGCACTTTTCTTCAACGAGTGCTAACAATATTCTAATAAAAAAGGCAACCTATTGTGCCTTATTTTTGAAATGATAGCATTAACCCCTTGCTTTGTCAAGTATCGCCTCAAAAAAATCTCCAACATCGTTACTATTCACGGTCTACTGCATGAAAAAAGAATAACCGTGAATAGTAACTATCACTGCCTTCCTATCCTATTTGCAGGCATAGCTGCTGCTTCCTTAGCCTTATGCCAGCCCCAAAATCTCTTCTACAGTTTCCTGCATTTTTCCTGTTTCACATACCCTGCTATGGAGAACTGCTGCACTGCGGATTTCTTCTACCGCATTTGGGATTTTTGTGCCGGAAACTTTGGAAAGTTCATCAATCAATGCAAAATCATCCATCCCTTTATATTTCCCATCAATCGCAGCCATCACGCTTTCCGCAAATTTATAAGGGCTGGCTGTTGAAGCAATTACCGTCTTTGCCGTATCGCCTGTCTTTGCCTTATACTCCTGATAAACTGCGGAAGCCACTGCCGTATGGGTATCCATGACATAACCAGCCTTGTCATATACTCTCTTAATCTCTGCAGCCGTCTTTTCTTCACCTGCCCATCCGCCGACAAAATCTTTCATTTCTTTTTTCATCTCATCGGTAATAGAATATTTCCCATCACCTGCAAGGGAAGCCATCATATCTGCCGTCTTTTCCGCATCTTCCCCGGCAATTTTATAAATCAGGCGTTCAAGGTTGCTGGAGATCAAAATATCCATAGACGGAGAAGAAGTAAGGATAAATTCCCGGTTCTTATCATATACCCCTGTCTCAAAAAAGTCATACAGCACTTTATTGTCATTAGAAGCGCAGACTAATTTATTCACTGGCACGCCCATATTTTTTGCATAAAATGCCGCCAGGATATTTCCAAAGTTACCAGTCGGCACAACAAAATTTACCTTCTCATCCTTTTTTACAGCCCCCTGCGCCAAAAGCCTTGTATAAGAATAAACATAATAGACAACCTGTGGTACAAGACGCCCAATATTAATCGAATTTGCAGAAGAAAACTGATACCCTTTCTTATCCATTGCTTTTGCAAGCTCTTTATTGTTAAACATTGCTTTCACGCCACTCTGGGCATCGTCAAAATTCCCGGTAATCCCAACCACAGAAGTATTTGCCCCCTTCTGTGTCACCATCTGGCGCTCCTGAATCCTGCTGACGCCATTTTTCGGGTAAAATACAATAATGCTTGTACCCTCCACATCAGCAAAACCTGCTAATGCTGCTTTTCCAGTGTCCCCTGAAGTAGCTGTTAAAATAACAATCTGGTTCTTTACCTGATTCTTCTTTGCAGAAGTTGTCAGAAGATGTGGCAAAATTGAAAGCGCCATATCCTTAAATGCAATTGTCGCACCATGAAACAACTCCAGATAATATGCCCCATCCTTTTCTGTAAGCGGCGCAATTTCCTTTGTATCAAATTTTTCATCATAAGCCCTGTCAATACAATTTTTTAACTCTTCCTCTGTAAAATCAGTAAGGAACTGCTTCATTACCTGATATGCCGTTTCCCGGTAATTCATTTTTGAAATCTCTTCTAAAGATACCCCGAGCTCTGGAATTGCTGTTGGGACAAATAATCCCCCATCCTCTGCCAGACCTTTTAAAATTGCCTGTGACGCCGTAACTGTTTCCCCATTGCTTCTTGTACTTTTATATCTGATTTCCATAACTAACCTCTCTTCTTCCTGTTTTACTTTTTGATCCTGTCGATTTCTGTCAGGTCTAACCCCTGCTGTTAAAATAACTTTCCAGGCATATGACTGCCTCCCCATCATGAAACACGTTATTATAGCCTATTTAGTATATCATAACCGTATAACAAAGTCTATACCAGCCCCTATTACTTCTCCTCCACAACCTGGAAAATAAAAAATTTTAAATAATATGACTCCTCTGCAGCCCAGAGTACCGGGTGATCTGGCGCCTGGGTGCGAAATTCTACCTGGCGGAGGCGTTTATGTACATTTGCAGCCGCCTGCCCGATTGTTTTTGCAAATAATTCTTCCGTCATAAAATGCGAACAGGAACAGGTTGCCAAAAATCCCCCATCACGGAGTATCTTCATCGCACGGAGGTTAATTTCCCGGTATCCTTTTACTGCATTCTTAACAGAATTTCGGGATTTTGTAAAGGCAGGCGGGTCTAAAATAACCAAATCAAACTTTTCTCTACTTTTTTCCAACGCAGGAAGCTTTTCAAAAACATCTGCACATTCAAACGATACAATGTCAGACAGACCATTCAGCTCTGCATTTTTCCTTGCCTGCATGATACCGCCCTCGGAAGCGTCCAGCGCAAGAACGCTTGCTGCGCCCGCCTGCGCGGCGTTTAAAGCAAAGGAACCTGTATGGGTAAAGCAATCAAGGACCTTTGCCCCACTGCAGAGTTTTCGGATTGCCAGCCGGTTATATTTCTGGTCTAAAAAAAAGCCTGTCTTTTGCCCATCCACTATATCCACCAGGTATTTTATGCCATTTTCTGAAATTTCTACCTCTGTTTCAAATTCTTCCCCAAGAAACCCCTTTACAGGCTGCATCCCCTCCTGCTTCCGCACTTTGGCATCGCTGCGCTCATACACGCCGCGGATAGAAATCCCGTCTTCCTTTAAAATTTCTTTTAAAATCCCTATTATTTCTTCTTTCCAGCAATCAATCCCAAGCGCTAAAGACTGGACAACAAGAACATCGCTGAATTTATCAACCACCAGACCGGGCAGGAAGTCAGCTTCCCCAAAAACAATCCTGCAGCTTCCTATATCGACAGTTCTTTTTCGGTAATCCCATGCATTTTTCAGCCGCATCTTTAAAAATTCACGGTTAATCTCCTGGTTAACATCTCTTGTCAGAAGCCGGATGCGGATACGTGAATGGCGGTTTATAAACCCTTTCCCTAGTGGATAGCCGTCAAAATCATGCACTATGACAATATCCCCATCCTCAAAGCTCCCCATAATAGAAGCAATTTCATTATCATAAATCCACATTCCGCCGCTTTTTACTGTCCTGCCTTCGCCTTTCTTTAGGCTGACAATTGCATAACCCATTATTTCCTCACTTTCTGTGCCACCGTATTATGGCAGTTTATATTTTTTACGGTATTCCTTATATTTCGCCAAAAATTCCGGATTATCATTTTCTTTTAAATTATCCAGATACCCATGGGATTCCAGGCCATCTTCCTTCATCTGGATTAAACTGATTGCAATATTAGAGCAATGGTCTGCAATCCTCTCAAAGTTTGTCGTAAGGTCAGACAGTACGAATCCCACTTCAATTGTACATTTCCCTTTCCTAAGGCGTTTTACATGCTTCTTTTTGATTTCCTCATTCAGCGTGTCTATTACCTCTTCCAAAGGCTCCACCTGGACAGCCAGGACCGTATCTTCTGTATCAAAAACCTTACATGTCATAGAGACAATTTCCTGGACTGCACTTTCATAGACAGCCAGCTCTTCCTTCGCCTTGTCAGAAAAAGCCGCACCCTTTTTGTTTGCCTGCGCCACTGTTTCCATAACATTGCAGGCATGATCTGAAATTCTTTCAAAATCCCCTATACAATGAAGCATCATAGATACTGACTGAGAATCCTTCAAAGACAAATCGGCATTATTTATTTTCATCAGATAGGCCCCTAACTCGTCCTCATAATGGTCTACCATATCCTCTAATTCCATTACTTTTTTTGCTTTTCCCTTATCGTACTGGTTAATCAGGGAAATTGCTTCATTTAAAGCCTCCTGTGCCGCATATGCCATTTCTACCGCCGCTTTTTTTGCTGAACCAAGCGCAAAGGAAGGCTTTTCTAAAAATCTTTCATCCAAAAGCTTAAGGCCGCTTCTCTCTGCCTCTGCCTTATCATCACGGACTGTAAGCGTTGCAATTTTTACCAGAATATCCCGGAATGGAAGCAAAACAGCCGTAGCAGTCACATTAAAACAGCTATGGATTATAGCAATCCCTGCTGCGCCAGCCGCTTCCTCCATAAAAGAGAAATTAACCACTGCATTTATGACATAGAAAAGTACCATAAAAATGACAGTTCCAATTATATTAAAGTAAAAATGTACAAATGCAGCACGCCTGGCATTTTTGCTTGCCCCGATTGCCGACAGCAGAGCCGTTACACAAGTACCGATATTTTGTCCCATAATAATAGGAAGCGCTGACGCATAGGATACAGAACCCGTCAGGCAAAGCGCCTGCAAAATCCCGACGGAAGCCGAAGAGCTCTGGATTACAGCCGTCAACAGCGCACCAACGACAACGCCAATCAAAGGGTTGTCACTAAACATCAGAAAAATACTGGTAAATTCCTCAATTTCTGCAAGCGGCTTTACGGCAGCGCTCATCGTGTCCATCCCTGTCATAAGAATCGCAAAGCCTGCCAGAATTGTCCCAATGTCCTTTTTTTTCATGCTCTTTGAAAAAAGAATCAGACTGACGCCAATCATTGCCAAAACCGGTGAAAAAGACGACGGCTTTAATAATTTAATAAAAACGCTCTCTCCTTGAATGTCGGTCAGGCTCAAAATCCACGAAGTAATTGTCGTACCGACATTTGCCCCCATAATAATACCAACTGCCTGTGTCAGCTTCATTATCCCCGAATTGACAAACCCTACTACCATTACTGTTGTCGCAGATGAAGACTGGATTACAGCCGTGACGCCGGCGCCCAAAAGCACTGCCTTAATTGGCGAAGAAGTAAACCTTTCCAAAATAGCCTCTAACTTACCGCCAGAAGTTTTAGCAAGGCCATCCCCCATAATATTCATTCCATACAGGAATAATGCCAGCCCCCCAACCATAGTTAAAACATTAAAAATATCCATGCTTTTTTTCCTTTCGCAATTAAGCCATACTGCCAAGCAACTGCAGTACAGATAATATATGTCACCAAAATGGCACACTATGTATAGGATATAATATATTCTTCTAAATTGCAAACATTTTATTCCCGCGTATGTAACAAGCCGCAAAAAGGCTGCGATTGGCTGTAAATAGTATCAAAAAAAGGGGCACCGTCCCTCCGATGTCCCTTTTAATTTGTTTTATTACATTACACGTCCAATTTTTAATGGCTGGCGGTAATAAGCGCTTGAAATCTTAATACCATCCCTTGCGTTACTTGCATGGATTATCTGTCCGCCGCCAATATAAAGCGCGACATGGCTTACAGAACCGCTTCCATAAAAGAACAAATCCCCAACCTGCACTTCACTGCTGCTCACAGAACGGGTTGCCGCTGCCTGTGCTGCGGAAGTCCTTGGCAGATAGTAACCGAAATGGCTGTAAATCCCCATTGTAAATCCAGAACAATCTGTACCATTTGTCAGGCTTGTTCCTCCCCATACATAAGGATTCCCCAAAAACTGCATTGCATAGCTTACGATACCTGCCGCCCTGTTGGAAGATGAAGAAGAGCTTTTTTTCTTCTCTTCCTGGACAGTTACAGCACGGTTCAGTTTATACTGCAAATCCACAAAATCTTTACTGATAAATACCTTTTCATTATCAATGGAAAGCATCGCCCAATTTTCCAAATCAGCATACATTGATTCTTTATCCACGCTGTTTACTGTCTTCTTGCTGCAGTGCTTTGCCATATATGTCTGCATAAATTCCTTTGTGAGATGTTCCTTCTCAACAGTATAATATTCATCCTCTGATATCTGGTCATAAATTGGAGAATCAATGGAAGGCAGGTAGCGTACATTTAACGTCTCTGTATCAACAATTGCCTTTAAAGTTGCGACCTTGAGCGCCTTTTTCTCAGCCTCCTCCCCCTGCAGGAGATATTCCGCCTTAACATACCCTTTTACTTTGCCGGATTCAATTTTTGCCCAGCCTTTTTTGACAGAAATAATATTACATCCGGTGTTTTTCGTCATTTTGCCAATAATTTTGGCAGATTCACTTCCGCGATTCCTGACATTTAAGTATGTATCAACATTTGCAATCCCAAGCTTATCATATTTCAGGTTCAGCTTAATCCGTTCTTCCCGTTCTTTTTTCTCCTGTTTTTCCTTTTCCGAAATATTAGAAAGAATTGCTACATCATCAGAAGCTTCCTCCCCGCCTGCTTCTTTCTTCGCCTGCTCTGCATCTTCTTTCAGATTTTCCAGTACGGATTCACAGTAACGGTCAATTGAAAGGGTAATGCCTGCTAATGGTTTTTCTTCTATAGAGGCTGCAGCCTGTCCGGAAAAAGGAAAGCATATGAATGCCGCCAATAAAGCTGTACCAGCCGCCAAGATTACTAATTTGTTCTTTCTCATATGGAACCTCATTTCTTATATGCCATTTTTGCATCATAAATATTACAAATTTGTTACAAAACAATTATAGCAATCCCTTTTTTATTTGTCAACTTTATTCTGTATTTAACAAATTTTACATATGTTAGAAGTTACTATTCACAGTCAATGGTATCATAAATTGTAGAAACAAATAAATAATGATTTTCCCTTTGGATGTATCTATCCTGATACTATTGGCTGTGAATAGTAACGTTTAGAATAGACATACACTGCCTACTGCCCATGGCGCTGCCCAAAATGCTTAACTGCTTTCTGGATCACTTCGATATATTCCGGTTCACGCAGCCTGTCATGCACCTGCAGGCGCAAAAGCTCTGTACCGTCCACAAAACGTACTTCATCGACCTCGTCTTTTTGCAGCACACAATCAGAGATTGCAAACTCCTTTTCTACAAAATAGACATCTGCAAAACTTTTCCTCTTTTTTACCCTTCCAACAAAATGTATATTGGCATCTGAAATATCAATCCCGACCTCTTCAAACGTTTCACGCTTTGCTCCCTCCAGGCTTTCTTCCCCACGCAAAACGGCGCCTCCTGTAATATCCCATTCCCCAGGATGGCTCTCCTTATTATTTGAACGTTTCTGTACCAGAAATCTGCCATCCGGCGTATGCAGGTATACATGGACACAGAGCAGGTAATCGCCTGCATCCGGCACGCCGCGTTCCATTGTTTTTCCGGTTCTCTGCCCATTTTCATCGTATACATCCCAAATTTCTGCCATTTCTTCCTCCGCTTATATCTCTTCCTGCTATGCTGGATTTCTTTTCCGCCTGCATCCGGCTAAACTCACAGCCGCAATAATTCTGGCGGTAAAGATTATATTCCTTTGAAAGCGCAATTGATTTTGCATATCCATCTTTTTTCTTAAAATCTGACATCAGCCAGGGGATTTGGTACTCCTTTGAAAGCTGCAGCCCAATTTCATTAAGCTTTTGTGCATTTTTATAAGGACTGACAGAAAGCGTTGTCGTAAAAAAGGCAAACCCGTTCCCTTTTGCATATACAGCCGCCTCCCTTAAACGCATCTGATAACATGCAAAACACCGTTCCCCTCCCTCTGGAAGCTCTTCCAGGCCTTTTGCCATCTTATAAAAAGATTCCGGGTCATATTTCCCCTCTGCAAAGGAAACCTCATATTTAACCGGGAGCTCCTGAATCAGCCGCTGCTGTTCCTGTACCCGCTTTTCATATTCCTCTTTCAAGGTTATATTGGGATTATAATAAAATATGGTTATTTTAAAAAAATCTGCCAAATAACTTAAGCAGTAACTGCTGCAAGGTGCGCAGCAGCTATGCATCAAAAGCCTTGGAACCTCGTCTTTTTCCGTTACCTGCCCTATTACTTTCTCTAACTCTAACTGATAATTAACTTTATTCACAAAAACCTCATTCCTGCTTTGGCCTAACCTCTATTTATAAATGCTTTGAACAGATATGTTTTGTCAATTATTTCCTGCGTAAGTCCCCACTGCTCCCACAGTTCCTGCGGAACAGCCCTGAAAAGAAAGCCAAACAAAATGTGGAAAACCAAAAAAGCGCCAATAAAACCGGCAAAAGCACCTCCTGCCTTATTTACTATGCCAACCAGGGGAATCCATTCCACAACCTTTAGCACCTGTACCACTTTCCCAAGCACTGCTGCGGCAGCTATAAAAAATACGCCGTATAATGGAATGATACCCGTCGTCTTTACAAATGCAGATGCAATCACTGCGGAAGCAATAAGCACTGCAATATGTGCTATGCACATAACAAGGCCGACATGCCATCCACGGATTACAATCAGCAGGAAGAGGACCGCCAAAACGATATCAATAATATTTTCATACCTCAAATACATCACATCAGCACATCCGCCATATCATACAGTCCGGCATCCTTCCCTTTTAGATATTTAGCCGCCACAACAGCCCCTTTCGCAAATACCCCTCTGGAATGGGAAGCATGGGAAAAGGTAACTACCTCGTCATTACCGGCAAAAATTACATCATGTTCCCCTACAATCGTCCCGCCACGGACAGAAGAAATCCCCAGTTCCTTTTTCTCCCTTTTCTGGCGCACCTGCGTACGGTCATAGACATATTCATACTGGTTGTCCATCGCCTCATTGATAGAATCAGCTAATGCTAACGCCGTCCCGGAAGGCGCATCCAGCTTCTGGTTGTGGTGTTTTTCCACGATTTCAATGTCAAACCCTTCTGAAGCCAGTTTATGGGCAGCTTCCTTAACCATCTTTAGCAAAAGGTTCACGCCAAGTGACATATTTGCAGAACGCAGGACAGCCGTCTTTTTCCCCGCGTCCAGAAGATACTTCGTCTGCTCTTCTGACAGCCCTGTAGAACATTCCACCAGGGCAATCTTCTTTTCTACTGCAAAATCCACTACCTTTTCCAGATTCTTCGCAGAAGAAAAGTCAACGATTACATCTGCTTCTTCTTTACAGCCCGAAAACTCCTGATAAACAGGATAGCCATTCTCCCTGTTATTTACAATATCTATGCCTGCCACAATAACAGCATCTTTATCATCTGCCACAATACTGCTAATCATCTGTCCCATACGCCCATTACAGCCTACCAAAATAATGTTTGTCATTGTTCTTTATCCTTTCTTCCGTTGTACCACCACAATTACAGCAATTTCCTATGACATAAAAAGGCCGGCAGATTTCTCTACCGGCTGTCTTCTTTCCATGCCGGTGAAAGCTGCTATTCAAAATTTAACCAACCACTTTCACACCTGCATCAACCATCGCCTGACGAAGCGCCTGCCTGTTTGCTTCTTCCATCCTGGTAAGCGGCATACGCAAAGGCCCCGCCTGATATCCCATCAGCTCCATTGCAGCTTTTACCGGAATCGGGTTTACTTCGCAAAAAAGCGCCTTTATTAACGGGATATACTTTAACTGAAGGCTGCGGCTTCCTTCCACATCACCCTCCATCAATTTTATTACCATATCATGCGTATCTTTTGGCGCAACATGTGATAATACAGAAATAACCCCTTTTCCGCCTAACGCCACAAGCGGCACAATCTGTTCGTCATTTCCAGAATATACGTCAACCTCTCCCTGCGTCAGGGAAAGAAGGTCTGCCACCTGGGATAAGTCCCCGGAAGCTTCCTTTACACCAACAATATTCTCTACCTCCGCCGCCAAATCGGCAATTGTCTTTGGCAGGATATTTACTCCGGTACGCCCCGGGATATTGTATAATATAACAGGCAGGTCAACTGCCTTGGCAATTTCTGTAAAATGCTTTTTTAACCCTGCCTGTGTCGCTTTATTGTAATAAGGAGATACTACCAGTACGCCGTCTGCACCAGCATTTTGCGCTTCTTTTGACAGATAAGCTGCTGTAGCCGTACAGTTAGAACCCGTACCTGCGATTACAGGAATCCGTTTCTTTGTCATATCCACACATGCCTTAATGGTTTCAATGTGTTCCTCATGTGTCATAGTAGATGCTTCTCCAGTTGTGCCGCACACAATAATAGCATCTGTCCCATTTAAAATCTGGTCATTAACGATTCGCTCCATTTCCTCATAATTAATAGAGCCATCCTCATGCATTGGTGTAATCAAAGCTACACCCGCACCTGTAAAAATAGACATTCCTATCTCCTCCTTGTATCTTTATATAGTAGTATATGCATTTGTATCAGGCAGGCAAATCTTTTTCCAAATCAATTTTAGAAATAACATCCGCATACTCCGCAATCTCTGGAGGCAGCCTTCTTCCTGTCAATACCAGACGGCAGTAATCCTCCCGCAGCCCAATCAGGTTAATAATATCTTCTATCGTAATAATCTCCAAATCCAGAAGCCCTAATACTTCATCCAGCACCAGGACATCGCATTCGCCTGTATCAACGACTTTCCGCGCAAAATTAAAGCCATTCCGTATGTTCATCCGCTCCTCTTTCTGTCTGGAAGCGGAAAGTTCACTGTAAGAACAGTCCCCCTTTTCAAAACGGAATAATTTAATATCCGGCTCCAGCCTTTCCAGAAAATTAAATTCCTCGCTTTCTTTCCCTTTTAAAAACTGGATAATAATAGCCGACTGCCCCAGGCTCGCTGCACGGATACACTGCCCTACTGCGGCTGATGTCTTTCCCTTGCCAGGACCATAAAACACCTGAACAATCCTTCGATTCATTTAGCAACCTCCTGCTTCCCGGCAAGCTAAAAACCGGAACAGCAATCTTTACACATTTTCAAATACACTTTAGCCATTTTATCATAACTTATATCAAAAAGCTATAACATTTTTATTTTCAGGCATGCCCTGTCCCATTTCCATAAAATTTTGCGGCCAGCAGCCCTATCAGGCCGCCAGAAACCATTCCAAAGAGCACATCGGTCGGATAATGGATTCCTACATACAATCTGGAAAGGGCAATCATCCCTGCCAAAATAAAGGCGGCAATCCCATATCGTTTTGGAAGCAGCTTTGCAATCACAGCAGCAGCTGCAAATGAGGAGGCTGAATGCCCGGATGGGAAAGATAAATCAACCGCCTTCCCCACTAAAAGGTGCAGCCCGTCAATCACCTCATACGGCCTTGTCCTCGCCACCAGATTTTTCAGCAGCAAATTATTAAACACAAACGAGCCAAGCAGCGCAATCCCCACAGCTATCCCGGCCTTCCTTGTTTTTTGGTACAGCACTAACACAATCATCATTAAAATCCAGAAAAGCCCGAAATCCCCAAGGTGCGTAACAGCTTCCATTACCGGGCTAAGCCCAGAGTTCCTGATATATTTTTGAATCCATAACAAAATATCTGCTTCCATTTGTTTCCTTTCTTAAAAACTGTAAATAAAGAACTTACTCCATTAGTTTATACTACACATCTACAGTTCATTACCTTGCCATCTGTCCTTTTCAGGCATACAGCCCCTGAAAATCTTCAGTGGCATAATCCGTATCCCCAAGCCCCAGCGCCTGTTTTGCGAGGGCGTCCGCCATATCATTATAATGGTCGTTAGAATGCCCCTTTACCTTGACAAATTCTATGTTCAGCATGCCACGGATTGAATTGTAATACGCCTGGTATGCCTTTGTCCCCTCCTTATTCGCCTTCCATGCACCATTGCACCATTTTGCAATCCCTTCATAATCATGGTAAATAACCAGGCGCTTTATCTGCTTTGCCACCGCAAAGCGCATTGCTGCCTCAGCTCCTTTAATTTCCCCTGCCACATTATGCATCTGTGCAAGCTCCCTGTCACAAAACCTGTGGCAGAACAGTTTTTCCTGCCCCTGGTACAAAACCACCATCCCACAGGAAAAATCGCCGGAAAGCTTATCAAAGCTTCCATCGACATACGCTGTCATCGTTCCGTCCCCTGCAAGAGGCGCTGTACTCTGCCTGTCCGTAAAAGGAGCCTCATCATCTTCCCCTGCTAAATATGCTTCTGCACCTGCCCTTGTTGTAAAAGATTTAAACTCTGCGCCGGAAAAACCTGTTGTCTGTTTCTGGCATTCTGCCCAGGTATCAAAAATCCCTGTTTTTCTTCCATTCCGTACTGCATATACTTTTTTTCCCATCTAAATTCCCCTTGCACTATCTTTGTTACTATTCACGGCCGCTCTAAACAACATGCGTAAAACCTGCCAGCAAAGCTGTCAGATGCTGCAAAAGCGGCAGCGTATGTTTTACTTATGCTGTTTAGAACAGCCTGCACGCTAATTTCAGAAAATAGTCATTTTCTTACGTGCAAGCACGACGAGTCTGTCTTTTTTCTGAAATTAGCCGTGAATAGTAACCTATCTTTCCAATTCTGACAACAGCTCCCTGCGCCTGCTGCCAATTAACAGTTCTTTATTATATTTATGGTAACGGCTGCACTCATATTCTGACAGGAAAACAGCGCCTTCCTGCGATAGGGTAAGTTCTGTGACAAAAAGCACCATTTCTTCCCCTGCTGCAAATGCTGTTTCCATAAAATCAAAGGCATTCTCTGTTGCTTTCCCTGCCTTTTCCTCTGCTTTAGAAAGCTTTTCCGCCTGCCTGCCAAAGCCTTCCTTTGCTTTCTCAAAACTTTCTTCTGCCCCCAGCCCTCCGGCAGGGCACGATTCTTTTAAAAATGCCAAAAGGCTTCCATAAAGCTGTACTTCCCTCCTGGTATAAAGGCCTGCCGCTTTTTTTTGCCCAAACGCTTCTTCTTCCTGCTTTAACAACGACAGGTAACATTCCTTTGCATCTTTCGCCTGCCCTATCTGGCTCCGGTACTCTTTTAAATAAAGGTACCAGGCATCTGTCAGCTCCTTTTCCCAGCAAAAAGCAGCCATTTCACGGAGCAGCCCATCCAGTAAAAGCCCCGTTACGCTAATTTTTTCATCAAAACCAGCGCGGGAAACCCTCTGGTAAACCTCTGTAGGCACATCCCCCTGTAAAATCCCTTCAATGCCATAATCATCCTGGTATTTTCGATACAAGTCAAGATATGCCGCCACATCTTCCGCCACATCTGCATGGCGCAAAAATTCATGCACTACCTCCTGCGTTACCGGAATCTTCAAGCTTTCATAAGCTTTCAGCAAATCGCTGAAATCCTCCCAGCCCCTTGCTGTTACAAACTGCAGCCCATCAACGTCTGCCTCAACCTTGTAAAAATTTTTCGGGCGGAGCTCCAAATAACTAAGCAAGGCAGGATGCACCTGCTCTTTCCTGGCATATTCTTTCCAGACATGGTAGTCTGCCTCAATATCCATCCGCCGAACACGGTCCAGCGTAACCATATCAAACTCCCTGACAGATTTATTATACTCCGGCGGATTGCCAGCCGCAACAATAATCCAGCCTTTTGGGACAGCCTGGCTTCCAAACGTCTTACACTGTAAAAACTGTAGCATTGTCGGCGCAAGCGTTTCTGATACACAGTTGATTTCGTCAATAAACAAAATCCCTTCCAAAAGGCCTGTACTACGCATTTTATGATAAATGCTTGCAATAATTTCACTCATGGTATATTCTGTGACAGCATATTCTTTCCCACCAAATTCTTCTTTTTCAATAAAAGGAAGCCCAACAGCGCTCTGCCTGGTATGATGGGTAATTGTATAAGCGACAAGTGCAATCTTACACTCCCTTGCAACCTGTTCCATAATCTGTGTTTTTCCAATTCCTGGAGGACCCATCAAAAGAACCGGCCTCTGCCGGACTGCCGGAATCAGATAATCCCCTGCGCTATCCTTTTCCAGGTATGCTTTGACAGTATTCACTACCTCCTGTTTTGCCTCTTTGATATTCATTTTTCAAAATCCTCCCGTTCTAACCTCATACGGATTGCCCAGGCAGGAACCTTCTCTTCCTCATAATCTTCCATAAAAAGAAAAGCTGTCTGAAATTCCGGCTTCTTTTCCGGATAAATGCCTTTTCCATCCGTAAAATATAAAAGCCCGCATAAATTCTTTAGTTCACCTTCCGCAAGCAGCCGCTCCACATAAGAAAATGCCGGACGGAAATCTGTCCCTCCGCCTCCCTGGATTGTAAAATCAGAAAAAAGGGCTTTAACTTCTTCCTGCCTTGTAATAACAATGTCGCTTTTTACCTCTTCATCACACTGAAGCACATGGAGCCTGCACTGATGGAAAAAATTATCCTCTTGGCTTAAAATTTCAAAAGTCTCCTGTAAAAAGCCCTGTACCAATTCCCCGCCCGTTGAATAACTTGTATCTACCACTACTACAAAATCACGTATCTTTTTCACTTCCCTGCTTTCCAAAGGCTCTATCAGGGGCATATTCCTATATAATTGCAGGCCATAGGTATAAAAATTCAGGTCAAATTCCTCCAAATCACAATGCATTTCCTCATGTAAAACAGAAAACTTCCTTAAAAAATCCCGGTAGGTCCGCCGCGCCTTTTGCACTTTCATCTGAAAAGCAATCAGTTCTTCGCCCTCTTCTGTCTCACGCCCGCGCCTTTTCTGTTCCATCTGTGTCTGCCTAGCAATCTTATCCCAGTTCCTTCTTGCCGCTTCTGTTTCTGCCCTGCCCTTTTCCTCCTTTGGCCAGAACGCATGGTCATCTGCAAAAAATTCCCTGTGGAGCTCCTGTACCTCTTCTGTCTCTTTTTCCGATAAAAAACGGTATACCTGTGCCGCTGAAATTCCCGCGCCCCCTTTTTCCAGTTCTTCATACGTCTTCTGGCGGAGCCAGCCAATAATGCGCCTGGTACACTTTTTCCCCATATGGTCAATAATATATTCCACTGCAATATCACAGGCAGTCCCCCATAGAAAACGCTCCCGTTTCCCGCCAATCCAAAGATGGGAAAACAGGCAGTGCAATACTGTATGGAGATACAGCCTGTCTAAATATGCTGCATTCTTCTTAAAAACACGGATTAACTGCTCCTTAGAAAAATACAGGATAACGCCATCCGCTGCAAGCGTTGTAATCCTGTTATCGGCCTTTGGCTCCAGAACAGAAAGTGCAGTTCCAAGGAAACGGAGCTCTATAAAAAGCTCATCATGCGTATACCGTAAGATTTTTAACGCCATCTCCTCTTCCCATTCTTCCTGCGTCTGCACAGCAGGGCTTCCTTCCATCTGTCTCTCCTTCCCGTAGGAACTGCAGGATATACAGTTCCGTATGCAAATTTAAAATGCATCAAAAGAGTATTTTTTCTTTTTTTCGCTGCCATGCCACTTTTGCTGCATCTGCAAAAGCAAAGCGGCTCCCTCTGTCCAGTCCCCGGAGGCTGCAAGCTGCGCCCCCTTTTTCATTTCTACGCTTCCCAGATATCCTTCCTCCCCAAAAAACTGCAGCATTTTAAGATCCTGTTCCTTTACCAGGACTTCCATCACCTGCATAGCATTTTCTTTTAGATAATCTTCATATCTTTGCTTACTTTCCTCTTTTAGGCCTGCAGGATAAAAAAGACGAAAACCCGCCATATAACACAATGTCCGCACGCTTTCCCCTGCCTGCGCCTGGACAAAAACAGTATCATACTGTGCCAGGTCAACCACCCCCTCCCGGAAGCACTGCCTGGCACGGAATCCCTCACCTGCAATATTCAGCTCAAAAATATGCGCCGGACCAATTTCATCATATGTCTCGCTATATTCCGGATAAAGAAGGACTGCCTCTGTCTCCTGCCCTGCAATAAACTCTGCCCTTGTTTCAAGCGGACGCTGCCCTAAAATCTGCTTTAACCCACTTGGTTCTGTAACGCCTCCCAAAACAACAATTTCCCGAAGCCTAATACAATTCATAAAAGCATCGCTTCCAATTTCAGACAGCCCATTCCCCACTGTCAGCCCTGTCAGCCTGCTGCACCGGTAAAAGCAACAGTTCCCAATTGCTTTCATACTTTTGGGCAGAGAAACCTTTTCCAGATATTCTCCACAGAGACAGCGGATTTTTTTCTGCAAAAGAAGCTTTTGGAAAAGCACTTCTGCTTCCTGCCCCATTAAAGTATCAGAACAAACCCTAAAATCCCCTGCTTTTTCCGTCTCAGAAAAACAATAACTTCCAAGCCCTGTCACCGTTTTCCCAAACAGGGTTTCCGGTACAGATACCTCAGGCAATGTCCCAAATACACGGTACAGGCAAATTTCTCCCTGCCCTGTTAGTTTATACCAATACCAGTTTTCTGTCTCTGCCTCCTGCATATTAAAGAGAACCCCCTGCATATTTCAAAATTTCATCCACAAAACTAAGGCCTACTTTATATAGTATAAAAAGAATCACCACTGCCAGGGCCATCACAAGGATGCGGTATAAAATATAGGCAGCTGCAAAAGATTTTTTATATGGCGGCGTCTTTTTACGGACTGCCAGGACTAACATATAAATAAACCCAAAAACCGGGACATTCATAAAACAAAGCACCTGGAACCATTGCCCCACTTTCCCATAACGCTGCAGCCTTGTTGGTTTCTTCTGTTCCTTTACAGGCTTTGGCTGATTTAGTTTTAACTGCCCTGACGGCCGCTTCGGCAGAAGCTGCTCTTGCGGCTCCTGCCCTGATGGCTGTAGTTTTGTAGGAGGCAGCTGTCTTACGGCCCCCATTTCCTTTGTGTCTTTTGAATCCATCTGTTTTCCTCCCTGCCAGAGCGCATCTGGAAATCTTTTTCCTATCCTTACTGCGTATCCCCGTCTGGTTCTGCGCTCGTCTGCGGTTCTGTAGTTGTCTGCGGCTGCATATTATGCGTTGACGAATTTTTAATCGGAAGCGCCCTAAGATATTCCGCATTTTTTATAAAAGCACTCCGCAAAGAGGCATATTCGCTGTAATTCTTACAAGCTTCCACAGCCTCCCGCGCCCTGTCAATCAACTCCTCTGAATTAGACGGCAGGTACTTATAAGTCCTTAACTTCTTAATCCTTGTCCTGGCAAGCTTAATCCTGCTCTCCTTGAGTTTCTTTGCACGTGCTTCTTCTGACGCCATCTGCCGTTCTTTGGCAAGCAGTTCATATTCTTCCTGCTGTGCTTTGGCATATTCTGAAGCCGCCTTGCTCCAATTCACATTTTCGTCCTTTAAAGACTCATACTTGCCTTTCAGCCTCTTCGCAAAATTTTTGCGGACATCGTCATCCTCTAACGCAGCAATCATATCACTCAGTTCTTCATACGTTTCATTAAATGCATAATAATCAGAAAGACTTTCTAATGTCATCTTTTCAAATGTACGCAGGCGTTTCTGCACGGCCTTCTGATGTTCTTTCTCTTTTAGTTTTATAGCATATTCTGCTTTCTCAGATAATATCTTTGTAGAAAAATAATCTTTTCCGCCTGTCCTTTTTTTCTCTCCGCTTGTCTCTGTCCCCTCCACAATTGCGCCATCTTTTTTGTATTTTGCAAGGCATATCGTTTCTGGCATAGTAAAATCAAGCGGCTCAAGGTTTTTATGGATAATATCCATATAATTTTTCCAGATTTTTCCAGAAATAGATGCTCCCGTTGCCCCCGGCATCGCCCTTGGCGTATCATAGCCCGCCCAAACCACTGTTGTATAGTATTTCGTATATCCACAAAACCATACGTCCTTCCCGGAATTTGCGGTACCGGTCTTTCCGGCGCAAATCTGGTCATTTCCCAGCTTCAAAGCATGCCCGGTTCCATATGGCTCATTTAACACCCCTTTTAAGATATCTGTCATCAGCCATGCGGCATCCATAGAATATACTTGTACTTCTTCCTCTGTATTCTTATAAATCGTGCCGTCTGACACTCGCTCTATCTTTTTAATGCAGGTCCTGTCGCTGTAACTGCCCCCATTTGCCAGTGTAGAATATCCCTTTGCCATATCCACGACGCGGACGCCCTCCGTAAATCCCCCTAAAGAGAGGGCAAGGTTGTCATTGTCAATATAACTTAAATTATGGAAATGCATTTTATCCAAAAAAGACATCCCATATTTCGGGGTAATTGTTTCAAGCACCTGCCATGCAATCGTATTGATGGAACGCGCAACGGCCTCCCGGACCCTGACTTCCCCACGGTAAGAGCCGCCAGAATTTTTCGGGCCATTTGCTATCGGCTTGTCAACCATCAGCGTAGATGGGGAATATACTCCCGACTCAAACCCCGGCGTATAATCAATCAGCGGCTTAATGGAGCTTCCAGACTGCCTTGCAGACAGATAGGCCCTGTTATAAGCATCCTTTGTGCCCCGTCCCCCGACAATTGCCACAACATAATTTGATTCATTGTCAACACAGACTGCCGCTCCCTGGAGCGCATATTTCCCGCTTGATTTATCCCGCTCCTTATTATAGGCAAGACCATCATTGACTGCTTTTTGCAGCTTTTTCTGCTTATTCATGTTAATGGAAGTATACAGCTTATAGCCCCCTGCACGTATTTCCGTGCATTTTTGGCTGTATGCGTCACTATAGCGCTTATGGTACGCTTTATACTCCTTCTCATCTGCAAAAGTATACTGGAATTGAAATTCATCCTTTTCCATCAAGGCAAGCGCCGCACAATGAATCGCATAGCTTGTCACATAACTCTCATTTGTCCCATCTTCTGCAATCTGCAGCGCCTTTAACTTCTTCTTTACTGCAACCTTATATTCTTTCTCCGTAATCACATTCTGCTTCCGCATTACATTTAAAACCCGGTTTCTTTTATCCAGCGCAGCTTCCGGGTGCGCCACCGGATCATATCGGGAAGGGTTATTGGACAGCCCAATCAGCATTGCCGCCTCCTGCGGTTCCAAATCTGCGCATTTCTTCCCAAAATAATACTGGCTTGCCGCCTCTACCCCATAACAGCGGTTCCCATAAAAGTTACTGTTACAGTAAAACTCCATAATCTGGTCTTTGGAAAACTCTGCCTCCACGGCAGGCGCCAGTAGTATTTCTGTTAATTTCCTGGTATAGTCTTTATCCTGGGTTAAAAGATTGTTTTTGATGATTTGCTGGGTAATGGTACTCCCGCCTTGTTTGATTTCCATATTATTTTTCAAAAGAGAAATCCCTGCACGCAGGGTCGCAAGAAAATCCACACCGCCATGCGTCTTAAAACGCTTGTCCTCTACAGCGATATAGCCATTATAAAGATAAGGGGAGATATTTTTAATATCTACATATGTATAACGCCCGGTATTCACCGAGCCAATCTGCTTCCCTTTTGCATCATAAATAACAGTATCCTCGCTCATAATAAAATCGTCTGCGCTTAAATGGACCAGTTTGTCAAACACCTGTTCCCTCGCATCTGTCACCATTGGCAGGACTTTTATATATACGCATATCCCTGCAATAAAACATACCACTAAGACCGATGCAAGAATCCCAAGCATTGTGCCAAATACATTGGAAACCACACCGGCATAGCTTACTACAGTCCCCGCGATAAGCCGTAATCCATCTGTAATCCCTGCCACTATCCTCTTAAATATTTTTTTACCGCCCATAAAATACCTCCTGTCTGTTTCAGTAACCCCCTTCTATTATACTTCCCAATCGCACTTTTTTCAAGTTGACACCATATTCTTACTTAAGGTACAATGGATAGTATTGTTACTTTTCACAAATCGTTACTATTTACACCCCTATGCGCAGATAACAGCGCAGAAATGAGGATTATTATGAACCAAGAAAAACAACGCTCCCATTTTGGGTTTATCGGCTTTGGCCTGATTGGAGGCTCTATTGCCCGCGCGCTCAGAAACCTGTATCCTGAAAGCAGCATCCTTGCCTATAACTACTATGAAACAAAACCGCATCCACAACTAGAGCTTGCAAAAAAGGAAGGGACGCTTTCTTTTGTCAGCGCTTCATTCGCTGACTTTTCTTCCTGTGACGTGATTTTCCTCTGTGCTCCAGTCCTAACCAATATATCCTACCTGGAACGGCTGCTGCCCCACCTAAGCCCCGACTGCATCATTACAGACGTTGGGAGCGTAAAGGGCAATATACATAAAGCAATTGACCGCCTTGGGCTGAACCGCCAGTTTGTCGGGGGCCACCCGATGGCCGGCTCTGAAAAAACCGGCTATGCAAACTCCAGCGCTGCCCTTCTTGATGGGGCATATTATCTTTTGACGCCAACAAAAGAAACCGAAACTTCCTATACCGAATGGCTGAAACAATTCGTCACTGCCGCCGGCGCCCGCTGCATGGTGCTTAACGAAACCTCCCATGATGAAATTACGGCAGGAATCAGCCATGCCCCACATATTATTTCGGCAGTTCTTGTAAATACAGTAGCATTACACGACAAAAAGGGGAATTATAAAAAACTTGCAGCGGGGGGGTTCCGCGATATTACGCGTATTTCCTCCTCTTCCCCGGAAATGTGGGAAAATATCTGTTTAAGCAATAAAGACTGTATTTTAGGCTTTCTGGATGAATATATGGAAGCGCTGCAAAAAGCGCGGGAAGATATTGAAAAAAGCGACAGCAAAGAACTTACAAAGCTTTTTAGCGATGCAAAAGCATACCGAGACACGATTAAGTAACATTAAGAAAAAATGGAGGTGGACTATGCAGATTTTAGAAGGATTAAACCCACAGCAGGAAAAAGCGGTAAGGCACTTTAAAGGGCCTCTTTTAATACTGGCAGGGGCAGGTTCTGGAAAAACAAGGGTACTGACACACCGAACCGCCTGGCTGATAAAAGAATACAATGTAAACCCCTGGAATATCCTGGCGCTTACATTTACCAACAAAGCAGCGGGGGAAATGCGCACCCGTGTGGACAATATTGTTGGGGAAAATGCTGCGGATATCTGGGTCAGCACCTTCCACTCAACCTGTGTGCGCATCCTGCGCCGCCATATTGAAGCGCTTGGCTATGGGCGCAGTTTCACAATTTATGATGCAGACGACCAGAAATCGCTGATGCGCGAAATCCTGAAATACCTGCAGATTGACCCCAAAAAATTTAAAGAGCGCACCGTCTTAAATGCGATTTCTGCTGCAAAAGATGAGCTAATCAATGCAGAGCAATATGAACTGCGGGCACAGGGGGACTGGGCAAAAGAACTTTATGCACGCTGTTACCGTGAATATGAAAAACGTCTGTTTGACTCCAATGCACTGGATTTTGACGATTTAATCTGCAAGACCATCCAGCTCTTTGAAGAAAATGACGAAGTCCTTGCCTATTACCAGAACCGTTTCCGCTATATTATGGTGGACGAATACCAGGATACCAATACAGCGCAGTTCCGCCTAATCAGCCTGATGGCAAACACTTATGATGACGACGGTTCGATTTTACATAACCTCTGTGTCGTCGGGGATGACGACCAGTCGATTTATAAATTCCGCGGAGCCAATATTTACAATATCCTAAATTTTGAAAGCCTGTACCCAGAAACAGAAGTGATCCGCCTGGAAGAAAACTACCGCTCCACACAAAATATCCTGGATGCGGCAAATGCAGTTATCAAAAATAACACTGTCCGCAAAGAAAAGACCCTTTGGAGCCAAAAACCAAAAGGTGAAGCAATCCAATTTACACAATATTTTAACGAATATGAAGAAGCAGGTACGATTGCAGAAACGATTGCAAACACCGTAGAAAAGGGCGCTGCCTCCTATAAGGATTTTGCTGTTTTATACCGTACAAATGCCCAATCCCGCGTATTTGAAGAAAAACTGGTATTAAACAACATCCCTTACCGGATTGTCGGTGCGGTAAACTTCTACCAGCGCCGGGAAATTAAGGATTTACTTGCCTACCTTAGAACCATCGACAATGGGATGGACGATATCAGCGTAAAAAGAATTATCAATGTCCCAAAACGCGGCATCGGCCTGACCACCATTGACCGTATTACACTTTATGCCCAGGACCATGAAACCAGCTTTTACAGTGCACTGCAAAGCTATGAATATATTGACGGCATTGCCCGCAGCAGCGCAAAGCTTGGAGCCTTTGTCAGCCTGATTGAATCGTTCCGCCGCCACCTGGAAAACCCTTCTTTTGGGCTGGAAGACTTAATCCGTGAAATCATTGAAGAAACAGGCTATGTGCGCTTGCTGGAGGAAGAAGATACCGATGAAGCGCATGGCAGGATTGAAAACATTGAAGAACTGATTAGTAAAGTTGCCGCTTATGAGAAAAACAGCGAGGCCCCAACCCTGAGCGGCTTTTTAGAGGAAGTTGCCCTGGTAGCCGACATTGACAATGTCGATGAAAGCAATGACCTTGTCCTTTTAATGACGCTGCACAGTGCCAAAGGGTTAGAGTTTCCTTACGTTTATTTAGTCGGCATGGAAGAAAAGATTTTCCCAAATTATGCCGCTGTTGTAGAAGAAGACCAGGAAGAGCTGGAAGAAGAACGCCGCCTTTGCTATGTCGGAATTACAAGAGCCATGAAAAAACTGTGCCTAAGCTGTGCTGTCTCGCGCTTCCGAAATGGCGAACAGCAGTTTAACCGCCCTTCCCGCTTTATTACGGAAATCCCGCGCTATCTTTTAAAAGAAAGCGTCCCTGCCAATAAGCAGAAACCAATCGCACCATCCTTTAGCGCAGAAGAGTTTATGAAAAAACAGACGGCAGCAGTTAAGCGGACGCCCCCAAAAGGCAAAGGCATCCCTACAAACTACGGCTCTTCTTTTAACCCCGTGGCAGAAAAAAATGCAAAACAGCAAAGACACCGCCAGGCGCAGAACGGCTCCCTTTTTGCCGGAAATTCCATGATTTCAAAAGGATTCCCTTCCGCTCCAGAAAAAACTGCCGCAGTAAATTATACAACCGGCGACCGCGTGGCGCATGCACGCTTTGGGGAAGGAATTGTCACACAAATGAAGGAAGTCAGCGGGGATTACCAGGTTACGGTAACTTTTGACGGGGACATTAACCGAAAAATGATGGCGTCTTTTGCAAAATTAAAAAAGCTATAGATATTATGGCACAAATGTGGTATAATAATTAAAATTGTTACTATTTACGGTCGGTTTCTGAAAAAGAACAGCCGTGAATCGTAATTAAAATTGCTGTTATTCACAGATATCTCAACTTTTCAGGGAACATGTGGCAGCACGTTAAATATAAAAACAGAAAGGATGGTTACATTATGTCTAACAAGGTAGAAGAACTTTTAAACAAGGCTAAAATTGATGAACTGCTTCACAGGAAAGAAATGGAAGAAAAGAACAAAAACACAATTGTTATCGCCCTTGCCGTAATCGGCGCTATCGCTGCTGTAATTGCTATTGCAGTCGCAGTATACAAATATATGACGCCAGATTATCTGGATGATTTTGATTCTGATGACATGTATGATAACTTTGATGATGATTTCATTGAATTTACTGACAACAAACCAGAAGCGGAAGATTAAAAACCTCTATTTACATTACAGCCGGCGGCAAGAGCTTTACTGCCGGTTATGCAAAAAACAGACATTATAATACCGGAATGGAGTTTCCATTTCGGTATTTCCATGTCCAAAAGAAACAGAAAGGATAGACAGATTATGAAACTTTGGGGCGGACGTTTTACAAAAGAAACAAACCAGCTAGTCCACAACTTTAACGCTTCCCTTTCCTTTGACCAAAAATTTTTTGAAGAGGATATTGACGGGAGCATTGCACATGTTACAATGCTTGCCAGACAGGGAATCTTAACCGAAGAAGATAAAACAGCGATTATCAATGGCCTAAACGGCATCCGCGAAGATATTAAATCCGGCGCCTTAGCAATTGATGAAGAACACGAGGATATCCATAGTTTTGTAGAAGCCCATCTGACAGAACGCATTGGCGAAGCCGGAAAACGCCTGCACACCGGGCGCAGCCGCAATGACCAGGTAGCGCTTGATATGAAACTCTACACCCGTAAAGAAATAAAAGAAATGGACAGCCTTTTAAAGGCTTTGCTTAAAAGCCTGCTCCGTATTATAAAGGAAAATACAGACACCATTATGCCGGGCTTCACCCACCTGCAGAAAGCACAGCCAATCACGCTTGCACACCATATGGGCGCTTATTTTGAAATGTTTAAAAGGGACCGTTCCCGCTTACACGATATCTATGAGCGGATGAACTACTGCCCTCTTGGTTCTGGCGCGCTGGCAGGCACAACTTACCCGCTCGACAGGGATTATACTGCTTCCCTGCTTGATTTTTACGGGCCTTCCCTAAACAGCATGGATGCAGTATCCGACAGGGATTACCTGATTGAATTTTGTTCTGCCATGTCCATTATCATGATGCATTTAAGCCGTTTCTGTGAAGAAATTATCATTTGGAATACAAACGAGTACCAGTTTATTGAAATTGATGATTCTTATTCTACAGGCTCAAGCATTATGCCACAGAAAAAAAACCCGGACATCGCAGAATTAATACGCGGCAAGTCAGGGCGCGTCTATGGCTCGCTCACTTCCCTGCTTACCACAATGAAGGGGCTTTCATTGGCTTATAACAAAGATATGCAGGAAGATAAGGAATTTGCCTTTGACGCCATTGACACAACAAAAGGCTGTATTGTATTGTTCCACGGGATGCTTGACACACTTACCTTCCGCAAAGAAAATATGCGCAAAAGCGCAGAAGGCGGCTTTACCAATGCAACAGACGCCGCAGACTACCTTGTCAGCCATGGCGTTGCCTTCCGCGATGCACACGGCATTGTAGGGCAGCTCGTGCTTTACTGTATTGATAAAAACATCTCCCTTAGTGAAATGAGTTTAGAAGAATATAAGGCAGTCAGCCCTGTCTTTGAAAACGATATTTATGACGCTATCAGTATGGAGACATGTGTTTCTAAGCGCAATACCGTCGGCGCCCCAGGTCCTGAGGCTATGGCGCAGGTAATCGGTATTTATGAAGAATACCTGAAAGAATAATATAAGGAGAACGGGAAAGGCATTGCCCCTTCCCGGATATAAAAATGGAAAGAGAACGATTAGGATCAAGAATGGGATTTATCCTGCTGTCAGCAGGCTGTGCAATTGGAATTGGAAATGTATGGAGGTTTCCCTATGTTGCAGGTTCACATGGCGGAGGTTTTTTTGTACTCTTCTACCTCTTTTTCCTGATTATAATGGGCGTCCCTGTTATGACGATGGAATTTGCGGTAGGGCGTGCCAGCCGGAAAAGCATCATACGGAGCTTTCAGGAACTGGAAAAGCCCGGCCAGAAATGGCATCTGAACGGATACCTTGGGATGGCCGGCAATTACCTCCTTATGATGTTTTATACTACAGTAGCCGGCTGGATGCTCTATTACTTTTACCAGATGCTTACTGGGAAATTCGTGGGTAAAAGCACGGAGGAAGTAAGCGGTATGTTCCAGAATATGCTTGCCAGCCCCCAGATTCTGGCAATTGCTATGGTTATCATTGTGGCGGCAGGCATCTTTATCTGTTCTATGGGGCTTCAAAAAGGTGTGGAACGGATTACAAAAATTATGATGAGCCTTTTGTTAGTCATTATTATTGTCCTTGCAGTCCACAGTTTCACATTAAAAGGCGGGATGGAGGGCCTAAAATTTTACCTGCTCCCTGATTTTCAGAGGATGAAGAAGGCTGGCGTCTGGGAAACCATTACAGCCGCTATGAACCAGGCATTTTTCACTCTAAGCCTTGGTATTGGCGCAATGGGGATATTTGGCAGCTATATTGACAAAAAATACAGCCTTTTAGGCGAATCCTTAAACATAGCTATATTAGACACCTTTGTCGCATTTGTCGCGGGGCTGATTATTTTCCCTTCCTGCTTTGCCTTTGATATCAGTCCGGACCAAGGCCCCGGCCTGATTTTTATCACACTGCCAAATGTTTTTAACGAAATGGCAGGCGGACGGATTTGGGGGACGCTGTTTTTTATCTTTATGACATTTGCCGCATTTTCTACGATACTGGCTGTTTTTGAAAACATTATCTGCTGCGGCATGGATTTATTCCACTGGAGCAGGCAAAAATCCTGTATGGTTAACCTCGCAGCGATTACAGTGCTTTCCCTGCCATGCGTATTTGGCTATAACCTCTGGTCTGCAGTCCAGCCATTAGGAGAAGGCAGCACTATTTTAGATTTGGAAGACTTCCTGGTAAGCAATCTGATTCTTCCAATCGGCTCCCTTTGCTATCTCCTGTTCTGCGTAACACGCTTTGGATGGGGATTTGAGAAGTATATGAAAGAAGCAAATACCGGCGAAGGGGCAAAGATGCCGCAATGGATACGGGTCTATGTAACATATATCCTGCCAGTGCTTTTACTGTTTTTAATTGTAAAAGGGCTAATCTAATAAAAAGGGCACCGCCTGCGCTGGTGCCCTTACATCAGCAATCGAACAATATAACATATGAAATCCATACTCTAAAAACTGGCTTTTCGATAAAGCTGTTGATTTGCTTATATACTCTTCTTTGTTTGCCGCAAGCTGGATCAGCCCCGACAGCATTCCCCAAAAATTTAAAATAGTAGGCATAATTTCCAAATCATTACGCAAATCACCTTTCTCTATGCCAGATATTAAGAAATCCTTCATCTTTTCATTGATTTCTTCCCCTACCTGATATGTCTCTTTTTCTTCGGGCAAATAATTTTGGCTTTCAAAATCAATATTGATTTTATCCAACACCATTTTAAAATAAAAAGGAAATTCTTCCTGATACCGGACTAACCCCTGGCAAATGAAATCATACCTTGCTTTTGTACTTTCCTGCTGCTCTAAAGCAGAAGTTATATAACGGTATAGCTTTTTCATGCTTTCCAACACCAAAATGCTGACAATTTCTTCTTTATTTTTAAAATATACATATAACGTTGCTTTGCTATAACCGGCCGCTTTTGCTATATCATCCATAGATGTTGCCACAATCCCCTTTTCCATAAAAAGCCCAGATGCAGCAGAAGCAATGTTTTCGCGGTGCACGCTTTTCGGTTCTTTTTTCCTGCGCCCCATTATTCCCTCCATTTTAAATGAAACTTTTCGTTAAGGAACTGCAAAGTTATTTATTCACAGTTCCTTAATTCTTGTGAGTTAAAAGTTTTCACTAAAAGAATAGCCCTTTTGGTATGAATCATGGTATTCTTTAATCACCAA
>RAYE01000043.1 GCA_003612285.1 bacterium D16-51 | reverse complement strand
TTTGTGCAAACTGCACAAAATGTATTTAAACTTCATTCAGAATACAAGCCCACAGGCGACCAGCCGCAGGCGATCGAAGCCCTTGTCAATGGCTTCAAAGAAGGCAATCAATTCCAGACTTTACTGGGCGTCACAGGCTCCGGCAAGACCTTCACGATGGCGAACGTCATCCAGCAGCTCAACAAACCCACTTTGGTAATAGCGCACAATAAAACCCTCGCTGCCCAACTCTACGGTGAGTTCAAAGAGTTCTTCCCTGAGAATGCAGTGGAGTATTTTGTGTCCTAATTTGGGGACAGGGTGAAAACCGCATTATTTAGTGTTATTTGGTGCTGATTGTACCGTATTTTGTGGACAAGATGGGGGATTATGGACGAAATAACACTAGGCGGACGGGTGGAGTTTGTGACCTGGATTCGTGTAATGGACAAAATACAAAGTAGTATTAAATGAAAATAATGAGAAACTGCTAAAAGATAGAGAAGGGTTTAAGTTCCGATTTTATCTCTAAACATATATTTGAATGTTTTTGAAGAATATTTGGAGGATATTTTGGACGAGAAATTAATTGAAGAATTTAGAGAAAGAGTAAATGACAATTATTTTGTATTGCATGTATATAAAAATAAAGAAGGAAAAAACAAGTGGAATTGTATATGTTCTGCAATGGATTGGATTTCAGTTGCAGTTCATTATTTGTGCAGTAAAAGGGTATTGCATATAACGAAAGATGAAAATATGAATAGTATTGAAGTATATACATTTTTGTCATGTATAGACATGCTTTGGGAATCTATTCAACAGTTGCATCGTGTTTTTTATAATACAACAGATATTCCATTCATAAAAGAAAAAAAGGTTTTTTGTAACAATCAATTTTCTATGGATGATAATAATTTTTTTAAAACAGTAAGAGCTTGTTTTGGGGCACATCCGGTAAACCTATATGATACATTTAGTGGTATGAGTAAAGAAAGAAGATTTGCTAGCTGGTCTGGTTCATATGGACGAAAAGAAGAATTTTCTGTAATGCTATATGCTAGTGATGAGTCTGATCAAACAATATTATTTGATATTAATTTTAATCAGTTATGGCTTTTTGCAGAGCAGAGATATAATTACTTGAACCATTTGATTGATTTAATTGAGCAACAAGAGAGAGAATATATTGCGGAGCAAAGACAAATAGAAATAGAAAAAAATAATGATCCGCTTAAACAAATCGAAATTCTTATGGAGGAAGTAAAAAAAAGATCAGAAAATGACTACTATGAAGAAGAATTGAACAGGCTCAAGATTTTGTTTTCAGCAGATATAAAAGGAGAAAAGAATAGGGAAGTTGTAGAAAAATATAGAAAGTTATTAAAAAAGGAACTTATGGAGATATATGAAAATGTTCAAAATATGACATTTAATGAAATCCAGTGGGCAGAAGAATTATCTGGGGATTTACCGTGGAAATATCATTACTGCTATTCATCAGTATGTGAGTGTCTATTTGGAGGTTATAAAAGACCAATAGGAATAGAAAGTTTAGACGAATATATTTCTGAAATTTTTGATGTGGATTTATGGGAGACTTTTGACGAATTGTATACTTTGGTAGAGACTATGAAATATCTTGATAAGAAGTCCAAAGAATAAAATAATATTCATATAGTGTTTAGATACTGAGACAAAGAATACATATTGCTGTTTTATTCTGTAATGTATGGAGTTCATGGAAAAAATTGAAATGAGAAAGAGAGGAAAAATAATGTTTCAGATGGATTCACAGGAAAAAATTGTGCTGGCTAAAACATATAGTATACTTGGGAAATATTTTAGTCATGCAATTCAGCAAGTAGAAGATGGAGAAATTATATTA
Source organism: bacterium D16-51 (assembly GCA_003612285.1). Taxonomy (GTDB): domain Bacteria; phylum Bacillota; class Clostridia; order Lachnospirales; family Lachnospiraceae; genus Butyribacter. The sequence continues at coordinate 49,180 of RAYE01000043.1, read as the reverse complement.
AGATGTGCAGGACTATCTTCGCTTGTAGATAAATATAGAGTGGAATTAACACCGTATTATATGAACGGAACGTGGAAAAACGATAATCCGGCATATAGCCCGATTAAAGTTTGCTTTTCAATCTGCCAAGAGATAGAAAGCAATAAGCAGGCGCTGGGAAGTTTTTTAAAAGAAATATTTGATAGAGTAAGAAAAATCGAAGAAGCAGATTATAGTGTATTAAGTAATTATTTGGAAATAATAGGATATGAATTGACTAGAGAACATATAGAAGACGATTATGATTATGACTGCTATAAATATCATTTGACAGCATTTTCAGAAGGGGTTTTTGAACGTCAAGAAAATAAAACATTTTTATTGTCTGCACTAGAACAAAAACATAATGATTTGTTGCCCTACTATTTGGAAGCTATATCTAATTATGGAAATTCTGAATATAAAAGCTGCCTTGATAATAGTAGAAGTGTATTTGAAGGTTTTTTTAAAAAATTAGATGTTCAAAATGATTATGCAAAAGGTATTTTAGCCGCAACTGGAGAAAGCATTGTTGATAGCTCTAATACACAGCTTACTTCCATTAAAAAAATATTTACTTATTGGATAGATAATAAAAAGGGTGCAAATAGATATAGACTATTTGTGAGCATGTATAGTGCCATGTCAGGACTAGGAACACATGGTGAAGAGGTTCCAACAAAAGAAGATGCTTTAATGTTTCTTAGAATGACAGAGGATATTTTGATTTGGTGCTTGCAACATGGTGTGGGCTTTTAATGTGAATATATAGTTATGCTACATAGCCGATTGATTTTCAAAAATGAGAATCAGTCGGCTTTTTTTATTTCCCCAAAACCCATACATAGCCATTCTGTCTTATGCAGGGTGGCTATTAAATTTTTCAGGAAAGGAGGTAAACCGTGATGTCTAAATGTAAGGTAATCGCCCTTGCAAACCAGAAAGGCGGGACGGGCAAGACCACGACTGCCGTGAATTTAGGGGTAGGGCTTGCAAACGAGGGGAAGAAAGTGCTGCTTGTGGACGCCGATCCGCAGGGGGATTTGACGACCTCTTTGGGCTGGGCGGATCAGGACAGCCTTCCAGTCACGCTTTCAACGCAGATGGAAAAGATTATCCGTGACGAGCCATTTGAAGCGGGCGAGGGGATTTTACACCATGACGAGGGCGTAGACCTGATTCCGGCGAATATCGAGCTGTCCGGCATGGAAATCACGCTTGTAAACGCCATGAGCAGGGAGTTCACCATGAAATCCTATTTAAGCGAGATGAAAAAGGATTATGACTATATCCTGATTGACTGTATGCCGAGTCTGGGTATGCTCACTATCAATGCGCTTGCGGCGGCGGACAGCGTAATCGTCCCGGTGCAGGCGCACTATCTCCCCTTAAAGGGAATGACGCAGCTTATGAAAACCATAGGCAGGGTGCAGCGGCAGATTAACCCCGGTTTAAAGGTGGACGGCGTGTTATTGACGCTGGCAGATATGCGGACAAACCTTGCCCGTGCCACAGCCGACAATCTAAGGCAGAATTACGGGAGGGTAATCAAGGTGTACCAGACGGTCATCCCCGTAGCGGTGAAAGCGGCAGAAACCAGTGCCGCAGGGCAGAGCATTTACAGTTATGACAAAAACGGTGCGGCGGCAAAGGCGTATGGAGCATTTACGAGGGAGGTGATACGCAGTGGCGAAAGAAATAAAAATGCCGCTTCCCTCAGCCGCTGACCTGTTCAGCACACAGGAGGAACGGGACAATGCAGACCGGGAATCTGTCAGGGAAATACCGCTGGGGGAAATCAGCGATTTTCCTAACCATCCGTTTAAGGTGAAAATGGACGAAAGCATGGCGGATATGGCGGAGAGCGTGAAACAGTACGGCGTTCTTGTGCCTGCCCTTGTCCGGGAAAAGCCGGAAGGCGGTTATGAAATGATAGCCGGACACAGGCGAAAAATGGCGAGCGAGCTTGCGGAGAAAAAGGAGATACCGTGCATTGTCCGTAACTTGACAGATGATGAAGCCATTATAATCATGGTGGATTCCAACCTGCAAAGGGAGCAGATATTGCCGTCAGAGAAAGCGTTTGCCTACAAGATGAAACTGGACGCAATGAAAAGGCGGGCTGGCAGACCGTGTAAAAATTCTGCAACAGTGTTGCCGAATTTTGAGGGAAAGACATCAAGGCAGATTTTGTCAGAACAAGCAGGGGAAAGCCATGAACAGATTAGGAAATATATCCGTCTAACCGAGCTTATCACGCCAATTCTGGATATGGTTGACAGCGGCAAGATTGCCATACGCCCAGCGGTAGAATTGTCTTACCTGCCGAAAGAGCAACAGACTATTCTGCTTGACACCATGCAGTTGGAGGACTGCACACCGAGCCATGCACAGGCGATTAAAATGCGTAAGTTTGCAGACGAGGGGAGGTTGAACGAAGATGTGATACTCTCCATCTTGTCAGAGGAAAAGGGGAACCAGAAGGAGCAGTTTCGTATGCCGAAAGAGCGTATCAGCAAATATTTTTCACCGGGGACGTCTGCGAAACAGATGGAAGATACGATTGTAAAGGCACTGGAGCTGTACCGGAAACGGGAGCGGAGCAAGGACAGGGAACGGTGACAGTGAGGCTTTCCGCCACGGGGCATTTATGCCCTTTTGCGGATAGCCTTTTTTACCGTTTCCCCCTTCCCACACCCTACCCCTTTCAGTTACCAGCCGAATACCAGCCGAAAAAGCAATAAGGAGCCGGCGGCTATCCTTTTTCTGGCTGACACAACAGATGTACCAGTTTACCAACCCTGCACATTGCAGGGCTTTTTTTATGCCAAAAAATAAATATGGAGGTAAGTAGATTGAAGAAGTTGAAAGAGAGATTGAAAAGAGGGCTTGCCATGATGATGGCGGCGGCATCCATTGTTTCCGTCTTTCCGTCCATGAACGTGTCGGCGGCGTCGGAGACGGCGAAGATTACCTTTGCGTACTGCCATGACGGGGCGGGCAACACCATCAAATACCAGCAGACCGTCACCCATGACGGGAGGGTATGCGGCGAGGCGGGGGAGGCGAGAACCCGTATCTATGCGGACGGGGAGCCTGCCTTCTGCATCCAGCCGGGGGTGTCGCTGCATACCGGGAACACCCTGCGGGCAAATGCGTCCGACACATGGAACGCCTTGAGCGGGAGCCAGAGGGATGCCGTGAACCTTGCGCTTTTATACGGTTCTCAGGGCAGCATGGGGAGCCTTCCCGGTTCCGAGGATGAAAAGGTGGTTGCCACGCAGATGGTCATATGGGAGATCGTGACCGGGTGCAGGAACGCCAATGCCCCGTATAACCAGACGGACGGCAAGTTCTATAACAGCATCTGTGCAAACGGGGCGAACGGCGGCGTGTCCGCTGCGTACAGCCAGATCGTGGCGGGCATGCAGGAACACGGGACAATCCCCAGCTTTGCTTCCACCGACAGGAACGCAGTCGTAAAGGAGCTTTCATGGGACGGGGACAAATACGTTGTGAAATTGACGGATACGAACGGGGTTTTGTCAAAATATAACTTCACGTCATCCAACAGCAGCGTGGCCGTGAGTGCGTCCGGCAATACGCTTACCATCACTTCCCAAAAGGCGGTGACGGAGGACGTGCTTTTAACCGCAACCAAGAGAAGCCCGGCAGTCAGCGGCACCCTTGTAGCCTATGGCGATGCGTCCCTGCAGGATGTTGTTGTGGGCGTGGAGAGCGCATCCGACATTACGGTTTACCTTAGCGTGAAAATCCCTTACGGACATGTGCAGATTGTGAAAACGTCCGAGGACGGTATTGTGGAGGGGCTGCGGTTCCAGATTACGGGCAACGGCATTGACAAGACCGTGGTTACGGGGAAGAACGGAAAGATTAAGGTGGAGAACCTGAATCCGGGAACCTATACCGTGACCGAATTGACGGAGGAACGCTATGAGCCGCAGAAATCACAGAAAGTGACCGTTGCAGGCGGGCAGACCGCAAAGGTGGAGTTCTCCAACATCTTGAAGCGTGGGGATCTGAAAGTAATCAAAGGTTCCGAGGACAATCTGGTGGAGGGCGTGAGGTTCCATTTATACGGCACAGCCCTTTCCGGCGCAGCCGTGGATGAATACGCAGTGACCGACAGGAACGGCGTGGCAATGTTCTCTAACATCCTCATTTCCGGCTCCACACCGTACACCCTTGAGGAAGTGGATACCGCAGTCCGTTATGTCATCCCGGAAAAGCAGAGCGTTACAATCAAGTGGAAGGAAGTTACCAGCGCAACCGTGACCAACATCCTGAAAAAGTTCCGTGTCAACGTGACAAAGACAGATAAGGAAACAGGGGAGCCGCAGGGTGACGCAACACTGGCAGGCGCCGTGTATGGCATTTATGACGGGGACACCCTGATTGACACCTATACCACCGACAGCGAGGGGAAATTCACCACAAAGTATTATATCTGCGGTGACAACTGGAACATCCGGGAGATTACACCATCCGAGGGCTACCTGCTGGATGAAACCGTACACCATGTAGGGGCGGAGGCAAAGAATTATACAGTCGAATTGAACACCACTTCTAATGACGTGAATGAGCAGGTTATCAAAGGGCGCATTTCCATCATCAAGCATACCGATGACGGCAGCACGCAGATTGAAACGCCGGAGGAGGGCGCAGAATTCCAGGTGTACCTGAAGCGTTCCGGCAGCTATGACAATGCGAAAGAGAGCGAGAGGGACACGCTGGTATGCGATGAATACGGCTATGCGGAAACAAAAGACCTGCCTTACGGCGTTTACACCGTCCACCAGACCAAAGGGTGGGAAGGCAGCGAGCTGATGAAGGATTTTGACGTGTATGTCAGCAAAGACGGGGAGGTTTACCGCTACCTGATCAACAACAGGCCGTTTGCGTCCTATATCAAGATTGTGAAGAAGGACGCTGAAACCGGGAACACCATCCCCCTTGCAGGCGCAGGCTACCAGATTTATGACGGCGCAGGGGAGCTTGTCACCATGAAATACACCTACCCGGAGGTGACGGTTCTGGATACGTTCTACACGGGGGCGGACGGATACCTGATCACGCCGGAGGAGCTGCCCTTTGGGGATTACACGATGGTGGAGGTGCAGGCTCCCTATGGCTATGTGCTGGATTCCACGCCTGTCCCGTTTACCGTGGTGCAGGAAAATTCCACCGAGGAGAGCGGCGTCACCGTAGTAGTGACAGAGCAGAAGAATATGCCGCAGAAAGGCAGAATCCTTGTGGCCAAGACCGCCGAGGAATTTGCAGGCGTCCAAACTTCCGGTGACGGTGTGATAGATAAAGCCGGGGATTTGACCGAGGACGGGAATATCTATACCCCGGTGTTTGAAGTGACCGGGAAAGCAGGGGCGGTATATGAAATCATTGCCATAGAGGATATTATTACGCAGGACGGAACCGTGCGGGCAAGTGCAGGGGAAGTCGTGGACACTGTTACCACTGATGAGGACGGGAACGCAGAAAGCAAGGAGCTGTATTTAGGGAAATACAAAGTTGTGGAGGTGACTGCGCCTTATGGGTGTGTGCTGAACATCGAGGGACACGAAATCGAGCTTGTCTATGCGGGACAGGAGATCTCCGTGACGGAAACCGACACCGCCTTTTACAACGAGCGTCAGAAAGTGACGGTTGATTTGGCAAAGGCACTGGAGCAGGACGAGGCTTTTGGCATCGGGAATAAGGGAGAAATCCAGAACGTAGCCTTTGGGCTGTATGCGGCGGAGGATCTGGCTGCATCCAATGGCGAGATTATCCCGGCAGACGGATTGATTGAGATTGTATTCTGCAACACGGACAGCATGGCATTTTTCGCAAGCGACCTGCCGTTTGGCAGCTACTATGTGAAAGAGGTATGCACCGACCAGCACTATATCCTCTCCGATGAAAAATACCCGGTGGAATTCTCCTATCAGGGGCAGGATGCTGCGCTTGTGAGCGTCCATGTGAAGGACGGGGAACCCATTGAAAACGAGCTGCTCCGTGGCAGGATTGAGGGAATTAAGGTAGACACAGAGGACAAACCTCTGGAAAATGCTACCATTGGCCTGTTTTCGGCGGGTACAGAGGAATTTACCGAAGAAACCGCCCTGCTTGTGTCCGTAACCGGAGAGGACGGGGCGTTTGCCTTTGAGGACGTGCCGTTTGGAACCTATATCGTGCGGGAGATTGCGGCACCGACCGGGTATGTGCTGAATGAGGCATTGCATTATGTATCCGTGACCGTAAATGAAGAAGTGATTGAGGTTAAAATCACGGATAAGCTGATTATCGGCAGCGTCCGCCTTACAAAAGTAGACGCAGACTACCCGGCGAACAAGCTGACGGGCGCAGTCTTTGAGCTGTATCAGGACACGGACGGGAACAAGAAATTTGACTCCAAAAAGGACAGCTTAATCGCTCAAATCCCGGAAATCTCAGAGGGCATTTACCAGACAGACGGGCTTTTATACGGCGGCTATTTCGTAAAGGAAAAGACTGCGCCAAAGGGGTTCGTGCTGGACGAAAATGCCTATTTCTTTGAGATAAACGAGGACGGGAAGATTGTGGACGTGGAGAATGAGGCAGGCGTCGGGTTCATCAACAAGCCGGTTACCGGAAAGCTGGAGCTGACTAAGACGGATGTATCAGACGGGAAGCTGCTCCCCAACGCCAAGTTCCGCATCAAGGATGAGGACGGAAATGTGGTTGCAACGGGCGTGACCGACAAAAACGGGCTTGCCACCTTTACGCTCCGCTATGGGAAGTACACCTATCAGGAATATGACGCACCGGAAGGCTACCTGATTGACGAGAGGGAGTTCCCGTTTGAAATCAAAGAGGACGGGCAGGTTGTGAAAGCAGCCATGACCAATGAGAAGAAGCCCGTGGAGATTATCACCACGCCAAAGACGGGCGATGAGAGCAACGTGGGATTGTGGATAGCCTTATCCGCTGTGTCCGTGGCAGGGATCGGCGTGTTCGGCGTTCTGGCGGCAATAAGCAGAAAAAGGAAGGAGGACTAAGGTTATATGAAAATTAAGACAGGAATCAGCATTGCGCTTGTGGCGTTTATCGTGGGTACGGCGGTATTCTTGAGAATCCGCAGGAGGAAAGCGTAGGGCGCAATCTATTTGCGGCAGTTTTGGGGCGGCGGTAAGCCGTCCCTTACATACCGGAGGAAAGGAGGTTTTAGGATGGCGCAGAAATTCAACTCCGGGATTGCAGAAAGGTTCGGCATAACCGCCGCCCTGCTTTTGGAGCATATCTGGAGGGAAGTAAAGGAAAATGAGTTCCACGGGCGATACAGCTATGAAGGTAACACATGGATGAGATGCAGCAAGAAGGCATTTACCGTGCATATGCCCTATCTCAGCAGGGGCATGGTAAAGTGCGGGATTGGCAGGCTGAAAAAAGCCGGGATTCTGGTGCAGGGCGAACACAACGAGAGCCGCTTTGACCGGACGGCATGGTATGCCTTTACCGAATATGGAAAGAAAGTCATGGAAGAAAGCGAGGACGAGGAGCATGGGAGATGAAAAAGAAAAGCGGATGGTAGAAAGCTATGAGATTACGCAGGGCGTCCGCATCGGTGATAAAGAAGTGGTGTTTGGCGTGGACGAAAAGGCAGAAATGCCCTACCTCTGCGCCTTTTATTCCAGCAACGGCATTTTTGAATCCTATCAGGAGTGCATGGTGGGCGATGATTACGCCGAAATCATGGAGCTGTTTGCCGACCGGGTGAAAGCGCAGTGCGTAAAGGTGCATGGGGAACAGGAAAAAGTGACCGTGCCGAGGGAAAAAATCACAGCGGACAAGTGCATCCCCATGTTCAAGTGCGGGGACATCGCAGGCAAGGTGATGGCGGTCAAGCCGGAGGCGTTAAGGCCGGAGTACCGTTCTGCCGAACACCAGTTAATTTTAGTGACTGGCGGGAACGGTGCGAGGGAGCATTCGCTGGGGAGTGCCTGCTACTGCATTACCCTTTATTCAGGCGAGAATGGGCGGTGGGAGAGGTATGACCTTGCGGGCGAGGTAAAGCCGGAGTGCCTGCCGGATTGGGCAAAGGAGCGATTTGCGGAAATCCAGAAACAGGAGGCGGCGAAAGCTGCCCCGAACCAGAATAAAAATAAGGACATGGAGGTGCGTTGAATGGACAGTTTCAGAACCAATGCGGGGTTTGTCATCACGACATCCATCCCCGTGGGAAATGCGGAGTTTGTTTTGGGCGTAAATATGAAAAACCCCAATTCCTTTGTCACATGGGAGTGCAAGGGGCAGACGGATTACTTTTGGGGGCATTATACGGACAGCCTTTTAAAAGCGACAAAGGATTTGTGCCAGCGGGCAATGGACGAGGTTTTGTATCTGGAGCAGAAGGAGGAAAAAGCGGCGCAGAGGAACCCGGACAGCGGCTACCATCTGGCAGCGACCGTAACATACGGGGACAGCAGCGCAGTGATCCAGTTTCCGACACGGGAATTGGCGGACGTGCTGGGGAGCATTGGAATCACGCAGCCACCGGAAAAGGTCTATATCAAAGGATATTCAGACATTAAGGTGCAGCTGCACAATGGCGATGGGAAAGTGGCGGACGCACTGGTGCGGCTGTTTCGGGATGACAATTCGCTCCGCATGGTGAATGAGGTTGCAAAGGCGGTGTTCCATGCCGACTGCCGGGTGTATGAATGGGTGGAGAAGAACCTGCGGGATGACCGTTACAAATCCGTAGAGGACGTGCTGCGTGACGCAGTGGATTATGGGGAGTATTTAAAGGACGTTTCCCACAAACAGAAAAAAGCGGGCGGAAGGGAGGAACGCTGACATGGAAATCCGGGCAATGGCACAGGAGGAACAGAAATACACTTACCGACAGAGTATGCAGATTCAGGGGCAGACCGGGAGCATCGGGTATCTCCGTGGCGATTTTGGGAGCCGGGGGAATGAATTTCACACCACATGGAACGACCATAGGCAGTCGCTGAAAACGGAGGAATTTCAGGCGGAGTTTGACGATGTGATTAACGCCCTGCGCTCAAAAGAGTACGGGCTTTTGGAGGGCAGGAGCCAGATGAGCGCCTATGCGGGGAAGTTCCCGGACAGCGGATTTCCGGGAAATTGCGGCACGGAGTACGGCTTCCGTGTGGACACGGAGAAACACGCCTATCTGATACGGTGCAACCCCATAAAGGGGGATTATAACTTTTACTGCTTCTGCTATGTAAAGGAATGGCTGGACAGCCATATGAAAAAGGCAAGGCAGGGAATCCGCTTCATTGACCCGCATTATAAAGAGCTGTTCCGCATCCCGGACGGGGAAAAGATTCTCATTACGACCGGGTGGGGCGAGAAGAATGTGCGGGTTTGCAGGTTCATTGACGAGTGCCACAGCGAGATTGGCAGCAACTTATACCATATCTGCGAGTTTGCCGAGCGCATGGAGCAGAGCGGGGCAACCTATGAGCCAGTGCAGGCGGAGCCGCAGAAAAATAAGGAAAGGTAGGTAAATTTATGGCGCAGATGAACAATAAATATGTCCGCTCCCTCTCAAAGCTGATGGAGGCAGGGTTTGGAGATGAAAAGGCAATCCTTGCCATGACGATGGACGACATCCTTGCACTGCCGGGCATTTCCGTGGCGGAGATTGTGATGATAAACGGGATTCAGAAAGCGGTGAAAGCAAACAAGGTCATCACGTTTTTGGGCGGCGGCGAGGTATAGCGGAGAGGCAGGTGAAAACACATTGGCAAAAAAGAGATTTGACGTTATCACGGAGCTGTACGCAGAAGCCGTAAAGGAAGTGACGGCAACGCCGGAAAACTGGATGGCGTTCCTGAAATCAGCCTGCCGCAATTACCGCCTGCCCTTTGACGAGCAGCTCTTAGTCCATGTGCAGCGTCCCGACGCTGCCGCAGTCTTGCAGATGGAGGACTGGAACCGGAAGTTTGGGCGTTGGGTGAAGCGGGATTCCAAAGGGATTGCGGTCATCGACAAAAATGCGAAAACCATGCGCCTGAAACACTACTTTGACATCTCCGATACGCAGGAGGGACGCTACCGCCGGCTGGTGCGCCCCGTGCCTTTGTGGGAGGTAGGGGAGAAATACAGGCAGGACGTGCAGGAAACCCTTGCAAACGCCTTCGGCGTGTCAGGGGAAATGTTAGACTTTGCAGGGACGATACTGGAGGCGGCGGGGAACGCAGCCGATGACAACATCGCAGACTATTTAAAGGATATATTGGATTACCGAAAGGGCAGCTTTTTAGAGGGGCTGGACGAGTACAGCGTGGAGGTGCAGGCAAAGAGCCTGTTGTCAAGCAGCATTGCCTACATGGTGATGGTGCGGTGCGGCATAGATACGGAAACGTATCTGGACAAAGACGATTTCCGGAATATCACGGACTTCAACACGCCGGAGCTTGTGAACATCTTCGGCACAGCCACCAGCGACGTGGCGGAAATGGCGTTGGGGGAAATCTCCGACACCATCCTGAAACTGCAAAAGGAGGAAAAAAGAAAGAACCGCACATTTGCAGGGAAAAATGCGGAACAGTATAATGTAAGCGAGAAAGAAAAAAACAGCACTTCGGAAAGGGGTTTTGATGATGAGAGAGATAGCTTACAGCAGACAGGGCGAATACCTTCTGCCGGACATCACCGTGCCGGACGAACCGGAAACACACGTTGGGAAGTACGGCTCACTGCGCCGGAATTACCTGAAGGAGCAGCATTACGGGATATTCTTAAGCCTGCTGACACAAGGGAAGCTGAACCAGCACCTGAAGGAAACGCAGGAGGAGGCGCAGGGCAGGATGGAGCAGATCGTGTCGGAGATGGCGAAGTCGCAGGAGGTGACGGAGGAACTGAAAGCGAAAGACCAGATGATGTGGCTCCAGTTGATGAACAACATCCGGCAGGCGGCGGAGGAAATCGTGATGAGCGAACTGGTTTACGCTTAACGTCCGAAGAACCGGAGCCGCAGCAGGAAGGCGGTTTGTCGGCAGATGGTGTGCCGGAGGCACAGGAACCGGAGCCGCAGGCGGACGGTGGTTTGCAGACAGAGGATAAGCCTGCGGAAATTTTAGAATGGCACGACAGACGCAGCGAGGACAGCTCTTTTCCTTTTTTCCATAAGGATGAGGACATCAAATCGCTGCTTTTGTCTGCCCCGCATTTAAAAGCAAATAAAGAGGAAATCCGGGCGTTTTTTGAAAGCCATGAGGATAAGAAAGAACGGACGGAATATATCAAAAGTATATTTAATAATGAGCAGACGGAGATTACGCTGGAGGACGGGCGGCTTGCAGGCTACAAGACCTACCAGAACGTGCTTCATATGTGGGAGGGGAGTTATACTTCCCGCACTTCACAGGCTTATTATGACTGGGGCGTAATCGCAGGGTACTTTGAGGGTATGCGCCTTTTGGGGGAGCTGAAAGACAAGATGAACCCGCTCCCGACCGTGGAGGGGCAGCTTAGCCTGCTGGGAGATTTGGCAGAGGAAAAGACCTCTGCTTTTTCTTTTTCGCAGGAAATCATTGATACCGTCATTAAGTCCAGCACCTATGTGAAGCCGGGGAAATACGGCATTTATGTCTATTTCCTGAAAGACCGTACCAACCAGCAGAAGGCGGACTATCTGAAAGATGCGTATGGCTTTGTCGGCGCTTACCCGGTCATTGCAGGAACCGGGATTGACATGCTTGCCAGCAGCGAGGGGATGCGGATCACAAAGGGCGAAACGGAAGTCCTTCTGAAATGGGGGAAGGTTGCGAAGCGCATTGACGAGCTGATTGCCGCAGGGCGGTATATGACAGAGAAAGAAATGGAGTACCTGCCGGAGTATGAAAAGAGCGTCCTTGTGGCGGAAATCTATCATTTCTATCGCAACCAGCCGGAGGAAGTGGTGCGCCCGTACCCGGCTGGTTCGGAGTACCATGCAGGCGTGAAGGCAATCCGCCCGCAGATTGACAGCCCGGAGCGTGTGGAAGAAATCTTAAGCGTAATGGAGGAAGTGCTGAACAATACCGCAGATTTTGACAACCGTTATAAATTCATGCAGAAGGTGTACCGTGACCTTGCGGACTACCGGGACGGGAAATTCAGTTTAATTTCGCCCATACCAGCCGAAACAGAAACCCCGCCCCTGCCGGAACCGGAGCCGCCACAGCCATCGGAGGGGAAAAAGGAGGAGCCGGACAGCCTTGCGAAAAGGCTCAACGAACTGTATAAGGAAACCGACCTGCGGGCGTATGAGGCGAATATAGAGCAGGGGGAATCCGAGCAGGAAACGATAGCACAGATTGAAAAGCAGCTCTCAAGCCCGGATGAAGTCATGGCGATCTTAGACTACCTTATCAGCGTCCAGCAGACAACGGAGCCGGATGTGGAGGCGTATCAGGAGCTTGCGGGGCTGATAGAGGAAGTGCAGGCGCTGCCAGCGATGAACCCGCCCTATGACCTTCAGCCGGAAACCGTGGTGTATATCGGCATGGAGAAATATGAAATCCTCACCATGACCGACAGAATGGTGGTATTGCATGACCTCACCTACCCGCTTTTCACGAAAGATATGCCCCGTGAGGAATTTGACCGTAAATTGCGTGAAAACCCGGCAAATGACCATCTGAAAATCAGACGGCCATTGCCGGAGCCACCAGCCGAAAAGAAAAACATGGAACCCCTTCCCGCAGGGGGCGGGCAGGGAACCGACTCCCCCAATGCGGAAAAAGAGGAAAAACAGCTATCGGAAAGCGACATCCCAATCGGTACAGAGATAGTAATAGATGACAGAAGGTTCTCCGTTGACAGCGTGGATATGGAACATGGAACTGTCAGCTTAAAAGACCTCACATTTCAGAGTGGCACAGGATTCCCGGTTTTCCGCAGCGATCCAATCCAGCTTGTTTTTGACTTAATTCAGGGGCAGAAAGACTCAGCACAAAAAGAAAGCGGAGTGCAGGTTGACACACTGGAAAAGGAGGGCAGTGAACAGGCAGACCTCGCGCCAGCGTGGGAGAAGAAAAAGCCGGCAGGCAGGATACGGGGCTTTGACCTGCACCCGGAAATCCCGCAGGAGCAGCGGAGCCAGTTTAGGATTACCAACGATGAGTTAGGATATGGGACGCCAAAAGAGAAGTTTAGGGCGAACATCGCCGCCATCCAGATTCTGAAAAAGTGCGAGGACGAGGACAGGTATGCGACACCGGAAGAACAGGAAATCTTAGCAAAGTATGTGGGCTGGGGAGGGCTGGCAGACGCATTTGACGAAACCAAATCCGCATGGGGCTATGAATACCTTGAACTGAAAACGGTATTGACGCCGGAGGAATACGCCGCCGCAAGGCAGTCAACCTTAACGGCATTTTACACGCCGCCCGTTGTCATCCGTGCCATGTATCAGGCGTTGGAGAACATGGGCTTGAAATCCGGCAACATCTTAGAGCCGTCCTGTGCGGTAGGGAATTTCATGGGCATGAAGCCGGAGAGCCTTTCCGACTGCAAGATATACGGCGTGGAGGTTGACAGCATATCAGGCAGGATTGCGGGGCAGCTTTACCAGAAATCCACGGTTGCCGTGCAGGGGTACGAGGAGGCGGAGCTGCCGGACAGCTTTTTTGACGTGGCAATCGGCAACGTCCCATTCGGCCAGTTTAAATTATCCGACAGGCGGTATGACAAAAATAACTTCCTTGTGCATGACTACTTTTTTGCAAAGACGCTGGATAAAGTCAGGCCGGGCGGCGTGATTGCGTTCATCACGTCATCGGGGACGATGGACAAGAAGAACCCGGCGATACGCAGATATATCGCACAGCGGGCGGAGCTTTTGGGGGCGATACGCCTGCCAAACGATACGTTCAAGAAAAATGCGGGGACGGAAGTCACTTCTGACATTTTATTTTTGCAGAAACGTGACCGCATGGTGGAGGCGGAGCCGGACTGGTTATACCTTGACGTTGACGAAAACGGCATTACGCAGAACCGCTATTTTGTGGAACACCCGGAGATGGTATTGGGCGAGATGGTGATGGAGAGTACGCAGTACGGCATGGATAGCACCTGCCGCCCGTATGAGAACATGAGCCTTGAAAGCCTGCTTGCAGAAGCGGTGGAAAACATTCAGGCGGAGATTGCAGAGCATGAAGCGGACGAATTGGTGGAGGAGGAAGATAACAGCATCCCCGCTGATCCGTCCGTTGCCAACTTCTCCTTTACCGTATATGACGGGAAAATCTACTACCAGGAGAACAGCCGCATGAAGCCCGTGGAGCTGTCCGTGACCGCCGCAAACCGGGTAAAAGGCATGGTAGCCATCCGTGACTGTGTGCGGGAGCTGATTGCCTACCAGACGGAAGGGTATGCCGATACGGTCATCGAGGGACAGCAGGGGAAGTTAAACCAGCTCTATGACACGTTCCAGAAGAAGTACGGGATACTCAATGCCAGGGCGAACAGCATGGTGTTTTCGGACGATAACAGCTACCCGCTGCTCTGTTCACTGGAGGTTGTGGCGGAGGACGGCGTACACGCACGGAAAGCCGATATGTTCCACAAGCGCACTATCAAGCCGCATCAGGCGGTGACAAAGGTGGACACGGCCAGCGAAGCGTTGTCGCTCTCCCTGTCAGAAAAAGCCAGAGTCGATATGGATTATATGTGTTCCCTTACCGGGAAAAGTGCGGAGGAGATTGAGCGGGAGCTTTCCGGCGTGATTTTCCGCCTGCCAGATGTGGCGGGAGGGGAGCCGGAGTTTGTTTCGGAAGATGAATATTTATCCGGCAATGTCCGGGAGAAACTGAAGGAAGCGAAGCTGGCGGCGGCAGCGTCCGAAGCCTATCAAATCAATGTGGAGGCACTGGAAAAGGTACAGCCGAAGGACTTGACTGCATCGGAAATCAGTGTGCGGCTGGGAGCCACATGGATTCCCATCAGCGATGTTTCGGAATTTATGTTCCAGCTACTGGACACGCCGAATTACAGCCGATGGAATATCAAAATCCATTTCTCCAAGTTTACGGGGGAGTGGAACATCGAGGGAAAGAGCAACGACAAGGGGAACCCGAAGGCAAACAACGCATACGGGACGCACCGTGTCAACGCCTATAAGATTATTGAGGATACGTTAAACCTGCGTGATACCCGTGTGTACGACTATATCCCCACCGAGGACGGGAAGAAAAAAGCAGTCTTAAACAAAGAGGAAACCGCCATAGCGCAGGGCAAGCAGGACTTGATCAAGCAGGCATTCCAGGACTGGATCTGGCAGAACCCGGAGCGCAGGCAGAGGTTGACGGCGTATTATAATGAAAATTTCAATGCCATCCGACCGAGGGAATATGACGGGAGCCATTTGAATTTTTACGGCATGAACCCGGAGATTCAGTTGCGCCAGCACCAGAAAAACGGGGCTGCCCGCATCATTTACGGGGGGAACAGCCTGCTTGCCTATGTGGTGGGAGCCGGGAAAACTTATACGATGGTTGCAGCGGCGATGGAGTGCAAACGGTTAGGGCTTTGCAATAAATCCATGATTGTGGTGCCGAACCATATCATAGAGCAGTTCGCTGCTGAGTGGCTCCAGTTATACCCTGCCGCCAACCTGCTTGTGGCAACCAAAAAGGATTTTGAAACGAAGAACCGGAAGAAATTCTGTGCGAGGATTGCGACCAGCGACATTGACGCAGTGATTATCGGGCACAGCCAGTTCGAGAAAATCCCGCTGAGTCTGGAACGCCAGCAGCGTATGCTGGAGGAGCAGATCGAGGAAATCATAGACGGGATTGCGGAGGCGAAACGGAACGGCGGGAGCAGGTTCACCATCAAGCAGATGGAGAAATCGAAGAAATCCCTGCAAGCGAAGCTGTCAAAACTCAACGACCAGAGCCGGAAAGACGATGTTGTTTTCTTTGAGGAATTGGGCATTGACCGCCTGTTCGTGGACGAGGCGGACGGCTACAAAAACCTCTACCTTTACACAAAAATGCGGAACGTGGGAGGCATCGCACAGACGGAGGCGCAGAAATCGTCCGACATGTTCATGAAATGCCGCTATCTGGACGGGATGACGGGCGGGAAAGGCGTGATATTTGCCACCGGAACCCCCGTGAGCAACTCAATGGTGGAGCTTTACACCATGCAGCGGTATTTGCAGTACAACACCCTTGTGCGGAACCATTTGCAGCATTTTGACGCATGGGCGTCCACCTTCGGGGAAACCGTTTCTGCCATAGAATTAGCCCCGGAGGGCAGCGGCTACCGGATGAAAACGAGGTTTGCAAAGTTCTACAACCTGCCGGAGCTTATGATGATGTTCCGGGAAGTGGCGGACATCCAGACCGCCGACATGCTGAACCTGCCCGTGCCGGAGGCGGAATACAAGGTGGTGGCGGTGAAGCCCAGCGAGATACAAAAGGATATGGTACAGACGTTAGGGGAGCGGGCGGAGCGTGTGCGCAACGGCATGGTGAACCCCATGCAGGACAATATGCTGCTCATCACCAACGACGGGCGCAAGCTGGCGTTAGACCAGCGGCTCACCAATGAAATGCTGCCGGACGAGCCGGAGAGCAAGGTCAACGCCTGCGTCAACGAAGTCTACCGCTTCTGGGAGGAGGGGAAGGAGCAGAAACTCACACAGTTATTGTTCTGCGACCTCTCCACGCCGAAGAATGACGGGACATTCAGTGTTTACAATGATGTGCGGGATAAGCTGATTGCGAAGGGAATCCCGCCGCAGGAGATTGAATTTATCCATGACGCCAACACGGAGGTGAAGAAAAAAGAGTTATTTTCAAAGGTACGCAGGGGAGCCGTGCGAATCTTAATGGGCAGCACGTTTAAGATGGGGGCGGGCACAAACGTCCAGAATTTAATCATTGCCAGCCATGATTTAGACTGCCCGTGGAGGCCAAGAGATCTGGAACAGAGGGGCGGGCGAACCATCCGGCAGGGCAACCAGAACAAGAAAGTATTTATCGTGCGGTATGTGACGGAGGGGACATTTGACGCCTATATGTATCAGATGATTGAGAACAAGCAGAAATTCATCAGCCAGATCATGACGTCCAAAAGCCCGGCACGCACCATCGAGGACATTGACGAGGTGGCGTTATCCTATGCGGAAATCAAGGCACTTGCCACCGGGAACCCGTATATAAAGGAAAAGATGGACTTAGACATCCAAGTGTCGAAGCTGCAGCTCTTAAAGCAGAGCTTCCTAAGCCAGCGTTACGAGATGGAGGATAAGGTGACAAAACACTACCCGATGGAGATTAAAAGGCACAGCCAGTGGATTGTGGAGTACCAGCAGGACATCGAGCAGGTGAAGGCGCACACGCCGCCAGACCGTGACACGTTCCCGCCCATGCAGATAAACGGCGTGACCTATGGGGAGAAAAAGGAGGCGGGGCAGGCGATTATTGCGGCCTGCAAAGCCATGACTTCCCCTGATCCGGTTCCGTTGGGGGCATACCGGGGGCTTGCGATGGAGCTTTCTTACAGCACCTTCAGCAAGGAATTTGTCATCACCCTGCAAGGGAAACGGGCGTACCATGTGACGCTGGGGACGGACATCCACGGGAACATCACCCGTCTGGACAATGAGATAGAGAAGTTTGGAGATAACCTCTCCCGGTGCGAGGAGCGTCTGGAAACTTTGAAAGCACAGCTTGAAAATGCAAAGGTAGAGGCGGTAAAGGAGTTCCCGAAAGAGCAGGAATTGGCGGAAAAGACCGCCCGGTTGGGGGAATTAAACGCCCTGCTTGACATGGACAAGAAAGAGAATATCGTGCTGGACTGCGAGCCGGAGGAGGAAGAATCGGAGCCGGAGAAAGGGAACAAAGACCGGGAACGGTGAGAAAAGCGGTATTGGGAAACCAGTACCGTCTACATAGCGGACGGGCAAAACGAAGGGCGGTTCGCATATTTGTTGTTGCGGTGAAAAATGGGTATATTATAATAAAAACGAAAGGGTGATTGAAATGAGTGCAGCAACAGAGGAATATAATGATTTAGTCAAGCGTATGGAACATGGATTTATGGAGATAGACAACGATATAATCGTGGATTTGCGGAAACAGGATGAAGGCTATCTGGCACTTTGCAGGCAGATCGGGGATATGGAGAGGGACTATCCGTTCATACTGAATGTCACGGAGGGCGAGGGAAATATATCTTTGACAGCGGAAGAACACAAGGTATTGGTGGAGTATTTCAGGCTCAGTCTGAAGAAAGATAATATTGAGAGAAAGCAGATTTATTTCCGGGGGCATACGGACGGGTATGCTTATTTGAAGAAAATAGGGGCGATTTGAAAATAACTTTTCTAAAAGTGTGGCATTGATATTATCCATTATATAGTTGATTTTGTAGAAAAATTTACGGATATATGCTATATTTATAGAAAAAGATATGGAGAAGATTTTGGAATGGAAACAAAGATAGTTAAAGTTGCAGATATATGTATAGATGGAAAAGTAGTTGATATAAATGGAAAGGTTCGTGCGGAGGCTTTTGTTTATGAAAATCATTATAGCGAAGCACAAACGAAAGATATAATAGATAGGATTATGAAAAAAGAAATACCTATTACAAGAAAGCTGGATAGAAAAGGATATATTTTTAATGACGATTTAGAGATAGTATCTGTTGATGCAGAAGTTATCCAGTATTTATTGGAATATTGCTTAAATAGAAAAATAGAATTTGGGCAAGAATTTGGGCAACAAGCAAGAGCAATATATTATGACAAAGACTTTGTAAGGCGGGATGGGAGAAAGATAGGAAATATGGTAGAGGAATTATATAATGAACATTATGATATAAAGTAATTGGGAGGTAGAAGTGAAGGTTAATTTTTTTGATAAGGAGAGTGTAATAAAGGCTTTCTCTGAGCTGTATGGTATGAACGAGGGGGAGTTAATACCATTATCCTATAAAGCAAATTTAGAGGATGATCCAACCCATTACTTTTTAGAACACTATCCGATTCAATTAGATATGATTGATATTTCTGATATAGAGTTACATTGTAAACATATCACAACATCGTTTGACAGAATGGAATCCTTCAAAAAATATGGGTTTCAGACTTTAAATAAAACATTAAGTCAGGAGACACCTTTAAAGAAATTTTTAAGTGATAGAGGTATTTCTTTTGATTTGGAAGAACGTAAAATAATCTATAACGGAAAGATAATTCATTTAGTTGAAGGAGACCAAGAATGTAAAGAATGTTTTTACGGTAAAGAATGTCAATATTTAAAATCAATTTTTTCTGAGAAAGAACCGTTAGGATACCGTGATTTTGCTTGCCCTTATAGGGATTCTATAAAGATAATTAGAAGCAAATTGTTTCATGATAAAGGAGAAATAGAAGTACATTTATCGGGTTCTTTTAAAGATGTGCATGATTATTCAGAAGTAAAATATAACCCGGAATTTCTTGTAACACTTGAAAATATGATTAACAAGCTGTTTGATGAAAAGGTTAGATTAGTCAGGGATTGGAGAAATCTTACGGGAGGAAAATATTATTGCTTAGAGTTTGACATCAATATCGAAGATTTTGAATATATAACATCATCTCCACAGAATGATTGGTTTTGGTATAATCAATTTTTTGATATATGTGCAAATAATTATTATTCGCTGGAAGAAGTCAATAAAAATTTTTATGGCAATTTATATTTGTTAGGAGTTGGCATCCAAATAATTTGTGACGATATTCCTGTAAAGTATGGCCAGATTAAGAATGAAGTTGAAATACCGATACAAAATGTGGATATAGTTGAGTATAGTATAAAATAAAAGGAAAGGATGAACAAGCAAGTGGAAGAAGATAAAAAAGCCAAATTATTGAAAGAAGTAGCAGATATAAAACATGAGCAGGAGCATATAAAAAGTTTATGGAAAGATAATAAGATGCAGGAATTGAATGATTATTTACAGGGTGAATTAACGCAAAAACATTTTATAGAAAAGACATTATATAACATGGTGAATTTTAATATGCCAATTACTGTTGAAGGCAATGCGAAAAATGCTTTTGATTTTTTGGAAGTATTAAAGCGGGAAAAGGAAGCTGAATTAGTAAAAGAAACATTAAATTTTGATAAATGAAGTTGTTTTACATAGTTAATAGTATACCAAAAATAATTGATTTTTCGATATAGTATGTAAATATATAATTGAGAGTTTATTTGAATTTTGTAGACGAATTTTAGAATCATAGATAAAAGAAGGTATGAAATGAACTTTATAAATATGCAAAAAGAAATTTTAGATAATAATGAAGCAGATGTTTTTCGCAAATATTTAGAAATTTTCCGTACTCAGATAAATTTACCCCAAAAGAATGTATGTTTTGGAGAGCAGTGGTTGCGCGGAAGAACTCATTGTGATACGTTTAAGGTTTCTTTCGATGATTATGATACTGATATTGAAGTACCATATTTTAAAAAAGAAATTGGGGCACCACCAACAGAGAGAACAAAAAGTTATAGATTTAATAGAACCAATATTGCTTATCTGTATTTGACTTCAGATTTAAATACATGTATGGCTGAAATTAGATTAAAAGAAAATGAAATATGTAGTATTTCAAATTTTGTTTGTGTAAGAGAAAGCACATATGTGGATGTTATTTCTATGTTAAACATCGTGGAATTAAAACAGTTAGCAGATATATTACTTCAACCAGTTGATGATAATGAAAAAATATATGAAGTTACACAATTTATATCTGATATTTTTAGGGAAATGGGATATGCCGGAATTTTATATCCAAGTACAATCATAAATAAAGGAATAAATTTGGTATGTTTTTACCCAGAATATTTCCAATTCATTATGTATTCAGATAGAATATATAAAGGAGTTGCTGATTGTGTTGGGAACATTCTTCCAGTATCTCAAATTGATGAATTCAAAAAATATCCAGAATATAGAAAGGAAATGTATTCTTTTGGGGATACGCCTGAAAAAGAAGAAGCTTTTGAATACATTGAGAATAAAATAATATTTGAGGATGAACAAGAGTATGACGATAGAGTTCGAATGATTCTTAATTTAAAAAATGCAGAGATTGATAATGCGTTAAATGAATTTGTTGAATATTTTTCAAAGACTCATTTGAGAAAGCGTGCATATCAATTTAGGGGAACATATCGCATTAATGCTGGGAATATAAAAGCTGGAATAAGGGATTATATTTTAAGCTTAAATGTCTGCAATGCGCAGAGAACTACCTTGTATGATAGCGTGGTTCATGCCATATTTGATTCAAAGGATATTGATATTACATTTAAAATTGAAGCGCTAAAGCAGAAGATATATGAGGAATGCAATTTGTATATTCAAGAGTCTGATAAGAAATGGGATGAAATGATGGAGAAACTAAGAATATTGAATTATCGTTAAATTATTTTAGAAGCTTTGGCGAATTTTTATTATTAAGAAGAAGGGAGAATTATCAATTCAGATAATTGATAAGTATTTAATAATGAATAATAGTACAGAGGATATCGGAAGGCAAGGGGTACATAAGTGTGGACTAGTTTTTTCGGAATTAGGTTTTATGTTTAGAGAACAAACAATAGGTGATTATGGGATTGATGCTATAATAGAGACTAGAAATGGTAATTTTCTTTCAGGAAAAATGATAGCTGTTCAAATCAAATCGGGTGATTCATATTTTGGAGAGATGAAAGAAGATTATGTAGTATTTCGTGGAGATAGTAAACATTATAATTATTGGATGAATCATTCTCTTCCAGTAATTATTGTTCTTTATTCCCCATCAAGTGAAAAATGTATATGGGAGAGTTTCAATAAACAAACGGCTATTAAGTGCCAGAGGGGTTGGAAAATAAAAATTCCTTGCCAACAAACGCTGGAAAATTCGAAGAATAAACTTCAAGAGTTAGCTGATAAGCAAAGTGAATTTGAAAGGCGTTGGACTTCTTTAGTAGTAGCCAAAGAATGGATGTTGGAAACCAAAGAACGAGGAGAGCTTATTTTAGAGGTTCAAGAATGGATTAATAAAACTTCAGGTCGTGGAACCTTTATACTTAAAGCTGAAGAGGATGATGGGGAGGAAAAAATCTTTTTAGAACAAGAATGGTTGGGATTTGGGACTAAAAATTATGAGTTGGTGATTCAAGAACTTTTTCCTTGGGCTAATATTGAAATTGATGAGGAGTTTTATGAAGAAAATATGGAGGAGGATTGCTATCAAAAACGAGATATTACTGAAAGACAGATAGCAGCTATGCTTGGTAAGAAAGGTGATGAACTTTTGAAATATAGTGATGCTCCCCCACGACTTTATCCATATAGAAATGGAGCAGGAGAGGTTGATTTTTACAGATTAAAATTGACGTTAAATCATGTAGGAGAATCCTTTATTGAGATAGACCATTTTTTAGAAACAGGTAAATTTTATTTAATAGATAATCTTGTAGTGTAAAATATACATTTGTCTAAGTGTTAATTCAAATTAGATAGTTTATCTTATACATAGCCGATAGGTTTTCAAAAAGAAGATCAGTCGGCTATTTTTATGCCCGGATATTCAAAATTAGACAGCAAATATCCAATTACGGGCAGGAAAGGGGCTGAGATTTATGCCATATATCGCACCGGAAGTCGTGCAGGAAGCAAAGCGGATGGACTTGCTGACGTACCTGAAAAATTATGAGCCTTATGAGCTTGTGCATTTTTCGGGCAACACCTACACCACGAAAACCCATGACAGCTTAAAGATTTCCAACGGGAAATGGATGTGGTGGAGCCGTGGGATCGGGGGCAGATCAGCGGTTGACTACCTGATAAAAGTCAGGGGACATACCTTTATGGAGGCGGTACAGACGATTGCAGGGCAGGCGGCGGTTACGCCGCCTGTTTCCCTACCAGCCGAAAAGACAACCGAAAAGAAACTGCTCCTGCCCAAGCCAAACCGATACCAGACGCAGGCTGTTTCCTATCTGAACAGGCGTGGGATTGACACCGACATCATACGGTTCTGCCTGCAACGGGGAATCGTGTATGAGAGCGAGAACTACCACAACGCCGTTTTTGTGGGCATGGACAAGGGAGGGAAACCCCGCTATGCCGCCCTGCGTGGAATCGGGACGGACTTCATCGGGGACGCAAACGGGAGCGACAAAAACTATTCTTTTTCCATTCCGGCAGAGGGAAACAGCATGGTGGTACACCTGTTTGAATCCGCCATCGACCTGCTATCTTATGCCACTTTACGGAAGATGGACGGTCAGGACTGGAGGACGGAACACCTTTTATCCCTTGCGGGCGTGTACCAGCCAGCGAAAGAAATGGAGCGCAGCAAGGTTCCGGCAGCACTCACACGGTTCTTAAAGGAG
This sequence comes from bacterium D16-51, assembly GCA_003612285.1. Taxonomy (GTDB): domain Bacteria; phylum Bacillota; class Clostridia; order Lachnospirales; family Lachnospiraceae; genus Butyribacter. Next base: position 25,751 of record RAYE01000043.1, on the reverse strand, counting down.
TACCCGGAGGTTGGGGAAGTGGAGCTGCACCTTGACAATGACCGGGCGGGCAGGCTGGCGGCAGAGGCGATCATGACCGTGCTTCCGAAGCAGTACCGGACACGGGACAAGCCGCCGCCAAAGGGAAAGGACTGCAATGATTTCCTCTGCATCCGGTTAGGAATCAGGATAACGGAGCGGGCAAAAAAGAATAGCGGAAGGAGCCATGAGAGATGAAAACGTATGATGTGACGATTACGGAAACCCTGCAAATGACCGTCCCCATTGAGGCGGAGAGCCTTGCGGAAGCGGAGCAGATAGCAGAGGATAACTGGAACAGGAGCCAGTATATTTTGGACGCAGACCATTTTGTGGGGGCTGATTTTAAGGCGAAAGAGTGCGTCCGGGAGAAAGGACTGGAACGGTAGGAAAGGGGGAAAGTTTTCATGAAACAGTATGAAATGACGCTGGTTGCCATCTCTGAAAAGAGGGTGAAAATCTCAGCGGAGAGTGCGGAAGCCGCCGCACAGATGGTGGAGAAGATATACACCGAAACCAATGTTTTAGATTTTACGGACAGGGACGTGACGGACGTTTCCGTCCTTGCGAAAGCGGCGGATATAAAAGAAAGCGGCTGTAACGCATACCCGGAGGGGTGTGGGAACTGCCCGTATTCCTGCCCTCTGGATGGGAAATGTATGCGGGACGATCCGGAAAACCGCTGTCTGGAATGTGCGAACCATTGCAAAGTGTGCGGCAGGTGTGAGGCGAAAGAGTCCGGGGACTGCGGGCAGGAGTGCATAGAGTGCGGGCATTGCTGCCCGGAATGTGCGTGCTGTACCCATCCGATCAAGGAGCAGCAGCCGGGGAAACATCTTTTTTCGGCGGGTAAGGATACCAAAACGGAAAGCAGTACGCAGACGGAGGGGTGATACACAATACCAGCAAGCAACGCCTTTGGATTGCCATGCGGCAACCCAAAGGCAGCTTGTTAGGGGGAAATCCCCTAATACCCCTTTAAGCGGAGCCGGGAGGTTCCGCTTCATAATATCAAGTTGCATGGTGACAGCGCACCATGACGGAAAGGTGAGTGGAGCAGTATGTTGGCATTTTTAATGGGAACCCTTGTAGGCGGCATTGTGGGCGTGGTGACGATGTGCCTGTTGCAGATTAACCGCCTGCACGGGGGAGATACGGAGGTGGGCAGATGAGAAAGAGGGACGTCCCGTTTCTGTTCCGCCTGAACAAAGAGGAGGCGGAGGCATTCAGGGAGCGGGTAAGGAAAAGCGGGATCAGTCAGGAAGCCTATGTGCGTCAGGCAATCACGGGAAAGACGCCGAGGGAGGCTCCGCCGCCCGATTATTATTCCATGATGCGGGAGCTTCATAAGATTGGGAACAACTTAAACCAGATCGCACAGAAGGCGCACACGCTGAACGTAATTGACGTGCAGAGGTATGACAGCGACATGAGGAAGTTTGACGAAGCGGTCAGGCTGATCACCGAGGCGGTCATCCTGCCGGGGCAGTCGGGGTAATGGCAACGACATCTATCTGGAGCGTCAAAGGCTGGCTGGGGAAAGTCGTTATTTATGTTGAGAACCCGGACAAAACGAGAAGTCCCGAAATCGCAAAGCTGCCGGAGCTGTCCGGCATGGAGGGGAAAGAAACGCAGGGGCTGTCCGACGTCATCGCCTATGCGGTCAATGCGGAAAAGACCAGACAGCAGGGGAAAGCGGGAAAAACGCAAGCGGAGGAAATAGATGATGAAAACGAGAAGGTCATGGAGCAGTATGTGTCCGGCATCAACTGCGCCCCGACTACCGCCCGCTCAGAAATGATGGCGGTCAAAAAGCGGTTTGGGAAAGACGAGGGCATTATGGCGTTCCACGGCTACCAGTCCTTTGCGCCGGGGGAATGTACCCCGGCGATGGCGCATGAGATTGGCGTGAAGCTGGCGGAGGAATTGTGGGGGAGCCGCTTTCAGGTCATTGTCGCTACCCATTTAGACAAGGCGCACCACCTGCACAACCATTTCGTGGTGAACTCCGTTTCCTTTGCGGACGGACTTAGGTATCACCGCAGCAATCGGGATTACCGGGATATGCGGGACGCTTCCGACAGGCTGTGCCGGGAATACGGATTGTCCGTCATAGAGAACCCAAAGCAGAGGGCAAAGAATTATGGCGAGTGGCGGGCAGAGCAGGAAGGCAGACCTACCTATCTGGGGATGATAAAGGCGGACGTGGACGAAGCCATCGCAAAGGCGAGGACGGAAAAGCAGTTTTTCCATTACCTGAAAGAGAAAGGGTATTCCATCAAATTCGGGAAGGACGTCACGGTACGGGCGGAGGGCAGGGATCGGGGGATGAAGCTGGCGAGGAACTTAGGCGAGGAATACACCTTAGAATCCATCCGCAGGCGGATACTCACGCAGAAGATAGAAAAGCCTGCGCCGCCTGCCCCATCGCCGGAAAAGAAAACCTATGTCATAAAAGTGCATGGGAATTTACAGCGGGCAAGGAAAATCGGCGGACTCCGTGGGCTGTACCTGCATTACTGTTACCTGTTGGGAATCCTGCCCAAAAACAGACCGCCCGTAAATCCGAAGCAGGTACACATGCTGCTTAGGGAGGACTTGATAAAACTGGATAAGATTTCAAAGGAAACAAGGCTGCTCTGCCGTTATCGGATTGATACCACGGAGCAGCTTTTTTCATTGAAGGAAGATTTGCAGGGGAAGATGGCGGGGCTTGCGGACAAAAGGAAACACCTGCGGTATCAGAGCCGCAGCGTCAAAGACGGCGAAAAGCTGTCAGAGATAAAAGAAGAAATCTCCGCCCTGACAAAGCAGATTGGGGAGCTGAGAAAGGAGGTGGGACTCTGCGACGGGATAGCCGCACGTTCCGGCGCAATGAAAGAAAAATTAGAAGCCGTGCGGCAGGAAAATAGTGTGGATAAAAAGAACATCCGCACGGAAAAGGAGGGAACAGTCCATGAACACATCAGGCGAAGCCGCTGACCAGGTGGTGCGTATGTCGCTGGAAGTGGGGGAGGCGGCTTTAAAAATCTCCGGCGAAGGGGCGAAACAGCTTGCCGTGCTTTTGTACGCCATCTTAAAAGAGCAGAAAAAGACCAAAGGCAGGGCGAGGCTGGAAACCTTAGTGCGCTCCGGGAAGCCGCTTACCGTGTTCTCCGTAAAGGAGAGCGACTTAAAGAAATTTGTGCAGGAGGCGAAGCGGTACGGAATCCTCTACTGCGCCGTCCGTGATCCAAAAGGGAGCAGCGACGGCATGGTGGACATTATGGTGAAGGAGGAGGATGCGCCCCGCATCAACCGCATCGTGGAACGCTTCAAGTTTGCGTCCGTCACGGAGGCGGCACAGATTAAGACGGAAATCCAGAAGTCGAGGGAAGAAAAATCGCAGGCAAAAGGGGAAAAGGCGGCTCCCGGAAAGGAGAAAACAAAAGAACCGCCGAAAAAGAAACCGTCACCGGAAAAAACGAAGGCAGGGGAGCCGCAGTCACAGCCGGAACCGGAGAAAGACAGGCCGGGGAAGTCACAGGAAGACTTGCTGGTGGATGAGCTGTTGGGAAGCCCGGTTCAGAAAGAGGAGGGACAGCGGCAAAACCCCTCTTCGGGCAGGGCTGCGAAATCCCGTCAGTCCGAGCCTATCTCCGGGAAGCAAAGGAAAATCGCAGAGGGTACTTCTAAGCTGTACCAGCCAGCCACGCCGGAGAAACCGTCCGTGCGGGAGGAATTAAAGGAGATTCAGGCAGCGAGGAAGAAAGAGGCGGACGCACCGAGCCGGGGCGAGCCAGCAAAGGACACAAAAAGTAAGAACCAGAAGCCGTTGCAGCATAAACAGCCGCAGGCAAAAAGAAAAAACAAAAAATCGAAAGAGAGGTAACTATGTATGGACAGTAATTTCAGCCTTGATTCTTTATTGAACGTATCCGCCGTGCCGCAGGATGACCGGGTGGCGGCATTTATCGCAGAAAGCAAAAACAATAGGAGCCGCTGCTATGAGATGTCCGAGCAGATGACGGCGGCGGTGGCCACGGACGGGCAGTCGTTTCAGCAGTATCTTGACGTGCAGAGCCGCTTTGACCGCTACACCGCCAACAATGCCCTGCTGATTATGGCGCAGAAACCGGAGGCACAGAAGATTGGCGATTACGGTTACTGGCGGGATCAGGGAGCCTATGTGAAAAGGCAGGAGCGGAACAGCCCCATCCTGATTATGGAGCCGGGAAAAGAGTACGAGCGTGAGGACGGCAGCACCGGAACCTATTACAATGCGAAAAAAGTGTACGACATCTCCCAGACCACCGCAGGGGGCAAGATTCAGCAGGCGCAGGCGGAAATCACGGACGCACAGCTTGTGAGGGCAGTGGTGAACAACCCGCCCGTTGCCATCGTTGCGGCGGAGCCGGATCAGATGCCGGAGGACAAGGGGGCGCTGTTCGAGCCGGAGGAGGGCTGCATTTATGTACGCAAGGGCATGAGCGCACAGGAGATTTTCCGGAGCGTGACGCCGGAGCTTGCCCTTGCCGGGTTTGCGGACGGGGACAAGAATTACGACCGCAACGAGGACGCCTTCCATGCCTATTGTGCGTCCTACCTGCTCTGCAAAAAGTATGGCGTGGACACGCAGGGGTTTGACTTCACCCATGCGCCGGAATTTTTCGAGGGCATGGAGCCGCAGGAAGTCCGTGGGGAGTTATCCAAAGTCCGTGACGCAGCGGGCGACATTTCTTCCCGCATGGCGAAAGTGCTGGAGCCGGGCAGGAACCAGAGCCAGAGGCAGCAGCCGCAGGCGCAGCATAACCGGGAGGACGCAAGATGAGGGCAGTGAAAGCAGGTTATAATTTCAACCTTTTCCCGGAAGAAACCCTATCCGGCATTGGCCTTGAGCCGACAGGCGGCAGGGTATGCGTGGAGGGCGTGACGTACCCGCTGTACCGTGGCGCAACCTTTGCGGAATCCGAAAAAGTTGACCGCCTGCTTGACGCATACGGGGAAATGCCAATCCGGGATTACAAGGTAAAAAGCAGGGAGCAGGAACGATAGACGGAGGTGGTGAATTTGAGCGGGGAAAAGAAAACCCTTGAGTTGGACAAATACGAATACGGCGTGATTTTCCATGCCTTAAAAGACGAGCGCAACCAGATGATAAAGGAGGGCAGGCCGAGCGACGCAGTGGATGATGTATTGCTGAAAGTCATCGAGCTGATCGAGGAGCCGCCGGAGAAAGAGAAAAGGGGACGCAGATGCCATGAGGAACGGTGAGAAGCAGGCGGCGTGGATATTTGCGGCTTTCGGCATCCTTCCCGTTATCTGGCTTGCCCTCTTGACGGCACCGTACCTTGCGGGCGGGCTGCCTGAAATCATACGGGGGTTTCCGGACGCAATCAACCATCCGTTTTCTATCCGGTTATGTGGGGACAGCTTAAGGGCTGTCCTCATTTTCCTGCTGATATACGGCATGGGGATTGGCATTTATGCGTCCACACGCAGGAACTACCGCAGGGGCGAGGAACATGGTTCTGCCGTATGGGGAAATGCACGGGCGGTCAACCAGAAATACAGCGAGAAAGATTTTGGAGCCAACAAGATTATGACGTCCAACGTGCGGATCAGCTATGACAGCCGCAGGCACCGCCGCAACCTGCTCACCATCGTGGTGGGCGGGAGCGGAGCTGGAAAGACGAGGTTTTATGCGAAGCCGAACCTCATGCAGGCGAACACGTCTTTTGTTGTCCTTGATCCGAAAGGGGAGAACCTGCGGGACACCGGGCATCTTCTGGAGGAAAAGGGGTATGAGGTGCGTGTGCTGGATTTAATCAACATGGAAAAAAGCCACTGTTACAATCCGTTCATGTACCTGAAGGACGATAACGACGTGCAGCGGCTTGTGACGAACCTCTTTAAAGCGACCACGCCGAAGGGGAGCCAGTCTAACGATCCCTTCTGGGACACGGCGGCGTCCATGCTATTGCTTGCACTGATTTTCTACCTGAAATATGAGGCACCAAAAGACGAGCAGAATTTCCCGATGGTGATGGAGCTGTTACGGGCGGGGGAAGTCCGGGAAGACAACGATGAATACCAGTCCCCGTTGGACGAGCTGTTTGAGCGTCTGGAAATGCGGGAGCCGGAGCATATCGCAGTGAAATACTACAAGGACTACCATTCAGGGAGTGCGAAAACGCTGAAATCCATCCAGATCACGTTGGCGGCGAGGCTGGAGAAATTCAACCTTTCCAGCCTTGCGGCACTCACCGCAACGGATGATTTAGACCTGCCATCGCTGGGGGAGAAGAAAGTGGCGTTGTTTGCGCTGATACCGGACAACGATACCAGCTACAATTTTTTGGTATCTATTTTGTACACACAGCTATTCCAGCAGTTATTTTACCTTGCCGACCACAAGCACGGCGGCAGGCTCCCCGTCCATGTGCATTTTTTAATGGATGAATTTGCGAACGTCAGTTTGCCGGATGATTTTGACAAAATCCTGTCCGTCATGCGGTCTAGGGAAGTCAGCGTGTCCATCATCCTGCAAAACATGGCGCAGTTAAAGGCGTTGTTTGAGAAGCAGTGGGAAAGCATTGTGGGCAACTGCGACCAGTTTTTATATCTGGGCGGCAACGAGCAGGGAACCCATAAGTACGTCAGCGAGCTGCTGGGGAAAGCCACGATTGACATGAACACCTATGGGAAATCAACGGGGCATTCGGGTAATTATTCCACCAACTACCAGATTTCCGGGCGTGAGCTTTTGACACCGGATGAAGTGCGTATGCTAGACAACCGCTATGCGCTTTTATTTATCCGGGGGGAACGCCCGGTGATGGATGAAAAATTTGATATATTGAAACACCCCAACGTGGCGCTGTCCACGGACGGGAAAGGGAAACCCTACCGCCACGGGGAAGTGACGCAGGCAGTGGGCAGCATTGCATTGGGGGACAGTCTGGAGGGCGAAGTGACGCAGGAACAGGCCGGAACCGATTCCTATGAGCTTTTATCCGAGGAGGATTTAGAAGCTATTGTTTCAGCGGCTGAAAGCCACTGAAACAAGCCTCTGGCAGATGCACACGATTTCACAGGGGAACGCAAGCGGTGAAATCGGTGCCAGTTACGCCGGGGCGCAACTGATTAAAAATCCCAAAACAAGGAGGAAACAGAACAATGAGGAAGAAAAACGAGAACAGCAAAGAAACCAGCAGGCAGCCGATGGGCAGAAAGACAAAGCGGGCGATGGCGGTGTACGCCGCACTGGTGCTTATGATGACAGCCGGGGCAACAACGGTGTATGCGGCGGGAGATCCGCTTTCGGTAATCAACAATTTATCCGATTTCATTTTCGGCTTAATCCGTGCAGTCGGGTTGATTCTGTTGGGGTGGGGCATCGTGCAGGTAGGATTGTCTTTGCAGTCCCACGATCCGAGCCAGCGTTCCAACGGGTTCTTAACCCTTGCGGGCGGCGTCATCATCACCTTTGCAAAGGAAATCTTAACCCTTATCACGGGCTGATGGAAGTTGCCGGATAATCATGTAAAAAGAGTGGCGGCAGGGGGCGGGCTTTGGCGGCTCCCCTGCCATATCCAGAAGCGAGGTGAAATGAGTGGATTCAGATAACTGGGTAGTGCAGAATTTAGTCAATGCACTGGAAACATGGAACGAGAAACTGGCGGAGATATGGCGGCTCCTCACGCAGTCCCCGGAGAATTTTAAGGGCGGCGGCATCTGGACTGCCATCGTGAACATCCACGGGGCGCTGCAGGCGGTGGCTTATGCCCTTTTGGTGCTGTTTTTTGTTGTCGGCGTGGTAAAGACGTGCGGCAGCTTTGTGGAAGTGAAAAAGCCGGAACACGCATTAAAGCTGTTTGTCCGGTTTGCCATAGCGAAAGGCGTCATATCGCATGGACTGGAGCTGATGATGGCGTTATTCAACATCGTGCAGGGGGTAATCGGCACAATTATGCGAACCGCAGGCTTTGGAGCCGCACAGCAGACCGTGCTTCCGAATGAGATTGTGGAGGCGGTGGAGGACTGCGGCTTTTTTGAGAGCATACCGTTATGGGCGGTGACGCTGATTGGCGGGCTGTTTATCACGGTGTTAAGTTTTATTATGATAATGAGCGTGTACGGGCGGTTTTTCCGTCTGTACCTTTACACGGCGATTGCGCCCATCCCCTTATCGACTTTTGCCGGGGAGCCGTCGCAGAACGTGGGGAAAAGTTTTATCAAGTCCTATGCGGCGGTGTGTCTGGAAGGGGCGATTATCGTGCTTGCCTGCATCATATTTTCGCTGTTTGCGGCGTCCCCGCCCGCAGTCGATCCCAATGCGGCGGCAGTGACAATGGTGTGGACTTATATCGGGGAATTGATTTTCAACATGCTTGTGCTGGTGGGAGCCGTGAAGATGGCAGACCGGGTAGTGCGTGAGATGATGGGACTGTAAGAGGAGGTGTGGATTTTTGGAAGTGAAAATAAACCGGGAAATCCGTAATTATACGGAATCCATGTTTTTCGGGCTGTCCATGCGGCAGTTCGTTTTTTCTGTCTTAGCCTGCGGCGTTGCCGTCGGGCTTTATTTTTTACTCAGCCCCCATGTGGGGACGGAAACCGTGAGCTGGATGTGCGTTTTAGGGGCGGCTCCCTTTGCGGCGTTAGGGTTCATCCGCTACCACGGGATGAACGCAGAGCAGTTTTTGTGGGCGTGGATTAAATCAGAGTTCCTTATCCCGAAACGCCTGCTGTTTAACCCGGAAAACATCTATTACGAAGCGGTGAAGCCGTGCATTGAGAACCATGAAAGGGAGGAGCGGAAACGGAATGATTAAGACATTGAGCAACATTTTCAAGCAGGACAAGGAGAAATTTGTGATCCCCAAGGGCGTCCAGCAGGCAATCTCCATTCAGGCGGTATGGGCGGACGGCATTTTCCAGATCGGGCGGAACAAATTTGCCAGAACCTATAAATTCGTGGACATCAACTATGCGGTGGCGAGCCGGGAGGACAAGGAGGCCATGTTCCTTGAGTACAGCGAGCTTCTCAATTCCTTTGACAGCGGGGCGACCACGAAAATCACCATCAACAACCGCCGCCTGAACAAACAGGATTTTGAGAAGGCAATCCTAATCCCCATGCAGGAGGACGGCCTTGACCTTTACCGGAAAGAGTACAACGCCATGCTCTTAGAGAAAGCCACGGGAGCCAACAGCATTGTGCAGGAGAAATATGTTACGGTATCCGTGTATAAGAAATCCATCGAGGAGGCGAGGACGTATTTTGCCCGCACCGGCACGGACTTAGTGAGCCATTTCTCACGGTTAGGCTCCAAATGCGTGGAGATGGATGCGACGGATAAACTCAGGGCATTGCATGACTTCTACCGTACCGGGGAGGAAACCAGCTTCCGGTTCGATTTGTCGGAAACCATGCGGAAAGGGCACAGCTTTAAGGACTTTATCTGCCCGGACAGCCTTGAGTTTGAAAAAGACCATTTCCGCATGGGGAACCGTTACGGGCGGGTGCTGTTTTTAAGGGAATATGCGTCCTATATCAAAGACAATATGATTGCGGAGCTTACGGATTTAAGCCGCAACCTGATGATGAGTATTGATGTAATCCCTATCCCCACGGATGAGGCGGTGCGGGAGGTGGAGAACCGTCTGCTGGGCGTGGAAACCAACATCACCAACTGGCAGAGGAAGCAGAACGCCAACAACAATTTCTCCGCAGTCGTACCCTATGACATGGAGCAGCAGCGGAAGGAGAGCAAGGAATTTCTGGACGATTTGACCACCCGTGACCAGCGGATGATGTTTGCGGTATTGACGCTGGTTCATACCGCCGATACGAAAGAGCAGCTTGACGCAGACACGGATACGATTTTGACCGTGGCGAGGAAACATTTGTGCCAGTTTTCCACCCTGAAATACCAGCAGATGGACGGGCTGAATACCGCCCTGCCAATCGGACACCGGAAAATCAATGCGCTGAGAACCCTCACCACGGAGAGCCTTGCGGTTCTCATGCCTTTCCGGGTGCAGGAAATCATGGACGAGGGCGGCATTTACTGCGGGGAGAACGCAATCTCCCACAACCTTATCATGTGCAACAAGGCGAAGCTGTTAAACCCGAACTCTTTCCTTTTGGGGGTGCCGGGGAGCGGCAAGTCCTTCAGCGCAAAAATGCTGATTGTGTTCCTTGCCCTTGCCACCGGGGACGATATTCTGATATGCGATCCCGAACGTGAGTACGGCTCTTTGATTGAAGCGATGGGCGGAGAGGTCATCCGCATAGCGGCAGGGAGCCGTGACCACATCAATGCGATGGACATGGTGGAAGGCTATGGCGATGGCGGGAACCCGGTCATTGACAAGTCCGAGTTTGTATTGTCCCTATTTGAACAGCTTGACAAAAAGGGCGTCAGCGCAAAGGAGAAATCCATTATCGACCGCTGTACCGCCGCAGTTTACGAGGATTACCAGAGCGGCGGCAACGTGCCGACTTTGTGCAGGCTCCGGGAGAAAATGCTGGAGCAGCCGGAGCGTGAGGCGAAAGACCTTGCGCTGGCGTTGGAGCTTTTCACCAGCGGCAGTCTTGACGCATTTGCCCATGAAAGCAACGTGGACGTGAACAGCCGCATGATTGTCTATGACATCATGGACTTAGGGAAACAGCTTAAGACAATGGGGCTTTTGGTCATCACGGACGCTATGCTGAACCGTGTCACGGAGAACTGGAAGAAAGGGAAACGTACCCATATCTTTCTGGATGAATTTCATGTGGTGTTTGAGAATGAGTATTCCGGGGCATTTTTCAATTCTGCATGGAGAAGATTTAGGAAAAGAAATGCGTTCCCCAACGCCATCACGCAGAACGTGGAGTACCTGCTGGATTCCGTCCTTGCCAGCACAATGCTGTCCAACAGCGAATATATCGTCATGCTGAACCAGGCGGCGTCCGACCGCCAGAAACTTGCGGACTTGCTGAACATCTCCAACGAGCAGATGAGCTATATCACCAATGCGGACGCAGGGTGCGGGCTGATTAAGTACGGCAGCTCCCTTGTGCCGTTCATCAATAAATTCCCGAAGAATACCCGCCTGTATCGGCTGATGACAACGAAGCCGGGGGAGGACAGCGCGAACCGGAGCAGGTAAAAATTTACAACCAAATATATGGCGGCTTGTAAACAGCGGAATAGTTGTTAAAAAGCCGCCTTTTTCTATGGAGGGATCAGAATGTCAGAAATGAGGTTTGCTTCAAAGGAGCATGAAAATTTCTTTTTTACCATGCTGCATAAATGCGGCAATACGGACTGTTACCACCGTGCTTTTTTCTACTGCGTGGGGATTTCCGACACGGCGAGGAACAACGTGGGCAGGATGTTTGACTTCAAGCAGGACTGCATCAAGCCGGAGGGACTGCATGAGGGGTGGCAGACGGGAGGGACGGTGCGGCTCACCCGCCTTGCGTTCAACCTCTGGAACGGCTATGTGGAAGAGGGGGACGAGCGGATGTCAACGCCCTATGAAATCTTTGACTGCGGCTATGCGCCCTATTTTTACGAAGCCATAAAAATGCGGTATCCCGAATATTGCCGGGATTTGCCCGCAGTTAAGACGAGAGCGGAAAGTGGAGAGAGGGGAGGGAGATAGGCATGGAAGCAGCGGTTGTGTTACGGGAACAGCCGGAAATCCGGGAATTGTTTGAGGTTCTGGAGGGGAACGGGCTGAAAAAAGAGCGGCAGGAAGTGGAAAGCCTTATGAATTATCTGGAGGGCATGGAGAGCCAGTTCGGGGAGGTCATAAAGGAGCTGAAAGAGGTGCGGGGGCAGTTGGAGCAGATTCAGGACAGGGGCATAAAGGCGACCGCCGCCCGCCTGCTGGACAGCGCAGAGGGCAAGGTGCAGGAGATTGGCGGGCAGATTGCCCTTGTAAAGACGAACCTTGTCCGTTCTGCGAAAAATGCGGTGCAGGAGTTTAAGGAGAAAGGCGTGGGCGCATTAAGGAAAGCAATGTCCGCCATGAAAATCCCCACTGTCCTGTCCGCTTTAAAAGAAAGCCTGCACAGCGGCATGGAAAGCATGGAGCGGAATGCGGCGAAAATCGGCATTGTCGGCGGCGACCTGAACAGGGCGGCGCAGCACACAAAAAATGCGGGGCGGGCGTTGATCGGCAGGCGCATCAAGGAGCCGGCAGAGCCGAAAGGGGACAAAGGAATCCTTGCGAAAGTCCAGAAAGCATTTTTGTCTTTCGGCAGGTCATTCGCCGCAATGGAAAAAGCGGCGGACAACGCACAGAAACGGATGGAGCAGTTTTGCCGGGGAGAGGGCAAAAAGCCATCGGTGAAAGCGGAGTTAAAACAGATAAAAAGCGGGAGGAACGCAGGACAGAAAATGCAGCCAGCCAGAGAGCAGGCAAGGTAACCAGTGACACGCAGGCGAAACGCCTGCCATTTTTATGAAAATATCCGGCAAAATGCCAGAGGAAAGCGTTTTGCCGGAATCTTATGGAGGATTTTTGGATGAAGAAAAAATTTTATATCTACACCGCAGGGGCGGCACTCTGTACCCTGCTTTTCTGTATTTCCATGTTTCAGGTCATAAGCCACTATGCCAGCGCAGGAAAGTCAACCAATGAATTTGCTGAGCTGGCGGAGATTGTGGAGCAGGCGGAGGAAACGGAAGAAAACGGGGGAACCGGGGAAACGCCGGAGGATATGGCAGAGGGAGAGAACCAGTCCCCGCTTGCCAAGTATCAGGAGCTTTTCAACCAGAACAACGATATGGCGGGGTGGATTTCCATTGACGGAACGAATATCAACTACCCGGTCATGTTTACACCGGACAACCCCGATTTCTACCTGAAGCGCAGCTTTGAAAAGGAATACAGCGCATACGGGGTGCCGTATATTGCGGAGCATTGCAATCCTTTTGAGCCAAGCGACAACGTGATTATTTACGGACACCACATGAAGAACGGGACAATGTTCAGCGGATTGATGGATTATGAGAGCCGGAAATTTTATGAGGGGCATAAAACCATCCATTTTGACACGCTCACGAAAACAGCGGACTATGAGGTGATCGCAGTATTCAAAACCACGGTGTATGACGATACGGGATTCAAATATTACCTGTTCGCCAATGCGGAAACCGAGGAGGATTTTCAGGCGTATGTGGATGAGTGCAAGGCATTGTCCCTTTATGACACGGGAGTGACCGCCGAGTATGGGGACAAGCTGATTACGCTTTCCACCTGCGAGTATTCCAGAACAAACGGGCGGCTTGTGGTAGTGGCGAAAAAGGTTGCGGAGTAACGGCAGGTTTACCCCAAAGGAGGGCGGGCGATGAGCAAAGAAATCAAAACACGCCAAGTCCATAAGGATGTAAAGGCACTGGACAAGACCGTGACGGGCATGGAGCGGGTGAAACGTGCCTATGTCCACACAAAGGAAACCGTGGAAAACGCACAGCCGCAGGAAAAGAGGTACGCTTCCCCCACGGAATATGCCGAGGAAAAAACGGAGCGGGGAGCCGACCGAGCCGTCCATGAAGCAGCACATCAGGCAAGGAAGCAGGGCGGCAGGCTTGTGGAAAAGGCAAAGGAAAAGCACAGAACATCTAAAGAAACGAAAGAAACCAGAGCAGCGAAAGCAGCCAATGAGGGAGTCCGTGGCGGGGGCAGTCCCGCCCACGGGGAGCCTTCCGACTCTCCCCGGCCTTCCGTCCCGTCAGGCAGGGGAGAGCCTTACCAGCCGAAAGAGCAGATGAGGAAAAAGGCGCAGGAGCAGGCGGCAGGGCAGAGAGCCATGCAGAGGGCGTCACAGCAAAGAATCTCCCAACAGAAAGCGGAACAGCAGGCGGCGCAGTTTAGGGAGCTTCCCAAGCAGACCATAAAAACCATAGACCGGGGCGAAAAGACGGTCAGAACCGCAGGGAAAACGGGGCAGACGGTAAAGAATACCGGGAAAGGGACAATCAAAACTGCCGCAAAATCCGTAAAAACCGCCGAGCAGACCGCAGAGAAAACCGTAAAGACCACAAAGGAGGCGGCTAAGACCGCAAAAGCGGCGGCGAGAGCGTCCGTTAAGACAGCCGAAAAAACGGTGCAGATGGCAAGGCAGGCGGCGGAACAGGCGGCAAAGGCAGCGGCGAAAGCCACGGCAAGTGCAGTAAAAGCCATCATTGCAGGCACAAAAGCTCTGGTGAGCGCCATTGCTGCAGGGGGATGGGTGGCCGTCCTGATTCTCATTATCGTCCTTCTGTTCGGCGGGCTTCTCTGCATGGTGGGCGGCGGCAATTCCAGCACGGTAAGCCCGGTCAGTGCGGAAGTGGAAGCCTATGAGCCAGTCATCCGCATTTATGCGAGGCAGTACGGCATTGAGGAATATGTGGAGCTGATCAAGGCGGTGATGATGCAGGAGAGTGGCGGGCAGGGCAGCGACCCCATGCAAAGCTCCGAGAGCGGCTATAACACCAGATACCCAAGAGAGCCGAACGGAATCACCGACCCGGAATATTCCATCGAGTGCGGCGTACAGGCATTAAAGGACTGCCTGCAAAGCGCAGGGGTGGAGAACCCGGTGGACATGGAGCATATCAAACTGGCGTTGCAGGGGTATAATTTCGGGAACGGGTATATCTCATGGGCGCAGAGTAACTATGGGGGATACACCACCGCCAACGCCGCAGAGTTTTCTGATATGATGGCGGAGCGGATGGGCTGGGGCAGTTACGGGGACAAGCAGTACGTCCCCCATGTACTCCGGTATTATATTTTCGGCAGAATCCCCACCGGAACCGGAAGTGGGGCAATCGTGCAGGTGGCGTTGACGCAGGAAGGGAACGGCGGGGACGCCTACTGGAGCTGGTACGAGTTTGACAGCCGGGTGGAATGGTGCGCCTGCTTTGTGTCGTGGTGCGCCGAGCAGTGCGGGTATCTGGAAAGTGGAGTGATACCAAAATTCTCCTTGTGTTCAGACGGCGTGGACTGGTTCCATGCCCGTGGGCAGTTTCAGGACGCAAGCTATGTCCCGGCAGCGGGGGACATCATTTTCTTTGATTGGGAAAATGACGGAACCATAGACCATGTGGGGATTGTGGAGAGCGTGACAAATGGAGTTGTGAATACCATAGAAGGGAACAGCGGCGATATATGTGCGAGGAGAAGTTACAGCATGGGCAGCGATTCTATATACGGATATGGTGTTCCGGCTTATTGAAATGTGGCAAGAGAAAACCAGAGGTTATTCCTCTGGCTCTTTTGCCTTACATATCCCCTGCGCTGTTCCCGCTATGATGGTCAGCTCCGAATCATCGAATGTGTCAAAGAGTGCATCCAACTGTCGGCGTAACGTTGATTTTTCTGCCGGGGATGATGGATGTATGTACTGGTCAACGGATATGTGGAACATAGTCACAAGCTGGATGAACAGTGGAAAGCTGGGATATTGCCCCTCTTTTTCAATGGACTGTAAATGTCTTGCAGAAATACCAAGTTCTTCAGATAATTCTTCCCTTGTAATCCTCTGCTTCTCACGGGCGTTTTGAATTGCTTGCCCTAATTCCAGAAAATCAAAGTTTCTTGCGGTTTCGTTCATTTTTCTCACCACCTATGCAGATAGAATTTGTCTCCTTATATTTTATAGAAGTGTAAGTTCTGATTAAACGATATGAAATTTCCTTAAATAAGAAATTTCAGTTCTACTATTAGGAAATAAGAAAATATAAATGAAGTGGTTTTTGCTCTTGATTTTGCTATATTAATATGATAAACTGAGAAAAAATAAAGAGAGGGTAGCGGATGATTGTTTATTCGTTAATTTAAGGACAATAAAAAGTGTTTATTCTCATCTCAAAATTATGATGGGTTTCTTTGTTGTACTTTTTTGCGGATAAATTATTTGAGCTAGCCTTATGATGTAAGGGCTTTTGTTTGAGCATTTATATATTCTAATGGATGTGAAGTGTTCATTTATAGGCTAAAAGTTTATGTGTGCAAAATAGGTTAAGGATAACTCAGCGTAATGGGTTATCTTTTTTTATTGTCCTTTTTAATACAACATTTCGATTATAACTGTGGAAAGGATAATAGATATTTATATGAATAGAGAAAACAAAAAAAAGCTGTATGAAAAAGGTTATTATAAAACACATCCATGTAATGAAACTTTTGTTTGCAAAGTATGTGGAAGAATAGTAATACCAACAGGGGCAGGTAGCGAGCATAGAAATCATTGTCCAAACTGTTTGTATAGCCAACATTTGGATAATGAGCCAGGTGATAGATTAGCTGATTGCGGAGGAATTATGGAACCTATTGCAGTATGGGTAAGAAAAATGGTGAATGGGCAATTATTCATCGCTGTCGTATTTGTGGTAAGTTAAGTTCAAATAGGATTGCTGCAGATGATAATCCGATGAAATTGATGTCTTTAGCCATGAAGCCTGTTTCATTTCCACCATTTCCATTAGAAAAAATTGAAGAAATGACAAAATTAATGGGTGGTAGTGGAACATTGGAATTTTAATCAAGAGATGTCGGAAGTTAGTCCACTAATTCATATCAGGTGCGTATGAGTAATCACATAAATGGGGAAATTTCAAATTTATGAAGAAATTGATTTTATAAAGTGAACATGATATAATACTTAATATTTATGTTTCATTTATTGTTGCGTTTACCGAAGGAGGTGTTTGGTAATGGACTTTAAGAATCAAAATTGTTCAGATAGTGAATTTTCCCATGCAGAATAGTAGAAATGCAACGGTCTGTATGGGTTAAATAATAGTTGCATTATCTGCTGATTCTGCACTTTATTTAATAATATTAAGTAAAGGACGGAATAGAATAATGGAGTATTTAAATGCAGCAGATGTGCTTCCGAAGAAACTACTAAAGGAGCTATCCACATATGTAAATGGACAATTGTTATATGTTCCTTCAACGGAAAGCAAAAAATCATGGGGAAGTAAAAGTGGTTCAAGGCAGTATTATGAACAGCGGAATAGCAATATTGTTGAGCTATATCAAAAAGATAAGAGCATTGACGAACTCTGCGAACAATTCAATCTATCCTATGATACGATTCGTAAAATAATAAAAGTGAATTTATAGGGCTTTATCCATTAAAGGGTAAAGCCCTTTTTTCATCGGATAAAATGGTTATATTTATTTTGTGTCCTTCTTTTTTCTGGATGCAAGATCTATAATAATGCAGGTAAAAGGAGGAGTGAAATGAGTACACAAACAAATATGACAAATGGCAATCCTACAAAATTGCTTTTGAGTTTTGCTATTCCCCTTATGTTGGGGACAATTTTTCAGCAGTCCTTTATACTTGTAGATAGAATTATAGTAGGACATTTAATAGGTTCCAATGCTTTTTCATCGGTAGGAGCAACAGGCTCTGTATCAATGGTATTCACATCGCTTTGTTTGGGAATTGCGATTGGATCAGGAATTGTTGTTTCGCAATTTTATGGGGCAAATGATGAGGGTGGCACGGCATCTGCAATTAGGAATGGGACGATAATAAGTATATTAAGTACCATAATTGTTTCGATTTTGGCATTAGTTGTTACAAAACCGATTCTTATATTGCTGAATACGCCTGTTTCTTTATTAGAGGATTCCATCAGCTATATGTCAATATCTATGGGTGGTTTGATTATAGTAATTCTCTATTACATACCATTCAGTATATTGCGTTCATTAGGCGATGCAAAGTCTCCGATTATTTTTTTGGTGATTTGCAGCATATTAAATATCGCTTTTGATTTGGTATTTGTCCTTGCTTTCCACATGGGCGTGGGAGGAACTGCAATAGCATCCTTGTTAGCTCAGGGAATAGCAGGTGTTTTATGTTTCTTTTATGCTGTAAAGAAATATTCCTATTTTAAAATAGCGTTAAAACAAGCGAAATTTGACAGAACTGTTGCAAAGCAAATTCTTAAAATCTGTATACCGATGGGATTTCAGTATTCGTTTATTTATCTGTCAAGCTGTATTTTGCAGTGGGTAATCAATGGATTTGGAACAAGCGTAATAGGAGCGTTTACAGCGACAAACCAGATAGAAAATTTAATCCAGCAGCCCTTTACTGCATTAGGGACAGCGATGGCAACTTATACAGGACAAAATATTGGAGCGGGAAAGACAGACAGAATAAAGCAGGGACTGATTTCAGCTTTGAAAATATGTACCATATATTCGTTGTTTCTACTAATTATATTTTGGAGCTTCGGAAAAACGATTATGAATATTTTTGTATCTGACATAGCGATTATTGAAAATGCAGTGAGGGGTATCCATATCACCAGTATATTCTTCCTTTCACTTGGGATGGCTCAAATGCTTCGCTATTTGTTAAATGGTGCAGGGGATTCTGCTTATTCAATGGTGAATGGGATTGTGGAAATAGTCTGTCGGCTTGTATTTGTTTTCGTTTTGACAAATATTTCATTCATAGGTCAGTGGGGAATTTGGTGGACAACTGCATTGACGTGGTTTTGTACAGCAATCTTGGCTTTTTGCCGTTTTATGGGCGGTAAATGGAAAGATAGAGGCATTGCTAAATAATCGAAATTTATTGTTTGGGAGATATAGGTTACCACATAAGTATAGAATGTTATGTCAGAAAAGGTTGAGGAATTATGAATAAAGGGAAATGGATATTCTGTCCAGTCTGCGGAAGCAAAACTCGTACTATGATACGAGAGGATACAGAATTGAAACAATATCCTCTTTTTTGCCCGAAGTGTAAGCAGGAAACTTTGATTGAAGCAAAGAATTTAAAAGTAACAGTCATCAAAGAGCCAGCCGCAGAGACGCAGAGCCGATGAACTTGTGAAAAACCTCACAGATCATCAGCTCTTTTTTCACTACAGAACGGATAAAATAACCCACTGAATAAAAGTTTCAGTGGGCAATTTTCTATATTTTTGTAGAGTACAGAATAATAATCGTGACATTTTTAATTTTAGCAGAGACATGTTTTTGTTAGTCTACGGAGCGTGGATTGTTTCGGTTCTATTTTAAATCAATAGGATAAGTTTATCGAGTATAATAGAAATTTCGGTGGCTGATTTGTTATGTTCTTGACATTCTCTCAATGTTTGGAGGGATTTTTATTGCCTACAAATAGTTTGCCTTGTGTTTTGTAGAAAAGATAAGGAAACAGAGCGTAAGATTTCTTCCCATTCTATAATTCAGTAATGTTTTCTGTAAGGTTGACTTTACAAAAAATAGAGAGTATAATAAGTAAAGTCAACCTTACAGAAAGGAGATTATAAGTGAAGAATCGAATTAGAGAATTGAGGGAAGAAAAAGGAATGACCCAAGAACAATTGGGAGAATTGGTAGGAACATCAAGGCAAGCCATTAACGCTATTGAAACTGAAAAATTTGAACCATCTATCTGGCTTGCTTATGATATTTCGCAAATTTTTGGTTGCCCTATTGAGGAAGTGTTTTTGTTTGAAGAAAGCCAAAGAAAGTCGAGGGCTGATAGTAGCAGGAGGGAAAGGAATGGCATTAAGAAATATTCGGTATTATGATGACCCAATCTTGCGTAAAAGATGTAAGGAAGTAAAGGTTGTCAACGACAAAATCAGACAAATCCTTAATGATATGTTGGATACACTTCAACACACTGAAAATGGGGCAGCTATTGCAGCAAACCAAGTGGGAATACTAAAACGCTTTGTTGTAATTGATTATGATGGATGTTGTCTAAAATTGGTAAATCCGTCAACTGTAGGCTACAGCGGTGTTCAGGAATGTAGGGAAGCCTGCCTTAGTTTTCCTAATCGTTGCGTGAAAACAATTCGTCCTCAAAAGGTCACAATCCAAGCACAGAATGAATACGGGGAGGAAATAATGATTACTGCCGAGGATGGACTTGCACAATGTTTTTGCCATGAATTAGAGCATTTAGATGGGGAGATATTTTTAGATAAGGCTATTGAAGAAATAGATATATAAGAATTATAACAAATAGGAGTCTCATTTAGAATAAAAGGGAGAACTCAGATGCCATCAAATGAATATTTGAGAGAAGTAACAGTTAAGAGGTGTATATATGAGTAAAGTCATAATGATGTGCGGAGTATGCGGATCAGGGAAAACTACTTACGCAAAGAAGAAAGAAAAAGAAGGATATATCAGACTTTCTATTGATGAGGAAATGTGGAAACTTCACGGGAAAAAGGGAGTGGATTATCCAGATAACCAATATGAAGAATTATCGGAAAAAATAGAAGCGGCACTTCGCAAAAAAATGTTAGGTCTTATTAAAAACGGGGAAAATATTATTCTGGATTTTAGCTTTTGGAATAAAGAAAGCCGGGATTATTATAAGAAAATAATTACAAATGCAGGTGGCACAGTGGAACTGATATATTTAAAGGCAAGTAAAGAAACACTGAAAAAAAGATTGCGGCAAAGAAATTTGTCTTTACATGCAAACTCCCCATTTGTAATAACTGATGAAATCTTGGAACATCATTATAATGGTTTTCAAGAGCCGCATGGCGAGGGGGAAATTGTTTTGGTGCAGCAATCTCATGGTTTTACAAAAGTATGTAAGGAGTTAGGTAGATAATTATGGATAAAACGCAATGGATACGCTGCCCTGTCTGCGGAAGTAAAACCCGTAACAAGGTTAGGGAGGATACTGTTCTGAAAAATTATCCTCTCTACTGCCCAAAATGCAGGCAGGAAACATTGATTGAAGCGAAGAATTTACAAGTAACAGTCATCACAGAGCCAGACACATTAGATGCAGAGCCGATGAACGTGTGAGAAATCACAGTTTGTCGGCTTTTCTTTTTATAGAGCCATAGGTAGATACGTCCACCAAATTAAAAAAAACGGCGATTTGGTGGGCGGTATTGCTATGCCCGAAAGACTTAACAAACACTCTCCAAACCTGTTTCAAGTTTGGAGGGATTTTTATTGCCTGCAAATAGCAATTTCTATTTTCAAAAACGATATAAAGGGACGGATAACCCATTAAAAAAATCCTTGCCAGTACAAGGGGGCTTTCTACCCCACAAGTAGAGGTCAAATTTCTACATAATAGAAATAAATTCTCCATAGACCGTAAAGGTGTGACAGCCTTTGCGGTTTTTCTTTTGTCGTTTTTTGCCGGATTACGCCGCAGGGCGTTATTCATCATCGGTTGCCGCTCACCGCCTTCCAACCTGAATTTTCAACCAAAAAATTCAGATTGGAGGAAAGGACATGGAGGGTAATCGCCCAAAGAGAAGAAAGGATAAGTACAATCCTTATACGATATTCGAGAAAGACGGCCAGTATTACGTTTCATTTAAAGATGGACAAGGTGATTTACATAAACTTGAAATCAGCAAGGCGCTGTATGACACGTTTGATTCTTTTGAATTAAGCGATCTGGTGTATCTTAACGTGGTGGACAGGCATATCGAGCAATCTGAGGTGTGGGAAAACACTTTGAATATGAGAGCAATGAAAAAGCCGGACAGCATGGAGGAAATCGTGTTCCGCAGGCTTCAGAAAGAAAAGTTACATAAGGCAATTAATGAACTGCCGGAAAAACAGAAAAAGAGGCTGATACTGCATTATTTTCATGAGTTGACCTATGTGGAAATCGCAGAGAGGGAGAGGTGTTCAACCAGGGCGGTGGAGTACAGCATCCACGGGGCAATTCAAAGCCTGAAAAAGTTTTTTGAAAAAAATTAAAAAAGGACTTTCGGGTTTTGCCTGATAAGTGAGGAAACAGGTGAGGGAGATAAAAATTCCTTCACCTGTTTTCTGCATTTATGTGGTGAATGGGTTTGTACCATGAAAATTTCATACCCATTCATCAAATACATTCCTGTTGTTATCGTGATGAGCGTAAGCCACGTTAGCAGGTACGCCATGAACTGGATGGAGATAAAGGCAACGGAATCGCACAGACAGAAAGACAATGGTTTGCGGCTGTCCTATCCCCGTTTAAGGAGCGAAAAATACCGGGCTATAACTGCCAGCTTGCTACTGGCAGGGCAATAACAGGCAGCAGGGACAATGATACTCCCGTCCAGTCACAGGTCGAGCGTAAATACCATCAAGTGTAAAAACGCCGCAACCAATGAGGGCGGCTCCGGGCGATCCCCGGAGGGGTGCTATTCCCGTGGAGCTGGCCAGCAACCGGTCGTTTGGTGACTTCCCTATGTTTGCCGTAAAAGCGGTAGATATGTAAGCCGGGGTGTCGAGGACAAATAGGCTTATCAGGCTAAAAGTGGTAGCCGGACACAAAACATGAAAATATTCTGAAGAATAATCAAAAAGCCATGCTTTTGTGTTCGGCTGATACATACCTGAAATGCAGTTTTTTCGGCAGGTAAGATGTATTCTGCAAATTTATATTTTCCGCCATGAAAGAAAAAGCAGACTGGATTCAGGAAGTAAAGATTATGGAGGACATTTTTATTATGGAAGAAAGAAAAATCAGACGAGGGGATATTTACCATGCAGACTTAAATCCCGTTTTCGGAAGTGAGCAGGGCGGATACCGTCCGGTATTAGTGATTCAGAATAACAGAGGGAATCAATACAGCCCAACCGTAATTGTGGCAGCAATTACAAGCAGGCCAAAATCAAAAATGCCCACTCATGTCCCGGTTCCGGCAGATATGCAAGGTCTGGAAAAAGATTCTGTTGTGCTGTTAGAGCAAGTCCGAACACTGGATAAAAAGAGACTGGGGGATTATATCGGGACGCTGGACAGGCAGCAAATGTTAAAGGTTGATAAAGCGTTATGCTCCAGCACCGGGATGAGAAAACGGGATAAACCGATTTTAATGTGTCTATGTCCCATATGTGCAAAACCCTTTTATGATTCCAAAGAGCATTTTATCCAGAGGGCAGATAAGAATCAAAATTTGAAGGATACCTGTATGTTTTGCAACAGCAGGCAGGGATACGATTATTTAATAAGGAAAAGGTATTGCAGTGAGAACAAGGATAATTGAAAAGTCAAGGCTGCGATTTGAAAATTCGCACATTAGACGGGAAGGGATTGTGAAGCTATGATAATAGCAAACAGTCCCTTCCTGTGTTTCGGGAGGTGACTGAGATAGATACCATGAATTTGCAAAAACAGGTTTATGACGCTGATGATATTCAAAAGCTATTGGGCATTGGCAGAAGCAAGGCATACGCATTTCTGGATGAAGCCTATGAGAGTCAGAAACCGTTCAGGGTGATAAAAATAGGAAAGCTGTACCGGGTTCCCAAAGAGGGATTCGATCAATGGTTAAATGGAGCAAGCTAAATGTGCGGAGGTGATAGGAATGGGGAAGAAAACACAGGAAAAAAGTGTTGCTTTTTTTGAACGAAATTCATGGTATCACCGTACAAAGGCACTGCAAGACAACGGCATTGTTAAATATGGAAAGAAAGGCGGATTTTCCAGTCAGACAGAGGCGGAGGCTAGTTATAGGAAATGCGAGGAAGAATTTAATGCGCTGTTGCGGAAACAGCAGCTTTCCAGCAAATCCAATAAAGATGTTCTCTTTAAAGATTATCTCATCTACTGGTTTGAGGAAGTGTTTTCAAAAAGAATTGAAACGACAACAAGAATGGTTGGGGCATACGCCTTATATGACTTGATTATCCCAAACATTGATTATGATATAAAGATGAGGTTTGTCAGCGTGGAATACCTGGACGGACTTCTGGAGAGGACATCAAAGGCTTGTGTTTCGGCAGGAAACAAGGGGCGGGAAATTTTGAATCTTGCCATGAAAGAGGCAGTCATAGAGGGCTATATCAATGTGAATCCCGTGCCGGAAACAAAGCCATATAAAAGAAAGAAAACCAATATCGTGATTCTCAGCAGGGAGAAAATAAAAATACTCCTTCAGGCGGCTTCAAAGGATAACTGGTATCTGGAAATTCTGTTGGGACTGTTTTGCGGACTGCGGAAAGGCGAAATCTATGGGCTGAAATTTTCCGACTTTGATTTAGAACGCCGTAGTGTGAAAATCAGCAGACAGATTGTTGCAAACCCTATTATAAAAGAGGGGAGTAGGATTGAAGAAAATATTTTAATCGAACGTGATCCCAAAACGCCCAACAGTTTCCGGGTACTGCGTGTACCGGAGGTCATTATTACAGAGCTGGAGAAAAGAAAATGTCTGATAGATATGTATAAAGAAAAAATGCAGGAGGCTTTTATTGATAACGATTATATCAGTTGTCAGGCAAATGGAAAGGTACATAGCCTGTCCGCCATGAACAATGCTTTAACAAAGCTGTGTGTGCGGAATGGGCTTCCTGCCGTAACCGTGCATGGACTCCGCCATATGTTTGCGACAATTTTGGTGGAGCAGGGTGTTCCGCTTGCGAAAATATCAGGGTTGTTGGGACATAGTTCTGTCAATACAACCTTTGAATATTATTGCGACGTCATGGATGAGAAAGAAAAGATTATTGCCTTTATGAATGACGCTTTTATTCCTGAAGGCAGGGAAGGGACAGGATAACATGGAATTTGATTTGAAATTACAGCAGTTTGTGGACTGGAAGGTTTATAACGTCACGCCGATTAAGAATAAGTTTGGCTATCGTGTGGTGCTGATTTATGCGGACGGGACAAAAATACCACAGCAGAAATCCGGATTTGCGACAAAGAAAGCGGCGAACACGGACAGGGACAAGACGCTGGGTGAATTATATTCAGGCACATATGTGGTATATACCAGCGTAAAAGTGAAAGACTTTATGCTGTTCTGGCTTGAAAAAGAAATGCGCCCACGCATTACAAGCGGCTCCTATGAAACTTATTCCAATATCGTCAATAACCATGTGATTCCGGTGATGGGCAACATCAGAATGACGGAAATCAAACGGAGCCATATCCAGAGCCTTTATTATGAAGAAGCGGCGGCTTCCGTTTCTACCGCAAGATTGGTAAAAACGGTGATGAATACGTCCATGCAGTATGCTGTGAATAAGAAAATCATTTCTATAAATCCGACGATTGATGTGGCTCTGCCAAAGCAGGTAGAAAAGAAAGTCTACCACACCCGGAACATTGATACACAAAAGACGCTAAATATGGAGCAGGTTTTAACGCTCATCGAAGCGAGCAGGGAAACGCCAATTCATATGCAGGTATTATTTGCAGTGCTGTTGGGGTTGAGGCGGTGTGAAATCAATGGGGTAAAATATTCTGATATAGATTATATCAACCGGACATTGAAAGTGCAGCGGCAGTTAGGCAAGAAGCCGAACACGACTGCCGGGGACTTCCCGGCTAAGACGTTTACAAAACAGGAAATTGGATTGAAAACGCCGTCCAGCTACCGAACTATCCCCATACCGGATTATGTGTTTGAAGCCATTCTGGAAGAAAGAAAGGTGTATGAGAAGAATCGCAGAAGGCGGTTAGGCACATTTCAGGATTTGGATTATATCTGCTGTTCCACTTATGGGCGTCCGAGAAGCAAGGATTTTCACTGGAGGCATTATAAGAAACTGTTGGAGGACAATGGACTGCCCGATATAAGGTGGCATGATTTGCGAAGTACCTTCTGTACTATCTTATTAAAGAACAATTTCAATCCTAAAGCAGTATCACAGCTAATGGGACATGCGAAAGAAATCATCACCATAGATGTTTATGGAGATACAGCCGAAATCATCGAGGACTGCTTAGACGATCTCCAGCCGTTTATTGATGAAGTAATCCCGAAGGAAGAAAGTGAAGGCGGTAC
>RAYE01000042.1 GCA_003612285.1 bacterium D16-51 | reverse complement strand
CGGTTCGAGAGAGGGGGCTGTGCAGACCTGCTTTAGAAATAAAGTAAGGCGGCACTTCACCTACTCTACAAGAAAGCGGTACGCAGCGGCTATGACATGGATATTATACCGTCCGACCTTGCCACTTTCGGCAGCGAAGCGAAGAACCTCTTACAGGACTTGCAGAGCCGCAACGAGCGTATGTTTCTGCTCACGTTCCTTGTGGTGAACATGGCGGACACAAAAAGGAAACTGGAAAATGACGTGTTCGCGGCGGCGGGCATTGCACAGAAGAACAACTGCGCCCTCACCCGCCTTGACTACCAACAGGAAGCGGGGCTTATGTCCTCTGTACCGCTTGGGGAGAACCTTATCCCCATTCAAAGGGGGCTTACCACGTCAAGCACAGCTATCTTTATCCCCTTTATCACACAGGAGCTTTTTCAGACGGGCGCGGCATTGTACTACGGCTTAAATGCCCTGTCTAACAACATGATACTCTGTGACCGCAAGCAGCTAAAGAACCCCAACGGCTTAATCTTGGGTACGCCGGGAAGCGGGAAATCCTTTGCGGCAAAACGGGAAATGGCAAACGCTTTCCTCATTACAGACGACGACATAATCATCTGCGACCCGGAAGCAGAGTATTTTTCCCTTGTGCAGCGGCTTGACGGGCAAGTGATACGCTTGTCGCCTACGGGCAAGGGCATTGACGGAAAGCCCCAGTATGTGAACCCTATGGATATTAACCTCAACTATTCCGAGGACGACAGCCCGCTTGCGCTGAAATCCGATTTTATCCTTTCCCTCTGCGAGCTTGTCATAGGCGGCAAGGAGGGCTTGCAGCCCGTCGATAAGACCGTCATTGACCGCGCCGTTCGGAACGTGTACCGCCCTTTCCTTGCAGACCCCGACCCGGAGAAAATGCCTATCCTGGGCGACCTCTACGACGAGCTTTTGAAGCAGCCGGAGCCGGAAGCGGCGCGTATCGCGTCGGCGTTGGAGCTTTATGTTTCCGGGAGCCTTAACGTCTTTAACCACAGGACGAATGTAGAGCTTTCAAACCGCCTTGTCTGCTTTGACATCAAGCAGCTTGGGAAGCAGCTCAAAAAGTTAGGTATGCTCATTGTGCAAGACCAGGTATGGAACCGCGTCACTATCAACCGGGCAGAAAGGAAATCCACCCGCTACTACATGGACGAATTTCATCTTCTCTTGAAAGAGGAACAGACCGCCGCCTATTCCGTCGAAATCTGGAAGCGTTTCAGAAAATGGGGCGGCATACCCACAGCAATCACGCAGAACGTCAAAGATTTGCTTGCTTCCCGCGAAGTAGAGAATATCTTTGAGAACAGCGATTTTGTCCTCATGCTCAATCAGGCGGCGGGCGACCGGGCTATCCTTGCGAAGCAGCTCAATATCTCCCCGCAGCAGATGAAGTATGTCACCCACACCGAAGCGGGCGAGGGGCTTATCTTCTACGGTAACGTGGTGCTGCCCTTTGTAGACCGCTTCCCGAAAGACACCGAGCTTTACCGGGTAATGACGACGAAGCCGGAGGAAGTAGGCGAAGCATGACAGAGCTGAACATAGACACCATTATCAACCGGGACGCGCTCTATGCCTTGCGGGAGCTTCCAGAGGAAAGCGTACACTGTTGCGTCACAAGCCCGCCCTACTACGCACTTAGAGATTACGGGCTTGACGCACAGATTGGACGGGAGGACACACCGGAGCAGTATATTGACAGGCTTGTTGACGTGTTCCACGAATTAAAGCGTGTTCTGCGTTTCGACGGTACTTTCTGGCTGAATATCGCGGACACCTACTGCGGCACAGGAAATAAAGGCTACCATGCAGACCCGAAGAACCCCAGAGGGAGGAACGGTCAAGCCGTATCAATCGCAAGACAGGCGGCGGGCTGCAAACAAAAGGACTTAATCGGTATTCCGTGGCTCTTGGCTTTTGCCTTACGCGCTGACGGGTGGTATCTGCGGAGCGATATTATCTGGCAGAAAGAGAACCCCATGCCGGAGAGCGTGAAAGACCGCCCTACCCGCTGCTATGAACATATCTTTCTGCTTACGAAGTCAAAGAAATATTTCTATGACGCAGCCGCCATAGCCGAGCCGTTAGCCCCCACAACGGCGGCGCGGTACCGCACCGGGCGCAGCGCGGGACAGAAATATGCGGACGAAGTACCCGGACAGGGGAAAGTACAGGGGCTTAACCGAGCGCGAAGCGGCAGCTACTACGACGAAGCCCTCATGCCGACCATGCGGAACAGGCGGGACGTGTGGCTTATCAATACCGTACCCTACAAGGGCGGACATTTCGCCGCGTTCCCGCCGAAGTTAGCCGAAACCTGTATCAAGGCGGGCTGTCCGAAAGGCGGCATTGTGCTTGACCCCTTTTTCGGCAGCGGCACGACGGGGGCAGCCGCGAAGCAGCTTCACAGGCATTATATAGGCATTGAGATAAATGCCGAGTATTGCGCCCTTGCAAGGGCGCGGATTGGAGGGACAGACAAATAAAACAGTATAAAGCGCGTGAGAAAGTCACGCAGAAAATGACCCGCGAGGGAGCCGTTGAGGTAAACGCCGCCACTGGCAAGAAGAAGCGTATCAGCAACCGCATAAGGGACGCTGACCTTACCAGAAAGGAAGCCGCCCCGCAGCAGCCGGAACAGGCAGCGCAGCCCCTACCGGGCGGCACAGCTCCCGCGCCCACAACTGACGCGCCGCCGCTTCCCCATGCGCCGGGGGCAGAACGGGAACAGGACACCGCAGCCGCCGAGCGCGTCTTAGAACATATCGACGGGGCGCGTACCAGAAAGGCGAGCAAAAAGGCGGCAAGGAAAGCACAGGCAGAAGCCACAGCAAAAGAAAAATCTTCCCGCTTGCAGTTTACCGACGAGGAACGGGCAACGCCGGAGCTTGAAAGATATATCCGTAAATCGGACAAAGCCGCCGACCATCTGGACGCTGCAAAGGCAGTTATCCCCAAAGAAAAGAAACTTGTACGGGAGCGCACTTTTGACGAAGCCACCGGGAAAGGCAAGACCCGCCTACACTTTGAGGAACAGGAAAAACCCATAGGAAAGAACAAGCCCCACAGCAACCCGCTATCCCGCCCCGCACAGGAAGCGGGTATTTTCGTCCACAACAAGATACATTCCGTTGAAAAGGACAATTCCGGCGTTGAGGGGGCGCACAAATCCGAAGAACTGGCAGAGCGCGGCGCAAAGTACGGGGCGCGGAAAGTCAAGGAGGGCTACCGCAGCCACAAGCTGAAACCCTACCGGGCGGCGGCAAAGGCAGAGAAAGCGGCGTTCAAGGCAAATGTGGATTTCCAGTACCACAAAGCCCTGCATGACAATCCGCAGATTGCGGGCAATCCCCTTTCCCGCTTCATGCAGAAGCAGCAAATCAAGCGGCAGTATGCAAAGGCAGCAAGGAAAGGCGGCGCAAAAACGGCGCAAAAAGCCGCAGAGAACACCCGCAAGGCGGCAAAAAAGACCGCCGAGGAAACAAAAAAGGCAATCGCTTTTGTAGGGCGGCACCCGGCGGGCGTATGTATCGCCGTTGCCGCGCTGCTCTTATTCATCATGGTATCGGCGGGGCTTTCCTCTTGCGGTTCCATGTTCTCCGGCTTGATGAACGGCATACTTGGGACTTCCTACACGTCGGAGGACAGCGACCTTGTGGCGACGGAAAATAATTACGCCGCAAAGGAAAACGAGCTTCAGCAGCAGATTGACAATATCGAAAGCACCCACCCTGGCTATGACGAATACCGCTATGACCTTGACAGTATCGGGCATAACCCCCATGAGTTAGCGTCCTACCTCACCGCCCTTTTACAGACCTACACCCCGCAGAGCGCACAGGCAGAACTAAACCGCGTCTTTGCCATGCAGTACACTTTGACGCTGACGGAAGAAACGGAAATCCGCTACCGCACAGAAACAAGCACAGACCCGGAAACGGGGGAAACGACCACCGAGGAAGTACCCTACGAGTACCATATCCTTAACGTGAAGCTGACGAACAAGCCCATTTCCGAGATTGCGGAGGAACTCCTAACGCCACAGCAGCTTGAAATGTACCGCGTCTATCTGGAAACAAGCGGAAACAAGCCGCTGATTTTCGGCGGCGGCTCCCCAGATACGGGTGCGTCCGAGGATTTAAGCGGCGTACAGTTTGTAAACGGCACACGCCCCGGCAACACCGCCGTTGTAGACCTTGCAAAGCGGCAAGTCGGCAACGTGGGCGGGCGACCTTATTGGAGCTGGTACGGATTTAACAGCCGCGTGGAATGGTGCGCCTGTTTCGTTTCGTGGTGCTACGGACAGGCGGGGCTATCCGAGCCGCGCTTTGCCGGGTGCCAGTCACAGGGCGTACCGTGGTTCCAGTCACGCGGGCAATGGGGCGCGAGGGGCTATGCGAATATCGCCCCCGGCGACGCTATCTTTTTCGACTGGGACGGGGACGGGAGCGCAGACCATGTAGGGCTTGTTATCGGGACGGACGGGGAGCGCGTCTATACCGTCGAGGGCAATTCCGGCGACGCCTGCAAGATAAAGAGCTATCCCGTTGACTACTCCTGTATCAAAGGCTATGGGCTGATGAACTGGAATTAACTTTTTGAGCAAAGAAAGGAGAAATTGATTTATGGCTATGAACAAGATTGAACGTATCGACAGGGAGATTGCAAAGACCCGCGAGAAAATCACCGAGTACCAGAATAAATTAAGGGGGCTTGAAGCGCAGAAAACCGAAGCGGAAAATCTGCAAATCGTACAGCTTGTGCGCTCCATGCGCCTTTCCCCGCATGAGCTTTCCGCTATGCTTTCCGGGGGCGGTATTCCGGGCATGGAAGCCGCGCCGGACTACCCCACAGAACACGCAGACCATGACACCGAAGAAATGGAGGACACCGAGAATGAATAAGAAAATTCTTAGAACCTTGACCGCACTCTGCGCCGCCCTCATACTGACGAGCGGCTTTTCCGTCACCGCCTTTGCACAGACCCCGGAGGGGGAGGACGACACCGACGACAGCGGCGTTGTCTATGAGGAACCCCAAAAGGAAGAACCCCTTACCCCGGACGGGAACGCGACCCTTGTAGATGATTTCGGCGGCAACAAGCAGCTTATCACAGTGACGACCAAAAACGGCAATTACTTCTATATCCTCATTGACCGGGACGACGAGGGCGAGAACACCGTACATTTCCTTAATCAAGTGGACGAAGCCGACCTTATGGCACTCATGGAGGACGGAAGCACCGAAACAACAGCCCCGCCCGCCGTTTGCAGTTGTACCGAGAAATGCGAAGCCGGGAAAGTGAATGTGAACTGCCCCGTCTGCAAGGACAACATGACCGCTTGCAGCGGCAAGGAAGCGGAGCCGGAAACCGAGGAACCGCCGGAGCAGCCCAAAGAGAAAGGCAATGCGGGCGGGCTTGTGCTTTTCCTTGTCGTGGCACTTCTTGGTGGCGGGGGCGCACTCTACTACTTTAAGTTTATGAAACCGAAGCAGAGCGTCAAGGGCGGCACCGACCTTGAAGATTTCGACTTTGACGACTACGACGAGGACGACCCGGACGACGGGGAGGGCTTGGACGTTCCCGAAGATGAAGAAGCGGAGGACGGGGAATAAGGACAGAAAAATCCCGTCGTCTATAACAGGCGGCGGGATTGCTCTACTTATCTAATTTTTGAATACTTCCAACCATGCAGAGTAGAGATTTTTTCAATTTCTATATGTGCTAAGGAATTTTCAACCATCACAAATGGCTCTAAACCGACATAACAAATGTTTTCAGAATATGAATATGTCACTCCTATAACTTTATGCTCACTATAATCAGAGGGCCAGTAAGAATCACTAATACACTCTCCAATGTGTGGTGTTGGTGCAGTACCAATATCAATTTCTTTGGTTAATGAAGCGACACATTTGTCTATCGGTAAATCATCGACAGTAATTTTTTTATCATGAAAATCATTAAATACCTTTTCACTGACAGCATATTGTAGCTGAGAAAGATGTAATTTCATGTTTTATTCCCTCTCTTTGTTTTTAACATTATTATACATCTAAATATTCTACAAAGTCAATCATTCAATCGAATAAAGGAGGACAACTTATGCAACTTATTATTTCAGAAAAGCCGAGCGTGGCGCAGACTATCGCCGCCGCGCTTGGCGTTAAGGGGAAACAGGACGGATATATCGAGGGCGGCGGCTACCTCATTTCATGGTGCGTCGGGCATTTGGTACAGCTTGCGGAAGCTGCCGCCTACGGGGAGCAGTACAGGAAATGGCAGCTTGACAGCTTACCCATTCTGCCGGAGGAATGGCAGTACGCCGTTGACCCGGACAAGGGGAAGCAATTCAAGACATTACAGGAGCTTATGCACCGCGCCGACGTTTCGGAAGTGGTGAACGCCTGTGACGCGGGGCGCGAGGGAGAATTGATATTCCGCTTTGTCTACGAAGTGGCGGGCTGCAAGAAGCCCATGCGCCGCTTGTGGATTTCCTCAATGGAGGACGGGGCAATCAAGGCGGGCTTTGCTTCCCTCAAAGACGGGCGGGAATATGACGCGCTCTTTGCGTCTGCCCTCTGCCGCGCAAAGGCTGACTGGCTTATCGGCATTAACGCCACCCGGCTTTTCTCATGCCTGTATGGAAAGACCTTGAACGTGGGGCGCGTCCAGACCCCGACCTTGAAAATGCTCACCGACCGGGACGCGGCTATCTCCCATTTCCAGAAAGAGAAATATTACCATGTGCGCTTATGTCTATCCGGCGCGGAAGCGGCAAGCGATAGGATTTCGGACAAGGCAGAAGCCGACGCGCTGAAAGGGGCTTGCGAAGCGGGAAAGGCGGTATGCGTTTCCCTCACCAGAGAGAAGAAAACCGCAGCCCCGCCAAAGCTCTTTGACCTTACCTCTTTGCAGCGGGAAGCGAACCGCATTTTCGGCTACACCGCGAAGCAGACCCTTGACCTTGCACAATCCCTTTATGAAAAGCGGCTCTTGACTTATCCGAGGACGGACAGCAGCTTCCTCACCGACGACATGGGCGGCACCGCAGCGGGCATTGTCACGCTGCTTTGTGACAAGCTCCCCTTTATGGCGGGCGTGGGCTTCACGCCGGGGATTGCAAAGGTATTAGACAGCAAGAAAGTATCAGACCACCACGCAATCATTCCCACTATGGAGCTTGCAAAGGCTGACCCGGACGCGCTGCCGGAAAGCGAGAAAAATATCCTCACCCTTGCCGGGGCGCGTCTGCTCTCTGCTACCGCCGAGCCACATATCTATGAAGCGGTTACGGCGGTTTTCTCATGCGCCGGGACAGGCTTCACCGCAAAGGGAAAGACTGTACTTGCGGAGGGTTGGAAAGAGATTGAACGCAGATACCGGGCGACGCTGAAACAAAAGCCCGACCCGGAGGACGGGGAAAATGAGGGCGCGACGCTGCCGGAGCTTTCCGAGGGACAGGACTTCCCTAACCCCGCCGCAAAGGTAACGGAGCATACCACAACGCCGCCGAAGCCCCACAGCGAAGCGTCGCTTCTCTCTGCTATGGAACGCGCCGGGAACGGGGACACCGACCCGGACGCGGAACGCCGGGGGCTTGGCACTCCCGCCACCCGCGCCGCAGTCATTGAAAAACTGGTAAAGGGCGGCTTTGTGGAACGCAAGGGGAAGCAGCTTATCCCCACGCAGAACGGAGCCGCCCTTATATCAGTGCTGCCGGATATGCTCACTTCCCCGCAGCTTACCGCAGAATGGGAAAACAATCTGACGCAGATAGCAAAGGGAGCCGCAGACCCCGACGAATTTCTTTCCGGCATTGAAGCTATGGCGCGGGAGCTTGTGCAGACACACGCCGCAGCACTGGACGGGAAAAAGGATTTATTCAGAGAGGAAAAGCCCTCTGTCGGCAAATGCCCCCGTTGCGGTTCCCCCGTCCATGAGGGGAAGAAAAACTACTATTGCAGCAACAAGGAATGTGCCTTTGTCATGTGGAAGAACGACCGTTTCTTTGAGGAACGCAAGACCGCTTTTTCCGCGAAGATTGCCGCCGCGCTCCTTAAATCCGGCAAGGCGAATGTGAAGAAGCTCTACTCCCCGAAAACAGGCAAGACCTACGACGGAACTATCGTTTTAGCTGACACTGGCGGGAAATACGTCAACTACCGTATCGAAGTGCAGAAGAACTAAAAACTGGAATAGCAAGCATAGGAAGCGGGTACCCACTTCCGTAAATCCCCGTTACGACGCTGACGCGCCGGACGGGGATTTTGCTTGTTGGGAAGTTTCCCAAACCCTCTTTTTGCGGAGGGCTTCACCCTCTGAAAATCTTCAAAAAACTTTGGCAGAAATGCGGGTGTGCCGTAGTAGGCTATGCAGCCAAAAAATGCAGCTTATGACGCTGCCCCAGAGAAAGGAGGTTTTCATTTATGGCAAGTTTACGGGACACCGTAAAGGACTATCAGGACGAGCTTAGGGACGGTATCGCATGGGTGGCGTTCTGGAAACAGGGGCGTTCATGGAACGCGGAATATTTTCATCTTGATATGGACGATACGCTCTACCCGGAGGACAGGAGCCGGTTAGAGGAAATCAAAAGCATTGACCCCGCCGCCGTTATCTTAAACGGCTATTACTGCGGGCATTTAGGCGAGGACATGAGCCTTGACGAGCTGACCGCCGGAGTGCGCTACCACTACGAAAACAGCATGAACGATATTGACGGTTTTATCGGGGCGCATGACGACAGGCTTCCCCCGGAGGTTATCGAGGAAGCGAGGGCAGCCGCCCATGAAGCGGGGCTTCCCTTTTCCGAAAAGCCCTACCGGGACGGGGAGGATTTTAACCCCTATGTATTTGACGGGAGCATGAGCATTGAGGATTTTGAGCTTATGCACCGCATGATGGAACAGGAAAGGAGAGAAAAAATGAGCGAGCAGTTTTCGATTTTGATTGACAGCCGCACCCGCTTTGAAACAGGCGAACCGGGCGGCGTGTGGCTTCCCATGCCGACCACAACGCAGCAGCTTCACGCGGCTATGGAAAGCGTCGGCATTACCGCAGACAACCCACAGGATTTTTTCATCAATGGATTTGCCAACACCGAGCAGCAGCCCTTTGATGTGCCGCTTCCCGTTATCCAGAGCGCGGGGATTGACGAGCTGAACTATTTAGGGAAGCTCTTGGAAATGCAGAGCGACGAGGACAGGGACAAGTTTACGGCGGCGGTGACGCTTGGGGAACGCGCCGGGAACATCAAAGACCTTATCAACCTTGCACAGAACCTTGATTGTTACTGGCTCTATCCTACCGTACAGAGCGAGGAAGATTACGGCTATTACCTTATCGACGAGCTGGACGAATTGGAGCTTCCCGAAGAAGCGAAAAAGTATTTCATGTATGAGGAATACGGGCGGGACGCAGCTATCAACGATGGGGGACGCTTTACCGACCAGGGCTATATCTACAACAACAAGAACACCTTTACGGAGTGGTACAACGGGCGCGAAAGCGACATTCCCAAAGAGTATAAAGTAATGAGCTTCCCGCAGCGGTCACGACCCGACCCGGAAAAAGCAGAATTTGACGCAGCCGCGCCGGAGCAGAAAGCAGCACAGGCCGCAGAGCAGCCACAGGAGCCGCGCCCCGTTATCCCTATCGTGCTGACGAGTGAGAAGCCCGCCGAGAAATTAAAAGAGATTACCGACCGTCTGGAACAGGGCATTGCGGAACTCTTTGACAGCGAGCGTTACAAGGAATATCTGAAAGTCATGTCAAAATTCCATAATTACAGCTTCCGAAACACCGTCCTTATCGCCATGCAGAAACCGGACGCTTCCCTTGTGGCGGGCTTTTCCGCTTGGAAGAACAACTTTGAGCGAAACGTGATGAAAGGGCAAAAGGGAATTAAAATCATTGCCCCGTCGCCCTATAAAATCAAACAGGAAATGCAGAAAATCGACCCGCACACACAGAAGCCCATTATCGGCAAGGACGGGAAGCCCGTCACCGAGGAAAAGGAAGTCACCATACCCGCCTACAAGGTGGTATCAGTCTTTGACGTTTCCCAGACCGAGGGAAAGGAGCTGCCGGACATTGCCGTTGACGAGCTGACAGGCGACGTTGACCGCTACAAGGATTTTTTCGCAGCCCTTGAAAAGACTTCCCCCGTCCCTATTGCCTTTGAGAATATCGAGGGCGGCTCTCATGGCTACTACCACTTGGAGGACAAGCGCATTGCTATCAACGAGGGCATGAGCGAATTGCAGACCTTAAAGACCGCCATTCACGAAATCGCCCATGCGAAGCTGCACGACATTGACCTCAATGCACCCAAAGATGAACAGCAGCCCCGCGTTGACCGCCGCACCCGCGAAGTCGAAGCGGAAAGCGTCGCCTATACCGTCTGCCAACATTACGGGCTTGACACGTCGGACTACTCTTTCGGCTACGTCGCCGGGTGGAGCAGCGGGCGGGAGCTGTCCGAGCTGAAAAGCTCCCTTGAAACGATACGCAGCGCAGCCGCCGAGATTATCAATTCCATAGACGAGAATTTAGCGGAGCTGCAAAAGGCACAGGACAAGGAGCAGACCGCCGGACAGGAGCAGCCCACCAGAGAGGAACAGGCAGCCCCGCCAGAACAGCCGCAGCCGGAAGCCCCGGCAAAGGCAGATACAGCCGGGAAAGAGAAGCCGGAGCCGGAAGCAGCCGCACCGGGAAAATCCGGCGCACAGGAAAAAGCGGACGCAGCACCGAAAGAAGCCTTTACCCCGGAAACGATTTACAGGGTGCGCCGGAACCCTTACGGCGACAGTCGGGAAAACAGCTACCTCTTGCAAGCCTATGTGACACAGGAGAACGGGCGGGCGAAAATGGGCGACGTTCTTTATACGGGTACGCCGGAGAAATGCCGCGAGCTTATGGGGCAACTCAAAAGCGGGGAGCTGACCGAGGGCGACGTAAAGCAGCTCTACGCAAAGGCACAGGAAACGGCAAAGACCGCCGAGCCGGACAAAGACACCTTTTCCATTTACCAGATAAAAGGCGGGGACGAAACAAGGGACTTGCGCTTTGAGCCTTACGACCGCCTGCAGGCGGCGGGAAATGTGGTTGACAGGGCGAACTATGAGCTTGTCTATTCCGCGCCCCTTGCGCCGGGGACTTCCCTTGAAGATATTTATACCCGCTTCAATATCGACCACCCCAAAGACTTTAAGGGACACAGCCTTTCCGTTTCCGACGTGGTAGTGCTTCATCAGGACGGACAGGACGCGGCGCACTATGTTGACAGCTTCGGTTATAAGGAAGTGCCGGAGTTTTTACAGGAACAGAAACAGCTTACCCCGGACGACTTGGAAACGGGCGAAACTGTCAAAACACCGAGAGGGACTTTCCATGTAACCGCCATGAGCCGGGAGCAGATAGAAGCCGCCGGATATGGCTTTCATCATCAATCCGACGACGGGAAATATCTGATTATGGGGAACGGGACGCGGGCGTTTGCCGTTGCCGCAGAGCAGCCGGAAAAGGCAAACCCCTTGAAGCACGTCGAGGACACTATCGAGCAGAACGACAACAACTTTGACGGTATCATCAACAACACCCCTACCGTTGACGAACTGGAAGCAAAGGTCAAGGCGGGAGAAACGATTTCCCTTGTTGACCTGGCTAACGCTGTCAAAGCCGACAAGGAGCGCGGCAAGGAAGCGAAGCCGGAAAAGAAGCCCTCTATCCGGGCGCA
Organism: bacterium D16-51; assembly: GCA_003612285.1. GTDB lineage: Bacteria > Bacillota > Clostridia > Lachnospirales > Lachnospiraceae > Butyribacter. The sequence continues at coordinate 39,999 of RAYE01000042.1, read as the reverse complement.
GCTTAGAGCCGACAAGGAAAAGGCGCAGAAGAAAAACGCAAAGCAGAAGTCACAGGACTTGGAAAGGAGCTGACCCATGCCGGAACAGAGCAGATTTGAAAACGTGGACGTGACCGCTTCCCTTGAAGCGATTATGAAGCAGAATACAGGCTTTTACCAGAGCGACTTGGAGATTGACAAGGAGATTATCGCAAAGGCGGCGGCAAGCCCCCACAGGGAGGACAAGACCCTTTTGTGGTTCTGCCGCCCGTCCGGGACGCATTGCTTCCGGGAGCGCGACGTTTTCCTAAAGGACACCGCGCCCCACAACACATGGCGTTTCTACATGGAGCAGACAAGCGACCGCGTCCTTGCCTATGCAATCGAGCTGACGGAAAAGGAGCGCGGGAAAATCAAGGGCAATCTGTACGAACTGGACTACGCTAAACACTATGAGCGCGTCAAGGAAAAGGAGCTGCCCGCCGATACGGTCAAGCTGATTTATGAGCATGGGGAAAGGGTACAGGAAGCCGGGAAATATTTTGACGGAACCCCAGACCCGCAGCTTGGGAAGTTTGAACGCTTTGAAGCCGTACCCAACGACCCGGACGCGCTGCAAGCTCTTTTACAGGAAGAACGGCGCAGCCGGGGGCAGCTTTCGCCGGGGGATTTCAAGGCGCATATCGCCGCATTGCGGGACGGGCTGATTGAAGCGGAAGCGCGGCGCATTGTGCGGGAAATGAAGCGGCACGACACGCCGAACAGCCCCAACAAGACCCATTTCATGGTAGAGCTTTCCCCGGCGTTCATGCAGCTTGCGGCGACAAAGGACACTGACCGCCTTTTCTCCATGCTGCCCTACAAGACCCTTTCCTTTTCCAAAATCGAGGGCAGACATGGGACGTATGCGCTGATTGACAAGGGGGAGAGCCGGGACAGGGAGATAAGGAAGCCCCGCCCCTCTATCCGGGCGCAGCTTAAAACAGACAAGGCAAAGACCGTCCCGAAAAAGGCGGCGGCGAAAACAAAAAATCACGATTTGGAGGTGTGAACATGACAAAACTGACCGTAGAAGAAACAAACCTTTTGAGCATTTACAAGACCGGGAGCCGACAGGGGCTTATCGTCGCCATGAACGCCGCGCTGCCCTTTATGGACGGGGAAATGCGAGATTTTGCAGCCCGTACCCTCTCCAAAGTGGAAGCCATGACCGAAGCGGAGTTTGCGGGGCTTCCCATTTACGCCGCTGATGAAGTATGAGCGAGGTCAAGCGGCTGACGCCGCCCCAGAGCCGGAAAGTAAACGCCCTTGTGCGCCGGACGTGCTGCAACTGCGATAGTGGAAACTGTATCTTACTGGACGACGGGGACGAGTGCGTATGTCCGCAGCTCATTTCCTATTCGCTTCTCTGCAAGTGGTTCCGGGTTGCGGTGCTTCCCGCCGATAAGCTGCTCTATGCGGAGCTTTACCAGACCGGGGACAGGAAGAAGTGTACCGAGTGCGGCGCGTCCTTTGCGTCAACCTCTAACAGCGTCAAATACTGCCCCGACTGCCGGAAGCGTATCACCCGCAGACAGGCCGCCGAGCGCATGAGGAAAAGACGCGCCCCTGTTACGCAGTAGGCGCGGAAAATCCCTTGATTTGCAAGGCTTTCCGGGCGGGAAAATCAGATAGGCGATACTTTATACCTTTGCCCCCGAAAATGGCGTTCTACTGCGTAACATTCACGAAAACAGCACCCACAAAAAACAGGGCGCGGAAGTCATATACTGGCTTCCGCGCCCTGTTCTTTTTTTGCCCTTATCCGCGCTCTGTTTCCTTTTCCCGTTCCGGCTGTCTGTCTGCCTGTAAAATGCTGTCAATGTTCTGCTTGATAATATCATATTCCCGGACTTTCTTTTTCAGCTTCCCATAGTCGGCGTAAAGGGCTTCTTTCTGCGCTTGGAGGGCTTCATATTCCGATTGCAGCGCGGCAAGGTTCGGGAGCTTCGCAATGCCCGCAGCTTTCAGCGACCTTGCAGCGGCTTCATGGAGGATAATCGCCTGTTCCTGTCCGGCGCGGTATTTCTCCCTGTTCTTTGCCTTGCGGTATGCGTCATAGACGGGCTTTGTCTTTTGGTAGGTGGAAACATTCTTGATAAGCACCGCCATTTCCGCAATCCGCTTTTCGGCGTTCTTCAATGCGTCTGCCGCCTGTCCGCTTTCCGCTGCCATTTCCTCAATCCGGCTGACTAAATCCGCGTACTGTTCAATCTTGTTTTCGGTGAGGAAGTTCATAGTCTTTGCCGCCTGTTTCAGATTGTGGATTTTCGCCCACTGTTCATAGCCCCGGCTCTGCGCCGCCTTGATACTGTTCTCAATGTCGATAAGCAGCGACACGCCGCGCTGCTCTCTGGGAGCTTTCGCCGCCTTTGTCCGTCTGCCCGCTATCCGTTCCTTTATGGCTTCCTCTGTATAGTCTGCGCCGAGGGTTTTTAGGCGGGTGAAGCGTTCCTGTCCGGGGGCGCGGCATGACACATATTTCCCCGGCTTTATCTCATAGCCCGCCGCCTGTAACCGCGTTAGCAATTCCTCAAAACTGGAAACTTGGGGGATAAGCGCGTCAAGGTTGGTTTTCAGTTTGCCTTTCCAACTTGTACCCGTCTTTTCTGCCTGGTACTCCGCATAGCTCTTTCCCTTGCTGCCCTTGCCGGGGACGACGACGGACAAGCCATTTTCCCGGCACAGCTTGTCGCTCATGTTCCGTATGCCGTAATAGCTCCTTTTGTTGGAATTGTATTTGTGGTGGTCTACGAAGTTCACCGCGCAGAAAATAATGTGGTTATGGATATGCCCCTTGTCAATGTGCGTCGTGAGTACATATTCATGTTGCCCTTTTGTTACCGCGTCGGCAAGCTGCTTCCCGATTTCATGGGCTTTCTGATAATCTACTTCCCCCGGCTCAAAGGACTGTATCAGATGAAAGGCTAAATTGTTCCCCTTTTGGAGTGCTTGGGACAAGGTATATTCAAACTCAATATCTGCCGTTTCATAGGAGCAGCCGAAAGAGGACACAAGCATTTTTCCGTCCGTCTTGTCTGGGTTTTCGATATAGTCAAGGGCTTTGCTTAGAGTGCTTTTAATAGGCTTAATCTTTGTAACCGCCATATTTCCGCAAGCACCCCCTTTATTTCCTCTATGTCCTCTTGGTATGCGTTCCCCGTCGCGTTGACGCGGCGTGTTATCTGGTTGACGTTGACACCGATTTTCTGTATCTCTGCTGTCATTGCCTTTATATCGGCGTGGTCTATCTGAATGATATACCCGTCAATGGCAATCTTCCGCAGATAGGCCGCCATGTTCCGGGTGGGTACGAGCTTCATTTTTTCCAGTATTAAATCCCGTTCCGCTTCCGTCACTCTGAATTTGATTTGTACCGTCCTTTTGCGTCCGTCCATGTGTTCGCTCCTTTCCGTTCCGAGGGTTTGGGACACTTCCCAACAAGCAATTTTCAACCGACGCGCCGCAGCGCGGGAGGGGGAAAATACGGAAGTGGGTACCCGCTTCCTATGCTTGCTACGAATGTTTTTATCCTTTAGGCTCTTATCCTCTACTACGGAGAAAAAGCGATTTTGCCAAACTTACGCAAAAGAAAAACGCTGCAATCTCAAAAAAGATTACAACGCTTTCTAAATCCTGTTTAGTTTTAAGCCGGACATTCCTATTCGCCCTCTTTTTCGACTTCGGAAATCTCTTTTGCCGTTGCGGTCACAATCCGTATGCCTGTATCGCTCATACCGTCAAGGAGCGCGTCGAGCTGCCGCCGCTTTGTGTCCTTTGCGGCGGGCGTGTCTAACAGGAATTGGTCTACGGATATATGGTAACGCTGTATCAGCTCAAAGAATATCTGTAAACTTGGGTGCTGCCCCTTGTTCTCAATGTTCGCAAGGTAACGCGGCGAGATAAACATTTCGTCGCCTACTTTCTTGCGGCTTTCTTTGCGCCCCTCACGCGCTGCCTTGATTGCTTCACCAAAAGCCTTAAAGTCGTATCGTGGTACTGGTCTTTTTGCCATAGTTATTCACCCTATTACATTTTACTGTTCACCTTTCTTTTTGGATATGTCTACACTGTTCTATCAATTAGCCTATATAATTCATAATTCAACGCTTGATATTATTCGGCTATACGAGTATAATTGTACCGATAAAATTTATAGAAAGGCTGGGTGAATTATGGAATATATGTCTTGCCCCGAAGCGGCAAAAAAATGGGGAATTTCAGAAAGACGGGTACAAATACTTTGCACAGAGAACCGCATACCTGGTGTTTCAAAACTTGGGTATATGTGGCTGATACCCAAAAACGCAGAAAAGCCCGCAGACGGACGGCGAAAGGAGTTTAAGCATGAATAACCTATTACTTTTGGAAGATGATATTGGCTTAATAGATGGCTTACAATATTCTCTAAATAAAAATGGATTTCACGTTGATATCGCCCGCACTGTTGACGAAGCTAAAATTTGTTTAAGGGAAATAAATAAGTACGATTTACTCATTCTTGACGTTACGCTTCCAGACGGAACGGGATTTGGTGTCTGCGAAAAAGTTAGAAAGCAAAATGCACAAATCCCGATTATCTTTCTTACTGCGTCCGATGAAGAAGTCAATGTAATTCGTGGTCTGGACTGCGGCGGGGACGACTATGTTACGAAACCTTTTAAATTAGGAGAACTATGCTCCCGTATCCGCGCTTTACTACGTCGTGCGGGGATATCTGCACAAGATAAAACAAACACTCTGGAATGTGGAGATATTTCTATTGACCTGTTAGCCAGCCGTGTATTATTAAATGGCAGAATATTAGAATTAACAAATGCAGAATATCGCTTACTTTGTCTGTTAGTACGCAATGCGAACCGTGTTGTTTCAAGAGATATTATTTTAAATGATTTGTGGGACGGGACAGGGAATTTTGTTGACGACAATACCTTGTCCGTTTATATCCGTCGGCTCCGTGAAAAAGTCGAAATCGACGCTTCACACCCACAACACTTAATTACTGTCCGGGGATTTGGCTATCAATGGAAAGAGGTGGACATATGAGTGTATTCCGCGATAGGCAAATAAAATTTTTTTCTCTTTTTATCGTCCTATACATTGTTCTGATTTTTGGCTTGGGCGCGTGGCTTTGTCAAACTCAAATAGCTGCTTCAAAATCTATATATCTGGAACATGATAGGGCTGTTGTATCTGCTTTATTGGAACAAGGAATTTCAAAAGAAGTGATTGCTAATGCAGTTTCTTCCACAGATACGAGTGCCGCAGGGGTGGAGTTTTTAAATAATTTGGGAATTACCCAAAATACGCTTAGTAGCCTGTTGCCGCACTTTTCACAATTTCAATATCATTTTTTGATTATGTCGTTAGGAGGGTGCATATGCCTAACGATAATCCTTGGCATTGGTATTATTTCTTTCCTATGGATTAGGAATAGGTTGTATCAGCAGGCCGAAAAAATCATAGACAACTACATTCACAGTGATTATTCCCGCCATTTGCCACAAGACGGCGAGGGGGAAATTTTTCACCTATTTGCTTCTATTGAGCAACTTGCTACTATGCTTCAAGCCAAAAATGAATCAGAACATAAGACAAAGGAATTTCTGAAAAATACAATTTCGGATATTTCACATCAACTAAAAACCCCATTAGCAGCTTTAGAGATGTATCAGGAAATCATGGAAGCCGAGCCGGATAATGCTGAAACGGTAAAGGAATTTTCAAAAAAGATTGGAACTGCCCTAAAACGAATGGAACAGCTTATTTTGTCTATGCTGAAAATCACACGTTTAGACACTGGAAATATTATTTTTGAAAAGCAATCATGTCCTGTAAAGGAATTGATTAAAAATGCTATCAGTGAACTTGGTACAAGGGCTGTACAGGAAGAAAAACAGCTTATCATAAAAGGAACACCTAATCTAACAATCATTTGCGATATGGACTGGACAAGCGAAGCGATAGGAAACCTTGTGAAGAATGCGTTAGACCATACAGAAGCGGGAGGAACAATAAGGATTACTTGGGAAAGTACACCAACTATGTTACGGATTTTAGTTTCCGATAATGGCAGCGGTATCGCACCGGAAGATATACACCATATTTTCAAACGCTTTTACCGTAGTAAATTTTTCCTCAATACTCCGGGAATTGGATTAGGACTTCCTCTTGCAAAATCTATCATAGAGGAGCAAGGCGGGTTTATTTCCGTTCAAAGCGTTTTACATGAGGGAACCACCTTTTCAGTTTCTTTCCTTACGAAATCGTAAGGTCAAATTCACCGGATTGTAAGGTGCTACTGCTATTCTTTTAGCAGAAAAGGAGGTTATCATTTTATGGAGATTTTAAGAATTGAAAACTTGTGCAAAACTTATGGTAAAGGCGAAGCAAAAGTAAATGCCTTGAAAAATGTGTCTTTCTCTCTTGAAAAAGGGGAATTTGCAGCCGTTGTAGGCGAATCCGGTTCGGGAAAAAGTACCCTGCTTAACTGTATCGGTGCTTTAGATACGCCAACTTCTGGTTCTATTTTTATTGACGGGCAAAACCTATTTTCTATGAAAGAGGATAAACAGACGATTTTCAGACGGCGCAATATTGGATTTATCTTTCAGTCTTTTCATCTTGTATCCGAGTTGGACGTAGAGCAAAATATCATGTTTCCTTTGTTGTTGGACTACCGAAAACCAGACCCAGAAAAGGTAGATGAAATTCTTAATCTGCTTGGGCTGACCGAACGCCGCCACCATTTACCGAGCCAGTTATCCGGGGGACAGCAGCAACGAGTGGCGATTGGGCGGGCATTGATAACACAGCCAAAACTAATTTTAGCAGACGAGCCGACAGGAAACCTTGACAGTCAAAATAGCCAGGACGTTATTGATATGCTTACCAGTGCTTCAAGACGTTTCAAACAAACTATTCTGATGATAACGCACAATAACAATTTAACTGCTTCTGTTGACAGAGTATTTCGTGTAAGCGACGGTATTCTTGCAGATTTGGGAGGGACAACAAATGAAACATTATCTTAAACTTGTTCCCATATCCGCAAAAATTCACCGCAAGCAAAGCAAAATGACCCGTATCTGTATCACTCTTGCGGTTCTTTTAGTTGCTGTCATGTTTGGGCTTGCTGATATGTATTTACAAGGCGTTACACGGCATCAAATGGAGGAAAGCGGGAACTGGCATTATGAGTTTCATTCTATTGATACGCAAACAGCTTCCTTTATTTCAGCACGTCCAGATGTAGAGATTGCCGGGTGGCATAATACGATTTCTTCCGAAGCGGGATATTCGATAAAAGAGCAGGCTATTTCTATCAGCGCACAAGAAAGAAAGGTTTTTGAAGATATATTTCTGAATGGAATTACAGAGGGTGAATATCCAGATACGCCGAACGAGATTGCTGTATCTTCTTCATTCAAGAATACTGCTTCTGTTTCGTTGAATGAAACGATTGCATTATACAAACCAGACGGAAATGTAACGGACTATCTGATTGTTGGATTTTTGAATGATACTGAAACCTCACGCTTGATTACCGGAGATACTCCGATTGTCGTAATGACACCAGAGGGATTAGGGACGCTTGCTGTTAATAATGCTAACGAGAATTATGTTATTCGATTTTCACGTTTATGCAACATACCAGATACAATCAATGACATAAAAGCAGGCAATAATCTGTCCGATGAACAGATAACCGGGAATATCCCTCTTTTGAGTATACAAGGACAATTAGAGGGAAAAACAGGTGTAAATCAGATTTATCAGGTAGCCTTTATTCTCTCTGTAATTGTTATGCTGACCTGCATTCTGATGATTTCAAGCAGTCTAAACAGTAATGTTGCAGAGAGGACGGAATTTTTTGGTATGCTCCGTTGCTTAGGCGCAACGAAAAGACAGATAATGCGATTTGTGCGTTTAGAAGGATTGTATTGGTGCAAAACAGCTATACCTATTGGAATTATATTCTCAGTAGTGATAGTCTGGATTTTGTCTGCTGCTATGCGAGTAATAAATCCTCAATGGTTTTCATCTATGCCGATTTTAGGTATAAGTTGGATAAGTGTAATCGCAAGTATTCTGTTAGGACTGTTGACCGTTTTACTGGCAGCCCGCTCTCCGGCAAAAAGAGCAGCGAAAGTTTCCCCTCTTACTGCTGTATCGGGAAATGCCGGACAGACGGCTTCATTTCGTAAGGCGGCAAATACAACGACATTTAAGATTGAAACAGCATTAGGTATTCATCATGCAAAAGCAAAAAAGAAAAATTATATTTTAATGATAGGGGCGTTTGCCGTCTGTATTACGTTGTTCCTTACGTTCAGCACCCTTGTTGATTTTATGAAAAATGCTTTTGTCCCCCCGGTATATACGCCGGAATTGTCCATAGCAAGTGAAGCAAATACTTGTTCGATTTCTAATGAGCTGTTAGAGCAGATTAAGCAAAATGATGTTGTCAAACGAGCATACGGGCGTATGTTTGCTTATGAAGTCCCGGCAGAAAATAACGGGAAAAATTATAATGCAAATCTTATTTCCTATGAAGAAAATCAATTTAGGTGGGCAGCGGACTCTTTGATAGCCGGTTCCATAGAAACAGTAATGCAACAGGAAAATCAAGTATTGTTCGTACAGACAGGAAATATTGATGTGCAAGTTGGCGACAATATATCCTTGACTATCAACAACAGACCACAGATTGTTACGGTTGCAGGGATTTTATCTGACAGTCCTTTAGCGCGTGTGGAAGGAACGGAAACCTTTTTCTGTTCAGAAGCAACTTTTACCGCTCTGACCGGGGAAACAGGCTATACCATTATTGACATTCAGTTTGAGAACAACGCTTCCAGTGAAGATGTAAAAGCAATCGAAAGCATATTTTCCAATGGCGGCGTAATATTTTCAGACAGTCTTTCACAGGTTCAGCAGCAAAGAAATCTGTACCATACATTCGCTATTCTCGTGTACGGTTTTCTGTCCATTATAGTTGCAATTACCATTTTCCATATTATGAATACAATCAGTATGGGAGCGGCAGCGAAAATGAAAGAATACGGAGCAATGCGGGCGATTGGAATGAGTAACCACCAACTTGTAAAAATGATAATTGCAGAAGCGGGAACCTATGCGATAAACGGAGTGATTTGGGGGTGTATCATTGGACTTCCCATGCACTGGATTATCTATGTAAGCCTAATAACAAACATTTGGAGAACAGCATGGAGCGTTCCGTTCATTCCACTTATACTCATAATCGCTATTGTTCTGTTTGCTTCTCTTTTGGCAGTTAGAGAGCCAGCAAAACGATTGCAGAGAATGTCTATCGTCGAAAATATCAGCGCACAATAATTTTTCATCATTTTTAGCGCGGGCAGCTTCAAAAACTGCCCGCTCTTTTTCTACCTTACAAATCCGTAAGCTAAAATTCATCTTAAAGTAAGCTGGTATTGATAAAATAAAGCAAAACAAAATCTTGTTTCGTTCTCTGCCGCACGACGGCAAAAGAAAAAAGCCGTCGTACAGCAGAGGTATTTTCACACGCATATTCGTACACGGCGGCTTTTTGAGAAATCAAAGCCGCCGTTTCTTCTTATCTTCTCAAGGAATGACGCGGTATCACTGTTAAAAGCGGCGGCTAAAAGGAGGTAGCCGCCATGAAGCACATACCCTATCGACAAAATCCGACGGTCATTGACACATCAAAAAAAGCCCGACCACCGCCGGGAACATCTCTACCCTTGACTATGAACTGTCTAATCATCTAAATACTGCTCACAATGCCTATACGCCTGTCCGGGCTTTTCGGACAGGCGTATTTTGCTGCTCAAAAAATTTTTTGAAGAAATTTCAAAAAATCTTCGGCGTTTTTCAAAAACGCCGTATTGCCCCGCGAAAAGGGGGGAAGCACCACCAACTTTCCAACGAGAAAGGAGGTGAGAATGTGGAACCTAACAGCAGGGAGTTTTACAAACAATGTGCTTTTCAGAAGTTTTGTAATACGGTGCTGCACAATGAAGCGTGTGACGCTCACAGGGAGCTGCACAGGCATAAGGCAAGGGAAGTCACCTTTTCCGATTTGCCCTTAGACGAAGCGCGGCAGCTTCATACCTTTGATGAATATTTCAAACGGGAAACCGCCGAAACCGTCTTTGAGAAAGCCGGGAAGAAAATCACGCCGAAGCTGCTTCTTGAAGCAATCCGTACTTTGCCGGAAGAAAAGCGCACAGCCGTACTCCTGTACTATTTCGAGGGAATGAACGACACCGAGATTGCGGAGCTGTTCAATACGTCGAGAAGCACGATACAGTACAGGCGGACAAGCTCCTTTGAGAAATTAAGAAAATATCTGGAGGAAAATGCTGATGAATGGGACGAATGGTAACGAACCCGGCTACCCGGAAAATGCCCTTGTTCCCTATCCTGTCATTGTGGCAGCGACAAAGGGCGACCCGGACGCTATGAAGATTGTCTTGCAGCATTTCAGCGGCTACATAGCCCGCCTCTCCATGCGGAAGCTGTACGACGAGCGCGGGAACGTCTATTTCGGCGTAGACCACGACATTCGGGAACGGCTGCAAGCAAAACTGATGATGGCTGTCCTCACCTTTAGGACAGAGGAATAACCGCAACGGCGGCGGGACGCTTTCTCTCACCCCCTTTTCCGTTCCGCTGCTGACGCGGGCAGCACAGCCATTCTGAACCTTGAAAAAGAAAGCGGCGCAAGATAACGGCGGCGCAGCATAAGGCAAATCGGATACGTTCCTTTTGCGCCGAGCCATACGGCGGGTGCGCCATGACGCTATCCAGGCGGGATTATCCCCACCCGGACAGCCGAGCGACCAACACCGCGCCGGACAGCAAGTGTAGCAGCTTGCGGGCGACGACACGCAGAATATACAATGATACTTCCTTACAGCCACAGTCCGAGCGTTAAGAGCGTCGCAGGCAATGGGTAGGGCTGCATGAGAACCATGCCGGGGTGAAATTCCCATGAGGTTATGCTAATAACCGTCCGATTAAAGCCTTTGTTTTATTGAATAGTGGACTTGCTGCTATTCATAGACTGTATTATATGTTTGCGAAAGAAAGGGGGATTTTCTTTGACGCAAAACCAAACGCCCGTTACCACAACGGAGCATAAAATCGGAAAAATTACTTACCTTGTATGTTCGTCCGCAAGTGAACACGCGACGGACACACTGGATAAAAAGATAAAAAAGCTCATTCGCAAAGACATGGAGCTGAACCCCGCAAACGCCCGGAAATAGGGCGTTTCTTCACATTTTATACATGACACAGGCAGCGGTATGTGGTATAATATAGACAGTACAAATACCATGCTTGTCTGTCGTCGGAAAGGAGGACAAAATGTTACAGACAGACAAGATTACCGCTTTATATTGCAGATTGAGCCAGGAAGATATGCAGGCCGGGGAAAGCGAGAGCATACAGAACCAAAAGCTGATTTTACAGAAATATGCTGACGAACACCACTTTTTCAATACGCGCTTTTTCGTTGACGACGGATTTTCCGGCGTGAGCTTTGAGCGTGAGGGGCTTCAAGCCATGCTGCATGAGGTTGAAGCCGGGAACGTGGCGACCGTCATTACAAAAGACCTTTCCCGTCTGGGACGCAATTATCTGAAAACCGGGGAGCTGATAGAGATTGTTTTCCCCGAATACGAAGTGCGCTACATTGCCATTAACGACGGTGTAGACACAGCGAGGGAAGATAACGAGTTTACCCCTCTGCGGAACTGGTTCAACGAGTTTTACGCCCGCGACACTTCAAAGAAAATCCGTGCTGTCAAACAGGCAAAGGCACAGAAAGGCGAGCGCGTCAACGGGCAAGTGCCTTATGGGTACATAGCTGACCCCAATGACCGCAATCACCTATTGCCAGACCCGGAAACGGCGCACATTGTAAAACAGATTTTTGCTATGTATGTGCGCGGCGACCGTATCTGCGAAATCCAGAACTGGCTACGGGAACATGAGGTATTGACTGTTGCAGAATTGCAGTACAGGCGCACAGGAAGCCACAGGCACCCCCGCCCCCACCCGAATTGTATTTACAACTGGCCGGATAAAACACTCTATGACATTCTGGCGCGTAAAGAGTATTTGGGGCATACCATTACAGGCAAGAGCTATAAGGTATCTTACAAATCGAAAAAGACGAAGAAAAACCCGGAGGAAAAGCAATATTTTTTCCCTAACACGCACGAACCTTTGATTGATGAAGAAACCTTTGAACTTGCACAGAAACGGATTGCTACCAAACACCGCCCTACCAAAACAGAAGAAATCGACATTTTTTCGGGGCTTCTCTTTTGTGGGGACTGCGGCTATAAAATGTATCTGCAACAGGGAGCCGGGACACTGGAACGCAAACACGCCTACACTTGCGGGAAGTACCGAAACAGGATAAGGACTGGCGAGCTTTGCACTACCCATTATATCCGAAAGAGCGTCCTTAAAGAACTTGTCCTTGCTGATTTACAGAGGGTGCTATCCTATGTGAAAGAGCATGAACAGGAGTTTATCGAAACCGCCAACGAGTGCAGCGCAAAGGCAGTGCAAAAGACGCTGACACAGCAGCGGAAAGAGCTTGACAAGGCGCAGAGCCGCATTACCGAATTGAACATCTTATTCCGCAAGCTCTACGAGGACAACGCTTTAGGGAAACTTTCAGATGAACAGTTTGCTTTTCTGACTTCCGGCTATGATGAAGAAAAAAAGACGCTGACCCGGAGGATTGCAGAGCTGACACAGGAAATCGACAACGCCACCGAGCGCAGCGCGGACGTGAAAAGGTTTGTCGCACTGGTACGCAGATACACAGCGATTGAAGAACTGACCTACGAAAACGTCCATGAATTTATTGACCGTATTCTTATTCACGAACTGGATAAGGAAACGAACACCCGCAAAATCGAAATCTTTTATAGCTTTGTCGGCAGAGTTGATACGGGCGACAAGCCTACCGAAAGTATCTCCTATTTCAGACAGATAGGAGCCGACGTAAAGAGTTATGCTATCTAACATACATCAAAAAGAGGTAAGATAACGCCCTCTGCAAAAAAGGTTACGTTATCTTACCTCAACAAAAGTAACCCCGGAATAACCGTCATCCACATAGATATCAAACAGTTCCATATCCTTATGTTCCTTTACATAAGAACGGATTAATTCCCTCTGTGAACTTATGCTGTTGCTCTCTGCCTTTACGCTGCCATCAATATCCCCATCATCCCTTGACAGCCGCAGATAGGCGGCGGCAAAATAAACAATCTCTTTCATTCTGTCTGGCTCCTGTTACCTGTAAACTCCACTATCCATTGCGACATACGATGCTTAATATTTTATTTCCGCCATTTTCCTAATATACTGCTTCATCCTGTCCTCTAATGTTTCCTGGCAGTCTGAATAACCAATCTTTACAGCATATTCCCCAACCCTTACAAGAAAAGGATTCCCAACTTTTTGGACATATTCCTCCACCCTTTCGGCAGCAGGCTTCTCCATATCTATTTCAACCTTACTGATATCTGTTAATGTATCTAAAACAGCTTCCTTTAAATCTGCCTGCTCCATTCCGTGAAATTCTTCCTCAGTCATATAGAACCCCCTTCCTGGGCTGCGTCGAGGCTTTTTGACCTGTGCGGCCGGAGAAATAGACAAGCCAAGGTGTAAAAGTTATTTCCATACAGTTCCTTACATTATATAACCCTAGAGGAATGTCCTATGCCTAAAATTTACTTAATCAACATACTTTATCCGTTCTGACAAAGAGACCCTGTTCTGCCCTTTCAAACCAATAAAGGAAATTACCAACGGTATGCCAGCCACTCCTGCTATATACAAAATACATGGAACTGCCGGAAACCTGTATGCCATATAGGATGCTGTTTTTTGCAGGAAAAATACAAATCCATATCCTGCAGCGCTGCCAATCACCAGTGTAAACAATAGTGCTGGGAAGACCATTTGAATACTTTCCCAAAACAACATATCCCTAATCTGTTTTTCTTCCATCCCGACAGACTCCAGCATGGAAAGTTCCTTTTTACGTACTGCAAAATTTCCAATCATCATATTAATTAAATTTAATATACTAAACAATATAAGAAATGCTGAAATCCCATAAATCTGAATTTTAATTTTCTGTATATTTGCAGCGTCATCTACAATCTTCTCCCGCAGCGTTGCAAGGGACAAATCCGGATATTTCCCAATCATGGCACGGACTTCCTGTTCTATCTGCTCTCCATGCTTTTCATATTCAGAAGAAGAAATAAGGAAAGAGCTGGCAGTATTCATATCACCCCACAGTTTCCGTATTGTTTTATCCGTCATATAAAAATTAAATTCATTTTCTCCCATTACGTCAGAAGTTATTGCTGCTATCTCTAATTGAGCAGAATGCTCCTTTCCATCAAACCACCGCAACGTAAGTTTATCTCCCGGCTTAAAAGTAACGCCATTAATTTCAGAAGACAATCCACTATCTGTTATAATAATCCCGTCGTGTTCAGACAAATACCCATAACTGTTATTTCCATCCATCTCCATATCAAAATATTCCTTGGAATCCTCTGTTAACTGACCGAATCCCTCTACCCAGGTAGCCCCCTGAAATTCAATACTGCCATAAACACTATTTATCACTTTTATAGATTCAACATAAGGAATGTCCATCAATTCCTTTTTCAGATTTCCATCCAGATGGCCTGTAAGCTGCATTTCTGTCGGGCCATATGCAGATGGGTTATGGGCGTTATACAGATAAGAAATCCTATATTCTGCATCCTCAAACCCGCCTGCCCTTGAATAAGCAAATTCATCCCATGCATACAAATACGAAGATGCGACCATAAAAACAACTCCCCCAAATGCAAGCGATATAGTTAAAAGCTTTCTTTTTTTCCCACTCTTCCCCTGGCATATCTTCGCCAGCACAAACGCAGTCAGCCTTTTATGGCCATTCGTACATCCTTTCTCCTTTTCCCCACAATACAAGCTTCCCGCTGCTTCTACAGGTGAAACCTTTGCTGCAAGGGAAGCCGGTTTCCCGACTGATATCTGTACAATCACAATCCCAAAAATCCCAACAATTGCTGCCGTAATAATATAATTTAAAAAATCCCACCCCTCTGGTTCTAAGAAATATGCAGTCACTCCTCCAAAAAACAAACCAAGCGGAACTGATACAGCGCTTAATATAAACCCTTCCCTGCGCACCATCTTTTTTATCTGTTTTTGCGTCATGCCTATTGTCTGCAGCTGTCCAATCTGCTTTGTGCGCGACGTAACAGAAAGATAGAATATACTATAAACAACAATCGCACTGGCAGCTAAGATAAACAGAGAAACAAAGATAATTGCATAGACTGCTGTATTTTTTCCCTGTAAAGCTTCCTCAAACCTCCCATTTATATTAACATCTATCCTCTTTATCCCATAATCCACTGCCATCTGGTAAACAGACGTCTCAAAAGCAGACGATTCCATATCTGGCGCGCCTGCAATCTGTACAAGGGCAGTGTACCCTGTTTCTTTCATTAATGCGCTCTTTCCGGCAAATTCCCTGGATACATAGACAGGGCTGACAGACACTCCATACTGGTTATCTGTAATTCCACAAACGATAAATTCTTCCTGTGTTCCCCCGGCATCCAGCACTATTGTCCCGCCAATTTTACATTCCCGCCCTATATTGTCCATAAAATGTTTATTTACGGCAACTTCATTGTACTTTTCCGGCTCTTTTCCTTCCGACAGCCGGTACGTCTGTATTTTATCTGTCTGGCTTCCCATATAAAGAAACTTATACTTTACGTCGTCTATCTGAAATACTTCTCCACTATCCTTATATGGAACCATAACATCTGCTCTTCTATCCGCACTAATTTCTTCCATCTGCCCTTCAGAAACATTCAGAAACATAACATGCTGCATACCATCCAGCATACGTTTTTCAGCTGTCTGTGTCCCCTGTAAAAAAAGAATGACTGTACCCACAAAAGAGACAGACAATATAATGGATAAAAAGGAAAAAAAACTATACAATTTTTTCCCCATCAGATTACTTTTTGCAATACGGTAAATAATTCTCCTGTTATTATTGGCGTCTAACTTCATGTTTACCACCTTCCCTCTGCAATCTTTCCATCCTCAATGCGGATAGCCCGGTCTGCTGCTTGTGCAATCTCATCATTATGGGTAATCATAACAATTGTCTGGTGGAACTTCTTACCAGTCGCTTTCAACAGCCCTATTACTTCATGGCTGGTATGGCTGTCAAGATTCCCTGTCGGTTCATCCGCCAAAATTATGGCAGGTTTTGTAATTAACGCCCTCGCAATTGCTGCCCTCTGCTGCTGCCCTCCGGATAACCTGGCTGGTTTCCTTTGCAGCTTATCTTCCAGCCCCAGGGCGTTTACAATCTCCTCAAAAAATTCTGAGTCCACATATCTCCCATCTAACTCCACTGGAAGGACAATGTTATCAAATACTGTCAAATTTGGCAGCAAATTATAATTTTGGAAAATAAACCCAATCTTCCTCCTGCGGAAAATCGTCAGTTCATTCCTCTCCATACCACATAATTCCTGCCCATCTACTATTACGCTTCCACTTGTGGGCGTATCTAAGCCTCCCAGCATATGCAGCAGCGTGCTTTTTCCAGAACCGGAGGTTCCAACAACCGCAGTAAACCGTCCTTGTTCAATCTCCAAAGTAATCCCGTCCAGGGCTTTTACCAACATCGGCTCCGCACCATAATATTTTGTAAGGTTATTTGTCTGTAAAATGTTCATATCTATCCCCTGCCTTCCTACAGTTCCTTAATTAAGTAGTTTGAAAGAAACTTTTAAACCTGCTTCTCCTTTCTTTTCTATTTCCATTCTAAAAGGAAACTCTCTCAATCCTATTTCAATCCAAAAGAACATTTTATCAATTTTGATACAATTTTAGAATAGCAGTACATATTAACAGACCCATTTAGCGAACATGATGTTATACTTGCTCTTGCAGTTACAGCAGGTTTTATTGCATTGGGAGAGGATAGGAAAAAGGGACGCTAATTATATCTTTCTATTTGGCAAAAAGATAGAAAAGCAAGTACCTTTCCCAGGTACAGAATGCAGCATAATATACCCGCCCTCAAGCGTAATAATATTTCTGGCAATATACAGGCCAAGCCCTAACCCCTCTTCTTTAGAAACACAGGCTCCTCTGTAAAATCTCTTAAATATATCATTATAATATTCTGCTGGAATTCCTCTTCCTGTATCCTGTATTTTAATTTCAACATACATTTCCCCCGGGATAACATCTATATGGATACTTCCGCCTTCTTCTGTATATTTAACTGCATTATCCAATATATTGCCAACTGCCTCTGCTGTCCATTTCACATCATGCGGGACTTTTATTGCCGGCCTGCAGTCCACCAAAATATCTATCTTTTTCCTGTCAGCCTTTTTTACAATTCCATTCACAGCATACTCTACCATATGGAAAATACTATTATCCTCTATATTCAGCTTAATCATATCACTTTCTAAACGCGACGACTTAACCAAAGAATCAATCAAAAACTCTAATTTATCAAGCTGTTTTTGGATAATCCCCATAAATTTTTTTGCCTCATCGGCTGTAATATCCGGCTCAGAAATCATATCATGGTACATCTGTATATTAGAAAGGGGAATTTTCAACTGGTGGGATATTTCTGAAATTGTCTGCTGCAGCTTTACCTTCCCCTGTTCACTTTCCTGCAAACGGTTCCAGGCAATCTCCTGCATCTTCTCTAACTCCATTACCATCTTTGATGTAAGGGTTTCTTTGTTAAGCTGTACCCCTTCTTTATCATGCCCTGTCATCCGCTCTGCATTCCGGCAGACTTCTTCTGAGAACGCAACAAACCTCATACGGAAATACGCATAATACCCAATATTTAAAATCCCCGAACAAATAAAGGCTGCAAACAACGCAGCCCTTCCCTTTTCCCCCGGTATTTGTGCCATAAAAATATAGCATCCGGCAAACAGCAGCAACACATTTATTGCTATCAGCGCAGACTTAAAAACTTTCATCTTATTCCTCCTCTATCCCAACCCATTTATACCCCATTCCATAAATCGTTTTAATATATCCAAATTCACTGTCGGCAATTTTATTCCTTAAACGGCTGATATTTAACGATAAGGTATGTTCGTTTACATAATTCCCTCTGCTGTCCCATATATTCTCCAATAAAATTTCCTTTGTCAAAATCTGCCTGCGGTTCTTGCACAAGAAGCGCAGAAGCTGGAACTCCGTAGGCGTAAGGGATAAAATCTCCCCATTTTTCCGTACAACCTGGTTTGCAAAATCAATTGATAAATTTCCACAAGAATACATAGTATTTTCTTTTTGCCCGCTGCACCTGCGCAAAACCGCCTGTATTTTCTCCATAACAATTTTAATATGAAAAGGCTTCGTGATATAATCGTCCGCTCCCAGGCGGTATCCCGCAATCACTTCATCCTCCAGATTATGTGCTGTTAAAAATATAAACGGCACATCATATTGTGCAGCAATAGTTTCTGCAAACTGAAATCCATCGCCATCTGGCAGATTTACATCCAATAAAACTAAATCACAGGAATCCTTTGACAATAACCTTTTTGCTTCCTCCACAGTATAGGCCGGAACCGGCTCAATATTTCTTTTTTGCAGATTATAGCAAAGTCCTGCATTAAGAATTTCGTCGTCTTCCACTATCATTACCCGGCTCATTTTCTCTTTTATCATATCCTTTTACCATAAATTGTCCGTTGATTATCCAAACATACTTTCTTATAATGTAACTTATCAGAACTGTTTTTTAGTTCTGATAAAAGGTGCACGTTTTTGCACCGCTAATCGATTATAGGAAACTGATTTTGTTTCCTATAATATCAGTTAAACAAGCATTGCGCCTGGCCCGTTGCATATGCGAGAATTAAAGTTACTGAAAGGAGCCTTTATCCATGCCATTTTATGTCCCGCCAAAAGAGCAGTCCTTTGATATGGACAAAGAACCCAATTATATCGTGCCTGTTATTGCATCCTTTAGTACAAAAGGCGGCGTACAGCCCCTCTATTTCCAGTTTGATGACAAAACCATAAAAGTCATGTCTGTCCACTGGTGTGAAAAAAAATTAAATACCGTATGCTTTGAATGCACAGCAGAACTGGAAGGCTACCTGACAAAAGTTAACCTTACCTTTTTTCCGGCTGACAACCAATGGAGAATGAAGCCGAAATAATATAGCTATTTTCCAAGTTATACTGCCTTGATTAATTGTTAACATCCATCAATAGTAACAATTAATTTTCAATTCTCTTCAATTGTTCTAAAATATAATCCATTTTTAACAATTGATAGTTTTGATCAATTAAATCAGCCCAATATGCACAGTTGTCTTCTGACAATCCCGTTTCATCCTGTAAATCCTCTATTATCCCTTTCGCAGTGTAGCTTCTGGCAATATAATAATCTGTTAAATATGTTATCCTTGATACAATATCCATCAGTTCTTCACCGTTACACTTTCCAATTTCTATGCTTTGGACATATCCTGGCTCATAACGGACGATATACTTTTCATATATCACTGCCAACAATCCCTTAAACGTCATTTCATCTTTAGCTTCCAATTCCCTGAGAAAAGAAAAACCCATATAAAACCTGAGAAGCTCTAATGCTTCATTTACTAAAATTTCAACTGTTTCTTTTTTTAGCTTTTCTCTTTGTAAGTATTTCTGTACCTCTTCTCTATCTCCTGCTTTCAACTCCTGCCGCAGTATCCGTACTAAATGATATATCAACTTATTAATTTCCTCATTACTATTTTCCTGTTCTTCATTCGTTACAAATAATTCCCACTTCTTATCAATAGACCATAATTTTTGAATCAAATCGGAAATTCTGCTTCCACTTTGCATATTCATCCTCCTTTTTCAAATTGTCCTTATTATTGTTATTGATTCGTTCCATTAAAAATTTTTCTTTTGTCTCACATTCCTTATAATCCACATCTATATAATTGTTCACAGTTTTTTTAGAAATATCTGCAGCCCTGCTATATACACGCCCTGCTTTTGTTAAACAGTACCTTGTGCCTTTATTTTTTCCATAGCGCTGCACATACCCAGTCTTCATCAGCAAATTTAATATTTCACTTAAATAGCTTGGACTTATATTGATATCTTTTGCGATTTTTCCCTGTCTTGCATTTGGGTTCTTATACAAAAACAGTAAAATATCCTGTACATGTTTCCTCTCCAATAAGCCCGACAATTTCTGGCAATCCTCCTGTTCCTTATAAATCCCGTTTAATTCCTCCAGAATCTTGTATGCACCATTAAAAATGCCACACTCATAAAAAAACTTTTCATTCTCCAAATTTGGCAGGCCGGCTATCACTTTTCGCATTTTACGGTAACTTTTCATCATATCACTCAGCTCTTCTAAATTATCCTGATAAACTGCCTGTACAGCATCCTGGATATAAACTTGGTTCAGCATATGAACTTCTTGTGTATATGTTCCCACATCAAAATTTTCTTCTGAAAATTTCTTAAGCTCCTGTGCCAGCGATAATTCCTTTGTCATACTACCACCTCCCCGTCTAACAAAATATGATATGTATATATACATGCTTTGCCGCAATTACACTGTTTTTCACATAGATCTGCTGCCTCATGCTTTTCTTCCAAAATCCCCTTTTTTCCAGGTAAATATGCCATTGTAAGAGATGGCATCACTTCCTCTATCCCATTCAGTGATTTTGCAGAACATGCATTAAGCCATATAACATTCAAATCCTGTTCCCCATATTTAGGAAGCAGCACTTCAAATTGATAATCCTTTCCTGTAAAAGATGGAACCAGCAATAAATTAACCTTTAGTTTCTCTATCAATAACCTAAGGTAATTAGTAATCAAAAAATCTTTACATATGGCAACTGCAATACGCCCAACTCCATAACAATGAAGAATCACTATCTTTCGGTTTGAAACAATATCTTCCTTAGCAGAGCATTGCTTTAAGTCCACTCCATAATGCTTCTGCTGTTCACAGACCGTATCTCCCATATCATCAAGAATCCTGCAATAATTATGTTGTTGTTTCCAAACAGTAGGACATATTACCAAACGAGGAAATTCATTATTTAACATATCCTCCCTGATATCCAACTCATTTCCAAGGTAATCTACTATATTATCAGTAGCCATCATTTCAGGAAAAAGCATTATATCAGCTTCTTCAGATGCTGCTTTCTTTAAAGCATCTTTACAAATATTTTGTATCCTCATTTCAGTATCATGTTTCATTGGTATTATTGACACAAAACGAACATTATCCCTTACATAAGGTTCTGTTGTTTCCACTACTTCCTCATTAGTAACCGGGGATACCATCACATGAAGTTTCCCTCTCCTGACCGCCTCCCTAAACAAACTTTTTGACATAAGAATATGCTGTACTTCATAATCTCTGGCATCTGTTCCACTAATATAATAAAAATTCCTTAAATAATAAAATATACTATATGACGTATATGCATCCCTGTTATTATGTTCCCAGCCACATACTATACGGGGTATCAAACAAATTTGGCATTCCTGAAAATTATCATTTAGGCATTTAAACAAATATTGTTCCTGATCCACAGGAATATATCTATAATATGTATCTTCCAAAAAAGAATCCATATATTTCACCAGAAAAATTAATTCTTCTTTATTTGAAGAAATATTCAAATACACCTCTAAATCCTTTACCAAAGAAGAGCGTTCCAAATGCCTCTCTGAAATTTCTGACACATTACATGTTCCTTTATCAAACATATCAGGAAATTTTACTTTCAATTCTTCCACTATAGATTGCTCATACTGTTCATCTAAATTTCTCAGCCTTTCAAAATCGCGTTCACTAACACAATTTTCAATTTTTCTTAGCGCAGAAGACAGTATATTATACAGTTTTTTTATCTGATGCATTTTCTCCCTTTCCCTATCTATATAGTAAAAAGCTTACACAATTCAATTCAATATTTATACTCAAAACCGCCAGAATTTACCAACCTGTCCAGTGCTGGGATTATAGCTGGCGGTCTTTCATTATAGTTGATAACTACAAATCTATCCGATATGCAGTAAACTTATTATCTGCCAACTTCTATTATCTTATTAATCATTCTATATTAAAAATACCACAAAATCATAATATTTGCAATTATCTTTCAGTTATTATTCAGTTTTACTACACCATGCCCTATACATATAAAAATAGCAATATGATAACACACTCCCCCCATTCCATCAATAGTGCTGCGCTCCCTGTTACAAATGGCGCTGCAATTGAAGTTCCGGTACGCGCCCCATATCCCCCTCCCGGAAGAGCCGTCATAATGCCAACCCCTGGCGCAGCCACTGTCGGCATATAACGCCTGTCTGTTGTATTTCCCCTCCCGGAAAAAGATGCAATACTATCTGTTTCTGTCCGGTACGCGCCAACTGTAATGATATTTCTTGCAGCAGAAGGCACTGTAAGCGTAGTTTCAGGGTCTGCGCTTAAAAAACCAGTAGACAGCCCAACTGCTTCAATCGTTGGAAGCCAGAGATTTACCGCGCCGTCTTTTATTGTTTCCGGCGTAAAAATAATTTTCCAGATACCTCCCTCTACAAAACCTCCCGTTCTTTTTGGCAGCCATTCCATAAAAATTTCCTGCGATATCGTATAGGGGCTGGGGCTTCCGTAAAAGACCAGAAGCTTATTATCCCCGACATTATAAGTAACAGCATTCTCTTCTTCCCTGATAACAGAAATCCGCTGCCCGGAAGGCGATTCAATCTGCACCTGAAAATCATCGGCAAATTGCTTCCAAATTTGCAAAGTCATGCTTCTTTCATTTGGCCCAATTGCGAAAGAAATGGATTCCTCCCTCTCTGCCAATTGAACGCGCGCATGATGCCTGGCATCCCCTTCATTCCCGGAAGCTGCTGCAATAACATTTTTCCACACTCCATTTAATTCGGTAATATAATTTTCAAACAAAGACTGCCCATCATGCGCCCCATTATTATTCCCAAAACTCAGGTTAATTGCCACTGGCATCTGCAATTCTACTGCTTTCTGGATTACATAATCAAGCCCTTCCATTACCTCCGTTGTCCCGGCAAAATCCTGGTCGCTCCTTCCCAGCCGTACTACAATAAGCTGGCTTTCCCAAGCCACGCCCCTGTAACGCCTGCCAGAAGAACCTGCACCATTCCCGGCGGCAACCCCGGCAACAGCCGTACCATGGCCGCTTCCCCTGTCGCTGACCGGAACCAGCCTTTCTCCCTCTGTCCGGTTTCCCGCCTGCAATGCTTCATTAATATCTGACATAGAATACTGCGCCCCAAAACCGTATCCTGCCGGAACCCTTCCCTCTGACTGCGCCTTACTTGCCGACTGGTCCCATAAATAGACAATCCTTGTATTCCCATCCTCATCACGGAACGTTGGATGGAAATAATCAATTCCCTCTTATGTTAAATAATTGTTTTCCATCTGATTTCAACCCTTCCGTCATTAGACACTATAATTGCATCTATATACTGCCCTATCATCTCTGAAACAAGCTCTGTATTCCCCTCCAAAACAAGCCCATTTGCCTGGTTCTTGTTAATCTCTCTATCTATCTGGGTAATCTGCTCCTGAAGTTTTTGAATTACTTCCTGTTGTTTCCCTATTGCCGCATGGAAAGACTGAAACTCTGCCTGCTCCCCCAAAACATATAACTGATAATTTTCATAATTCTCCTGTTCCAGCCTCCCATACTTCTGTTTTGCCAGTTTTACCGCCTGCAGCAGCCGGGCGCGTTCCTTTTCCAACTTATCCCGATATCTTCTATCAGCCTCTGCTGCAAAATCCTGTTCTTTTAGATACTCCCCCAGACGAAGCAGCACGGTCTGTTCCAAAGATGCAGCATCCGCCTTGGCAACACATCCTTCCAGGCCAGTAGTATACCGGTTATAGCAAGTAAAATACGGGCTTAACCCCTCCTTAAACCGCAGTTTATGCTTACAGCAGCTGCATACCAATTTTCCAGTCAGCAGATGCTTCGTTTTGCCTCTTTCTTTCCTGACGCCCTTTCCCCTGTTTTTCTGGACTTCCCAAAAGGCCTTCCTGGTAACAATAGGGGCATGGTGGTTTCGCACAACCTTCCAGTCTGCCCTTGCCTTCAAAACATTGCGGCCTCCTGCCTGCTCTTTTTCTGTCTTGCCATACTCCACATCCCCAACATAAACCGGATTGCGTAAAATACTGCACACAATGCTGCTGCTCCAGTAAAATCTATCTCCCTTCGGCTTCCGGGATGTCTTTCCTTTCCTGATTTTAAATTCCACAGGCGCAGGGACATTCTCCAAGTTCAGCCTTTTCGCTATCTGGGAAGACGTCATCCCTTGCAAAGCAAAGCCAAAAATCTTTCTGACCACTTCCGCCTCATCCTCGCAGATAACAAGCATATGCCTGTCATCTGCAGCTTTTTCATAACCAAAAGGGGCATTGGCACTGACATACTGCCCACTCTCCTTTCTTGCCAGCAGCGAAGCCTTTACCTTCTGCGACAAATCCTTACTGTAAAAATCATAGAGGAGGTTTTTAAAATTCACATCTAAATCACCAATCCCCCCTTGGGAACTGGCACTATCAAAAGAGTCATTGATAGAAATAAAACGGATTCCCAAAAAAGGAAATATCTGCTCCAGATAAGACCCCACTTCCATATAATCCCTGCCAAACCGTGAAAAATCTTTTACAATAATGCAGTCAATCTTTTCATTTCTGGCGTCTTCAAGAAGCCTCTGCACCCCCGGGCGGTCAAAACTTACCCCAGAAAAGCCATCGTCGAGATATTCTATAATCTGGCAGCCTGCAAAATGGGAAGCAATATATCTATGGATTAAAATACGCTGCATAGAAATACTGTTGCTCTCCTCCTTTATTTTTCCATCTTCATCTGCTTTAGAAAGGCGCATATAAGCAGCAATGCGAAAATTATTTTCCATATGCAGCCTCCATCCTTTTAAATTTAAAAATAACCTCTGCCCGGCATCCGGCATATATATCAATCCGATGGATGAAAGTCCGTATCATCTCTTTGTCCAAATCTGCATTTTTACTGCATTTTAAACAGTTCTGCATAAGGCCCCCCTCTTCCTTCCGCTCCCTTTCTATATCGCTTAATTTATCTCGCAGTTTTTCTATCTTTTCCGACAATTCATAAGAAACTTCTTCCATTTGCTTTTTCCACTGCTGGAATCCTTCCAAAGACAAACTACCCATGCGGTATTTTTGATATAATTCACTTCCCTGTTTTGTTTTGTCCTCCAGCAGTTTTCCATACCTTGCAATCTCCTGCCTGATCTGCTTTTCCTTTCTTGCTGCCTGCCATTCAAACTCTTCTTCCAAATTTTCCATGCGCAAGTCTGATAAAAAAAACTCCCGATACAAAACAGCTTTTACCAGCCCATCCAGCGTCTTTTCCCCAATGCTTCTTACAGGGCATCTCAATCCATCAAATCTTTTAGAATATTGGCATAAATATCTATAACAGCATATCTTTTCCCCAGAACTTCTTTCTTTTATATTTGCTGCCCTAGCCATTGGCCTTTTGCATTCTCCACAAAATAAAATACCGGAATACCGATCCTCTTCCAAACGTTCCCTGTCACAAAAATCTGCTTTATTACAACATTTACCAAGCTGCTTTCCAAATTTAGAAGCTGCCCGGTAAAATATTTCTTCACTAATAACAGACTTTGCTCCCTGTGCCAGACGGCCTGTGTATACAGGATTCGTTAAAATAAACTTTATCGTCCCTGTGCCCCATTGCTCCAAAACCTCCCCCTCCTGACAGCATACATGACCTGTCTTTCTATAGACGCCTGGCCGGTGTACCCTCTGGATAAAAAGCTCCACGGCAATCTGCCGCATATTTTTGCCTGACAAAAACATCCCATAGATTTCCCTGACAACCGCCGATGTTTCCGGGCAGACAAAAAGACATCTCTTACCGTCCACCCATTCCGCCTGATATCCATAAGGCGGCAGCCCTCCGGTATAACTGCCCTGCTCCTGGCGGCAGCGCTTGCCCGACCGTACCTTTTCCGATATGTCCCTTGCATACATTTCATTCACCAGGTTTTTCAGTTGAAATGACATTTCATCCATACCAGATTCCTCTGTAAATGTATCAACCCCATCTGTAAGGGCAAGAAAACGGACCCCCATAAAAGGAAAAATCTTCTGGACATAATTGCCTGTTTCAATATAGTTTCTGCCAAAGCGTGACAAATCCTTGACGATTACGCAGTCAATACGTTTCTTCCGTATATCATGAATCATCTGTTCAAAGCCTTCGCGCTTAAAGTCCTGGCCGGTTCTGCCAACATCTGTGTAACAGCCCATTTTGATACAATGTAATCTTCACCTAAATCTTTTAAAATAGCTCCTAAGTGTAGATTTACAGTGCTATTTCTATCCCATTTTTAAAAGTAAACCGAATATCATCCCTGCCATAAACCGTCACATAATCCACCAGAGCATACCATGCGCCCTCATCGAAGCTGTCCACGGCCTCCGGCATCTTTTCTAATATATCCACCAGATTCTGCATCATCTTCCGCTGTGCCTGCTTTGTTGCAATCCTATCTTCTGTTTCATCCAAACGTGCCTTCGCCTTATAAAACCTCTCTGCAAGGGCATTGTAATGTTTTTCATAATCTGCCTGACCCTGCACAGTACAGGAGTTCTCCCCGATACACTGCTGCACCAGCTCCCCCACGACATTCATCTCTTCCTGCAGGTATTTCTTCTCCCCATCCAGTTCATCCGTACAGAATGCTGTCTCCCCTATTTCCTGAAAAGCTGTTGTAATCTCCTCCCTCTCCACACAAAATATATTAAGTGCCTTGATAAACAACTTCTTGATGGCTTCCTCATCCAGATGGGGTGTGGTGCATTTCTTCCTGCCATCAAACTTATGGTTGCACTGCCAGACCACTTTCCGATACTTATCATTAGAATGCCAGACCTTAGAACCGTACCAGCTTCCACAATCCCCGCATTTGATTTTCCCTGAAAAGGCGCCCACGCAGCTATTTCGGCTCTTTCCCAGCCGCCTTGCTTCCATCAGTGCCTGGACACTGTCAAAAACGGCAGGAGTTATGATAGCCGGGTGGCTGCCTTTCACATAATACTGCGGGATTTCACCTTCATTCACCTTTTTTTTCTTGGAAAGAAAATCCACCGTATAAACCTTCTGGAGCAGGGCGTCACCTTTGTATTTCTCGTTCGTCAGGATGGATTCTACTACTGACTTGCCCCACACTTTCTTGCCGCTTGGCGTCGGGATTCCTTTTTCTGTCAGTATTTTTGCAATTTTATAGGGTGAATGCCCCAGCAAGAAAAATCCATAGATTTTACGGACAACCTGTGCCTGTTCTTCATTGATGACAAGATTCCCATCCTCACCCCGGTCATAGCCAAGAAACCTTCCGAACGAAACCGTAACCTTACCGTCTGCAAACCTCTTCCTGATCCCCCAGGTGCAGTTCTCCGAAATGCTCCGGCTCTCCTCCTGTGCCAGCGAGGACATAATCGTAATAAGCAGCTCGCCCTTAGAATCAAAAGTCCAGATGTTCTCTTTTTCAAAATAACATTCACAGCCATTCTCTTTCAGCTTTCGGATGGTAGAAAGGCTGTCAACCGTGTTCCTTGCAAACCTCGACACGCTCTTGGTGATAATAAGGTCGATTTTCCCGTCCAGTGCATCCTTCACCATCTGGTTAAAACCTTCGCGGTGCCGTGTGGATGTTGCACTAATCCCCTCATCAGAATATAGTTTAACAAATTCCCAATCCGCCCGGCTCCGTATATAAGCAGTATAATAATCACATTGGGCGGCATAGCTGTTCTGCTGTCCTTCCATATCAGTAGAAACGCGTGCATAGCCTGCCACCTTCCGCTTTTTTTGGCTGCTGATTGGTTCTGCCGTAAAGCGGTTCTTAGTGGCTGGTATTGTTGTCACATTCTTTGCCATTCTTTCACCTTCCCTCCACTTTAAAACAACATCAGGACAATGGTTTTCCAGCCAATAATGTAGCTGAAACCGGGCGGTATTTTTCCAACAGCTTTTCATCAATTGTAGCGAATACCTCTTCATCAATAACCCCCTTCTCCAGCATGGATTTTGCAATGGAAAACGAAATATAATACAGCTTTTCCGCCTGGAACTGCTCCTTCGTCATCTGCCGCACCACCTTTGACCGCTATGTTACAGCAATTTCCTATAACATAAAAAAACGCCTTACGGCATCATATGAGCCGCAGGCTTGTCATTATTCGTTATTATTTTCCCCTTTATTCTATCTGGGCATATTTTTCCTATTCCGATACTATTGACCGTGAATAGCAGCCGCCCGATTGTAACCTCTTACCATAAACTCTGTCACAATAATTGAAAGCAATGCAAGAAGCCAGCATTGATAACTCTTAAAGCTTTCATAGCCATTTATTCCCAGGGCAATAAAAAATACTATTACATGTAAAGCATAATACTTTGAAATATGTCTGCTATAATATAGAATCTGCCGTGCAAAAGGATTCTTGGGTTCACTCATTTTACTATCCTTTCTGCCAATTCTTTCGATAAAGAAAAAGAGAATGGCAAAAACAAATATATGCGCCATACTTGCTGCCACATGCCAAATATTCGGCTGTGTATATGCATCGCCCAGCACAGCCCGCATCTTTGGTATGTCTGAACCATATTTCCCAAATATCAGCGCCCACCATACAATGACAGCCAGAACAGCAGGGATAGCCAACACCCTATAAAATACCGCTTTATCCTTCACGTGCCGTAAGATTCTGCCAAAAGCAACTCCATATAATGCGTAGGACAGAAAATAGAGCGGCGTAAAAGAAACAAAATCCGCTTCGCCAATCAGGAGCTTCACTAAGTACCCAAGTACCGGCACATTTACAGGTTTTCCATAGAAAAATGGAGCTGCTATGCTGACTGCTGTACCGATTATTATGTACCCAGCAGTTTTCATATTCAATTTTTTTAGCAACGCCAATACAAGATATATGATTCCCGTAATAAAAAAGATATTGGTATATTGAATGTATATCTCTACTAAAAACCCAAAATTCTCTCTCCCGGTTTCCGACAGATTTTTGTGGACGAAGGGGTATGGCAGCAGCAGCGCGGCTACATAAACAATATTGTTCAGATATTGATAAACCACCATACGGATACCATTTTTTACAAAACCCACTGGCGCCGGCTCCCTGCTGTAAACAGTCCCAATCCCCAAAACAAAGATAAAAATAGCGGCGCCGGACATCGTTGCAAACATATATATCCCCTGGGTTATGGAATCCTCCTTTGACAAGGTCGCCTGAAACGCATGGATTAGGTATATAAACAACATAAAAATTCCCTTTAAGTAATCAAACTCTCTTTGCCTCCCGGTATTTATCTCTTCCTGTGAAAAAATCTTGTTCATCTTTTCCATCCTCCTAATAGACTACTGTCTCAGCACTGCTTCATTATTTAACCGCCTTAGTATTATATCAGATTAAAATCTTGATTTAAGCTGAATGGCATAATTTGTATTTTTTTCAGTACAATTTGCGTTTCCCATCCAAGCGCAAGCGAGGTGCTATTGGTAAAATTTTGGAATTACTGGGGACAGTAAATTTGTGCAGTATTTTATTTCATTGACTTAAATTTTTTATTCTGTTAGAGTTTAATCAGAGCAGGCGCCTACTCAAAAAATATCAGGAGGGATAAAGAGCATGTACCATGATAGATTTAGAAAAAGTCATTATGAATCAGGTTATAGCTGGGGAAACCAGTTGTATGGCAGGGGGATAAGCATTAAGAAAAACTTTACCCTTGAGAAGTTTGAGGAGCGTAAAAAATTTGCAAAAGACTGCCTGCCTGTTTATGAAAAGTATTATCCAGAAATCTTAGAAGAGATTAGAGGAGTGGCTGACGGGCAAAAGAGTAAATATGAAGATTTTTATACATTTCTGTTTAGTATGTATTGCTTTGAGTTTAATAACCATTGTACTTGTTTTGCATTTAAAGATCAGGATAATCTTATCTTTGGCAGAAATAGCGACTGCCTTACTGCACTGGAAAAACTATATGCAAACTGCCTATATAAATTAGATGGCGTATATGGTTTGAATGGAAATACTACTGCATTTATAGAAATAGAGGATGGGATAAATGAACATGGTTTAGCCGTTGGCCTTACATTTATCTATCCCAAAATTATAAAGGCAGGACTTAATGCAGGCATGCTGGTGCGCTATTTATTAGAAAAGTGTAAAACTACTGATGAAGTGATTGAAAGCTTAACTACGATACCCATTGCATCACAACAGACAATAACCGTCATGGATAGTATTGGGAACTTCGCCGTTATAGAATGTAACTGCAGCCATATCGAAGTAATCAAGCCAACAGAGCAAGATAATTTTGTTGTAGCTGCAAACGGCTTTATTTCCCCTAAAATGATAGGATACAATGGCATAGATGACTGGCATTCAAGTGAAAGATATTCTGTCGCTTATAATTCGTTAAAGGCAAACAAAAATCATTTTTCTATTGAACTTGCGAAAGATATTTTATCAGGAAAATATGGCTTTATGTGCCAATATGAAAGAAATTTGGGAGTGGATACAGTATGGTCCGTTATTTATGATGTGAAACACAAAAGAATTTTTAGGGTTGAGGGAAACCCATCGCGCAAAAAGTTTGTAGAAGATACCAGAATGAAATTTTTCAGCGCCTAACACAGCACAGCATGGAGGAAATGAAAATGCCAGAAAATGCAAAAAATAATCGCCCTGTGCATCGGACACATGGTATGGTTTATGAGAGAAGCAGATGATTTTATTGCAGATACTATAGCTGTAATGAAGTACAGGGCAAGGAATTGCCCTGCACTTCGTCTAATTATGGAGGTTAATTAGCATGAGAGCACCGTTTCAGATATTGGCGATCCCTTATAGACGAAATCCGGATTTACAGTTCTGCGTTCTTCACCGTGCAGACATAGATCAATGGCAATTTGTAGCAGGCGGCGGTGAAGATGTTGAGACGCCAGTAGAATCTGCAGTCCGCGAGATTGCAGAAGAGACAGGGATAAAAGTGGACAACATAACCAAACTCGTCTCAATGGCATATATCCCCGCAGATGTTATTTCAGAACGCCATCGAAAGGACTGGCCAAAGCATACTTTTGTTCTGCCGGAGTATCATTTTGCATTTGAATGTACTTCCGATATAAAACTATCCGAAGAACACCTTGATTGCGAATGGCTGGATTACTGCAATGCCATGTCACGTTTAAAATGGGATTCTAATAAAACAGCACTTTATGAACTGAACTGTCGGCTATCAGCAGAGAACTAAATTCCAGTTTGTGTAGGAGTTAGACAGAGCAGACTGTCTAAAGCAAAAATATGGCAGACGGTCTTTCGTTATAGCTAATAGCTGTAAATTTATCTGACGTGCAGTATAAATTGTATCAATCTGTGGTTCTACATATCTGTGTAGCAGCCATAAAGCTCCATTTCCGGATGTCCCTTTAGATACTGCTTAGCAATGGCAATCTGTGTTTCGATTGACTCATTTTTCTTTGCCCCCTGCCCAGGCAGCTTTTCATTATCCACCGAAAGCCTTGCATAAATTCCCACATGGAAGCGTCTTGAAAAAGATGCCTGCCCCATTTTATTTTTTTTAGAAGTACGCGGCATTCTAACACAGCCTCCTGTCCTTAATTTCCTTATAATAAAAATATGGCTTTATTTTTATTTTATTCCCGCGAAGACAAAGCGAGGATGTGCAAGCAAACCTGCAATATAATAACACGCTCCCCTGAATCAATAATTCCGATTAAAACCCCCTTCCCTGAAAGATTCAGTCCTCTTCCTCCTATCTGGTTCTGCAAAACCGGATTTTTCTGGACAGTATTGATACATGACGCACTTCTTCCCTGTTCCAGATTAAAATAAAGCCTTTTTGGCTTTTCTATAAATTCTATTTCCGGCATGGCTGCAATCGCAGGGATATAAGCAGATTTCGTTGTAATTATTGCATACTGGTTTAAAAGCTCCACAACCCTGGTATCAGGAAATATTTTTTCAAAACGTTTTATATCTCCTATATGCTTCACAATAATCTGCCAGCTTTCCTCTTCCTGATTGTAACCAAACTCCAGAGAATCACTCTGCATCATCTCTTCGTCGGGTATCTGAAGCGCCAGATTTAAACCACTGTCTATTTTTTCACTTTGACCGTCCATTTTACACTACCTCATATAAAAACTTTAACTATATAATATTCTGCGGCCATTTGTCCTGCAACATCCCCCTCTATTATTAAGGTGGTTACCTTCATACGATAAATGCCCTTTACTGGCTTTAATAGTACGGATATCAAAATTGACTGCTAAATCCCCATCGTCTGCCCCATTTACTTTTTTGCGCCATTCGTCAATTTAAACAAAATTTAAACATCCCTTAACTATTTTCTGCATTGAATTTTAATCTCTTTTTCCCTACAATAAAGAATGTAATATTACAAAGCAGGCGGGCATCCTGCAGACAAAAAAACTCCGGAGGAACACTATGTACCATATTCTTATATGTGATGATGAAAAGGACATTGTATCAGCAATAGAAATCTACCTAAAAGCTGAGGGCTACAAAATATTTAAAGCATTTACCGGAAAGGAAGCCCTTGCCATAGTGAGACAGGAAGAAATCCATCTGGTATTAATGGATATTATGATGCCTGAAATGGATGGAATCCAAGCGATGACAGAACTGCGGAAGCACAGCAATGTACCTGTTATCCTGCTGACTGCAAAAAGTGAAGATACCGACAAAGTGCTTGGACTGACAATTGGAGCAGATGATTATATTACGAAACCCTTTAACCCTGTGGAACTTCTGGCCAGGGTAAAATCCCAAATCCGCCGGTACATGCAGCTTGGCAGCGGGCAGACGCAAACAGACTCCTATTCCATTGGCGGCATTTCCATGGATGACAGGTTAAAAGAAGTAACGCTGGACCAAGAACCGGTCTCCCTGACAAAAATTGAATACAATATCCTGAAATTTTTTCTGCAGCATCCCGGTGAATCATTTTCACCAAAAGAAATCTATCAAAATGTCTGGAATGACAACCCGCTTGGGAATGAACGCACTGTTGCCGTACATATCCGCCATCTACGTGAAAAACTGGAATATGACCCGGCAAACCCGCGTTATTTAAAAGCGGTATGGGGAAGAGGTTACAAAATAGAAGAACGTTAAATTCTGTAAAAAAGGGCACCGCCTGCGCTGGTGCCCTAGCAAAAAGCTTCGCTTTTTGTCGGCGTGCCACTACAATTACAGCAATTTCCTATCACATAAAAAAGGGCACCGCCTGCGCTGGTGCCCTAGCAAAAAGCTTCGCTTTTTGTCGGCGTGCCACTACAATTACAGCAATTTCCTATCACATAAAAAAGCGCACCGCCGACGCTGGTGCCCTAGCAAGAACTGCGAAGCAATTCTTGTCGACAACCACTACGTAACAGCGCAGTTTCCTATAAAATAAAAAATTCAATGCACTGCTATCCTGTGCATCTCTGCATTGCGCAGGGCAGCAGTACAGAAAGGAGAAAAGGGTGAAACAGTTAAAATATTCGATCCCAATAAGGTTTACAGCAGTCATATTAGCGGCAGTTTTTGCAGCAGTTACGGCCGCCGGGACACTAACCGCATTACTGACCTACCAAACAGGGCTTTATACCAGCCCGCTAAAACAAGTAATTTCCAAAAATTTCCATGAATTGCAGGAATTTTATTCCGTAAAATTACTCGCAAATTCAGAAAACAACCTGGATTGTTTGGAAAATACCAATTTAGAATATGGGATAATACAAGGAGGGGAAAAAAAAGATTTAGATTTAAATGATAAATCTGCTTACAAGTATTACAATTTCAAAAAAACGACTCCAGGAAAGGATTCCGCAGTCTTTTCCTATAAAAATAAGGCGGATTATTATAACGAAAACCCAACACTTTTAGAAAGCCTGCTAAATAAATACCATTACTTTTTCAGCCATGACGAACCAGAGGAACTTTTTCTGGAAACCATTTTATACAACGATGAAAATGGCGTTTTGTATTTCAAAAGTACAGACCAGGAACCGATATTCCCAATTTACCATATTTCACTAAGCTCTATTTATGCAACACCGAAAAAGGACACTGCAAAAAAGCAAAACGCACAGAAACCATTGTCAGGGTACCTTTCTTTTACCTTAGACCCAGACACCCTGAAATATGAAGCAGACGCCGACGGATATGAAGCATTAGATACCTCAAAGTATCTTAGCTGGCAAAGGTTTACGACACAGGCAAATTACTGGTTTCATGCTGGTGACATAAAAGCAATGTCAGAAGAAGAAAAAACACTTATGGCTGACATAAACAGCAGCTCTATATGGCTGACGCGCAACAACAAATATGATAAGGTGATGCGGGGCATAAAATATTTAATCAATTATTATAAATCAGACATGAATTCACCTGAAAATACCATCCATATTATCTCCAATGTTACAGAGCCATTGGATTTACAAAAAAACGACCTTTTTGTGCAGCAAAAAAGAATACTAACATTTTTATATAATTTTCGGATTCCCTGCCTGGTAATTACCATATGCAGTTTCCTATGCTTCCTGCTTTTGTCAGTTTTCTGCTGTTACAGTACAGGATGCCGTGCTGACACTGCTTTTGTGCCTGTCACATGGCTGCATAAAATGCCGCTTTTTTTCTTTCTGGCAGGAACCGGGCTCTGCACTGGCGGATTCGTATTTTCCAGCATATGGTGCCTTCATAAACTGGCCTGCGCCAAAATAATGAACAAATCATTTTTCATATTATTTATACTCTGCGTATTCCTTGCTGCACTTATCCTGGTACTGTCTGCCATGAACCTAAGCCGCCGTTATAAAGCAGGCATCCTGTGGAAAAACACGCTTACCTGTACCATCCTGTCTGCCCTGCGCTCCCTCTTTTCCAGGATAATATCAAAAGCACGGCGCTGCCAGCAGTTTTTGGAAAGCCATACTTCTTTACTGGTAAAAGGGATAACGATAACTGTAGCTATAAGCCTTATCGAAGCACTGCTTGTCTTTGTCTGGATAAACATTTCTATCTGGGGGATTATCCTGTGGCTTCTGTTAAAAACTGTCCTGTTAATATTGGTGGTTAATCTTTTAATCCAGATGAAACAACTGCAAACAGGAAGCAGCCTCCTTGCAGAAGGAAAGTTAAACTATTCGCTTGATACAAGCCACATGTTATGGGAATTTAAAAAGCATGGGGAAAACCTGAACCGGATTGGGGACGGCATGGCGATTGCCCTGGAAGAACGCATGAAAAGCGAACATTTCAGGACAGAACTGATTACTAATGTTTCGCATGATATTAAAACACCATTGACTTCTATTATTAACTATATAGACTTACTGCAGAAAGAAAATATTTCACCAAAAACTGCTCAGGGATATCTTGAAGTCCTGGAACGTCAGTCTGCCAGATTAAAAAAATTAATCGAAGACTTAATGGAAGCTTCCAAAGCTTCTACTGGCAATCTGAATGTAAACCTGGAACCATGTGATATTGATATCCTTCTGACACAGATTTTTGGTGAATTTGAAGAAAAACTTTTTGCAAACCAGCTGGAACTGGTTACCCAAAGCCCAGATTCCACCACTGTGCTTCTAGCAGATAACCGCCACCTCTGGAGGATTTTTGAAAACCTGATGAACAACATCTGTAAATATTCGCAGCCCGGTACAAGAGTCTATGTCAGCTGGGAAGCAGACGATACAAAAGCCCATATTATCTTTCGGAATATCTCTAAATATGCACTGAACATTTCCGGCGAAGCTCTATTAGAACGTTTTGTCCGTGGCGATACCTCCCGCAGCACAGAAGGGAATGGGCTTGGACTTTCCATTGCCCAAAGCCTTGCAGAACTGATGGACGGGACTTTAAAAATAAATACAGACGGTGATTTATTTAAAGTAACACTGACCTTTCCAAGAGAAGCAGCTTGCTCC
This sequence comes from bacterium D16-51, assembly GCA_003612285.1. Lineage (GTDB taxonomy): Bacteria > Bacillota > Clostridia > Lachnospirales > Lachnospiraceae > Butyribacter. The sequence goes on along the minus strand of RAYE01000042.1, from coordinate 3,735 downwards.
AATTAATTACCGGCAGTTCCTAAGAACATTTCTGCCCCAGGCCTTTCTGGGGCAGAACCCGCTTTTACAATAGTTTCCGCAGATTCCGGCAAAGCAGGGGTTTTCTCTTGTATAGACTGCTCTAGTAAAAGCCTGCCCTCTTCGCTGATTTCAACGCTATCCATATTCCCTTCCAATAATGCTTCCTGGTTTGCTTTTCCCTCTTCCCTTGCCTTCTCAATGGCTTCCTCCTGTTCTATTTCTTCTGTTTCACGCTTTTCCTCCATCTCCAGCTTTAATTCTTCTTCCGCCTCTTCCTTATATGTGTATGCCCGTTTTGTAAAATCTGCTGCATACCCAAGCGCACGTTCCATCTTTGCTGTATTGCCTTCTCTTTCTGCCTCATGGTAGACATGCATTGGGACTTCGACTATTTTCATATTAGAACTGGCGCCAACTAAACCTTCCATTACACCTGCATTCATAACCAAACCTCCTTCTTGTAAATGAATGATAACTGTACAGCTCCTTACCGCCTTCCGATACACCGCTTGTTCTATAGCGGCTTGTTATCTATTCACGGTTACATATATATTCGTCAGGAAAGGCTCCGCCTGTTAGGGCAATGTTATAAAAAGACAAATCTTTGTTACAAGTGGTTATGGCGCCTCCTGGTTACATAACAAAACTGAAAGCACAAATACATTCTCCTGGATATCCATATTCAGCATCCCATTATAACGGCACACTATATTTTTTATATTCTGCATCCCAAGCCCATGCCCTTCCGGGTTTTCTTTACTGGTATGGCTGGTCTCGCAAATATCCTGCAAGCCTGTGCTGTTTTTTACTTCCAGCAAAAAACATTTTTTAACCATTCTTGACTCTATGTGGACAAACCGGGCCTTTTCCTGCTCCAGTTTTTCACATGCTTCAATTGCATTATCCAGTATATTCCCAAATAAAATACATAAATCAAATTCATCTACCAAACACTCTTTTGGTATCTGCACATCACATTCCCATACGATATTCTTTCTCTCTGCAAATTCCCTTTTATAAAAAAGTAATGCGTCAAGCGCCCTTCTGCCAGTCGCTGCCTCACTGGCAGAAACGCCTCCTTCCTGTATCATCTTTTGAAGATATTTTTCCATCTTATCCCATTCCCTGTCCTTTAACAGCCCTTCAAGCCCAATTAAATGGTTTTTCAAGTCATGGCGCAGCCGCTCCATCTGACAGTACTGTCCCTCCATCGCCTTATATGCAGAAACTCCTGCAAAATATCTCTCTTTTTCCCTTATTTCTAAAAAAATCCTATCAAGGCCGATAAGATAAAAGCCTATGCCAAGCATGGATAATAAACTAAAAAGACACTCACCTGCATGGCTGAAAAGCTGGTCATAATAAATCCCCCAATCTCCCCCGCTCCGCAATAAAATACCCTTGCTCGCCGCCTGTCCTAAAATATCGCTTATTATCATAAGTACAATAAATGGAGCTGCCAGTACAGCAGGCCATTTACCAGAAAATTCCTGCAAAAAGGACATCCTGTGCCCTGAAATCATATAAATAACTGCCGCTTCTGCCATATATACCAGGCAGTTAAGGATACATTCCTCCCACCCTGCCTGGATTACCGGCTCTCCTCCCATAATATGGTGTATAAACAATAAAAAACAGCTAAAAACAGAACCAAAAAACTCCCACAAAAATCTTCTGGCTGCAATTAGCAGAAATAGGATAAATACCTTTTTTCCAGTTTTCGCCTGAAACAGAGAAAGAACCAAAACGGCAAAAAATCCATTCTGCATTAAACTATAAACAAGGAAAGGAATAGAATGACAGGACAAAACAGCTTCTGCCGCTATCCTCCCCACCAGGCAGAACATCAAAAACATCTTACTGCGGACTGCAGAAATCTCCATATATCCCCTGCAAAATTTTAATACTGCCACAGTTTCCCACATGTAACACATAAAAAACAGCAGCTGCCTGCAAACGATTGGCAAAAGCTTCATGCCATCCCTCCACTTTTTTTCATAAAAGCAAACAATTCCTTACGGAACTGTTCAAGTCTTCTTTTTGATACTACAATCCTTTCCCCATTTTCCAAAAGTATGTCCTGTTTTGTATAACCGTCTACATATTTTAAATTAACCAGATAACTTTTATGACACCGGAAAAAACCCTTACCTGACAACTTCTTTTCCAATATTCCAATCTGTTCATAAAAATCCAAAATACCATCTTTTTTATGTGCAGAAAGAATCCTGCCCCTGATTTCAAAATAACAGACGTCTTGTAAAAATAATTTTTTCAGTTCTCCATTCCGGCTTACCAGTAAAAAATCATTTGGCTGTTTTTCTGTTTTATGTACAGCTCCTTGAAGAACCTTTTTTAGTTTCCTATCCTCCACTGGTTTTACCAGGTAATGATATGCTTCCACGTCGTAAGCATCAAATACATAATCCCTGCTGGAAGATACAAAAATAAGAATTTTATCAAACGCCCTCTTCCGGAATATTTTTGCCGTTTCCAAGCCGTTTGCCCCACTCATAAGGATATCCAGAAAAATAATATCAAACCCCTCTATAGCATCAAGCAGCTTATTTCCATTATAAAATTGGCGGATAATACAGGGCATTTTCATTTCCAGCAGCATTTCCTGGATTTTTACAGAAAGCTTTTGGCATTCTGTTATTTCATCATCACATACAGCAATTGATAACATCATTATCACCGCCCTTCCTACTTAAACGCTATTCCTAAATGCCGCAGAACCCCTCAGTTTGGAAATTCATTCTCACAATCTGCATGGAACATCTTATATAACAGTATACCACATCCTTGTAAGATCCACCAGGGACAGATAGGCCGTACACAGGAACTGATAAAGAGCGGGCGCAAGCAGCGCCCAAAAATCAGAATATTTTAATGAAAATGGCATATACTGTTACTGTCCCTCCTTGTCCGGTAACTGTATACGCATTAAGAGGTGTATCTATGGAACTTTTAAAAAAATTTGCAATAGCTGGAATACTTTTTGTCCTGGCCACAGGCACACTTGCCCATTTTTTATACGGCTGGACAGGGAATAATACGATTGTCGGTCTTTTTACGCCAGTCAATGAATCTATATGGGAACATATGAAATTACTTTTCTTCCCTATGGCAGTATTCTCCCTCCCTATGAATTTCCTATTAAAGGGAAAATATCCCTGTATTACATCATCGCTTTATTTTGGAATGCTTGCTGGAACAATGCTGATTCCAATTCTTTTTTATGCTTACAGCTACATTTTAGGAAAAGACATTTTTATTCTGGATATTGCTGCCTATATCATAAGCACAGTCACTGCATTCTACCTTACCTATAAATTTACTTTGTCCTGTAAATTAAAACCATACTCTTCCTTATTACTTGCCTTAACCATCATTTTCTTTTTGTGCTTTATGTTTTTTACCTATCAGTCCCCAGGCCTAAAAATATTTGCTGACCCAGAAAAAGACCGCAGCCCCATGGCTGCGGTCTTTCCAGCTTTTCAGCTTTTTCATCCACAAGAATTATTTAGAACTTCCCATTGTCGGCTGCTTCCTGGATGGAAACTGTAACATACGCTAATTCAGCGCCTATCGCCACTTTTGTTACCTTCGTGTTTCCTATTCAGCAAATTTTCTCACTTGTGAGTGCTTCTCACGACTAATTTACACAAATCCTACTCTGCAACTCCGTCATACACATATCCTGTTTCTTCC
>RAYE01000041.1 GCA_003612285.1 bacterium D16-51 | reverse complement strand
TGTATCAGAGGAAGTCATTGTAGATACATTACCAATTAAAAAGTCCAGTTAATTGGCGAACGTTATACTAGTTTACCAAATTGCTCTTATAGTATCGTTCTTCTATCTCCTGCTCCAACATCTTCCGTTTCAAAGCACTTTCCTCCGCCAATTTCTCATATTCAGCGTGCTTTGCTTCTCTTGCTTTGCGTGCCTCTACAAATTCAGATGATGAAACGGTAATCCGTCCGGGACCGGTAACAGTACAGTTCCGCACATCTCCATTTTCATCCAGATCAAACACATAGCTTTTTCCTGCCTGATATTCTGCTACATTATAGCCATAAGATGCTGCCACTGTGTTATCCCATCGGTCATAATCCTCCTTCCATGCCTGCAGTTTTGCCATTATCTGCCGGGCATACTCAGGATCTGCATCCATCTTCTGTTGCAAACTTTCCGGCACAAGGACTGCAATCCGCCCGGAACCTACACTGTTATAATTCCTTTGCAGGTCACTACGCATCTGCGATGGATTTGCGCCTTCAGGTTTCCAATCATTTAAAGCATCCGCACTTGTATTCCTATCAAAATATTTCCAAAATGGAAAGTCATTTCTCTGCCAGTTGCCGGAAGAAATATTGGCATTTCCCACATGGGTTATGACATCGTATTGTGGAAAAGCATCTTCAAAATTTGCTGCGCCTGCTTTTCCGGTGCTATATGCCCTGCTAATAGCTGAAATACCATCTGTAGCGCCTGCCATTTTCTTTGCATAAGCCGTCTGAAAAGCACTTGCTGCCGTTTTATCCGTTATTTTACTTATGCGTTCCTCATAAGATTCACCCATATAGTGATTGGCGGCAGTTGTCCTCATTTCATTAACACTTCCCAATGAAGCCTCCTTCTCTGCCACTTTCGCCGCTGCAATTTCCGCAAAACTTCCGTCAACATTCTTTTCTGCTATTGCACCGGTTCGACTGTTTATACCATATTCCCACAGCTTACCTGTCACTCCAAAATCCATCTTTATTTCCCCTTTCATGTTGCATTTTCATAGACACAAAGAATACACATACATTAACTTTCATCTCATATTTCTACAATGCTCTTTTCATACGCATTGAAAGCATTCTTCCGTGCCACGCTACTCTTGTAATATCTTTCTGTTTCCTGCTCCATCATCTTCCGCTTCAAGGCACTTTCCTCATTCAATTTTGCATATTTCTCACGCCGTTTCCTTTTTGCTGCCTGCTCTGCCTTAAACTGTCGCTGTTCTGCCTCTGTCGGACCAACAATATTACCACCATGACTTGAAGCACGGAAACGTGCAATTTCTCCATTTTCATCTAAAACTATCAAATGGGAACATATCCTGCCAGGCACCTGATTGGCTGCAATAAAGCTCTCTACCCTTGCCATTACCTGCTGCGCTAATGCTGGATCACTTTTCATTTTTTCCTCCAATTCTGGTGGCACAACAATTGATTTTTGCCCGCTTATTGAATGTAACCTTGACTGTACAGCAGATGAATCCATAGCGGGATTTCCCCCATTAGGATTCCAGTCTAAAATCGACTCATCTACATCCCTCTGAAAAAACGTCTCAAAAGGAAAATCATTTCTTTCCCATACTCCCTGTGGAATATTTGAAGCATCCATCGTATGATAGTATGCTCCCGGAAACCTCGCCTGCCACATATCTTTGAAGCTCATTCCTGCGGCATTCCCCCTATCTGCGGCTTTCGCCGCTGCAATTTCCGCAAAACTTCCGTCAACATTCTTTTCTGCCATTGCACCGGTTCGACTGTTTATACCATATTCCCACAGCTTACCTGTCACTCCAAAATCCATCTTCTCTCAATCCTCCATTTCTTTTTGGCACCAGAAGAATGCTGCTTTTGCATTCTTCTTAAGAATGACTTAGTTTCACTTGGGCGGTGTTATTTACCGCCTTAGTGGAACTTCATTCTTTACACACTTTTCATTTTTCATCATCATGGACAGAATGAACACCCTGCCCTTTACCATATAATCCATTGTTCCATGATACTTCTCTACCGTATTTTTAATATTTGCAAGCCCCATCCCATGATTTTCCTTATCCGGTTTATCTGTCACCGGAAATTCCTCCCGTGGCCTCCTCACCAGTTTCCCATCAAAACTGTTCTCCACCTTCAGTACAAGAAGGTTTCCTTTCCGCAAGGTCACGAAACGGATAAAAACCTCCGCCTCCGGCTCTTTCTCTTTCAATTTCCGGCACGCCCGGACAGCATTATCAACGGCATTGCCAAGAATAATGCCTATATCGTAGCTGTGGATTTTCAAATCCTGCGGAAACACCAGCCTATCCGTATCCATCTCCAAATCCGGAACCAGACGCACCGCCTCATGGTATTTCATATTAAGCAAAGTATCCGCTACTGCATTCCCTGTACGGAAACGCATATCCAGCCGGTCAAAGGTCCGGTTCAAATCAGCCAGATATTCCTGCAGTTCACCCTTTTCCTCCAAGAAAAACTCTTTTTCTTTGGAAAGCTGCAGGATCACGGCAAGGGTGTTTTTCATGTCGTGTTTCATTCCCCGTATTTCAGAGTAGATACGTTCCATTTCTTCCATATGTTCCTGCATATTTTTTACTTGGTTTTTCAGGATAACCCTCTCATTTTTTGCCTTATTCCGATAAACCATATCCTGAAACAGCTTTACCCCATACAGGATAGAAAGCAGGGACAACAGCAGGATTGCCGGAATTACAATGGTCAATATGGGATACCTGTCATACAGCATTTTGGGGACTTTATCTTCCAGTGTGACCAAGATAATCCGCAGCAGCAGGCAAACGAACAGCCCGGCGGCAGACGGGGTAAGAAGAAACAACAGTTCCGTCCTGTGGATTTCATAATCCTTTTCCTTAAAATCCCGCACAATTTTTCTTAAAGATACATAGAACAGCAGGGCAATCACCAGATACTGGAGAATCTGCACTGCCAGTATACTGCCATTCAGCGTCAGCATAAGAGCCCTGTCTGATGTGATTATCCCCCTCTCTACACACCAGTTCCATAGTTCAACCACACTGTCTCCCATCTTGCTAAACAGGATAACGGTAACATATTTGCTGATATCTGCCACCGCCTGAAAAGTTATGACCAGAAAAGCCGAAACAGGACGCAGCGCCTTATAAAAGCACATGGCAAGGACAAATAAAATGCAAAGTGACAATGCCATTTTCCATACCGTCTCCCAATAACCGTCATACCGCAGAACCGAATCCTGATGAAATACTCCTGACAGCCCATACAGTCCTGCGGCATATAGAACTGCCATACACAAGCTATTCCACCGGCCTTTCCATCTGCTTTCCAAAAAACTGCCCAGAAAATACTGCAGGCAATATCCCTGGAACAGGATTACAGCCATATATAGCAATTCCATCGCTTTATACACCAGGTATCCCTCCATTCTGCAGGTACCACATATATACCTTTACAAAATCCCCATATTTCTTCTTTGTCAGATAAACCTTATCTCCATTTGTAATGGTTATACTGTCATTGTCATATTCCGTGATATGCGCCATGTTGACAATATACGCACGGTGGCAGCGGTAAAAATCTTCCCCAAGCTGTCCCTCCAGTTCTTCCATTGTTGCATAGATTTCTATGATATCCTTTGACCTGTCAGTATGGATTTCCACCTTTTTTGCCCTGCTTTCAATATACAGAATGTCAGCCTGGTCAAGCGTAAGGTTTCTCTTTTTTATAAAGAGCCCTCTCTTTTCCTTCTTTTTTGCCACTTCACCTGCCGCCCGTTCCAGCACTTCCCTAAATTTGTCTTCATCCACAGGTTTTAACAGGTAATGGAACGCATACAGGTCAAGGGCATCGAACACATACTCCCTGTTGCCAGTGACAAATATCAGGACAATGTCATCCTGCTTTTTTCGCAGCCTCCTCGCTGTCTCAATCCCATCCATGCCATCCATCTGTATATCGAGAAAAACAATGTCAAACCGCTTTGCTGACTCAAGCAGCCCCTCCCCCGTGGCATAGGATTCCAGATAACAGTCCGGCATCTGCTTTCTGACCAGCCCGCTGATCTGCCCCATTATCACTTTTTCATCATCTACGACTGCTATGTTCAAAATTTATCACCTCAAATTCTATAAAGGCATCCACAAAATGAAACGAACCATAAATAACCTTCATCAACTTATTTCATCTTCGTTACACTTTTTATATCGTCAAAAAAAATCCGTTTTTCGGGTATATGGAATGAATCGCCCACTTTTCGGGAACGAAAGGAAAAACTTTTTGCAAAAAAATTCTTGCACATTCTAAAGTTTTTCATTTTTTATCCGATATTAACTGTTCCCACAAAAGCCATAAGTATGGTATAACACTATGAATACATGTTTATTTTGTATATAAAAAATCGCCGCTATGAACATTTAATCCATATGCGACGATTTCCACCCTCATTTTAATACAATACCCTTTGCTGCCGCTTTATAATAATCCCAAATATGATTCAATTCATTTCTCACAGACTTTGAGATACCTAAATCAAGTTTAATATTGCTTAGACCTTCTTTTGACTGTGACAACAATCTTATATTCTCATTATTGACAGCAGACATAAATGCTTGATAAGCCTGCTCTTTCATCCCACTTTTCCCGGTATTGTCTGAGGAAACGGATTGTGCTGTGTCAGCACTCTTAGAATGGTATGTTATCTGTGGCTTAAAATCTTGCAGATTACTCCATATTTCTGTACTGGCCGCCATAAATTTACTATGCTTTTCATAGGCTTTGTCCAGTATTTCTAATTCTTTCTCCTTGGTTAATTCCTGTATACTTCCATCATCAGCAACATAATATTGCTGTTCCCTGTCTGTATCAGCATATTTTTCCTCTATGCCATTCCGCATCCTTTTGTAAGCTGATACCATTTGATTAACATGATAGTCAAATGTATTGTTCATTACCTCTTCTTCCTTTTCCGCTGATACTGCTCTTTCAAAATCACTCATAACACTGAAAGAATTGACAGGAAAAAGTTTACCGGCAGGTTTATTCTGTCCTGCGCTGCCTAATGCAGATATCTTCTTTTCCAGAGCATTACGGCCAGCTTTTGAAATATCCACAGTATCATTCCCTGTAACTGCGACATTATCCTTATCTACCTGTTCTATTTTTTGTTTGACTCTATCCATATCAACAACATACTTTTCGTATTGATGTGGCAGTTGTCCTTCCGTTACATTTATTGACATTTCTTATCCTCCAAAAATAACCTGCTTACCTTATAACATACATCTGCCCCTATCCTAAATGTTCATATCAAACTTAGGATAATAAGCATCATCCAGTCTTTCTTTCTGTATCAATACAGCATCCTCTGATACCATGTCTTTTTCTCTGATTTCTTCAATGGTGTATGCCGCAGAATCATCCTTTATTCTATCTAAATGCTCCTGCCGCTCCTCCTTTTTCTCCTTTAACTTCTTCTCTTTTTCCTCCTGCTCTCTTTTTTCCTTAATACGTTCGTCACGCTCCTCTTTCAATTCACGCCAGCCCTTTGTATCTGACACTACTGTTGTTGAAGCCTGCATGACAACATTTCCTGTGCTGTCAATGCTCCAGCTTTCTGAGTAATTGGTCAGTCTCGCACCGATTGCCCTTGCATTTGCCTTTGCGCTTTCGTAGCCGCTTTTATAACTCTCCTTGTAGAAAGCAAGGTTTTCTTCCAGCTCTTTTGCCTTGTCAGCATTCTTCGCACACTCTTTTAAATATGCACCTGAAATTGCGACATTTCCATTCTTAACACAATCATATTTTTTTGCAAGATAGGAATAGTAATCTGACACACCGCTGCTTGTTGCACTCTTTGCTTTTCCTGTCTGTGCAGACGAAGTTTCCTTTGTTTCTGACCGCTTTACCTCCTCATTTTTCTGTGACACATAAGTGTTTTCATACGCATTATTGTAGCTGTTTCCAATTCCTGTAATTGCCATAATAATTCCTCCTTAATCTCCTTATTTCAATAATTTGCAAAATAATGCGGAAACATTATTCTTTACCCTCTTATGTCAAAACTTCCACCTGCAGGTGACGATATACCATTTGTCGCTGCAACAATATCCTGTATAACGCTTTTCATGTCTGTGCCAGTGGCAGATACTGTAAACATACCTTCCATCTGCTCTTTTCTTTCTGCCCGCTGTTCTGCTGCCTTTTCTTCCTCCGCCTTTTTCTTCTTACGCCTCTCGGCAGCCTTTTCTTCGGCTGCTTTCTTCTCCTTCGCTCGCCGCTCCGCATTCTCTCTGGCTATCTTCCCATCGGGATCATTTGTGCCGGAAGAAATTCCCGTTATATTCCCATTTGCGTCAATCTCATAGGAAATGCTCGTCAGTGTTCCCTGCGCATGGGATACCGCATAAGAAACGCAGTCCGGCAATGCCGCCAAATTTTCTTCCAAATACTTTGCTTTTTCCGGGTCGTTCATACATTTCTTCAGGAAAGCGCCTGACACGGATACCGTTGTCGGAACACCCTGCATGGAGGCTGTACCCGAATTCATATAACTGTACTTGCCTTGCAGATATTTGGAATAGTCGTTAACATTGCTGTAACCCGTCTTAATCTGTTCCGTTTTCTTCACGCCGGGTTTTGAAGTTTTTAACTCCACCGTGCTTGTTATCACATTGCCTTCCTTTGCAGTATTTGTGTAACCTTTCCCATAATCGTTGTAATTCTGCTTCCTGACCGCATTGTCAAAAAGATTCCCGTTAATCTCCATTGACATAATCTCATCCTCCTTGTTTTTTACCAATTGTCCTGAAATAACAGTTTCTACTTTACTTATCGTATTTTTTCATCCTGACCGTCATAGATATGGCGTGAAGTACGGAATTTAGGGTGTGAAATATTTTTCATACATCATAATGGTAAGAATAAACTTCTTTCTGCCCCCCATATTGCGAATGGTTATATCTATATCACCCATGTATTTTTTAGCACACCTTTGTATATTCTCCATGCCTAAACCATGAAGTTTTTTATCCTCTTTGCTGCTGACCGGCAGTCCCGTTTCACTGTCAAAAATAATTTCACCGCCAAAATCATTTTCCACTTCAATAAAAAACAAATTTCCTTTCATGTATGAACGCAGGCTGATACTTTTCTTTCCCGAAACCGTACTGCCTGCTTCGATTGCGTTTTCCAGTGCATTGTTCAGCACAATCCCTATATCGTAAACGTCGATCTGCTGCTTATCGGGATAAATAAACTCTGCTTCAAACGATATATTTTGCTTTTCCGCTTCCTGTTTCTTTTGATGTAAGATAACATCCGTAATCGGGTTTCCTGTCCTGTATGCAAAATCTAACCTGCTGACTGTTGTTTCCATCTTTTTAATATAATTGTCAAGTTCCTCCCTGTCCTTTCCAGAGGTCCTCCTGATAACTGCCGCTATGCTTTCTAAATGGCCTCTCATATCATGCCTGAGCCCTCTCATATCGGCATATATATCTTGTATTTCTTCTATTTCCCGCTGCATCTGTATCATTTGATTTTCCAATATGGAACGCTTTCGTTCTTCTTCGCTTAACTGTATCAGCTTTTGAAAGAGCATGACAGACGCTATGACAACGCCCAGCAGCAAAAGACAGATAAATGGCACCCAGAACATAGTTGCAGGTACTTTCTCAAACATAATAGTTGTCGTTCCATTTTCTACAATAAAAACCAAAGTTTTGAGAGTGATGGAAATACATAAAGTTGCAGCACTTGGAAGTATTAAAAAGACATATTCATGTATCCGGAACTGATAATCTTTTCTGACAAATTTCCTGCTGATTATGGAGAAATACACGCTCAGAAATAAAACATATAATAAAACAAGGACAAGTCCTCTGGTGATATCAAAAACATAACTCCAAATTTCAACTTCTTTCATAGTAGTTATCTTCTTTAATAAAACTACTGAAAATTTAGTGATAATCCAACCCTGGCCATAATTTATAACCACTATGATATATTTGATTATCTCTTTTCCTGCAACAAAACTAACAGCCACAAACAACTGCTTTAGGAAATCTTTGTTATACAACAGCATTTGAAAAAATAAAATAAATGCTATATCCGCAAGCACTCCCATAAGGTCATTAAACAAATTGAGACGGTCAATCCTATAAAATATCAAACTTTGGATAATGAAATACAGGCCCGCCCATGCAGACAGGACAATCTTTTTCTGATACTTTTCCCTAAGAAATTTCTGCATATAGATACTGCCCACTATACTGTTTACAAGGTATATGGAAAAAGACAGCCCTGTTTCATACATTGACAATCCCTCCATCCTTTGCATATTTCATATATTGTCTGATAAAATCGTTATATTTCTTCTGCGCAAGTATCAGTTTATCTCCATTTACAACTTTGATTGTATCGGCATTATAAGAAACAATCTGCTCCATATTCACAAGATAGCACCTATGGCAGCGGTAAAAACCGCTGCCTGTCATCTGCTCCCATTCGTCCATTTTTCCATAACTATCCAGTGTACCCGCTCTTGTATGGATAATCACTTTTTTATTCGCACTTTCAATATAATAAATGTCTTTTATATAAACTTTCTGCTGTGTGCCGGAGTTTCTTACTAAAATATACCGTTTTGTCCGTTCCTCCGCTGCATACAGCTCGTTCAGCGCACGCCCAAAAACATTACGGAACTTTTCTTCATCAATGGGCTTTAACAGATAATGGAATGCTGACACATCAAATGCCTGGTTCATATATTTTTCATAGCCCGTCACAAAGATAATAATGCTCTTTGTGTTTCCCTGTTCCTTCTGCCGGATATGATTTGCAACGTCCATTCCCGATAGTTCCCCCATTTCCACATCGAGAAAAGAAATGTCAAAATTATTTTGTGCTTTCAGCATTTCTTCCCCTGTTGCAAAAGACATAATTTCTGCGTCCTGTATCTGCTCTTTTACTAGTGAAACAATATGCTCCCTTGCCGCTTTATCATCATCACAAACCGCTATTTTCATGATTTGCACCAAGCCTCAAGCGAAAATGCCTGCATTTTCATTTGAGGCGCAAACACAAAGGGTGAAAGATGTGTGTTTGCCTTTTATCCTTCCTTCTTTTTTCTTTCACCCTTTTAATAATTTCCTTTCTTTTATGAAATATCAGGCAAAAGCTTTATCATTTTTATATCGGCTTTTTGTTTTTCTGTATGGTTGGAATGGGTGTCAAATACGGAATTTTGGGTGTGAAATTTTTATTATTTAACTGTTTCATTCTAGGGCGTGTTTGAAAATTAAATATTGCACAAATTTACTGTCCCTGGCAATTCCAAAATTTTACCAATGGCACCCCGCTTGCGCTTGGATGGGAAACGCAGCGGTGCATAAAGCCTTAAAAAACAAGGCTCAAGCACCGGCGTCCCCATACAGCTGCCATATGGTAAAATTTTTGGAATTGCCGGGATAATATAATTTTTGTGCAATTTGACGGTTTAAAGGTAATTTTCAAACACGCCCCAATGCTAAACCACCATTTAAAATATAAGGAAAAATTCAAACCGCCGCATATGGCATAAAACCATAGCGGCGCGCTTATATGTTTCTTAATAACCTTTGCAGACATCCACCCATTCCACATATCCTGAATATTTCTCCAGTTCTGGAATGGTAAGCTCTATTGCACTGTTAGAACTGCCACAGGCAGGGAAAACCGTTTCAAATCTTTTTAGCGATACATCCAGATATACTTTCACACCCTCATTTACCACAAATGGGCAGACACCGCCCACTGCATGTCCCACCAATGTTTCCACCTTATCCAATGAAAGCATTTTTGCCTTTGTACCAAATTTTTCCTTATATTTTGGATTGTCTATCTTCGCATCCCCAGCCGCCACAATCAGCACCGCCTCATTTTCCAGCATAAAAGAAAGTGTCTTTGCTATCCTCTGAGGTTCACAGTGTAATGCTTTGGCAGCAAGCTCCACTGTTGCACTGGACTCGTCAAATTCCTGAATCCTTTCCTCCATGCCATATTCCCTAAAATATGCCTTTACCTTTTCGATTGCCATTGTTCTCCTCCTTTAATTGTCTGGATAAAAAATTACGTTATAAACAGTACACACTTCCTCTGAAACATTATGGTATGCATGCGGGACATCCGCCCCAAACCGTATGGACTGTCTTTTCTGCAAAAACACTTCCTTCCCGCCTATTACCATTTTCAAAGTCCCCTGCACCGGCAAAATATATTCCTCCACTCCCGCCACATGGGGAAGGGAATCATGCATTACCCCTGCATCAAACTCAATATAAAATACTTCCAAATTCCTTGCCGGATTAAAAGGAAACAGCGGGTATGCCCTCATTCCCCCATCTTCCTCCTTAATCATTTCTTTTTCCGAAAGCCCGGCAACCGTATACTCCGTTTCCGGCTGCCGACAGAAAAAGGATAACGGAATCTTTAACCCTGTTGAAATTTTCCACAGTACGTTAATGGTAGGCGAGGACTGCCCCCGCTCAATCTGCCCTAACATGGGCAAAGGGAACGCAAATGCGTTCCCTTATTTACATCCCGTCAGCTCCGCCGCCTAATCTAGCGTAAGATGCCTTGTGTTACGGATTTCTTTCAGACGTTCTCCTATCTTTAATGAAAGCTGTTCCATGATGCCTCTTTTGTATGTTTTTACATATTAAATATATTATAACATACACTCGGACGAAAGGAAAGAACTATTTATCTCAACAATGCCATACTTCCGGTTAATCTGCTGACCTTCTTTTTCGGCCCACAGATGGCAATCCCAAAAAAATTCAGCTCCGTTTCTGATATATCTTTCATTTTTTCGATAAATTCATCATATTTTAAATTACTGTTCCATAGCTTCAAAGATAATATATGACAAACCGTTGCATTTTTAGGCGTGCAAAAGAAATCCCATTAAATAACGTAAAACAGCCCACAGAATTCTTTCATTCTGCGGGCATTTTCATTTAACGGCATTAAAAAACTAATGTGATTTTACTATTCTATGTTCTTCACGAATTTACGTTTTTTCTTTTATTTATTCTCGCCCACCTTTTCTTCCCCGAAAATCCAAATATCAGACATATTAAAAACCACAGCATTATTGTTTTCAGAGTATATCCCTGAAATTTTGTATGTATGTCCGGATTCCAGTCCGTTAATCGAAAGCAGCCCTATCACAAATGACCGGCTCGTAACCTTCATCTGCCTCCGGGTGTTAAACATTATATCGTCCGGTACCTTGAACGCCATCGGCTCTGCCGGCTCACAGGGCATCACAGCAAAGGAATCCATCTCCTTATTTATTTTAAGGCATATATGGGATGGCGCACCAATCACACGCAGGACATCCTTCCCTATATTGATTATGTTAATCCTGCCATAGATGGATGCAGGCCATGTTGAATGTCATCCTGCCATATTTGATGGTCACCGCTGGCTTTTTTAACATGGAAAACTGTGTCCTGGGCGGCAGGACATATCCATCCAAGTCCTCGTACTCCAGCTGCTGCTTCTGCGCCATCCTGGATTTGACAAGCCGCCTTATCAGTTCCTGGTCACTGTAGTTATATGACTGGCCAACCGGTTCTTTCTTTGCTTCCCCGGAAGCATTGCCTACTCCTGTGCTGTCCATTTCAGACCTCCTGCATTAACATTAATAATCTACTCAATTCGCCCCTTATTTCATTCCTTGTTGGTATGCCGCCGATAAGGGGATTTTCAACTATTACTCCCGGCTCTGCAATGTCCGTCTCCGAAAGCCCGTCCACAATCTTATCCCTGTGCTTTCTCATGGCATAAAGCATACCGTTCCTGCGTTTTTTCCATTCCTCTGTATCGGAATCCTCATTTAATTCGCTGTTCTTGTACGGTATATACCTTGATGGATGGTGCCTCTGTTCTTCCGCAACTGCATCCCCCGCTTTCTTAGCAGCTTTATCTGCAACAATCTGTGGCTCGTCAAGGAAGAATATCATCGCTTTACTGTTCCCCCTCTCCCTCATAATCCCACGGAAACGGAAACTGTAGCCGCTGATCCAATCCTGCCCTTCATATACTGCTCCGCAGAAGGCTTTTGCACTAAAATTCAATATTGGGGAACCTTCTGCATTCCTCCATGCAAAACCGCAGCCCTCATCACAGGTTCTTATGATGATTGCTTGTAAAAGCGGATGGTATAAAAGTTCAATATTCCTGCCTCCACCAAAACGCTCATGGCATTTTCTGTTAAATTTCAGCTGTCTTCTGCTGATGGTAAGCGCTGGGGTATCCCGTCCGATAAAATATGCACTGTGCGGGACATAATATCCCGTAAAATCCATAGAAAGGATATTGCTGTGCGCATCCCCATTTATTATCTTTGCCTCCCTTTCCAGACGGGCATATTCCTCATCTGAATACACGCTGTTTGAAAGCTGCAGGATGGTTTCCCTGTCAATCCCGCTGAAGCACGGATTGATATCGACAAAGCCCTTCAGTCCGCCTTCATCAATCACCCCGACATCCGGAACTCCATCCACGCCCCTTGCCCCCGACAGCATATGTACTGCCCTAGTACAGCGTTTCTTAGTCCCTCATACACTTAGTACTTTCTATTTCCGCCATCGCTGCGTTGTCGTCAGTCAACAATGCCACCGCATTGCCTCCTTCCTCCGCCTTGCGCTGACAAAAATAGCAGGCACTAAGTATATGGGGATTAAGGAAACGCTGTACTAGCAATTTCAGGGCTGACTATCGCTTCATGGTGGTTTGGCACATACGCACCCTCCCTGCTCCCATCATTTTTCATGGTCTTGCTTTTAGACTTCCATCCGTCAAAATCCGCCGGATTGGGAGAGATGTATTTTTCCGCCATCCTCACCAGCTCCTGCAGCTGGTTCTCTGCATTCTGCATAGTGTCAATATTGTAATCCTCATCTTCCGTAACAAGGTCGATGCCGCCATTGAATTCACGGAGCAACTTGAACAGGTAACAGAACTCCCTTGTGTCAGCCGCAAGATAGCCCTTTGTCTGCGTGGCGATACAGTCAATCTTGCCGTCCCTGCAGTCTTTCAGCAGGCGCATCATTTCCGGACGGTTGCAGATTTTTTTGTTCCCCGTAATATCAACATAGACCCCGGCAAGTTCAAACCTGTCAGAATCTGCATATTTTTCACAGTAATATTGGTTATGGTACGGCATGGCTGCTTCCCTGTGCTTTTCCCACAATTTTGCCAGTTTCACATATCCGGCCACTCTTTTTTTACTGTCCATCTTCTGCTCCCCATGTCCTCCGCCAAGAGCTCAAGCAGCACCTTCTCGGCAGTCTCTTCCTTATTTTCGTATTCTTCATGGAAATCGACATCCTCATAATCGCATACTCCCAGTCATTGGAAGCCAGAGCTTCTGCCAAAACGGAAACCGATCACATCCCTTCTGCTGCAAGGCTTGACGGTATCTGATGCATTATCCTCACTGCACTGGTAAATGACCGTCTGTGGCACGGGAACGGGATAACCGTCCAGCCAACACCAAGCACCCTGGCAATCTTCTTAGCCATTTCAACCGAAAGCTTCCTCTTTCCGATTTCATACCGGCTGATGGAGGTTGCTGTAATCCCAACAGCGTCCCCTAATGCTTTCTGCGACATATTGTGCTCTTCCCTTAATTGTTTCAGCTTGCTCATGAAGTTCCCTTTCATTATTCTATATAACCGAATTGGTGATATTGAAATAAATTTTAATACCATTTCGGTCATACGTCAAGCCTAAATTTGGTCATATTGGACATAATTTTATTATATATATTATCAAATCGGTCATCAAAAAATTTCATATTGGTCAACAAGGTCATGCCAAACTGACCAAAACGGTTATATAATAATTAAAAAGGAGGTACTTTGCAATGGAGTTAAAAAGGATCCGCGCCCAGAAAGGACTGTCACAGGCAGACGTAGCCAACGGTATAGATGTTTCCACTACTGTCTACGCAAGATATGAAAGAGGTGAGCGTGAGCCTTCCATCGAGATGCTTCTCCGGCTTTCACAATTCTTTGACGCTCCTGTTGATTATCTTCTCGGAAACAAAGACACAACTCTTTCTTCATTTACGAAATATGAACTTGATTTAGTCATGGCATCACGGGCAGCTGATGAACGCGCAAAAGAGGATGCCCTCAATATGCTGCTTTCCCACCCTGCCAAGAGGGAAAAAGCACTCCGTGCATAAAGCGTATTGGGAATATTATTTATCCTGACTGGTCCAACCTGAAATAAAGGCTGCCATGGGATTAACCCCAATGGCAACCTTGCCAACTTTGCAAACGATATACGGTATATGATGAGGTTATCCGCCAGATACTGCCCCGGCAGGTTTCCGCCTGTGCTTCCGCCCATGAAAAAACTGTAGGCGCTGCCCGATGTACGGTTCTGGGGAGTGTCCCCCACCCTGAACAACCCGCTGAATAATCCCATAGAAACCACGCTCCTTTCCGATAAACGGACAGGCAGAAGGCACCGCCGAAGCGATGCCCGTCTGCCCGCCAGCATAAGAAAAGCACCCGCCATTTCTGACAGATGCCCTCCTGTTCAGTATTCCATTTCTGTCTCGCTTAGCTGTCTGCGGATATCCCTGCCGCCATACATGATGCGGACAATGCTCACTGTGTTTTTGGTTTCATCCGGCAGATAAAACACAAGGTAATTATCAACGGGGAAAAACGGAGCCCTTCGCTGTGCCACGGCTCTTCTTCATACAACCGAAACCGCATCGGCATTTCATCAAGGGAGCGGATCTCCTTCATGATCCGCTGCGTCTGCCCCGTTGCCGTTTCTGGCACAAGCAGTTCATATGCAATATACTCGTATATATCCCTCAGATCACACCTTGCCCCGGCCGTGTACACGATATCCCAGCTCATATCCCGTAATCCCGCCGCATTTCTTCTTCCACTGCATCTGCTGAATATACCCTGCCTTCCCGTATATCCTCCATGCCCTTTCCTATCTCTGCGTCAAACTGCTCTTTTGCAAGGGAGCCGTATGCAAGGGGCGCCTTCCTCGGCAGCTTCATCTCAAAGGGGATGCCCTGTTGAAGCACAACCTGCCTTAAAAACATACCGACTGCATTTGACATCGGTATCCCAAGCTGGTCAAGCACTCGTTCTGCCTGCTCTTTAATCTCCGGCTCCACACGTGCGAATACATTTGATGTCCTTGCCATCCAAATCACATCCTTTCATTATATAGTATATCGCTTTTACTTGCGGTATGCAAGCGTTCCGCTTAATTTTTGTATGGATGCACAAACAATAGATTACAGGCTTCGCCAGCAAACCTATTGTCATGAATCAGAACACCAAAAGCCCGCGAGAATCGTACACGCTCTCGGATGTCTGGTTCCCACAGCGCGCCGTGCAGTCAAGCCCCATGATCGTGGCCACCGCCCCGTCAATCTTCTCCATGGACTTTTCCTTATCTGCTTTGATATTGCCTGCAGGGTCGGTGCGGATGAAGATGTTATCCATCATCCACCGCAGAACCGGATGCCCGCCATGGGCAACCATCTGCACCACACCTCACCGGTCAAAGGCAATCTCCCGGATGTTGAACCGCTCGCCAAGCCGCTCGATGTATTTCTCAATATGGGCGCGGCGCATCGTTTCTCCATCCGCTTCCGACAATCCCCAGTGCGTAATTTTTCTCTCCTGCATCAGTTCCACCATCACTCCCGCCACTTCCTTAATAGGGACCTTCGGATCTATGCGGTGCTGGTAATACAGGTCAATATATTCCGTATTCAGCCTCTTTAAGGATGCCTCCACAGAAGCCCGGATGACTTCCGGCCGGGAATCCGGCACCAGTGGTTTATTTACGGCACTACTCTCCATGTCAAAGTGAATGCCAAACTTCGTCGCAATTACTACCTCATCCCGGCAGTTTTTCAATGCCCCGCCCACCAGTACCCCATTCTGATGGGGATCCTCCAGTGTGCCATATACCTCTGCCGTATCAAAAAAGGCGTATCCCATCTCCACTGCCTGCTGTATCCGGCAGATCGCTTCCTTCTTTTCTGTCGGCGCCCCATAAGCATGGGAAAATCCCATACAGCCAAGCCCTACCGCAGACACCTTTAAATCCTTACCTAATGTTCTCCTGCATATTTACGCCTTTCCGATATCAATACTTCAACCCTTTTACCCATTTGTTGACTGTTTTCTGCGACGGAATATCATAAAAATTACGCCCTTTCAGCCACTTCGTCTTCGATGAAATCTTTGCTTTTGTCTTTAAATGTACAGCACTACTGCCAAGCCCGCTGCTGATGGATGTAGAAAATGGAACTACCGTTTTTCCTTCCAGGCTTACTCCTTCCACCAGGGTATAGACGATATGCGGCGCTTCGCCCCACCAGATTGGGTACGCTGGTGTCAAGTAAGGACAAAACTTTTTTCAAAAAAATTGTACTAAATTTATCCTAAAATATCCAATGCCTATTTTGATTGCCCTTCCATACGTTAAAGGTATAGGATTAACCTATCAATATTAAAACAAAAAACAGCAGGCACACACTCACATGCACCTACCATTCATTTTTAAGCAATTCTCACAAAATATATTATTTCTTTCATTCTCTTAAACATGAACATTCCCTGCCTTATCTGTATTTTTTCATAATAATCAAACGCATTTCTTCCGTTTTTCTAAATAAGTCATATGTCCTATATTCGTCATAATGCAATTTTTTAGCAACTTTTTGAAATGTTTTCTCTCGCTCATAATCATTTTCAATATATATATATAATCTAAGTAACACTGATGACACCAATAATTTCTTATTTCCCTAATTTCATCCATTGTGTTATATTCTTCTTCTGAAAATTCAGGCATATCATCACTATTGTCAAGTTCCTCAAGTTCTCTTGTTATCTTACCCAAGTTCATTCTCTCAACGGACTTTAAATTGTTGTTAAAATTTCCTTTGCACATTGCTGCATATATTATCTTCAAATTATTTTCTACACATTGAACCTGTTGAATTAGTTCACTATGTATAAGCTTAAACTGGTCTCTATCCATACAACCATTCCCTTTGCTATTTTTTCTTCATATAGAGTACACTTCTGCAAATCCAAGATTTTGCCAGTATGTCAAATGGGAATTTATCGCTGAGAGATATTTTTCTTGTAAACTCCCAACGAGAACCACTTCAACAAAGCACCATATTCCTGCATATCAAAACGTTCACTATCAGATGATAAAACAGAATATTTCTCTTCTGCATCAACAAACGTGTAACCTGTATCAGTAATTCCATTTTTTTGATAAAACGCAATACGTTTTTCACGTTGTAAAGAATTTACTGCTGACAGATTTGTTGCCTCAACATTCAAGACAATAATTTTTGATGTAATGCCTTTCAGCCATTGCAAGATTAGACTTCCATATCCTTTTGACCTAATTTTATCATTTACTGCGAGATATAGCACAAAAATATATTTATCATTTTCAGCAGTATACAAAATCCCACAAAATTGCTCTCCATCATAAAAAGCCCGAAAATTAACCCTTTCTCTTAATGCAAGTAATCTCAATACCCACAATGGGAATTGTTCGTTTCGGGGGAATGCCGTTTTCATCAAATGACAGATAAATGAATATTCCGGCAGCTTTGGAGTTACTTTTTCTTCTCTAATTGCCACTTTTATTTCCTCCCGCAAATCCCGGTTTGCCCCTCCATTACATTCCATTCCCATCATGTTTTCAACCACAATGGTACTATGACCAAAGGCAATCACAGATTGCCTTGCGACATTTTCGCCATTCGTTGCTACTACAGGTTTCATACCCTGTTTCCACCTCCCGATGGACACCCTTGGTATTGGCTATATCCTTCCCACTACTAAGGCGGATTAGGGACTTTCACCCCTTAGAAACGTGCGCCGCAAGGCGTACTATAAAGACAGCAGACAAAACGCCCACTGTCTTTGATGCTCAACTCATTTCATTGTTTTGTGCCAGTACTACAAACCGCACCGGTAAGGGTTATAATGATATGCGCCATTTCCTCGGCGCTACGGCGGTCGTCCTCCGCGATCCAGTTTTGCAGGAGTCGGTAACTGCCATAAAGAGCGAAGGAGGCAATGTCCTCGTCATACTGATGGTCATCTGCCGCCTTCCTGTATTCTGTAAGCAGCACTTCGATCTTCGGAAGAGAGAACAGCCGGTGCGCAAAAGTCTCGTCGAAATTGTTTTGAATCAGCAGCCGGGAGATCTCCACATTTTGCTCCATATAGGAAAATATCCGTGTGACCCTGTGCAGTACACCGGCGTTGTCGCACAAATCGGTACTTTCAATGGCATCGGCAATGTCCTTTATATACCAGTCACGAATCTCCGCCAGTACATCATACTGGCTACCGTAATGGTTGTAAAAAGTCGTGCGGTTGATGCCCGCAATATCACAAAGCTCACGAATGGAGATTTTATGAATATCCTGTTTTTTCAGCAGACTGATCAAGGCGCGATGGATTAGTTCCTTGGTCAGAGCAATTCTCTGGTTTGGCTTCATTCCCATAATCATTCCTCTCAACACTTTCGTTTCATCTGTCGGTTGCAGTTTCAACACCTGTTGAGTATAATTATAATCAAAAAGACGACGAAAATCAAGGAGTAAGTTTATGTTTTATGAATATGTAGTAGTCGCAATCGCCGCCATGCTGGCTGGTGTTGGCACCGGCTTTTTCGGCTCCGGCGGTGGTATGATGATGCTCATCGTGTTCACTGCCATGCTGGGCTATGAGCGTAAGACTGCCGTTGGCACCTCCACATTTATTATGACCTTCACGGCGTTGATCGCATCGGTGAGCCATATCCTCATTGAACCCGCCATCGTGCTGGAGTGCTGGAGGTTCCTCGTTCTTGCCATTGTGGTCGCCACCTTCTTTTCCCTTGTCAGCGCGCAGTTTGCCAATAAGGTCAAGGGCAGGGTCGTGGGATATGTGACAGGTGCGATTCTGCTGGTTTTGGGCCTGTCCATGATTATCATCAACAATATAATATAGGTAAAATCACCGTTCCTATCGTATCTGCATTGATCCTGTGCGGGACAATGTTCTGGGGGTAAGCTATGGCACTGACAGAGAAAACAAAAGCATATTTAGAGATCAAGTATAGCACACTCCTGCGCCACTGTCCATCTTCTCACCTTTGGGACAAAATATCTCAAAGTACGGTCATGCCATGCTGGTTTTTGTGGAACAAATAAGGAACAGGACATATAAACATACCACCCCCTCTGCCGAACGCGCCCGGAAGCCCTTGATACAAGCGGCTTTCAAACGCCCAAATGCTAACAGTACAGCCGTGGAAAATAAGCGTTTTTTATGGTGCGTTCAAAACAATACCCCACCACACGAACACAACGGACTGTGAATGGTTCTTTCGTGGAAACTCCGTACAGCATTTCTCTGTTCAAGAGAAATGGTAAGTCCGGGGAGGAAGATAACCGTCTCTTCCTCCCTGCTGAATATCTCAAAAGCGGAATGGCGTTTCAGCACTGCCATGACTTCATCAAATACCATGAATCTTTTTCGTGAAATTCCATTAACAATAACCGTCCGATTTTTCTCACCACCTTTAATTAATTGGGATTTTCAGCCTTTATAGTACCTACATAAAAAACAAGAGAACAAGGAATTTCGCATCCCCTATTCTCCTGCTTTTTGTTTTCCTATCCCATTCTCCGATAAATTTCTTCACACAAATCCACTAATGTTTGCATTCCGGTTGTTGCTGTATTGACACAGAAATCATAATCTGAAGCTTTCCCCCAATCCTTGCCGGTATGATAAGCATAATACGCACTGCGTTTCTTATCAGATTTTCTGATAAGAGTTGCTGCTGCCTTTTCTTCCAGATTATCCTTTTTCATTGTCATTGCTATCCGATGCTCCATTGGTGCTGAAACAAAGATACTTTTTACGGCATATTCCTGATATTCCTTCAAAATTGCATCTGCACATCTTCCTACAATAATACAGTCACTTTTCTCTGCGTATTCCAGAATAACCTGCCTCTGTGCCATATACAGTATTTCATTAGCGCTCTTTCCATAGTATTCTGTGGAGTTTCCCTCATAATAGATGGAATGCAGCAATGCATTTGGCAGTTGTTCCTCGGCTTTTTTCATAATCCCTTCCCTCATCCCGCTCTTTATTACTGCATCTTCCAGAATTTTCTTATCATAATATGGTATGGCAAGGCGTTCTGCTAAAGCATGTGCCATATTATGCCCTCCGCTTCCAAACTGCCTTCCAATACAAATAATTTTTCTCATGGCTGTTCTCCTTTCTTTTTCCGGATAATAACACGGTCTAACAATAACAATACCGCTGGAAGAATAAACATTACCATCAGCACGGAACAAATTGCCCCATATGCAATCATCAGGCAGGTCTGTGCAATAATCTCCTGTGTCATGATGACACTAACGGTCAAACAGGTACTGATAAGTATCAACGAAGATGTCAGCACCGTTTTAATTGACCGGTTCATCGCTTCTCCCAATGCCTTTTCTTTGTCCAGCTTTAACCGCATTTCCCTGTAATTATCAAATAAAAGAATCCCATAGTCAATCGTTGCACCCATCAAAATACACTGCACCAAAATCAGGGCAACATAATTGGTGCTGTAGCCTTGCAGGGTTACAATAGCCGTCGTAATAAATACTGCCGCCTGAATAATCGCCACTAATGCAGCAGAACTGACAAAAGAGCGAAATGTAACCAACACAACAAGCAGAATTGCAATTATCGTCAGAAGCGTCACAAAATTCAGCTCATCCGTAAATCCCTCATCCATCTCATACCCCATAGCAGAATCTCCAACAAAATATGCCCTCTTGTCAAATCCTTTTGCATTTTTCTGAAGTTCTCCCATACAGGCAAAAGTGGCATTCCCCTCAGATGGATACTTTGTGGATATAATCATGCGGTTATATTTTTTGCCGAGCATTAGTTCACGGTTTTCCCGAATCTGCGTTTCCCCATCTTCAATTTCCGAACGCATATCCTCATCAATAGCGGCAGAATATGTTTTATTCGGCAAAATTTCATCTGTAATAAACGTAAGGAACTCTTCCAGCGTCATCGTATCCTGTTCCACATCCAGCATAGACATCCTGCGTATTTTCAGCATATCCCTGACATCTTCCACATTTTCATCCATCTCATCTGCCAGTTCCTCTGCTGTCATCGGGGTTTTATAAATTTTCAGGTTGTCATCCAGTTCTTTTTTTCCATCGTTATACTTTTTCCGGCCATCTTTCAGTTCCTCTTTTCCATCTTTTATTTCTTCTTCTGCATCTTCTAACTGTTTTTTTGCCTTTCCCAGCTCTTTCTTGCCATTCTCCAGTTGTTTCCTGCCTTTCGCCAGCTTTTTCTTTCCTGCCTCTAACTGTTTTCTGCCTTTTGCCAGCTTTTTCTTCCCTCCCTCCAACTGTTTTCTGGCTTTTACCAGTTTTGCCTTTTCCTTCTGCAGCTGCTTCTTCCCTGCCTCCAACTGCTGCCTTGCGGTTTGGAGTTCTGCTTTCTGGCTGCCAAGCTGCGATGCAATCATCTCCTCCGTCATTCCGGCAAGCTGCATCTGTTCTTCTGCTTCTCTTAACTTTTTCTCTCCCTCCGCCAATTTTTTCTCATTGGCTGCCATTTCCTTTTCTGCCTTTGCAATCTGCTTTTCCCCTGCTGCAAGCTTTTTCTCGCTTTTTTTCAATTTCTTTTCATTTTTTATAATAAGCTTTTCACTATCTGCCAGTTTTTTCTCATTTTTTGTTATTGTCCTCTCGCTGTCCTTCAGTTTTTTCTCATTTTTTGCAATCTCTTTTTTCCCATCTGCAATCTTTTTTTCCCCATCAGACAGTTCTTCTTCTCCATCTTCCAGTTCTTTTCCAGCATCTTTTAACTCTTTCCTGCCATCTTTCATTTTATCTTTGCCATCTTCCAGTTCTTTTCTGGCATCATGGATCTGTTCAATCTGATCTTTATCCATAAACTCCGCATAAGCCGGATTTCCTGCAACATTCCTATCCATATAACAAATCAGATGATACATGGTAATCTTCTTATAATCTGATGGATTTTGGTTATCCCTGTACATCTGATACAACATTTTTGCCTGTTCTAAGGATATATCCATGTCTTCTGTCAATTCCTTATATGTATAGGACTTCCCAATCGTATTAGAATAATCCTGTACCGAATTGACATCTTCCCTCTCCTCCAGCCAGTCAATATACTCCGCAATGTGTTCCAGATTTTCTTTCCTGTCATACAATAATACCGTCTGGTTATCCATACCAAAGGCTTCCTCAATTTTCGTCTGATCCGGATTGTCAAAGGTTTTAACATAAATAATTTCCATGCCGTTTTTTAAAAATACCGCTGCTATTGTTACGAGTATAATCAATGGCACCGACACAAAACGGATTTTCCCAGCAAAACGCATCAGCGGTTTCATATTAAATTCCAATGATTTTTTATGCGTCTTTGCCATTGCCTTATCAAAGACTACTACCAGTCCCGGCAGGACAGTAAAGATACAGAGAAGGCTGATAAATACCCCCTTTGCCAGCACAATCCCCATATCCTGTCCAATCTTAAAACTCATAAACAGCAAAACTAAAAG
This sequence comes from bacterium D16-51, assembly GCA_003612285.1. Taxonomy (GTDB): domain Bacteria; phylum Bacillota; class Clostridia; order Lachnospirales; family Lachnospiraceae; genus Butyribacter. The sequence goes on along the minus strand of RAYE01000041.1, from coordinate 32,582 downwards.
TCCTACGATCGTTGTCACAGAGCTGCTGGTAATAGCGCTAAACGCATTAGTCAAAGCCTTTTTCATAGATAGCACAGAGTCTGCCTGCTTCTTTTTTTCCTGATTATAGCGGTTCATCAGCATAATGGAATAATCCATAGATAATCCCATTTGCAGCAATGCCCCTACCGCAAAAGTCATAAAAGACACGGAAGGAAGAAACACGTTACTTCCCATATTCAGTATAATTGCAATACCAATACAACACATATATAAAAATGGTTCCACCCACGAATTACAAAGCAAAAACAAGATTGCAAAAATAATGACAACGGCAATCACTGCAATAACCGGTATTTCTTCCAACAATGTGTTTACCATCATATCATTGTCAACAACAGCACCACACAAATATGCCGAGTCACCATAGGTATCCTTGATACTCTGCAATACCTTTCTTGCTTCTTCCGAATATGTATTCGCAGACACATTAATCATATATTTAGAATGATTCTTTTTCTGGTATGCCTCATCATCCTGCAAATAGATTACATTTTTCACATGTTCCAAACTTTCCAATTCCGTTTTCCGCTCTGTCTGCTCCTTTTCCGACAAATCGTCAAACATGACTGTTATCGCTGACATATCGCCATATTCCTCTGCCATCAGTTCCATTCCCTGTTTAACGGAAGAATCGGATGGCAGGTACTTTGACATATCATAGTTGATATTGGTCTTAAAAATCCCAAGCACAGCAGCAACAGTAAGTACCGCCACAAAGAGAAAAATAAGTCCTTTTTTATCCACAATCCAGTCTGCAAGTTTTTTCATAATCCGTCTCCTTACCTTTTGACAAATACTTCAGAATAAAATATAATGTCATTATAGCAACAGTGTGTTGTTTTTACAATCAACAGTTCTTTATATAACGATTTGAAACCAACAATTCTATTCTGTTTTGTTGCAGAAAATAAAGAATACTACAATTTTGTATATGACATGGCAAGGAGGAAGTAAAATGAATAAAAAAGAAAACCAACGAACACGCCTGACAAAAATGCTGTTTAAAGATGGGCTGATTGCCCTGCTCCAGAAAAAAACGATTTACCAGATTTCCGTTACGGAACTTTGCGAGGCTGCTGAATTAAACCGTTCCACATTTTACAAATATTATAATAATGTAAGAGATGTCCTGACTGAATTGGAACAGGAAACATTACAAAGAAGTAAACAATGCATGCAGGAAATTGCAATTGGTGAAGAGGCTTTCCAAATTGAACCACTATACCGCCTTCTCTGCCATATGCAGAACAATTGTGAAATCTATAAACTGCTCTTAAATAACAGTGTGGATGATAGTTTCCCATCCGATATGATACAGGAAACCATAGAATTTCTGCGGAACACGGCAAAATCATTGAACATCAAGGAAAATGACACGTCGGATTATCGTTTTCAATATCTGATTTCCGGATGCATCAGTGTTGTCCAAAACTGGATAAATAGTGAAATGAAAGAATCCCCGATGGAAATTTCAAAATTGATTTACCATACTTCCGTTGCTGTTTTAAAAAGTACAATTGACAAATAACTTTTATTCTCGCTCTTTTTGCCAGTCATATTCGTTATCCATCATCTGGAAACCGAAGCTATGGGCAAAGGCATCGTCTCTGATATATCACCATTATTCAGTGCAGTAAAAAAGCCTTGTATAAAACATATCTGCTATCATCTAATATATCCCATACCCGTATATCTCACTATCCCCTATCGAATGGTTCCAGTTTCCCTCCTGTGCTAATGCCACCTAAACTATCACTCGATTCCCTGCCCCATTCGGGATGCGCCCCAGTGAGTAATACCGTAGAACGTGTGGTACATACTGCCTGTCTCCATAGCTTTCCCATCCCTTTTCTTTTGCCATCTTATCTAAAAATTCTGCCGCATTTGCCAGCGTATACCCTCCATAATTCGTTTTTGCCCATTGGATGCAGCCGTTCCCATAGTTATATCCCTGTAAGGCAAGTTTGATATTGTCCATGTCCAAAGGGCTTTCCACTTCTGCACTGGCAAGACAGCTCTTAATCTCCTGTACGCCACATTCAATCGAATATTCCGGATCGGTAATTCCGTTTGACTTTTCTTCATAATATCCTCTTTTCTGCACACGTTCTTTGTGCCTAATAAATTTGTGGTGCTTCCAACACATTGCCACTGACATCTGTCCTCACAACACTGTACTTACTTCCTGCATTCCTGAAATATTTCAAGAATTTCCTTCTGTGTCATCTTTTTATAACTGCCCGGAACAATCGCGCAGGAATCTGCAATTTCCTTTAAGTCAACAGCTTCATCAATCCCAAGCTCCCGCAAGGTAGCCGGCAGCCCGATTTCTTTGATAAAATCTGCCAGTGCCTCCACTCCTGCCCTGGCGGTTTCCTCATCACTTTTCCCATCCGCCGGGATCCCCCATACATTGACGGCAAACTTCTTGAATTTCTGAATCCCGCTCTGATAAATGTGGCGGTAATAAACCGGATGCAGAACAGCAAGCCCGGCTCCATGATTGCAGTCCGTAAAGGCTCCAAGCTGATGTTCCATCTGATGGCATTCAAAATCTGTTTAAAAGATGTGTTATAATCTCAAAAGAGCAGCCGTGTTACAGGGTGCGTTGACCTCATTCTAAAAAGAATGGGGGTGATGCTATGAAAAAGAGAAAACATAAGAAACACAAGCTTTGTATTTCTCTTATGGAGTTGCTGACCTTCGGCATATTCCTTCTGGCATTGTTTACATTCGTGTTTACGTTTTGTAAGTAGCCATACATAGCAAAAACCACCCTTGTACTTTGGTCGGTATCGGGTGGCAATGCTATTCCAATATTCGGTCAACCCCTTGTGGGCGATTGCTTTTTTTGTTTATGTCTATAATATAGCATATCTTAGGTTTGAATGCAAGAGTCTTTTTTCTATCTATCTGATGTTATCCTTCAATCTTACATTTTTTAGTGTTTACCCTTATTTTTACTAAGGCTGCAGCACTCGCTACAGCCCAATCTTCCGCCTTGCAGATAAGGAATTATTCTTTACTACGATTCGTGAGTTGTTCCCTTTAATTGATGTGTTTATCAGTTCACACGAATTAGTTGATGAAAGAATCTGTAATAATGAGTGTTATTTTATCAGATTCGGAACAAAGAAAACAGTATTATATTTAAAACAATTATAAGAATAAACAAATTTTAATTTAAGAAATTAAAGAAAAGAACGTAACTATAGAGGTAAACTCTATTGTTTTTGCAGGAGATGAAACTGACAAGTGGCGGAAAGAATTGCAGATGGAAGAATATCTGCATAAAACTCTAATTGATGCAGCAACACCGAATATGACATTTGAGGAATTATATTATTTCATGAATGCTTTGATTGTGAAAAATGATTTTTTAACTTGGATTTTCTTGGAAACCTTGGACATTCCATAAACAAAAATATTTTAACGGTAACAGCCGGGATTCAAACATTTCATCCCGGCTGCTCTCAGGATAACGATAATACGTTTTCTGCTATCCGCATTTTCATCTTTTGAAACAAAAAACTATAGTCTGTAATCTTCGGCATATTTATATCCTCCTACTTGAAAACTATCGATATAATTTTCAATAAATTCCCGAATATGAGTGGTATTCTTTCTCTATAAGCAGCCTGTTTACCAGAAACTGGTTGGAAGGATTATAGTTTGCAAACGCATTTTCCAAGAACGCATCTCTGTCCTGCCCAAAAAAGCTTGATAACTGCAAAAACTGGTTCTTGCTATTTATATCAGCATCCTTCCCAAACAGAAGTAACAATAGCGGGTAACAATCATGCTTAAACTGCTTTTCTGTTAACTGTCCATTCTGATACATATTCGTAAACGTATCATATTCTCTTTTTGCTATACCAATATTGACAGCAGCATCGTATAACTCTATGTCATACAACATTAAGTCATGTAACTTATAGCGGTCTATATCTGATAGAGGTGTCCCACTTGCAATCTCGCCGGCAACATCCTGTAACGTTGTGCCGTCAGAATACCATGTAGCTGTTGCACCTGTAATCTTCCCATTTTCCACACGGTATACATACATTCTATCCTCGGAATACAGCGTTGTGCTCCAGTCATATAACGGTGTGGCTTTTGAATCAATCAAAGCATTTTCTGCATTTAACATATTCCACCCAACCGTTTTTGACTCATCCAAAGAAATAGCCCCTGCTTCTACCGCTGTTTGAATCAACTCATAATATGTAATAAGTTCACCCTGATAATATACTTTTCCACTTAATTCGCTTTTCTTATACCGTTCTGGAAGAATATTTAATTGTTCACTTTCATTTTCAGAAACATCCTCTCCATCAACCCTGCCATTAGGTGTATATGTAACATAAGAGGATTCTTCTTGAGAATGAACGTACATATCCTGTGAAACTGCTCCCATTTGAACAGGAACAGATTTATCACTTTTAATACTTTCCCCTACATCATACAATGTTTTGTTATAAGAATTACCTATACTCGCAATATTCATAGCCACTCTCCTCGTATTTTTACTTCACCCGCTTGGGCCGCCGTTTCTGCGTTTTCCTTATGTGAAACAGCACTCTCTCTTAGAAATATTTCTTGTTTCTTTAGAATAATTTTTCACCCTAATCCCCGGTCCGCCGCTGACGCTGGCGGCACAGATTTATACATTGCTTAAATAAGCTTTTTCCATGATGTTTTCATAATAGAAAATATATTTTTTGCATCTGCGTTGACATCATATCTGCAATACCACTTTTCTACATTTTGTAACGTAACATAAATATCTGAAAGATTCCTTTTTTCCTTTAAATCTGAAAACAACTTACGAATTTCATCCTTTTCCCGTCTGCTGTATTCCAAATGGTTTCTAACTGCCGCACTTTTTTCTTTGTTAACCAAACCGTCTCCTAATCCTTTTAGCACAATATCGCAAGGCATACGGTCAGCAAACATCTTCTCCCTGCTGCTCTGGTTAAAATAATCACATTCCTCAATCAACTTTTGAAAATCATTCTGCAAATAATCCGGCACATAATTTGTATTAAAAAACTCTAACTGTGCAGTCATATTCTGAGACAGCAGCATTGACTTTCTTGATATTCCATTATATCCGCCATCACCATATTCATCCATTACCTTGGTGATATTTTTAAGCATTGAATCATACCTTTCCTTAATCTCAGGATCCATATGTTCATATGCATTATTGTCCTCTAAAAAATTGCTAAAAACTTTATACTGCTTATGTTGATACCTTTGAAAAACACTGGCCTCCGTCCCTGCTATACTGCTGCTTTCCAGATAATACAGAACCTTTACTCCTGTTGCCGCTTCCCACGCCTCTTTTCCCATTTCTTCAATATCATAAAATGGAATCCTCTCTGTATTGCCCCCTATCCGGGTACTCATATACTGGTTGTTTCCTTCTGCACTTATTTCCAGACAGTCGGCAGAATTACCAAATTTTTCTGAAATCTTCCTGCTGTCTATCTCATAACATTTAACTTCCTTCTTCATAATATGTGGCACAAGATTATCCCGCTGATTCGCAGTTACCCCTTCTTCTCTTAGCACTTCAATCTTCCTCCCTAAATCTCTGCATAAAATATGCAGCATACTAATTTACTTTGTATTTGACCCGCGCGCAGCCGCCAAGTGCAAAGGAACTTTCAGTTCCTTGCAAGCATTGCGTTTGGCTCGTTGCATACGCGGGAATAAAAAAACAATGGTTTCAAGTTATATATCGTATAATGAATTAATTAAGTTAATAACTAATAGTGATTTTTCCTGCCCACTTCATTTGGATATTTAGCATAATACTGTTCTAAATGCTTCACATCAATCACCTTATGGGCAGGCTGTTTATTTCCATTTACTTTCCTGTGCCTGAAAAAAGTTTCAAATGCTTCTTCTGATGTATAACACATATTTTTTACAAAATCCGGTAAATTCATGTATTTTGAATATTGGGCTGATTCTGTATCTATATTTACCCCACTTTCATATATTACTAAGGTGGTTAAATATCGATGTTTTTACTTGCCTAAATTTCTATCTGCTACGTTGTTATCAATCGCTGTAGCACTCGCTACAGCTCAATCTTCCGCCTTGCAGATAAAAATTTATTCTGCGTAAAATTCATTCGACATTTAACCGCCTTAGTAATACATTAAGATAATTAGGAACGCCATCGACAACCCTTGTGTCCAAAAAACTATTAAATTTATCCATATCAACCTGGTCAGAAAGAAAATCCTGCCAAAAATTTTCATGGCAGGCAAACCTTAGGTTATTCTTTGAATCCAAGCCTTTTAAATAAGACATAACCTTTTCGTATTGCGACTTATCTTCAAACTGAATCTGCCATTCAAGTTCTGATTGTCCCTGTTTCCGGCAATATATCCCATCTGATGTATAAAAAGTATAATAAATATCATCTGGAATATCTTTTTTACCTGATGGATAAATAGCAGTAGTAAACTCAGCAAAAAGCATTTCCATATTTTTTTCTTTGGTTTCATTATCTTCATCGGGAGTCTCAATGTGATTAGTTTCCCGTATTTCATTTTTTGTTCCAGTTGCAGATTCGCGTAACTTAGCTTCTGCAGCATCAAACCCTTTTAACAATTTCCTCCATTCTGTCTCTGTGTAGGAACCTGATCCCGTTTGAATACTATGTTCGAAACTGCCACTTTGGATTTTTGCGAAATATTCTGTCTTCTTATCCTTTACCAACTGCGAAAATATTTCTTTCACTGTTTCCTTTTTATTGTTTCCCTTATCAGCCGTAAGCATATCTATAGTGCTTACACTGCTGCTTCTTATCGCATTTACTAAACCCATATAATCTCCTTCCTGCAATTCTTCCTTGTTTTCACTGCTAAAAATATCTTTTACCGTTCCCACAACTGAGTTTCAAAGAAAATCGTCCAATCCTCTTTTTCATCCTTTCCTTTATGACTGTGTCTTTTCTTTTAACTGCTCATCCAACTCAGCACTGTAAGTCGATTGCGGTACATAAAGAAAATCCTTATTGGCAGTATTAACGGCATTCTTATCCGGAATCTGCATATCATAATTTAAAGTTTCCACTCTCATTACAACTACCCCTTTCTAAATTTTTCTAATTTTTACAATAACAGAATAAAATACAAATACAATATCCATTGCAGAAAACGGACTTCCAAAGCAGAAAATGAATAAAATAACGGGCAATACGTTTTGCGCACTGCCCAAATATTTAAAATTTATGTGCCTTATATCTTTATTTATCGCTGGTCTTTGCCACTTTTTGGGGGATAAAAATGGAAAAGAAAAATTCTCCATCATCGGGTCTGATAACATAAGAACCTCCATACTGCTCTATTACATGGATGATATTATGAATCCCTATTCCATGCTCATCATACTCATTCTTTGTTGTCTGATATTCCCCATCCTGGAAAATCAGAGGACTCTCATAGGAATTTTTTACCGATAAAACAACTCCATCGTCCTCAATGACAAATTTGAGTTTGATAACCCTTCTTCCTTTACACTTTTCACATGCTTCAATAGAATTATTAAGCAGATTAGACAGAATTACCACAATATGTTCATCTGACACAATCAAGCTGGACAAATCATTAATCCGAAAAACAAAAACTATATTTTTCTCTATCATCTCCCTGTATTTTGTATTTAATATTGCATCCACTATAACATGGTTTGTCTGAATGGAGTCTAATTCAATATTCAATTCCTTATTTATATTTCCAATATATTTTTCCGCCTCATCATACCTTTTCTTCTGTAAAAGAGAGGAAATACATAACATCTGATTCTTATATTCATGGGTTTTCTGTCTCTGCTTCTCAAAATTTTCAGAAATGGAATAGTACATTTGTGTCTGATTTTTTATCTGCAGCCGAAACATTTCATCTTCATGTATTTTCTCTTCTCTCTTTAAAATATCGTTAATCAGGTGAAATACGACAATATTCATTCCCACTAAACCAAAAGCAATAATAAAGTAAATCATATCCCTGCTCTGTATCCGGGGTTTCCCTAAAACTGAAATCATAGCAGCAATCGTACAGATTGTGAAGATTGGAAAGAAAATGAACCCAAGCCATTCCTCATCTCCCAATGACTCTTTAGAATGTCTGCCAATTCCCCTGTTTACCATGGTGACAACCACAAATAGAAGTCCATTTCCAAGCAGAATCAATAATACCCCTTGGATACAATTCATATCATCTATTCCAACAATATCTTTAAATATTGTTCTGCTTAATAAAAATGTAAAATAATCCACCAAAAATAAAATCCCCTCAAATAAAAACGATAAAACCAGGGACTTAATAAAATTCACCTCTATAAAGGCATACATGGCGACTGCAATTTCCAATATGGACATTATTATTTTTACTATCAGATAGTCAGTGAACAACATAGATGATAAAAATGTAACTAAACTAAGTATGACAACCGGAAAAACTTCATTCCAAATATTGTTTTTTCCACGTTTCTCCCCAAATATACTATAAAATATCTTACAACATAATATTTCAAGAACAATAATCAGAAAACTTTCTATATACTCAATCATCACATCTCTCCCCGATATGCCAAATAAGTATCCCAAACCTTTTTATAGCGGGCTTTGGGGATTGGAAAACTCTTGCCACTGTGTAAAACTGCCTCATATTGACTAACACTTTTGATATATTTCATATTTACTAAAAAACTTTGATGAAGCCGGATAAATTTTTTGCTTCCAATATAATTTTCCATGTTATTCAATGTATCATAAATAGTGTAAGTTATCATACGATCCTCCATAACATGAAGTTCCAATTTATGCAGCCGACTCTCAATATATAAAAGACAGTCTAATGAAATTCTTTTCTTTCCCTCATTAAAAACAAATTCTTTCCATATTACTTCATAATTTATCTTCTTGTATATAGCATCCATACATTCTGCAATGGATTCCTGCATATTTACATTGTTTTTAAGCAGATACCGAACCGCATCTACCTTATAACCTTCCAGACTATAATTTACAAATGCTGTGACAAATACAAGAAAGATTTCTGAATTTTGTTCACGGATTTTTTTCGCTGTCAAAATTCCATCCATTTCATCCATATTGATGTCCAGAAAAATGATATTATATTGATTCAGTTCAATTCCTAACTTGATAAGCTCGGTTCCTGACTGAAAAAGATCTATCTTATAATAAATCCCGCTGTCCTGCATATACTGCAAGAGCATCTCTTTCATCTGTTCTCTAAAATATGGTTCATCATCACAAATTGCTACACTGAACATTTTTTACCCCCAAAAGTAAAGTATTATAATATATATCGTAAAAAATTAATATTTGTACACTATTTGTCTATTGGGAATAAACAAGTAAATATTAAAGAAAATATGACAAAAAAACAAATTATATGCAGAAAACGGATTCTCAGAGCAGAAAAAGATAAAAACAACAGACTGAAGATTACACTAATCTGTTGTTTTTATCTTTACGTCATAGAACTCATATTATCATGTGATGTCATCACTTTCCAACACCAAATTGATTCGTATTCCTCATCAATCTTTCCAGAATTTATTTGACAATTCAAATGATAAAATTCCAAACAAAAAATTTTGATTCTTAGCCATAAAGTTTCTTATTCCAGCAAGAAAAGTTTCTTTGTTAGAAACATCCATACTGTCAAAATGTGCTGGCAGTTCTTTGTCCTTAACCTCTTTGTCAAAATATGCATTACTTTTTTTCTCATATTCTTCAATTATATCTGGCTTTTCCTTCAACGCCTTGATATACCAATTTGCAAGGAATCTTGCCCTGTTTAAAGTTCTGTCTTCATTGCTGCTTTCCACACCAATCCTTTGGTACTCATCGTATGCTGCACTGTCCATATTTTTCATCATATCCAAAGTATTGGTAGTTTCAACCAGATTGCTCCCATGCCCCAAATAACTGGATTTTGCAACCCCATAATTCATATTGCCGTTTTTATCGGCTTTTCCAGCACTCGCTAATTTTGCTATGGTATTCATGGCATCTAAAAATTTCTCCCTATGTTCTTCCGGAATGAAATTTTCAGATGCATACTCTGCTTTTTTCATCCCCAACGCAATATTGGCCTGCCGTTCTTCTTCCGTTAAAGAAGATGTATTTTCCTTCAGAAAATTCTGCCGGATAATACCATATACAAAGATTTGTTCTTCTTTACTACAGCCCTCTACAGCAGCCGCAACAGCTTTGTCTGTCTTATAGATACCACAATACTCTGGCAGGGCGATTCTTCTGTCAAAATGTTGTATGTCCTCCTCAAAGCGTTTCTGTGCAGCATCACTAATCTGTAAAGACGCAGCAATTTCTCCATCTCCCTTTTTAGGAGGTACAAAGGTATCTTCCCCATTTATATTTTTTAGGAAAGTAGACTCTTCAATGCAATGGTGAATATTTGCTATTCTCAATATTATTACTCCTTTCAAATATAATACCTCTTAGGCATTTGCGAAACACCGGAACCCGCATAAATATGGGATTCTTTTTGTTACAAAATAATACAACTCCTCACTGATTTATGGTAAAATTGAAATGACAAGTAACAATTAACCATATCCACGCCGCCACCGGCAGACCCCGTAAGCATCTGCTTTATCCAATGCTCAAGGCTTTGTTATTACAGCTTATCTTCTCAATCCCGACAACCTCTCTCCTGATCGTATTCCTGAAATACGCGAACCGCATCATCCGGCAACTGAAAGCATTAAAAAAGGCAAAAGGACTGGATGACTTCCTTGACGCACACCCGGATATCATTGTCGGAAAGAAATCCGGCTCCCCGGAGAGAATAAGAGCCTTGCGGATTCCAAAGCGCTGATCCCTGTGCTAAAGGATTTCTTCCAGAAGCATCCGCTCATCAATCCCAGGACTTTTCTTGGTGATGCCGCTTTTGACTCCATTGAAATCTATAAATACCTGCTACGGGAAACTTCGTTTGGGAAAGCTTACATTCCCTTGAAAAATAAGCTTAAAGTGGCTGGAACCGATTATACTGCCAATGCGGATGGCATCCCCTGCTGTCCGTTAGTAAAACTATAACCATCAGCACCAAATCATTTACCAGTATATTGGTATCCAAAAAAGATAACATATTTTAAAACAACTCTCAATTTTACTTTTTAAAACAAAAGGCAGTCCCATCCTTTATTTTAGTTGAATCTGAATCAGCTTTATTAAAACATATTTTATCTTCCCTTATCGTAAAGATAAAGCTTTCTCCGTCATTGCTTTTCAACTGCAGCCTATCTTCATCAACACTATAAGTCCCCATTGTAACATGGCTGTTGCTTATCTTTTCAATAAAAAGAAATTCCCTGTTTTCTTTTATAATTATAGTAGGATTATCAATATTCCTGCTGTCCCCTAATCCCTCTATATAAGTTCCTAATTTTAAATCTTTTTCACTGTACTTTTCTTTTGCACTACATCCCATTGCAATAATTAAAAGCCCAAAAACCAGTCCTATAAACTTTTTCATAAAAATCTCCATTACAGCACTACAAAACAGTGCCTTGTATCGTTGTTAAGCAATCAGCGCCCCTTGTCTATTGACGCATCTGTTTCATTAATTTTTCCAGCCAGTACTATGCGTTAGCGGCATACGTTAAATACAGATGCCGCCAACGCACCGTTAAAACTTGCCTTACAGATAAACAGACATCCTACATGATTTTGCCATTGCCAATGAAGCAGCATATTAACATGCATTTGAAAATTGCTTTTTAATACGCTATAAGCATACTATAACATTTCATTGCACAGCCAAATTTAATCATTCTCCAAGAATAATGCAATACTATCTGCATAATACTGTAAATACAGTATTATTTTTATATATTTTTTAGCTCTTTGAATATAACACATGCTTAGATGAATATGGACAATAATTAAATGGATGCTCATACAGTGGCGCACTTCCCCACTTTGACCTCACATAAAATACTTGCGCCCCACTCACCATTTCTGTGCCTATTGCAACACCTGAATGTTCTCCTCCGTTGTAATAGTATATCATTCCAGAACGGGCAGTTCCTCCAGTATATTTAGAATATATCCCATCTTTTACATAAATACTTGCCGGTCCCTTATCAATCCAATAAGCATTTGATGTAGAACGATTATACCATGCATAAGAATGACAATTATATTTTATTGTAGCACTACTAACTCTTTTTGCCAATGGCCATTCTTTATCATACCATTCATTAATTTCCTTAATCTCTGCCTTTGTATATTCAGGACTTCTGGAGTATGCTTCTGGAATCACACTGCCTTTTGGAGTTTTAATTGTAACTTTTTTAAAATTTTCCCCTGCCTGTAACATATTAACTCCGCTTTTTTGTAACATATAATTAGCATATACTTCACTTGCAGTTGAATATATACCAGCACTCTCCCTTTCTTTCATTTTTTCATCTAACAAATCATAAACTTCTTCTGCCTGCTTATCAGAATATTCGCCATTTTTTATTTCGTCACATGCAAACAAATATTCAATCGTTGATGGAAGAAAAAATTCCTCTGTCGGTACAATTTCTACTTCTTTTGCAGTTACCACTTGTACGCCGCTGTATTTCTCCATTAATATTTCTGATATATCACTTCTCGAAAACAATTCATCAAAACCATTAAAATCATCTGACATTACAGCACAGGCATCTTCAATGGAATTAAAGGCGGTATACGTTCCTATTAACGGATAGTTTAAAACTGTTTCAAGTAATGCTTCTGTCGTCATATTCTCCAATTTATTTTGTGGTATCTGACATACATCTAGCATTTCCTGCTTTGTAGTAAATTCTTTCCATCCATCATCATCTGGCGTAACAGGAAAATCATAAGGCATATTATCCATAACTGCAGTAGCAGCAACTACTGTAACTGGTGACATATTAGATAAAACTAATGCCAATACAGCTACCCTCAAAAAACTAATCATATTAACTTTCTTCATATAAATCATTACTCCTTTCATCAAATAAATCAACATAGGCGTTTGCGAAACGCCGAAACCCGCATAAATATGGGATTCTTTTTGTTACAAAATAATATTTCCTTTGGCAGGTGCAGCTACCTGCCTTATTGTGCTGCCATAAAATCCTGTTTCCTGCGTATGTCTCCCTGCCACACTCCCCTGCTGGGGGTTATTGACTACTGGCATTCAATTTAGCATTTGTTTCGCAATTACCTAATAATACCTCAAATACCTAAAACATCTCTAAGCATCAAACTCTATCAGAATGTAACAACCTGTGCCAGGTGGAAAATTCTTTCGTTAGCTTCCAGGCTACTATTATCACTTACTGTTACATAAATCACACACACATCAAAATAATGAGTATGCGTTCCTACAGGACTGTCATACACACCAATAACAGGAGGTAAATTTATTACCACTTCAAATTTACCCTCTGCACCTGTTACATCATATCCTCTCCTTATTGCATTGGACTCTGTACCATTATTCTCCCAAGCAGGACTGAGATATAACCCATCAATACCTATGCCTTCTGCTGCATAACGCTCCCCTGTTGTTGGGTCTGTAGCATATGCTACGCCATAAATTGTCAAAGATCCTGAACCAGCCTGAAAATGTTTTCCAAAACCAGCATATGTTCCCATCTTATTTAATCCATGCGAACTAAGCAAATCCGTTATTGTTATACCAGTGGCCTTTAATAATGGCAAAATCGTAAATGTATAATTTTGAATATCTGAATCATCAAAATCATTCATGGTTCCAGCATTACATACACGGACATAATATGTTCCTGCAGAAACAGCAATTGTTTTACCGCTACCTACCCTTTTCATCTGATAACCTGAAGATGCAATGTTTTGATATACCTCAATAAAACAGTTATTTACAGAAGCAGTATTAGCCGTCAGTGAAAGCTTATCATAAATTCTGCTGCTCGGTATTGTAATTTTATACCAATCATTATCAATTGGTGAACTGATACTTCTTGTATTTACCGCTACACCGTCAGTTCCAAAAGTAAAAGCCTTTGCCTCTGACACTACCTCGTCCATTTCATAGGAATCACATACATTACTAACAGTATAATCAAGTGTGAATGATTCGCTAATACTTCCGCCTTTAGATGACCTTACATATAAATAATACGTTACAATCTCTCCAGATGTAATGCAAGTGCTAATAAACCAGAAATAATTTTACTTTTTCTCATAATCTTAATCCTCACTTTCATTTTGTTTTTTGTTCCGACAAATAAAGAAAACTCCATCTTCTTAATTTTGTCATCACTTTCCTAGACTAACTTAAAGTTTCATCATATTAGTTATAAACCACACCCTCTCCTTTAACTTACATTCAGCCATGAGTAACATTCTATATATCAAATATTTATGCAATTTTACAAAACATGGCAAACTTCGTTATTACTTTTTTATAGAAACAATCTATTTTCAAATTATATATTTAGCCATAAAAACCAATAATTCCAAAAGAAAACAGATTGTTATCTATCATAAAAAACAAATCATGTTGAATATTTCTTCAAACTAATACTGGTTAAGCATTCTTTTCCTTTTCCTAGCAAAAGAAGTATTGCTGCCATTACAATTCCATTTTCCAAGTATTTTGATATTGCTATCTCATTCCATTGCAATATCAAAAAAGCAACATTACCTATCATTAACAAAATAATTACTTGTCTGCGGAACTGTGTTATTTCATCTTGCTCTAGTATCCTATTTTCATTCTCTATTGGAGCCAATAAAAATATTGCAATATCTGAAAAAAATAAGCAAAGAATGATTATCCAATCTGGTAAAAATATCCCATTTAATATACATAACATAATTACCATAAAGCATGAAAAAAAGTAACATCCTATTCGTGTGTTTGCATGATAACCACCAGCCCTAGTTCTTAAAGGCACCAAAATACATGCACTTACAAACAAACTGATAAGTGAATCCAAAACTATACCAATTACTATATAAGATGTATAATGAATCCATTTCAGAATCATACATTCCATTCCGAAACTATAAATATCCAAGTCCTTTTTATTAATACAATCTTCCGAAATACTGTACGTTAATATACACCTTATAATATGGTTCATCATTCCTCTTTACCCTTCTTTAAACGGTTTAGTTTTTCTGGCATTTTAGGTTGATAGCCAAAAAGCAAACAAGCAGAATTTGCCTCCCTTCTCGCATTTGCTAATGCTGCCTTAGAAATCAATCTTAAAGCCTTCTGTTTCATTTTACCCATAATAACACCTCCAATATCTTAAAAAACAATGGTTTCAATTATTATATCGCATTATAAATGATATAATTAAGCATAAATGCACGAGGTACAGATTTTTTGCACGAGGTACAAATCCAACTAGAAAAAGAGCATTTCTGCTCTTTAAGAATTTAAGAATATTTCCACAATAAAGATTCCATCTTCCGCTTTCAACTTTATATTGCCATCATACTTTTCTACGCTACGCCTGACATTCAATAGTCCCATTCCATGATTCTGTCCCTTTTCTGAAACTGGAATCCCATTTTTCCATTTAACAGTTGTGCAATTATTTTCAATCTGTATGGAAATCATCTCATGATATGCACCAATTTTCAAAAAAATTTTTTTACCGCTTCCAATATTATCACAGGCTTCAATTGCATTATCAAGCAGATTTCCAAATATTGTAGTTATATCCATAGCATCCATAAAATCCATTTTTACATTATCAACTTGAATATCAAAATCTATCTGTCTCTCATCCATAATGGATAGATAATCTGCCAGCAGTATATCCAAAATAGGATTCCCAGTATATTTAACCGTTATAAGTTGCTGGAGCATTCCGCTAATTTGTTTTGTATACTCCACAGCAGCTTCTGTATTCCCATTCAAATATAACTGTTCAATGGATTTAATGTGTCTATTTATATCATGTAACAGCCCAAGTGTTTTATTATATTTCTGTTCCTGCCTCAAATAATATTTATATTGCAAATCTGCCTGCTTTTCCATTGATTTTACCTCATATTCCAAAAAACTTTTTTCGTTCATTACCTTAATAAGATAAAGCATAAACAGATCAGCCAATACAATGCACCCAAGATTAAGAACCAAAAAATAATTATTAGGTCTGTTATTCATATTATCTACTATAACAATAATATCAATAAATGTATACCCTAAAATAATGCAATTAAAAACATATTGCAGTTTGGTAAAAGGAACTGGTCTTTTCTTCATCAGTTTACCAACAGCCATAAAATACAAAAATATCATAATAATCTTTGAGAAAGCGGTTTCTAAGCATATCAGCATAGTATTTTCTTTGGTTTCAATATCTAATAATTCTAAGAGCCAATCGGCCAAACCTACCCCAAGTGATTCACAAATTGTAATAACTCCCATAGATATTTCACATTCCAATACTCTTTTTACTGGTTTTATAAAATCCTCATAATATAAAATATATGCAACGAGACCTACTGCCACAATCCACACAGTAATATTTAATATTTCATTATGAGCCAGGTTAACTACCGCAACCCCAAAGGTAATCCCCAATTCTGTTCCAATATAAATATATTTATTGGCGAATGTCCTATTGTACCTGTCATCCATAAACCCACAAAGAATTGTTATAATAATAAAGCAGGATAAACAGGAACAAAGATATAGTATTATATTCTCCATCTAAATTATCTCCTCAAACATGGCTATGTATAAATTCATTCATTTTTTCTTTAAACCCAGCAACCCTTTTTTGCGATAGTGCAAGAATTTGACCATTGTCCATATGAATGTCATATCCCTTTATTTTAGAAATATGCCGCAAATTAACCAAATTCCCCCTGCAATTAACTGCAAATCCATAGCTCTCTAGCTCACCAGCAAGTTTTTCCATCACATAAGAATATTCGTATACTGTATTTTCAAGCACAATCGCTATCCTCCGTTTTGTCTTAACATACTCAAAAAAAACGATATTTTGCAATTTTAACTTTATAAACGGATACTCCTTTCCATTACTATCGGAAACCTTATAAAATACTTTTTCCATGTTGTCGTCTGATTGTTTTATTTCCTTTACTAATTCTTCTAACTGCTTTTTAACTTCTTCCTTTTCCAGCGGCTTACATAAGAACGAAAATGCATGAACCTCGTTAATCGCCTGCATACAATATTGCTCATAGCTTGTCATATATATTACTCTTAACTCTGGAAATCGTATTTTCAATTCTCTGCCCAGATCAATTCCATTCATTTCATCCATCGAAATATCTAGTATAGCAATATCTATCTTATTTACTTTTTCTAACATATCAGCTGCAGACTGAAAAGACTGCAGACTGTATTTATCATTATGTTCAATAAAAATATCCTTGAGTATATCAATAACACTCTTTAAATCTTTGCTATCATCATCACAAATAGCAATATCTACTGTCATCTTCCCACACTCCTTTGCACATTACCGCTTTCCTTTATTACTGCATATTGCTGAAATTATATTTCAATATGGTTGGAAATGTATTTTCACGCTCTTTACAAATTTCTAAATAAATTAATTCTATCACAAGATTTCTATTTTCACCACAGCGAAATAATAAAAAAAGGTATGCTGTCACACATACCTCTCCTTGAAATATGGCATTTCCTACTGCCTTACTGTCTGCCCCGCGGCGTTTCCCTATAAAAATATTCATAAACTTTCTCTTACTCATGAATCATTGAAACCGCCTGAGCCGCCAAGATTTTCTGCATTCCGTATCACTGCCAGACCTGTATCCAAAACAGAATGCTGCGAAAAAATTACCGCATTCGGATACTGTTGTAAAATTCCGTCCACGGAACCGTCAGTAGACGCATTATCCACTACAAAAATATCATAATCTGTAAATTTTGATTCCAGAACACACTGAATACACTTTATAACCATATCCTTTTTATTATAATTGCATATGACAATCCCGATTCGTTTCATCTGTGACACCTCCCAATACTTCTGCCTGCCGGATATCCCTTTTTATAAATATGATAACCGCTGCTATTGCCGTAATCAGTTCCACAAAAAACATTACATACCAGATAGATGTTCCGCCCCATACAGCGGGGAACAGATACACGAACACCGCCCCAAGCAGAAAGCTGTGAAGCAGTGATACTGTCAGGGATTCTATCACCCGCTGTACAGCCTGCAGATAATAAGTTGCGTAAATATTGAATGGAAGAAATAACAGGCATGTAAAATACCGCCTTAAAATTCCCGGTGCTGCGTTCTGTATTTCCATTGAAGCCCTCATATAAAGCTGAACAATCTGTATGGGAAACAGCAGGGCGATAACCATTACACCCAGTCCGATTCCCACCGCCACACAGCAGCCCAGGTTTCGTGTCCGCAGGACGCGATCTGGCTTTCCCGCACCCACATTCTCTGCCACAATGGGCTGCGCCGCATTTCCAATGCCATAACTAAATGTCTGTACCAAAGTAAACAGATTTCCTGCCACACCATATATTGCAAGTTCATTGCCGCCATAGTATCTCATAATCTGATTATTGAAAAGTACAACAACGAACCCCATACCCACAGAACACAGAAAAGAAGATATGCCGACAGATGCAATTTCCATTCCCCGTTTCCAGAAGGCGGTTACACGTGTAAATGATATAGTGTTCTTTTTGGAAAACAGATGCAGCAACTGGATCAAAAATACCATACCCTGACCAGCTACCGTTGCAACCGCAGCCCCTTCAATCCCCATGTCACAGGTAAAGGTTAAGAATATATCCCCAAAAACATTCAGTACACCGCCGCAGACAGTCGCCACCCCTACCAGTACAGGCGAGCCGTCATTACGGATAAATATACCAAGGAAATATCCAACCGGCCACAATGGAATTCCTAATTTCAGCCATTTCATGTAACGGAGCGCCAGTGGCATCAAGGCGTCATCTGCCCCGAACAGCCGCAACAGGGATTCGTCAAACACCGCCATCGTAAACCATACAACTGCCGTGACGCCGCAGAGCAAAAGAAAAGAAACTGTAAAAGCCGCTCGGCTCTCCTTCTCCTGACCTTCCCCCTTTGCCCGGCTGAACAAAACCGCGCCTCCATTTCCAAACAAGGTACTAAGACAGCAGAAAAAAGCCCATAAAGGCGATACACACGCCAGTGCTGCCGTTCCTGCCGCGCCCTCGTGCTGCCCTACAACAATCATATCTACCAGCGAATAGATACTCATAACCAGTCCGCTAAACAGGCTCGGCACCAGATACTTAAAATAAAGTCTGCAGATACTATCTGTTTGAAGATTCATAAATAAATACCCTCCCAAAGTTACTATTCACGGCCATTCTTTTTCCAGAAATCGACCGTGAATAGTAACTTCCCAAATGATTTATCTTTTTTATACCTTTCGTCCGCTTGACAGCTTTCCAGAAAATATTTATTATAAACATTATAAACTCTCCCTTTAAGGGAGAGTCAAGGGAGGGATTATCATAAAAAAGAAAAATCTGCTATCCATAGGGGAGCTTTCCAAAATAACAGGCGTCCATATCAAGGCACTCCGCTATTATGACAGCATAGGGATTCTGACTCCCGCCTTTGTCGATCCCGACAGCGGCTACCGTTACTACTCCTTTTGCCAAAAGGCTGTAGTGGACGCCATTCAGTTTTGCGTGGATTTGGATATTCCCCTGAAACATTTTCATGAATATACAGATGAAACTGCACCATGGATCTGTTATAAGGATTTAGTCGAGCGTGGAACTGGACTTGTTCAGGAAAAAATACGAATCATGCAGGAACGTCTTGCACTTTTAAAAACGATGCAGGCAGAAATGGAACGTTCGGAAAAAAGTTACCAGAACAATACGCCGGAACTGTATTTTCTTCCCGAACGCACCTGTAAAATTTCTTCTTATGGAGGACAACTGGGAACTGACGAATCCAATGAACAAATGAAAAAAATGATTATAGAGATTTATACACACAAAATGAAAGTCGGAAACGCCAACGGACTGCTTTTACTGAAAGAGAATAATAACTGGAAGCAATATTTATTTGTAGACGTGGATACCGCATCCGCCAAAAACATCAGCCAGCCCCAATATATACATATTCCTGCAGGACAGTATTTGTGCAAGAGAGTCGAACAAAGTGACATCAATCAGGTCTGGAACTGGTGTCAGCCCCATTTATCAGCAGAGCAGATAAAATTGGTAATTGAAACAGAGCTTTTTGTTGGAAACTATACGTTTTCAAAACCTGCTTTAGAACAGCGGTGTCTGCTCCATGACAGACAGTCCGCTGTCTCTTTGGGGGATTGAACTTCCAGTCTGTCATGGTAACTTGCACCGTTACTTAAATCATCTAGGATATGTTTCCCTCAAATCTTTCCGCAACCTGTTTCAGCCACTTCCTGACGGGTAAATGCTGTGGACACATTTTTTCACATAGTCCGCAGCCGACACAGGCGCTTGCTTTTCCGAACTGCTCTGCGAAATGCCCATACAACATGGTCTGTGCTGTCCATACCTTTGTTTCAAGTTCCTGCATATCCGTATTATATAGGGAGAAATATTTGGGAATGGCAATATTCATAGGGCAGTTATTGGTACAATAGGAACATCCAGTGCAGGGGATTGTAACGCTCTTGTTAATAATCTCTGCGGCTTTCTGTACTAACGTAAATTCGGCTTCTGTGAACGGCTTGAAATTTTCCATGTAAGAAAGGTTGTCCCTAAGCTGTTCCATGCTGCTCATGCCGCTAAGTACCAACATTACATTATCATGGCTTGCCGCAAAGCGGACCGCCCATGAAGCTGCTGACATATCCGGCGCGGCTTCTTTCAACAGGCTTTCCGCGTCTGCGGGAACTTTTGCAAGCGTCCCTCCCTTGACAGGCTCCATGACAATGACGGGCTTTCCATGCCGCCTTGCCGTTTCATAGCATTTGCGTGATTGAATGATTTCATTTTCCCAGTCCAGATAGTTAAGCTGTAACTGAACAAAATCAACTTCTGTGTGTTCTGACAAAATCTGATCCAGAATATCGGCTGTATCATGGAAAGAAAATCCGATATGCTTCACAAGCCCAGCGGCTTTCTTTTCTGCAAGGAAATCAAAAACGTGGGTTTTCTCTGCCGTTTCCCGGCGTTCCCCCGCCATATCGTGAACAAGGTAGTAATCAAAATAATCTACCCCGCAGCGTTCACACTGCGTCTGAAAGTATTCTTCAAGTTCCTGTTCCTCCTGAATGAGGACAAGCGGCATTTTATCTGCAAGGAAAAACGCGGAACGGGGATAACGGCTGACAAGACACTCTTTTACAGCGGCTTCCGACTGCCCGTTATGGTAAAACCATGCCGTGTCAAAATACTGGAAACCCTTGCTCAAATAAAGGTCAACCATACTGCATAACGTTTCTTTGTCTATGCGGTCAAATTCACCGTTTATCAGTGGCAGACGCATAAGGCCAAATCCTAATTTTTTCATCTGTCTTTTCCTCCATTCTGAACCTGCATTGCATTGTTTAGTTTACTGATACACATATCTGTGTATTTCTCCCAAAGGTCTGTCATAATCTGCTGTTCTCCCTCTGACAGTGACGCAAAGGCTGCTAACTCCGCGCGCTCAATCGCCGGAATGACTGTACTTTGAAATTCCCGTCCCTTTTTCGTCATCATAATAGAGCGGGAACGCTTATCCCGCGGATTGGGAACCAATGTGATATATCCCTTTTTTTCAAAGGAAAGTATTACTTTGTTGACTGTCTGCTTTGGAAAATACAGGGTATCGCATAGTTCTTTCTGTGTCGTCCCGTCGTCTATCAACTGCAAGATAAACATGGAGATATAGGTTAAGTCCTGCTTCTTTGCAAATTTCTCATACACATGGTTCATCCTTTGCCATGCAAGGTAAAACCGCTTTAGATTTTTCGGTCTGTCAAGCTCTTTCATATTTAGTCTCCTTTTAGACTATATTATCATAAGCATATGAAAAACTCAAGAGGCTTCCGCTTTTTTGTCAGAGATTCCTTGTGGCTCTGGAAATTTTCTGTGTTCCCGCATCACTAAAAGAATGGATAAAATGAGTGCAAGGGCGTCGCTAATCGGCTGAGCCATAAAAATACTCTTTACCCCAAAGGCAAGCGGCAAAATATATATAAATGGCACCAAGAAAATAACCTGCCTTAAAATTGTAATTATAATTGATGGAATTGGATGTCCAAGAGACTGAAAAAATGTTGTAACGAGCATAACAAAGCCTAATATCGGCGTAATACAAAAATTATATCTCAGCCCCGTAACCCCAATTGCAAACATTTCCTCTGTTCCGCCAAAAGCTGACAGAATCTGTTTTGGAAACAACATTACAATCAACCATATAATACTGGTAATTGCTACAGAAAACCCTGCAGCCTGATATAATGTCTGCATAACCCGATGATGCTTACCAGCGCCATAATTATTTCCAATAATCGGCTGAATCCCCTGGCTAATGCCACTGGCAGGCATAATCACAAAAGTCATGATACTCGCCACAACCGCATACACACTAATTGCAATATCGCTGCCGTATTTGCCAAGCTGGCTATTGTAAACAAGACTGATAAATCCCATTGCCATTTGTGCTGCCCAAAAAGCAAAGCCGCAGGAAATAATTTTCGGCCAGATTTCACCATCCATCCTAAATATACTCTTTGTAATGGAAACCATTGTTTTCTTTCCAAATACAAGAAACGCCCCAAAAATTGCCGACAATATCTGTCCAATAACCGTCGCCCATGCTGCTCCAGCCACCCCATAACCTAATATGGCAACAAAAACGGCATCTAAAATGATATTTGCCACAGCACCAATCCCCGTTACACACATTCCCAATACAGGCTTCCCAGAAACCCGCACAAAATCACAAAATAACTGTGTCAATCCTTGAAACAGGCACCCTAACGCCGCTATTTTATAGTAGGTAACTGCATAATCATAAGAAGTATCTGTAACACCAAAAATATTCAAAAACGAATCAGTAAATATAAGCAATACTGCTGATAACAGTATTTCAAATATACAAACTAAAACAAATGCATTACCAAAAGCAATATTCATTTTGGCTTTATCCTTTTTTCCCGCAAACAGGCTGAACATAGTAGAACCGCCTGCACTACAGGTTAATCCAAATGCCATCATCATATAGGATAGCGGGAAACAGACTGATAATCCTGCTAACGCAGATGTCCCATTAAAATTTCCTACAAAAATACGGTCAATAATATTATAAATCGCTGTAATCAGCAATGAGATTGCCGCCGGAATTGAAAACCTTAAAATCATTGGAAATAATTTTCCATTTTGATAATCTACTTTTTCTTGACTTTTCATATATCTGCCCCTTTCATCTTTTTCACCGCTTTTCCATAATCATATCACGCAATTATAGAAACCAAATAGTTCACTCACTCCTAAACCGTCACCTCCAAACCATTAGCATGAAACTATCTGTATTCTAACATCCTTTATCCTATATGAGAATTTCAAAAAAGGAAATGTCATTAGATAAATTCTAACGATTGATTTCGCAGCGATTTCCCAGTATACTATATTTAATAAATATGGACGCAATAACAGAAATACAGAGGGAAGTGATTATATGACCAGCCAGCAGTTGAAATGCTTTGTCAGTGTGGCAGATAAATTAAATTTTACAAAAGCGGCGGAAGAACTATTTCTGTCCACACCAACCGTCACACATCATATTAAAACTTTGGAAGAAGAATTAGGAGCCGCATTATTCATCCGCACTTCCAAGATTGTACAGCTCACAGAGGCAGGAGCCACCTTTTACAGCGATGCAAGGGAAATATTGTCAAAAATGACTCTGGCCGAAAAGAATATCCAGAAAATCACAAATCCGAATCTGTCTTTTCTCAGAATCGGCTGCAGCAGTAATGCGGAACTGGGATTCCTGGAAGAAATGCTATATTCTTTGCAGGAAACATACCCCAGAGTGTATCCACAGATTTTTGTGCACGACTACTACACTATGAAAAATCTGTTTGCTAATAAGCAATTGGATATGTTTCTGGCAACCAGAGAAATGGTAAAAGGCATTGATCATTGTTCTTTTCGGAAATTGAAATCCATTTCAAACTATGCCATTGTATCCAGAAAATCCCATTTGAGTTCAAAAAAGAAATTATGTTTTGAAGATTTGGAAAAAGAATGCCTAATCATACCGACACCAAAGTTCATACCTTTTCAAAACGGCAATAAATTACAGGAAAAAATACTGCTCCATTCGCAGTCACATTTCAATCTGATGTGCGAAAATGACCAAGCTGCCATCCTGCTTGCCAAGTGCGGATATGGAACAGCAATTCTCCCTGAATTTTTCATACCTGCGGAAATGGATGATATAATTATAATTCCGCTCACAGACGAAGAAGATGTAATGGATTATGGGATAGCATATCATAAAAATTCTAATACCGAATATATAAAGTTTTTAATCCGCAATTTTTGTTTTCACAGCTAAAAATATATTGTCATACTTTATATTTGCATTTTCACCTGCCCACTACCTGGAACGTATGGATCTTTTCATATTATCAATAATTTTTAAAAATCCAGTACAGTGTTTCCTTAACAATAGATTCAAAAACATGTTTCACTATTTTTGCCTCCTGTTCTTTTACCACAAACACCTCTTTTCTATTGGGAAGCTTTTTCCAGACATTTCGCCACCGCATCCTTAATTCCATCTGATGTTACCGTTGCACCGCTGACTGCATCTACCTGATAGGTCTGTTCTTTTATCATTTCATCAGGCAGCTGTTCTATGGCAACACCGCCTTTATCCGGTGTTTCTTCATTGTCTCCAATCATAACACTTTCAATGCTGCCATCCTGTATCTTAACTGTGACTTCAAATTTGCCTTTTTTTCCTTCCGCCATTTCAGAGTATATTCCATCTTCCCATGTTCCGGCTTCTGCAATCTCATATTCATTTCCTGCATCTGTGCCAGAGCCGCTGCAACCAGATAAGATACATGCGAAGCCTGCCAAAATCAATACCATTCTGCTTTTTTTCTTCATAATCATACATACCTCCAGACATTGTGTTGTCTATCTCTATTTGCAATAACCGTATTGAATCACATTGTACTGCTTTCTATCATGAACATTATACGAAAGAGATATAACAAAAAAACACTACACAAACAGCCATTATGTACAAAAAAGCGATACGAAAAGGAAATGCATTGAGGCAGGAGGCATTCCTGCTGTTTTTTTGTCTATGGCAGTTCCTCCTTATGCTCCATTAGATAATCAATAAAATACTTGCTTGCAATCGGCAGGCTGTCCCAATCCTTATAGCCTGCCGCAAGAGTACGGGTAATCGGCGGGTCAATCGGCAGACATACAATATCATAATTTGTCCGCCTTAATACCAATTCTGCCAATATGCTTACCCCAAGCCCCGCTTCTACCATCATCATAATGGCATAATCATCGTGAATTGTATATTGAATATTCGGCGTGATGCCTGCTGTTTCAAATGCTTCCATCGGTTCGCTGTAATGTCCCTCTTCAAGCAGGATATACGGCTCGTCTGCAAGCTCGGAAAGCTGAATGCTTTTCTGTCCTGCAAGCGGATGCCCCTTCGGAAGAACCGCTAGCATTTCGCCATTTTTTACTGTTTTTATTTTCAAGTTTGTACTTGCAAGTGGATTGATAAAACCAAAATCAATCTGCCCTGAAGCAATCCATTCAGGTATCAGAGTGTAGTCCCCCTGATGAAATAAAAACTGCACATTCGGATATTCTCTCTTAAACCCGTTGATGAGCTGCGGCATCCAATGGCAGGTAACGCTGGAAACCGTCCCAACACGGATTACGCCTGTTTCAAGCCCCTTGATTTCGTTCGCTTTTTCCCGCATGGAACGGTATTGATAAATCGACCGTTCGATAAACGGGTATAGCTCTGCTCCCTCAACCGTCAGCTTCACGCCGTAGCGGGAACGGGTCAGCAATTTCATGGACAATTCATTTTCCAACGAAGCAATCATTTGACTGATTGAGGACTGCGTATAACCGAGAGCATCTGCAACTTTTGTAAAGCTGCCAATTTCTATAATTTTCTGTAATGCAATGTATCTATTCATCTTAAAATCACCTTTTCTAATAATAACATTAAAAACATTCGTTTTACTTATCATACAATGCCATATATAATACTGTCAAGAGCCTGAAAAACAAAGGGCTGAATAAATTAACACAATAGATACTGTTCACACAGGACACTCGCACATGGAGCAAAAAGGCTCTCACTTATTTCCTGTCGTGCGCTGAAACCTGCCATTCATATTTATGAAAAGTTTGGGTTTCGGGAAGTCCTGCTGAATAAAGAATTTTGGGGTGCTGAAAAAGCAGATATTGAAATGGAGTATCAAACAGATGAAAGATAAATTCCAACATACACAAAAAAACATATTTTCTGTCATTTTTGCCGTGTCTGCCGCCTGCCTTGTATTTGCCATTATGCAGGGCATTCACGACAACTATGGCATTATGCTGCCGGGAATCGTCTCCCATTCAGAAATCAGCTATGCCGCCGTAAGTTTCGTGATTGCCGTCGGACAAATCTTATATGGTGCTACGCAGCCGTTTTTCGGAATGCTGGCTATCAAAAAATCCAATGCCTTTGTCATGTTTCTCGGCATTGTCCTCATGGCAGCAGGACTGATTGTTTCACCATTTTGCAATAACCTTTTTAGCCTTTTGCTGTTTTTCGGTATCATACTCCCCACAGGAACAGGCGCATTGTGTTTCGGTATTGTTATGGGAGCGCTTGCGCCGATTATCGGAGAAAAGAAGGCGGCTGTTGTTTCTGGAATCGTACAGGCAAGCGCAGGAATCGGCGACGCTGTTATGTCCCCGCTGCTTCAACAGTTGACCGACGGCTTCGGCGTTTCGGTTTCTATGCCTGTGTTTAGCATTCCAATATTGCTCACACTGTCCATTGTCCTTTGGCTCGGTATAAAGAAAAGGAAAACAGATGAAGAACAGTCCGTACAGATTCCAACAGAGAAAACAAAAAAGAGTGAAAAACTGTCCGATATATTAAAGGTTTCTTTCCATGACCGTACCTATTGGTATCTGCTGATTGGATTTTCCACCTGCGGATTCCATATGTCAATTATTGAAACGCACCTTTTCTCTCAATATACGTCCAGCGGAATCCCAGGCAATACCGCTTCGCTGGCCTTAACCGTGTACGGCATTTTTACAATGCTCGGCGCTGTCATAACAGGCTTTTTAGGACAGAAAATCCGAATGAAAAATATTCTTGCAGGCGTTTACGGCATTCGTATTTTTATTGCCCTTGCGTTTATCTTTCTACCGAAATCAGTGCCGTTTGCCTTTTTAGCAACCGCTTTACTTGGAATGACGGGCGATTCCACTGTACCGCCGACAACAGGCATTATCAGCAATAAAGTGGGCGTTACAAAAATGGCGGTTATTTACAGCTCTATCTTTATTGGCCACCAGCTTGGCGCATTTGCTTCCGCCTGGCTCGGCGGTATTCTTGTAAGCACAACGCCTGGTTATACGGCGCTTTGGATTGTTGATTTGTGCCTTTGTATAACGGCAACTGCCGCAAGTTTTAAAATCAAGGATTAAGATAATTACTATGAATAAAACAGAATAGCTGCTCTGCCCTGTCTGCGGCAGAAAAACACACAATAAAATCAGAGAAGATACAGAACTGAAAAACTTCCTCTCTTACTGCTCAAAATGCAAACAGGAAACAGTTGTAGATTCCTGTATATTTTGTGTTATAATGTTTTATGTGATTTTGTTTTCCTCACTTTTCTCTTATCAGGGTTCGTAATGCCCTATGGGAAGATATTACTAAGGGAAACTTTAAGGGAAAGCTCACCTGCGATAAAATTAGTGGCAAGAAGCAAACGATACTTTGATGATGATTTGATTTCTGCGGTATAAATTCCCATTTGCCGGGAAGTAACAGAGAGTGTAATTTCGGAATTTGACATACCGAAAAATCGAAACTGAATCAAAATGGGAGGACTAAAAATATGTTTGAAGGCTTTGATTTTACGAATTTTTGGGAAGACAGTGCATATGCGTTGGAAGAATATGTGAGCAAACCGCCTTCCGATGAACTAATAGCCAGCGTGGAACAAGAATTAGGCTATAAATTACCAGCCTCTTATATTTGGTTGATGAAACAACATAATGGAGGTATTCCTGTAAATACCTGTTTTCCTGCCAATGTACCTACCAGCTGGGCAAAAGACCATGTAGCTATTACAGGAATTTTCGGTATTGGGAGGGAACAAAGTTATTCTTTATGTGGAGGATTGGGAAGTCAATTTATGATTGACGACTGGGAATATCCTGCCATTGGAGTAGCTATTTGCGATTGTCCCAGTGCTGGACATGATATGATTTTTTTAGATTACCGGGAATGCGGTCCGCAAGGAGAACCGAAAATAGTTCATATCGACCAGGGGTACGACTACAAAATTACTCCTTTAGCAGATAGCTTTGAGGAATTTATTCGAGGGCTTGTAAATGAAGATAATTTTGAATTAGAAGATTAACAATTCCCATTTATCATGTGAACAACATATCATCAAAAGGCCAGACACATAATACGCAGAGCAGACAGACTTGCAGGCAATCACAGTCTGTCTGCCCTCTTATCCAGAACTTGTCTTACACACTTTGCAGGAGACAGCCGACGTTAAGGAGTTTGCCAATTCGCTAATTGAGCGCATTGAAGTCCACAACAACGACAAATAACAAATGGCTTCGCTTCTTTTTATTTTAATATTTCCAATGTCTGCACAATCAGCAAATTCAAATGAACCATATCAATATCATATGGATTTTTCAGCCAGTAAGTGAAAGCGGTGATTGCTTCAGTGAATATAATCTCTAATATAAAATTTTCGTTTTTTATTTTTTGTCCATCAAACAAAAACTCCCAAAAATGGTATTTAACACCATCCTTCCATTTCTGAATAAACCGTATATTGGGATTTGCTATTAGGAAAGCATAAAAAGCCTGTTTGTTTTGTTCTATATATTTGCAGGTGTTTTGAAAAAAAGGAAAATCTGCCTTTCTGTCAACCATTATATGACTAAGGTTGTCATTGATCTGAATTAAATCATATATCAGATTATTTTCTATTTCTTCTTTAAGCTGCATTACATTTTCATAGTAAAAATAAAAGGTGCTTCTTGCAACATGGGCCTGATTGCACAATTCTTTTACTGAAATGTTGTAAATCTCCATATCTTGGTTAAGTTCAATCATTGCTTTCTGCAAAGCCTTTTTTGCATCAGTACAAGATGTTCTATTAATATTTCTGATATATCGGTACGGATTCATTGTCTTCTCTCACTTTTAGCAAATTCTACTATTTCTTAACAGTTCCTTACCTGAATCATTTTATTATACCATATTTTGATGTAAAATATATAAATGATTTCTTAATGACAGCTCAACCCCACCTCATGGCTCTTCCCTATACGGCAAACTTGCAGCGCTGCCAAACAAAGAGGCATGTAACCCACGTGCAGCCGCCAAGTGTAAAGGAACTTCTAAAGCGTGTTTGGCTCGCTGCGTACGCGAGAATCAAAAAATGCATTAATTGTATTATTATCACTTTTTATATTCTTCAACATATAATATATAGAACATACTTACAGGAACCCTATCAGCCATGAAAAACAACTGCCAGAATCTCTATCTACTTTCAACCATAGCCTGCCAGTTTGCAGAATGCTTAGATGAAAAGGAATTAGAAATGCTCTCCGCTAATCTGATTGCACTTGGCTACATGATCGAATCCCTGCTGGCTCATCAGAATGTATGTGGGAATGACTAATTATTGAATATTGAATGAAACGAAATGGAAAAGCGCCAAATGCGCGAATGGATTTATCTGCCGAGTGCCTAAACTGCAGCAGAAAATATATAAGATTCATTTCAAATGGATGTCTATTCCAACCAATTTTCTAACCACTTATTGACAAGAATAGTTAGAATGGATAGAATATGGGTAGAATCTTTTCAGGAGGCGATCCGATGATTTATCAAGAAAGCGAGACCGTGAAATTGAAGTCTGTTGTAGTGGATGACATCAAAAAAGAGATTATTGCGTTTGCAAATTGCAGAGGCGGAAAATTGTATATTGGTGTTCAGAATGACGGAACTGTGGTTGGTCTAGATGACTCAGATGAAGTAGCTTTGCAGGTCAGTAATATGGTACGGGATGCAATCAAGCCAGATTTGACGATGTTCCTGCATTATGAGACTATAGATGAGAACGGGAAACAGATTGTTGCCATTGACGTGCAGCAAGGAACCGAACGCCCATATTATATCGCCAAAAAAGGACTGCGCCCGGAAGGCGTGTTTGTCCGTCAGGGGTATTCCTCTGTCCCGGCTACCAACACAGCCATTCGGCGCATGATTAAGGAGACAGACGGAGACTATTTTGAAGAAATGCGGTCTCTGGAACAGGAATTAACATTCGAGGCTGCGAAACAGGAATTTTCCGAAAGAAATATCCTGTTTGGAGAGGCGCAGATGAAAACCTTAGGCATTATGACCCATGACGATGTTTATACAAATTTAGGTTTATTATTGTCCGACCAGTGTGTGCATACGATTAAAGCAGCAGTCTTTCAGGGAACTACCCAAAATGAATTTAAGGATAGGAAAGAGTTTTCCGGTTCCCTGTTCCGACAGATGAATGAAGTATATGATTACATTGACTTTCGGAACCAAACGCATTCTTCATTTCAAAAATTACGTCGTATCGACCAAAGAGACTATCCGGAAACCGCTGTCAGGGAGGCACTTTTGAATCTGCTTGTACACCGCGAATATTCTTTCCGTGCCAGCACATTCATCAGCCTTTATACAGACCGAATTGAATTTACTTCGATTGGGGGTCTTGTAAGTGGAGTAACCTTAAAAGATGTCATGATGGGTATTTCCGTATGCCGGAATGTAAAGCTGGCGAATGTATTCTACCGTCTGGAACTGATTGAAGCCTATGGAACAGGAATATTAAAGATTATGGAGGCTTATGCAGAAACCGGAAAAAAACCTAAAATTGAAACTTCTGACAATACTTTTAAGATCATCCTTCCAAATCTGAACGCACAAAAAACGAATGTCGCCCCGCCAAAAAGCAGCGTAGAGGAAGATGCAGTAATTGCTTTGGCAAAAGAACAAGGGACCTTCACAAGAAAAGACGTGGAAAAAGCGCTGGGGATTAGCCAGACAACCTGTGGACGGTTATTAAAACAGATGGTTGGAAATGGGCAGATTATTCAAGAAGGAAGAAGCAGAAATACGCATTATCGCCTTGCAGAGTAATTCAAGAATGAAATTTTCGAGGATTGAAGCCCTTATGGAACGCTGACTCGGACGTGATGTTGCAAAAGCTATCCTGTCATTAAAAATAGAGCGTAAAAACAGCAAATAAGCCGTCTGAAAGCAGACGGCCTCGGTCTGTATGTTCGCTAATTAAAACGGATTAACTGTTTTTAAGTTCCAAACCATCTTTAAAAGCATTGCCAACGATTTCGCCTAATACCCTATAGTGGTTGTTAAACATATCGAACGCTATTATGTTCATTTTTCCAACATCAATCGTTCCGTTTTCATCTATGTATTTTTCATCTACGGAAACATTTACAATTTCACCGATTAACTCGCCGTTTGAAAATGATTTTACCGTACATTCCAAAGTCAAAGGATACTCTTCAATAATTGGCGCATCTACATGATTCGATTTTACAACATGAACGCCTGCTTTTGCAATTTTATCTTCATTATTTCCGGATGCAACGCCAAAATAATCTGATATTTTTGCCGTTTCTTTTGTTGCAAAGCCAACAGTAAATGCTTTTTTTAACGCTAAATTATCTGTTGTTTTATGCTTTCCTAATGAAATAAAAACTTCTTCTGAATCGTGTACCCCTCCCCATGCGGCATTCATTACGTTTGCTCTTCCGTCTGCATCATAAGTTCCAATCATCAAAACCGGAAGGGGTAAAAATGCTAATTTTTTTCCTAAATCTTTTCTCATTATTTTAATCCTCCATATTTTCTTGATTTTAGTAAGTATATTTATTGTACTATAAACGATAAATGTGTCAAGTACGCAGAAATTCCTTACTTAGATTTCTATGCCCAGGACAAACGCAAGTATCGGCGGATTAAATGCGGCATTACATAAAGAAGAGAAACGGATCCATATTGAGTTTTCCATTCTCCTTTGTTGTGCATACCAGCATAAAAATCCTGGAAGACAAAAAAGTCCGTAAACACTACTGTTTACGGACTTTTTCAAACTCCCCGAGTAGGACTCGAACCTACGACAACGCGGTTAACAGCCGCGCGCTCTACCGACTGAGCTATCG
>RAYE01000004.1 GCA_003612285.1 bacterium D16-51 | reverse complement strand
TTCCTTGAATCCACGGGAATTTATCATTACCCACTCTTCTGCTGTCTTCGTGATAAGGGTTTTAACTGCTCCGTTATTAGTCCTATCATCACTAAGAATAGCACAAATATCAACATACGAAAAGTACATAATGACCGTTTTGATTCTAAAAAAGCGGCTTTGGTTGGTTTGAAACCTGATTTAAAAGTTTCCCTTATGCCATCTGACCTTGCTTTGAACTGCCGCAATCTCTGCCGTGAGTACTATGATTTAATGGATAACCGCAGCGCTTACGTGAACAAGCTCCAAGGGGAACTGCGTATGGCATTCCCACAGTATCTTGGCATTTTCTCCAAGGTTACAATTAATACATCTCTTACCTTATTGGAAACCTATACATCTCCATCTGCCTTTATCGAAGCAGATAAGCAAGAGGTTACTGATATCATCAGGTCAACTGCCCGTTTTGGACTTACCTATGCCCGGGACAAGTATAATGCCATTATCCAGGCGGCTAATGAAGCAAATGAATTCGGTTACATCATTGGCAGCAACATCAAGCGGATTCGGCTCTATATCAGTTTCATCCGCAAATACGATGAAGAAATCAACAGTATTCTGGAATCAATGCACGAACTCATAAATGCTAATGAAGATACTGAGTTCGTGAAGCAGATCCACTTAATAGAAACATTCAAAGGTGCCGGTTTCTTATCTGCCGTATCCCTCATGGGAGAGATTGGTGATTTTTCTGCATTTTCAAAACCAAAACAGCTTTTTGCTTACTTTGGCCTTGATCCGGCTGTAAAACAATCCGGCAAATTTGAAGGCACAAAAATCAAAATATCCAAAAGAGGTTCTGCTATTGCCAGACGGGTAATCCACACACTGTCTTTACAAAGCATCAGTACATCCCGTACGGGAGAAGCCAAAAATCCAGTGCTTCGTGATTACTATCTGGAGAAATGTAAATCCAAGCCAAAACTTGTGGCAATGGGCGCTGTCTCACACAAGGTATGCAACATGATATTTGCAATACTCAGAGATAACAAACCGTTTGAAATCATCACTCCACAGGAGCATATGAAACAATACAATGCTGCTAAATGCGGCACAGCTGCATAAAATACTGTACATCCAACGAATCAATATCTTTTTGAGAAAATGATATTTTCACCAAGGGGTAAGTGCGCCCTTTTTTGCTAAAAAATAATTTCAATTTTTTCTCATTTTACTATTGACATTTATTAGCTGGACTTATTTATGAAATTTTATTATTCTCTTAAAAATATTTATTATTTTAATTCCTCATACTTTTTGGTAACTATAAAACGCAACCCTGAAATATAGCGGTTCTTTGTCTCATTTTGAGATGTAGTTACCAACCAGTGTAGGGCATTCCAGATTATTCTCCCACCTCCAATCGTTAATCTTACATTTTGACTACCTCTACAAACTTTTACATGCTTAAGCATAAATACATAATACGCTTAATAAATTATTTTGTCAATCAATATTTTGTACTTCGTAATATTGATTGACAAAATAATTTATGCTATACTTTATAATATCTAATAACGGAGACTATTATGGCAAATAAAAATAATCTTATAATGGGCATTACTAACTTATTAGTATTAGCAATTTTAGAAAACGGCGATAGCTATGTATATGAAATCACGAAAACCATTGCCGCTGCCTCCAATGAGTTACTGTCCATATCGCAAAATACAATTTATACAGTAACTTACAAATTAGAAGAGGATCACCTAATTAGTGAATATTCAAAACTTGTCGGGAAAAAAAGAACACGTGTATATTATCATATTGAGCAAAAAGGAAGGGACTACTTAGATAAATTGCTGTCTGACTATGAAAACATGATAAACGGCGTTCAAAATATTTTTGATGCATTAAAAAATGGAGGGGAGTAAAAGCAAATGACGAAATTATGTAAACGGTATATTGCAGACATCAAAGCATTCTTCCCAATAATGGGAAAACAAGAAAGAAAGTATCTTGCTAAGCTGGCAGATACTATAGAAGATTATTGTGAAGAAGAAGGCATCACTTCACTGGAAGGTCTATATGCAAACTATGGTTTCCCCAATGAAATCGTAAATACTTACTTTTCTATTTCAGACTCTACAGATGTTATGAAACGACTACGAGTCAACAAATGGAAAAAACGGGTACTCATTATACTATTTTGTAGTATAATATTTATTTCTGGCAGTTGGGGAATTATTACCTGCCTAACATATAAAACATTCCAACAGGAACAGGCGATTTACACAGAAACAATCATCAAATAATATCAAGAAAGGTTATGCTATTATGAAAAAATCAGCTTCATTTCTATGTTTTCTAATCACGTCGGCTGTACTCAGTAATTCTCATGCAACAGCTTGTACATCTGATTTAGACCATAAAGAAACATACTATACAGAAACAACTATTTCTGAAACAGATACAATTCTTACTATGCCGAATATTGTGCCAAAAACAAGTAAAACCATCACAAAAACTAAAACAGTAAATACAAAAGCCAGCGATGGCACCACTCTTTGGTCCGCCTCCATTACAGCTACTTTTACATATAATGGAACAACATCTAAATGCATCAGTTGTTCCCACAATGCAAAATCATACGCAAAAACTTGGACAATCAAATCAATATCGTCCAAGAAAAATGACAACACAGCAACCGCTACCGCTATTGCTACACACTCCTATGGAAACATATCAAAAGATTTTACTCAAACTATAACAATCACATGCAGCAAGAACGGAGCTATTTCATAATACCGCCTTTAAACAGCATCCAAAAAATTTCTGCTTGTGTGGTTGCAATTCACAGTAACCATGCCCTTTTCATTAAAAGTGAAAATAAGATATATTTTATTGGGCATACTATCCTGTAACCAAATGCAGGAGGGACATAATGCAAAATAAAATAAGGGCATGGAGCAGCCTCCTTCTGTCCGCCATCTTTTTTACAAGCGTTTTAATGGAATACATCCCAACACCGCAGGATATTATAGAATTCACCTTTCTTGCCAACTTTGGCATCGGCGTCCTGCTGCTCTTAACAGGGATTCAGCTTTTCCGGCAGAAAAAGGCATTTGCAGATATTTTATACCATATAGGGCTTGCCATGATTCTGCTTGTTTTTATTATCTGCCTAATTGGTTTATCAGGAATCTACCAGATACACTTTGAAGGCGAGTTTTTCTTTCTTCACGTTATAAACCCACTGTTATTCTTATTATATAATGTTGCTTTTGTCAGGAAAACAACTTCCTGGAACGTCCTGTTTCTCATCCCTCTCCCTGTTGTCCTGTATCTCTTTTTTGACCTTATTTATGGCACAATCCGTGGAAAATTTATCTATAATCTACTGGAAACCAGGAAATTAACCCTTATAAAAATAGCAGCCGCATTCATTTTGTGTTATGCCTTTACATTTTTAGAAGGGCTTTTCTCCCTTTTACTGCACCGTTTCCTAAAGGATTTCCGTACTAGTATAACCCATTTTAATTAGCCATACCTTTTGCTGGTCTGCTTTCCCGATAGCACAGGCGTAAAATCCTCAGCGTAGCCCGCTACGCCTACGTTTTTACACCTGCACTCTCAAAAAAGCATCCTCACCAAAAGATAAGGTAATTAAATTGGATTATACTAAGCTTTATGAGAAAATGCAGCGGCGGTAAAACCATAAATCACAAGGATTAAGCACCAGCAAAATTTTTATAGCATAAAAAGCCCTGGCTTCCAAAGCACCGCCATGCTTTGGAAACCAGGACTTATAAATTTGGCAAGAATCAGCGAAGCAAAAGCATTGGATCCACTGTATCCTTTCCATTCTTTATCTGGAAAAACAGATTGCTTCCTTCCTCCGTATAATATTTTGTTGGCTTTGCAATCGTGCCTATCACATCGCCTTCTTTCAAAATATCCCCTTTATTGACAGAAATATTATCAAGCTGTCCATAAGAAGCAGTATATTGGTCCCCAATATCCGTAGTTACAACAGAACCAAGTTCATCATCCTTTGTCACCTTTGTTACCTGACAGTCAGCCGCTGCTTTTACCTCTGTGCCTTCTTTTGCTGAAATCACTATTCCCGGGTTACATTTATACTGAGCCAGCGTTTTAAAATAAACACTGTTATTCATGCTATATTTCAAAAGGATATCTCCTTCTACCGGCCAAAGAAGCCCGGCTTCTTCATTAAAAGAAAGCTTTGGCTGCGCTGCTGCAGAAGTTTTCGCTGCTTTCTTACCCGGTTTTGCTTCTTTTCCCTTTGTCTTAGCTGCGTCTGTCTTTTTTACTGCCTGCGCTGCTTTTTTTGCTTTCTTTGCCCCCTTGTCCCCCTCGGATGTATTGTTCTTTGCTACTGGTGCATTTGCCTGTGCCGCTTTCTGGGCTGCTGCGGAAGGCTTTGGAAGCACCGTTGCCGCGGGCGTCGCTACAGGCATTTCGGTTGCAATATCCGCCATCATTTTATTATTGCCGCCAGTTCCAAAGTTCCATTTCCTGTAAGCAATTGCGCTAACTGCCATAATCCCCACCAGCAGGACACATGCTGACGCATAAAAACCCTTTTTCTTCCAAAATGTTTCCTTCTCTTCAAACATACTTGTTATCCTCCATTCGTTTATAATAAAAGAAAAAGCACCCCGATTCTATCGGAGTGCTACGATATCATCTGTTACTATTCTTTACAGATAATCCGCTTTTATTCATTTTTCACTGAAAGAAAACGAAGCCTTTAAAATCCTGCTTTTTTGATTTATCAGGCCATTTTCCAAATGGCGTTTAAAAAATTTCCACCTGCGCGGTTCAACACTCTAGAGAGCATCCAGCTTGACTCCCACATTCGCAGATAGAAAATTTTTAATCTTCTGTTTTTGATGAATCCCCTTCTGGCAAAGTATCCTGCGGCGGCAGTTCCTGTGGCCCTCCCCCCTGTACCGGCGGCGCTGGCATCTTTGGATAGTCCTGCTGCGCCGGCGGCTGCGGCGGCATCCCTGCACGGTTCATCGGCTGTACATAAGGGTTTTGCTGTGCTGCCCCTGCCTGATACGGCGGCACCTGTACCGCATATGGTATATTATTATATGTGACAGGCGTAGGTATCGCTACTGTTTTCTGGTGATGGTATACAACACAGGTATCGCTTAAAATATCATGCAGACCACGCTTTTGTTTCTCTGCCCCAACCATAATGTACCCAACATAGATAATCAAAGCAGATAAAAACCTTCCGACGCTTTCCCGGAATGCAATTTCAAAAAACGACGGCTTACGCCCCTCTGCACTGACCACCTGAATCTGCAGCAGCTTCTTCCCCAATGTTTGGCCTGTAAAATAAGTCAGCAAAACAAAATATGTTACTTTCAGCAAATATAGAACTATATCATAAACAGAATACTCAAAAATAAAATCTTCCAAAAGAAAGCCGGACGCCCCGCCAAGCGACAGAAACCATACAGGAATCCTGATGGCCATCAAAGCTGCCCCTACAATAACGCAATCAATAAAGTATGCGGCCAGGCGGACAAAAAAACCGGCATATACCTGTTGATCCCTGCTATTTTGCATAATATTTCAGCACCCCATTTCCTTTATTTTCCACAATATCCGTTGCAAGCTCCACCTCTGATTTTGGCATAATATCCTTTACCGCCCCAAATACAGTACTAAACAGTCCTTTTACACTGCTTTCCGGCGCAAAAAACAAAATATCCCCATCACATCCTGCTTCGCTTATCATGGCAAGTTTCCCATCTTCCAAAGAACCGATTTCATCAATCATCCGCTTCTCTTTCGCCTGCAGTGCAGAATAAAGCCTGCCGTCTGCAAGGGAACGGACTGTTTTTTCATCCATGCCGCGCCCATCGCAGACAATCTCAACAAACTGGTCATATGCCTCATCCACCAGCGACTGCAAAATACCATACTGCTCTTCTGTCAAATCCAGCCCAGAAGAACCCATTGCCTTATTCTTCCCACTTGTAATGTCAATTTCCTTAATTCCCAGCTTGTCATATAAGTCCTTACAGTTTACCAGCGAAATAATAACCCCTATTGATCCTGTCCAACAATTTCTGTTTGCATAGATTTTATCTGCCGCCATCGCAATATAATATCCCCCGGAACATGCCTGGGATGCAAAGTATGCCCAGACAGGGCGGTTTGTCACTTCTTTGTACTCCATCAGCTTCAGATAAAGCTCATCCGACTGGTAAACTGCGCCTCCCGGGCTGTCCACATACAAAAGGATTCCCTTATTAAGTGAGGAATTTTCCATCTGTTCAATATAATTCATATACAAATTATGGTTATACTGGCCAGAATCGCCCCATGCACTAGAAGCGCTTTCCCCAATTTCCCCTACAATATTAATTACGCCAATAAATTCCTCGGCCGGCAGCGTCACTTTGCTTTCTATTGTACTGCCTACAAAGTCTTCCAGAAAAGAACTTGTCTCTTTTGTTGTTTTTTCCAACACCTTCCCAGCGATAACATTCGATGCGACGCCTGTTATCCCAACAGCAATCACAACAATCCCAGTGACAATAATCCCAATTAACTGCTTTGTCTTCATCTGCTTTGCTCCTTTCGTTACTCAGACACACTTTAAAATATAATCATAATTTAAATAGTAACATAACAGGAACTAAAATGCACCATATTTATTGTTACTATTTACAGCTATTCTAAACATCATGTTACTATTCACGGTTCTCGGCGGATAGCTTAAACTGAATGTTTTCCCCTTATTTTTCAAGCATTTATTATCCATATTCTTTAAATGCCACTCTCATATAATTCAATCGCATACTATTGACATTCTTATAAAGTTGTGCTATGCTACTTTACAGATTGGAGGGTTGAAATTGAGTGAAGCAAATACTTTCGGAATGTTAATACGTCAAATACACAACGCCTTGGAGAAAATAGCAAACAGCCAACTAAAAGCAAAAGACCTTACCCTTTCCCAAATGACCGCTTTAGTTGAAATCCTAAAAGCACCTACGAGGAAACTTACTTTTAAGGAACTGGAAAAGTGCCTGTCACTTGCGCAATCCACGACCGCCGGACTGATTTTCCGCTTAGAACAGAAAAAACTTGTTTCCGTTTCCGGGGACACGGACGATAAACGAATAAAGTATGTGGAAATAACCCCTGTTGGAGAGAAATTCTGCAAGGAGGCAAAGCGGGAAATAGATGATACGGAAAAAAAGCTTTTAGAAAATCTTTCAGCCGCAGAAAGAGAAAGCCTGTTGTCTTTGTTGGAAGAAATAAACCGCACAGTAAGGAAAATGTAATGTCTGCCTGTATCGGGCAGACAAAAAAATATTCACATCAATCGCTAGCTTTTAATCGCTAGCAATCATTAAAAAGGAGGAAATGTAATGAATAATCAAAAATCCATGGAAGTCTTTAGCAAAGCGCCTGTTTCACAGGCGGTATTCAAAAATGCCCTGCCCGCTATGGCGGCAATGCTTATGGTACTGGTCTACAATTTAGCCGACACGTTCTTTATCGGGCAGACGCATGACGCTTTACAGGTTGCGGCTGTATCGCTTGCAACTCCTGTATTTCTGATCTTTATGGCGGCAGGTACAGTTTTCGGCATTGGCGGTACGTCTGTTATTTCCCGTGCATTGGGCGAGGGGAAAGAGGACTACGCAAAAAAAGTCTGCTCTTTCTGTATGTGGAGCTGTATCATTGTAGGCGTAGTAATGGCAGCATTATTTTTGATATTTATGAACCCTATCCTGTCACTGATTGGGGCAAGTTCCGACACGTGGGATTTGACAAAAACATATCTGACCATAGTTGCGTGCAGCGGACCTTTTGTACTGATTTCAAACTGCTATACAAGTGTTATCCGTGCAGAAGGAAAACCAGGCAGTGCCATGATGGGACAACTTCTTGGAAACCTTTTCAATGTCATTCTTGACCCGGTTATGATTTTAGGTTTCGGCTGGAACATAGCAGGTGCAGCGATTGCTACCGTAATCGGCAACGTGATAGGCGCAGGATATTATATCTGCTACTTTCTCCGTGGAAAATCAAGCCTTAGTATCAGTTTCAAAGAGTTTACCGTGAAAAATAAAGTTTGCAGCAGCGTCCTTGCAATCGGTATTCCCGCAGCGTTAGGCTCTTTGTTAATGAGCATTTCACAAATCATCATCAACAGCCAAATGGCAGAATACGGCGATATGGCGATTGCCGGTATGGGGGTTGCCATGAAAGTAACTGTCATTACCGGCATGATATGTATGGGATTAGGACAGGGAATACAGCCTTTGCTTGGCTATTGCGTAGGGGCGAAATTGTGGAAAAGGTTCAAAGATGTTTTCAAGTTTTCAGCAATATTTGCATTGATTTTGGGCGCTTCTCTGACAATCCTTTGTTATCTTTCTGCGGGTCAGATAGTCAGTGCATTTCTGACTGATACGACTGCTTTTGATTATGCTCTCCAGTTTTCACGCATTTTATTGACAACAAGTTTTCTGTTTGGTCTGTTTTATGTCCTTGTCAATAGCATACAGGCTATGGGGGCGGCGGCCGCTTCACTCATTATCAGTTTAAGCAGACAGGGCATTATCTACATTCCTGCCCTGTTTATCCTAAAAGCGGTTCTTGGTCTGACAGGACTTGCATGGGCACAGCCTGCAGCAGATATATTTTCAACTATCCTTGCCGCCGCATTGTATATCCAAACATACCGTAAATTAAGCAGGGAACAGACAGCGGGGCAGATTGAAGTGATATAGGCTGCCCCTGTACTCCTTTCCGCCAATTCCACTTACACTCATTTTCCGTAATCTCCATCAAAAAACTGTTACTTCTTACTTGCCAGCACACTCTCACTGAATGTACTGATATTGTTTTCATATGCCATTGCCGCTAACGCACTCATAGCTGTTGACTGAAACTTCATCATATCTGTACCTCCCTGAATGCCATCTGAAAGAAAATTCTGTAACCTCTGCCGGCCGGCCAGATAGCTGTTCAGAGAACGCTCCTGCTCAAATTCCCTCTGTGCGCGTGCTTTCTTCACAGCCTTCTTTGCCTGCTCCTCCATCAGCTCTTCCATTTTTTCATGGCGTTTTTCCCACCATGATTTTTCATTTTTTATATGATTGGAACTGCTGCCGGAACCAGATGTGCCTACACTCTGACCTATATGTTCCTCAATAGACGCGCCAAATTTCTCCACATAAACACTCCCCGATGCACCTGTCCATCCAAAAAACGGATTCCTCACAGACCTGTTTTCTGCCGTATATCCTAATACCCATGCCTCATAGTCTGGATCGTTTTTCATCTGCTCCCATCCTGCATCTGAGATGGAAATGAATTCCTTATCATATATTCTGGTGGAATCAAATGGTATGCTGCTTAACAGCCCGTTTACAAAAGTCTTGTATTCCTCCATTGTCATATCTTCTCTGGAAATATTGTCAGCGCCATTCTTAGTTATGACAGACTTTCCGGCACGTACCTGTGCATCCACATGATAGGCATCTTCCGGGTGATTTCTTTTGTACTGGTCAACGGCGCTTTCTCTTTTTTCTGCCACCTTATCAGCAAAAGATGTTGTTCCCTTCTGGCTGTTCTTTGCTTGTTTGTTCACTTGATTACTATAAACTCCTGCCATATAATTCGTATTAATTGTGTTGCTCATTTCCACTTGCCCTCCTTGATATAAATTTATACTACTCTGTTTCAATAACGCCTTATCTGTCATTCAAAACTGTCTTTCCCGCTTTCATTACTTGTTTTCTGTTTCTTTCACCTCCCTCTGCTGCAACATGACTGTTACATGAAAAATATCCTTTTTCACTTCTATTTTTACCCCGCCATAATACCGCTGTGCCATATCATGCACATTTTTAAGTCCAATCCCATGCTCTGTAACAATCTCCGGACATGTGCTTTGCTTTGTCGTATGTGGAAGTAAACTTTCCTCCTGCATAAACAGGTCTCCATCAAAACTATTCTCCACAGTGAGCAGAAGAAATTGTTTCTTCTGCTTCAGATCAATGCGTATGAAGCCTTTTCCCCATTCCAGTTTCTCACAGGCCTCTATAGCATTGTCCAAAAGGTTATCCAGGATAATCCCTAAATCAAATACCGGAATCCCCCCACGGTACCGAAAATCAACTTCAAACCGTATTCCCTTTTTCTCCGCCCTGCGCCACTTATCGTTGATGATGACATCTGTTACCGCATTGCCTGTTGCATACTTATATTCCAATGCCTGCATAGACGCATCCATTCTCTGGATATACCTGTCAATCTCTCCATACTGCCTAGTCTCAGCCAGCCCCTTGATATTTGCCATGTGGTTTTTCATCTCATGCCTTACCTTGCGGATGCTTCCATAGAAATTCTCTGCTTCTTCCAGACGCTGTTTCATTGCCTTTACCTGCTGTTTTTCCACAAAATGTTTCTGCCTTTCAGACAACAGTATCTGGTATCTCTGCCAAAAATAAACCAATGCCGTCTCCCCTGCAAATATTAGCGCCGCTATCATTGGAACTTTCCAGAGCAAGTCCGTTTTTTCATCAAATAAGATAAAAACACCTGTGTCTATTTTTACGATAAGCAGGCTGTTTACCATGCCTGCAGTCATACTCCCCACAAAATTCAGTACAGAAAGCATGATAACATCCTGCCACGCCATTATGCCCATCCCTTTTACAAGCCTGCTAAAAATTACAGCCATAACTGCAAATAGCGCTGCATAAAAGAAAACAGTTACGGACAATCCTGCTGCCATGCTATGGTACACCTGCTGTTCATAATCAGCCTGCAGTCCGTCAAAACTTTTCATCCATATATTTATCATTTTCAAGTAAATGCTGTTTGTAATCAAAAAACTTAGACAGTGGAAATTATAAAAAGCAAGTATGGTAAAAACTGCTTTACCAATCTGTTTTTTATGAAATATTCCACTGTACCCTGCTGCAACAGCGGCCGATACGGCATACCGGATCCATGAGGCACATGACAAAAACCATATCCCTATATTAACGGAGAAAAGCAAACCTGCCGCAATGCCATCCCATTTTGCTTTCTTTATCCCAAAAACTGCCGCCCACAAAATAATAAACATTGTAACCTGCACAACAATCTTACACACTTCCGATATATTACTTGCGATTTCAAACTCTGACTGGCTCATTGGCTTTCCTCCGAAATGTATTCCATATATGCCTGCACAAAGCTGTCATATTTATACCTTGAAAGCAGGAGCTTATCCCCATTTGCCATTCTTACCTCTGTCCTGTCATAACCTTCCACATGAAAAAGGTTAATCAAGTACCCCCTGTGTATGCGGTAAAACTGCCCCGCCAGTTTCCTTTCCAAGTCCCCAATTTTCCCATAGTATTCCAGTGTTCCACTTTTTAAGTGCAGCACTATATTATGGTTACGGCTTTCCATATAGTAAATATCATGAAATGGTATGGTTTTACTCCCGCCTGCATACGGAATCAGAAGTTTCTTCCTGCGTTTCTCTGCCTCCGATGCAACCTGCCCGGACAAAATCTGTGTTACCGCCCGGCCAAACACCTCTGCAAATTTCTGTTCATCCACGGGTTTTACAAGATACTGGAACGCTCCTACATCAAATGCGTCATAAACGTATTTTTCATAGCCTGTAACAAATACGATGACCGGCTGCCTGCCGGTATCCATACTTCGGATATTTCCTGCCAGTTCCATGCCATCCATCCTGTCTCCGAAACCGCCCATCTCTATATCCAGAAACAGCAGATCATACTCTCTGCCATCCGACAAATATTCATCAGCAGACGCATATTCCATAATGCTGCATTCTTTATCCTGCTTTTTAATGAGTGAAACAAGATAGGTCCTAATATTTTTTTCATCATCGCA
This sequence comes from bacterium D16-51, assembly GCA_003612285.1. Taxonomy (GTDB): domain Bacteria; phylum Bacillota; class Clostridia; order Lachnospirales; family Lachnospiraceae; genus Butyribacter. The sequence goes on along the minus strand of RAYE01000004.1, from coordinate 147,219 downwards.
CACTGCAATTTTTACCGTGTCTTCCACCTCCAGTCCTCAATTAACTTATCGGAAAAATTACCGAAAGTCCTGACACCTGCTTCGTGAATGGTTAATCTGGCAACGTGAATCGCAGATTTTGATTTTAGATGCCAAATCCATAAACCACCATTTAAAAAATAAGCTGAAACCACAAATCGCCGCATATGGAATAACCCCATAGCGACGATTTTACAAGTTTCTTAATACCCTTTACAGACATCCACCCATTCTACATACGTCAAATTCCCGAATCTTTTCCTCCATCCCATATACGCGAGAATAAATATTGCTGCATAATCCCTCTATTCCCATTACTTCATTGTTGCTTTTTTATCCTGCAGTGATGACAATAATTGTTTCATTTGCCGTATATCCCTCAAATACTCATACTTCTCACGCTCCCAATGAAAACTTTTAATCACATTTATCTAGTACATCGTTCAATTAATTTCTCATAGTTTCACGCAGGATATTTTTTTGAGAGTATACACTAAAAAACGTAGGCGTAGCGGGCTACGCTGAGGATTTTTAGTGTATGCTATCAAGAAAATAGACAAGTTAAACTATGTGTTAATTATTGAACGATGTACTAGTTATGTATCTTGTTTTCCACTATCGCCCTTGCCATTCCCAGCCGCTTATTTTCGTCCATATATGCTTCGTACTGCGCAAAACGCAAAAATATATTTTTTGACTTTTCTGCTACTGTATTACCGTTATATTTTCCGGCATAAGTAAAATACATATTATGTAGATTACTGACATGCACGTACCCCCAGCGAATAATTTCTTGTCTCTAATGGATTGAGCCATTCCATTTTTTCACCATACGCCACATAATCTATCTGCTCTAATTCACAAAATTGTCTAAAGAGCAACCATACAAACTCCTTAAATTTTTCATAGTCTTCTCTGCTGACCGGAAAAAATCCATGAGCAAAAATACTGTTATTCCGCAGATAGACCACAGAGCGCAATCGCTTTAATTTGCCAATATAATCTCCTTTCCCTGATATCATAATCTCATCCCTGAGCGCTGACAAATGGATATATCCGTCCAACAGAGAAATCTGCTTTAGACACATCAATATTATAATGAGATAACCGGCGTTGCTCAATCATTTCCAGAAGCCTGTACAAAAGAAGTGTAGCGGAATCATATTTTTTCTGTGCTTCCCTGATTAAAGCATTGGTCTGCATAGTAAACATCAATGGCACAATATATTCCTTCTGTGTTAACACAGCCATATGATTTTTACTGCGAAAAAGCTTCTGGATTTCCTTTAATGCATCTAAAATATCCAATTGCTCTTTTAAAATTCCGATACAATCCATTAAGAGAAAATGAAAATTCAGACGTACATCCCTTCGCAGTTCCATAACCAAAGCATCCATATTTTGATAAGCCTCTGTGAACTCCAAAGCATCCCAATGTTCATATGCCGCTGCAAGCAAATAGGAAAATCTCAACTGTTGCCGGATTACCGGGTCAGGAACCTTTTCCCTCAATTCCTCTAACTTTTCTTTGGCGCCGGAATAATCGTATTGCCCAAAAAGCTGCATTGCTTTCTCTGTGTACATATTACTAAGGCGGTTAAATGTCGATGTTTTTACTTGCCTAAATTTTTATCTGCTGCGTTGGTCTACGCTCCGCTACGGTCCGTGCTTAACAGATGTCCACCGGACATCTAGCACCATCAATCGCTGTAGCACTCGCTACAGCTCAATCTTCCGCCTTGCAGATAGAAATTTATTCTGCGTAAAATCCATTCGATATTTAACCGCCTTAGTAATAAAAAGAATCTTCTTAGGGCAGAACAGCGAAATACTTAACACTAATGGTTCATAAGAAGTTCCCACAGACAGGATCAGATACTCCACCTCCTCAAATATTTTCCTCTTATTATTTCGAACAAATTCTTTCACAATTAGTTGCATCAGTTCTGTTTCATAGTATCCCCCATGCCGCGCTTTCTGCGGCACAAATGGTGATGAAAAATGCTGGTTTTGCATTTTTCCTGTGTGAAATTTAATATATCTAAGGCAGCGTTTTTTGCTGCCTTAGATATATTTTTCACACTAATCTCCATTCCGCCGCTGACGCTGGCGGCACAAATAGCAATGAAAAAGTGGGTGCGTCACTCCCTCTTTTTGTTGTATAATTCTTATAGAGAGGCTACACTACAAAGCACGGAGAGGTGAGTCGTAGACTTCCTCATGTGGTTCAAAACAGTACACTAATCAGTGTGAGCTGTGCCTTTCAAGCACAAATAAGTGGTACTTCGAGTCCGCAATCTAAGAATTGTTTTAACTCTTGTTAAATGTGTGGCACAGCAGTCAATGGCTTCTCTTATCTTAAACGAAAGGAGTTATATTGCCATGAAAATTGTTTACAATACCTGCTGTGGCGTCGATGTCCATAAAAAATTTCTCGTCGCCACAATTATTAAAACTACGGGTGGTGTCCTGCCTTCTTACCAGAAAAAGCGTTTCTCTACGTTTAATTCTGACATCCGCCATTTTAAGCAGTGGCTGCTTGACAATCAATGTCTTGATGTCTGCATGGAATCCACCGGCAAGTACTGGGTTCCTGTTTTCAATCTTTTGGAAGACTGTATCAACGTAACCATTGCCAACCCAAAATGGGTCAGAGCCGTGAAAGGCAACAAAGATGACACCAAAGATTCCAAATGGATTGGCGACCTTTTCCGGCTTGGACTGGTTCCCGGAAGCTTTATCCCTTCCAAAGAAATCCGTATCCTCAGGGAATACACACGTTACCGTTTTAAACTCACATCCTGTAAACGGAGTGAAAAAAACCGTTTCCAGAATGCATTTACTGTCTGCAATGTCGCTCTGGACGCTGTTGTTTCCGATATGTTCGGAAAATCAGCTTCCGCTATTACTGATTATCTGATCCATTCTGATTCCTTTGACCCTGACACCTGTAAATCTTTTCTTCAGAAATCACTGAAAAAGAAAGGGGACCAGGTCGTTGAATCCATCGAAGGATACCAGATGACCGCTTCCCAAAAGGAACGCATGGACATGATCCATGCCCACCTTGATTTTGTGAACCGAATGATTGAAAAACTGGACACAAAACTGGATGAACTTATCGCACCTTATGAAAATGCGGTTGCTTTACTCTGTACCAATCCCGGAATCGACAGACAGTCTGCCATTACCATCTTATCCGAGACTGGCACTGACATGAAACAATTCAACTCTTCTAAGCGTCTGTGTTGCTGGGCGGGCCTGACACCTGGCAGCAATGAATCTGCCGGTAAGAAAAAATCTGTCAGGATTACACGTGCCGGAGTCTACCTCAAACCGGCATTGGTACAGTGTGCCCATGCCGCCGTGAAATCCAAGACAAACCCTTACTACAAAAACAAGTACGAACGCATTGCCAAAAGAAGAGGTAAAAAGAGAGCCATCATTGCTATTGCAAGGATGATTCTGGCAGCGGTATACCATATGCTGTCCACAGGAGAAACATGGAATCCCTGTGATTTATATAAAACTGACACATCGCCTGAAATGCAGGAGAAACAGAAACAAAAAGCGATTAAACAGGCTTACAGATTTTTAATATCTGTTGGCGAACTTTCTGCTGATTCTTTTGCCCTGCATACATAACATAATGGGACTTACCACTAAATACAATACCATCTTTAAGCCATTTTAAAAATTTAGGTTATGGAATGGCTTGTTAAAGTGCGCCCCTCTACTCTCTTGTAAGCTCTTTTTTCAATCTATTCCTCTGCTACTGCACGCTGCTCAAATGTAGTACGCTCTAACCCCATCCAATGCTTTGTCTTGTCTCTCAATTTCTTTGTCATAACTATTTTCACTCCTTATCTGCCAGATATTTTCTGTTTTTAAAATCCTTGCATTTTTAGCAGGCAATATTACACTTGGCTTTGCCCACACATATCAGAATATTGCCTGCACTTAAAGCTTAACTGAATATAGTGCTGTATACCGGACAGCTTCCATAACAAAAATATACTTCCTAAACAAAGAGATTGATATAACCAGTTTATGTGAAATCAATATTTAAATGTATATTTGGGAAAATTGAAATGAAATTTTATCAAAAAAGCTGAAAAAAGTGAAAAATCCCTTCTGAATTGTCCGGAAAGGATTTGTGTGAGATATACCTTAAACAGGCTGGTACCATTTCTACTTATGATGAAGAAACGGAGCAAAAAAGGTGTAGTAGGTGTGTCAATGCCCTTAAACGGGCTGCTACCATTTCTACTGGAAATTTCAAATTTAGCTGAGTTTGAAACTGCTGGGTGTCAATGCCCTTAAACGGGCTGCTACCATTTCTACGATTTATCATTAAGATGACACTTAAGTCAGGGAAAGTGTCAATGCCCTTAAACGGGCTACTACCATTTCTACCCTGCCCTTCTGAAACGCCCTGTTTATGGGGCTTCAAAGGGGGGTAAATTCCCCAAGGTTTTTCAAAATCGTAATAAAATGCACTTTTTTGCCTAATTTTTGGTTTTTTGTGATTTTCTTTAATATAACACCAGTCTAGCATACATTGTCTCTTATGTCCAGTGCCTCACTTAGTTAAAAATCAGATAGAAAGCAATTTATTACTATATCACTGGTTTACAACTTTTGGACATTTATAAAGTCTGACAAAATATAGCACTTAATTATTTTGATAAAATGGCACGAATTTTTTATAGTTTCGAGTTTTCCCTCGAAACTGTTGAATATTATACTGGCTTGAGTTTGTTGCCCAATACCAAAACGGGCATCCTGCGCACTTGCAGACCGGTAGCATGAAAAAGTTTCATCACTGTATGGGAGCAGTGTCATGGCACTGTAAGTTATGCACTCCGGATTTACCAGCCGTTCAATGCCTTCACGGCTTCGTACATGGTATTCTTCCAGCGATCGGAAAGTCTTGCTTTCATAGTATGATACTTCAATGTTTCAGCGGAGCATGTAGCAGGCGGGAGATAGCGGATGTCTTCCTTTCCGTATTCACGGATGGCATCATCTGCACAATTCCTGTAGTCAAGTGCGCTCTCTCTTGGGGCTTTGGTGCAGAAGAACAGCTTGTGGCTGCTATTCCCGCTTTTTTGGAGTGTGACAATGGCATAGACCATACGTCCTTCCCACAATCAGGTAAGTACAGGGCGCACACCTACCTTCCAATCCCCGGTTTTTGGTGATTCAAACCCGAAATCTTGCGGCAACAGACGTTCACCATATTTCTTTGGATGGCTGCGTTTTCCTGTGCGTTCCGGCGAGAGGCCATACATTGGCTGTCGCAGAGTAGGAACATCTGCCTCTGTGTGCCGATGATGTTCATAGCCTGGCGCACCATTTCAGCAGCAATTTCCGGCTTCGTCTGCTTTCTGTCCCAAAGCCGGCAGCCAAGTGGGACAGAAAGATAGGATATGTAGCCGCTACTCATAACCGGAAAGGACAGCAGGATGTTTACCATACAGTGTCCGTTCAGGTAATTGGAACCATTATGCGCAGCATGGTCACAGATTCTTGATCGGAGTTCAAATTTCTCATCTTCCTTTTCCATCATAGTGTCATCAATGGGAAGGAGCAATGGCTGTGCTTCTTTTTTTCTAAAAAGTTGTAAACCGGTGTACTATATCTCAGCGAATTAAATTCATGGTCCTTTTGCGCGATTCATACCAAAAGTACAAGTTTTATAGCGCCATTTTCCCAAATACATACATTTAATTGAGATGTTCCATAAAACTTCTGTGAAACAATAAATGATAATTAATCAATAACGAGTCACTGAAATCAATAAAAAAAGTAAAGTCTAATACATTGCCTGTTTTCTCAATAAACAGTTGTGCATTGGTATTTTCATTTTCTGCTATTAAATCTTTTAACAGCTCTATCCAGTTCTCATAGCTTTTCTCAAAGATATGTTTCCAACGATACAACATTGATTCCGAGATGTCATATTTTTCACAAATCTACAAAACTGTCCTGCTTCTCTGATAATAACTTTGAATTACACTTAAAACAAAACACAATCCATAAGAGGAATACGGTATAATAAAAGAAGGTAAAAAAGAATGTGTCTTATTGCAATGATTAATCTAGTACAGCACCTCTACCCGATACACTCCAAAACCAAATCTTGTATTCTTCCCGACGCAAGTAATTTCACCTGCCAAGAGTAATTCCAGCACCCCATTATTCACATTTTCCAGCTCCATCCAGCCGGTGATTCCCAACAAATTCATCTTCTCCTGGTTACGCTGGGAATATCTCCCTACCTGCTGCAATTCAGCGTGCTGCCCTTTTATCTGCGCCTCCCAGCGAAGCATCATCGGCTCAATGACATATCCCTCAAAAAGATGCTGCATATATACCCGCCGCCATACTGCCTGAAACAAAGCCTCTTCCTGGAACTGAGTCATTATTTTTCCCTGACGTTTAATAGCACAGGGAGATAGAAAACGCAGGCAAATCCGGCCTCCGTCATTCCAGCCCAATTCTTTCTTGCGATCCCCAATATAATCTGCCCCAGTCTCCGTCAGAAGCCTGGACACATTTATGGTACCTGCCCCCAGGATATCCACTCCCAGCCTATTCCGAACTGCCACTATGCCAAAGGGAATCAAGTCCTTTCCCAGCCCTTTCTGGCCCAGACCAAAGAGTGCCTGGATTATCGGATTAAAATAAGCCACCACATCCCCATAAAGAATCAGGCGCACCTCTGTCTCATTCCCCGCACTTACCTGTGTGCGTGTGTCCGTGCAGGACAAAGTATAGCCTGCACTCTCTCCCTCCGTTACAAAATCCGGCTTCACCCGAAAAGGTGCATACATCACATTTTGGACAATGCATTTTTCGCGCAGAAAGCACTCTTCGCAACGTTCCTCCTCACCTACACAATACATCTCCAGCAGTTGTCTTCCCAGTCCGCCCCGCAGTGCTGAACCCTTATATTTAGGAAGCTTCCCATCCGCCAGAAACCGCACTATAACGGAAAGCTGAGTAAAATGAAAGTGATACATCCCGTCACTCTCCCTTCACAAGCTCCTTCACTAATGGAAGTGCTTTTTTCCTATTCTGGTAATCTTTCTTTTCAATACTCATGTATTTAATCTTATCTTTATCCGGCACAATATCAGGGTTTTTCATCGCAAAAAACTCCCTAATGCTTTCAAGGTCATCAATCTGACGACCATTCAAAAACTGATTGATATGTTCCTTATATTCCCCTATTAGCTTTGCCACATCCAGGGGTTCAAAAGGATCCAGATCCAGGCAATCCAGCCCATATGCCCTGCTCTGAACAAACCGCTTTACCTCACTTAGTTCCACAGAAATATTTCCATAACCAAATGGCTTTGCTTTCCCTATATTCATCCATGATTTCCCGTCATCCAGTTGAATGCTCCAAAGCAGGAGTCCCAACTCATCCCTCAACATATTATGGAAACGAATCTTCCCCTTAAACTGTGTCTTTTCATCCAACGGGCAGAACTTATCTGTAACCTTTTCCTTTTTTTCATCCACCTCCTGCTTTACCGTCTCTTTACGAAGCCAATATTGTTTCATGCCGCGCAGCTCTATTTTAGGGCTGTTATATGTAACGGCTTTTTCATCCTCCTGCTTCAGATAATCCAAATAACTGGTAGGTTTCGGCTCCGCCAAAATCAGTTCTACTTCTGGTAGCTCTGCCGTGTCATTTATGGCTACAGCATCTAAAAATGCTACTTTGGATTTATAGCCCTCCCTGCCGTTGATGTATCCAAAAATCGCTTTACTGTAATCTATTCCTCTTTCTCCATATTTCTCCGGCAGCCCCTGTTTGACTTTTTTATCATAAAACAAACGCAGTCTGGGAGTGAAACCAAAATACTGGCCACCCTTATATTCTATAAAAAATGCAGGCTTTTTTCCCTCTTCCCCTTCTTTCTGAGGAAGACCAAAAAATGCCAAAGCATCCTCCTCTGCATGATTATTGTCATGAAAATACTGTTTTAGGCTATTCTTTTTTCTCTGCAAATCTACTGAAAAAGCCATAACAGCTTCTGGTTTTATTTTAATGGCGCTTTTTATATCACATTCTTTTTCTGGAATAATGTACACATTCTTTTTCTTATCTATCCATCCGGAAGAAAGTACATACCCCTCCTGAAATCCTTGTTCCTGATATTCATCCTTTCTCTCTGTTACAGCAACCACTCTTTTATGGCTTTGATCCAACTTATATAAAACCGGTTTATAATAGGGTTCATAATTTTTATTAATCATTCTTTTTTGCTTTGGTTCATAGGAAATTTCTCTCACAATTTTATTATTTCTAAATTTCACCCTCCCTGTCTCTTCATAAACTCCAGGTTTTCCGATGGAAACCACATTAATATTATTCTTATAAACTTCCCCCTTCTTAAAGGAAAATTCTCCATTTTCAATACAGCCGGCCACTTCTTCCGTATCTTCTGTCTTATAAATGAACTTTGCATATCTGTTCCCATATCTTCCTTCAATTTTTTCTTTTCTCTCAAAAATGCAGTCAGCCGTATACATCATATGATGTTTACAATCATCCAGAAAAAAGGGAAAACTGTCTTTATCTGACAATATTTTTTTACTGCTGAGCATAAGGTAATTGGAACCTTTATCAAATTTTTCTTTTACTTCATTGAAAAAATAGTTTCCATCTTTCAAAAAAATATAGCCGGCTTTAACATTTTTAGCAATGCCTCTCGTTTCTTTACTACTATTGTCAACTCCCAAAATTTCATCATATTTTTTCTTTTCAGCCCCCGAAGCCACATTTCTGTACATCAAAGCGTAATCATCAATATCATCAGAGAAACTGGAAAGCCCCAGCACCTGGACATTGCTCCGTATCATCCCCAGTACTGTACTTCCAGGAATTATGTACTTTTTCTGGGGATTTTTACAGAAATGCCCGCTGCCGTCATCCACAATAATAGGGCTTTTGGCAGTAATTATATACTCAATCTTCCCACTGAAAAGCTCATCCGACACATCATTGTGGCACGTCAGTTTTCCTTGGGGATATTCATATATATCCTTTGTAAAGGAAACAAAATTATATGGTGCGCCCACATATTTTTCCGTATCATTTTGAGATTCTCCTTCTCTGCCCTTCTGTCCACCCCGATATTCCTGGCTTTTGCCGCTATGATCCCCCTTCTTTCCATGACCTCTGCCACCAGAATTACTACCCTGGCGGCTGCTACTCCCCTCCTGATATTTTTTATCATATTTCCTGCCGCTCCGGCTCTTATCACTCATCATCGCCCTGCCGACATCATTTAAGTCATATCCCAAAAATTCTCCCATGCTGCACTCCTTTCCTTCTTTATCCTCCTCCATCAAAAACCTTACCGAATACCTTTTAACCTGGTAAGCGCTACAAATACCTGTCCGTCAGAATCATAGTCAAGATATTCCTTTACAAGCACGGTCTTACCGGCAGTGCGGAATCTGTTATCCAGTTCATATTCCTTCACGACAATATCCTCCTCATCCGTATCAAAAACTTCCACCGCCTGCATACCCTCTTCTCCCTCAAATATATGCAATTCCCTGTCTTCCGAAAAAAATCTTGCCTCCTGGCACTCCTTCCAGTTAATCTCCGGCAAACTCCCTGCATTACACAGGATTATTCTTTCACTAATCATATACAGCAGCGCATACTGATAATCCGCTGCCCTCCCATATGCTTCCTGTAAATCAATATCTTCTACCTGGTATCCCATCTCATTTCCTCCCAACTGCATCCATACATTGCCTGATAATGCCTTGGTTGTCATTAATCTGATTTTTATCAAATAAGACCTCTGCTTTCCTTCCGTCCCCTGATTTTACTGTCAATCTGTCCACCTGGATAAACCCTTTGCCCACATGATAGCCGCTGCCCACGTTTACCATGCCAACAGCCAAATCCCGCAAGGCAAAAAGCAGGAGTCCGCAGGTTCTGTCCGGGGAATTCCTGTTCAATATTCTGATACGGAATTTTACATTTCCATATACATTTTTCTCTGTAAAAAGCCCCCTGTGCATCACGCCGCCCGTAAATTTATCAATGTGGATGCGGTGTGTCAGACGGTTTTGGTCATTGTCCTTCTGATTACCTACCACTGTATCAAAAAAACGAATATTGCCCGTTTTTCCCTGTTCTTCTTTACTTTGCGCCACGCCAAATGTATTCTCAATAACCTCTGTCACCTGCAGGTAATCGGCAATCCGCTCCATCCGATTTCTGATTACTCCTTTAAAAGAACTTCCCGGAACAATATAATCCTTTTTCGCATTTTGGATGTTTGTGCAGTCCGGTGCATCTTTACCACAGTCTGCCACAGCAATGCTTTTAACCAATAATTCCCCATCTGTCCTGCCATCTACCACAATTTCATATGCATTTTGATTCTTAATTTCCCTTTCAAGTTTGGCTGTCAAATCATCATAATTTTTTTCTCCTAACTCTTCTTCCCGCATCCAAAGCCTGCGGTCTTGTTCATTCGTCATATCAAATTCTTTACATAGCAGGCGGTCTATCTGAAGATAGCCGCACCCATTGCTCTTCTGCCCGCCAAATTGAATCTGCTGCTGTTGAATAGCGCTAAAAACATCCAACAGTTTTTCCTCGGCACTGGCATCAAACAAGTAGAAAAAAAATGTTATCTGCGCCCCGGCACCCACATACTCCATCTCAAACTTTTGTCCGGATTTTTTATCAGAACCCTGCACAGTGCTGCTATCGCAAACTCCCGTCACAGGATTGATTTTTACCCTGGGACGAAGTTCCAGCACAATCTTCTCGCCATCCCTGGAAAAAATCCCATCTGAAATGCGCACCCTGCTCTCCTTTCTGCCTTCCCCTTCTTCCTGGTTCGATGCCCCAAATAACATTTCTGCCTCATTAAAACCATTTGCCCTGACATAGTATTCCCTGAACACGCCTGCGATGCTGGCTGCCTGGACAAAGGGCCTGCCATCCACCGGGTGTATCAGAACCTGTCCCTGGTCTCCCTCGCCGCTTCCAACGTGCAAAGGTTTTGTGCAGGTAGCTTTTACCCAATATTTGATAATTTTGTCATACTGATACATCCCCGCCATTTAGTCCTCCTCCTTTTCCCGTTTATTTTCATACCGGATTAACATAGTCAATAGCTGCAGTTTCAGGGAATCCAACTCCTCCGGGCAAAAAAGCTCCGATTTTTCAATTCCCATCACCCGATTTTTTTCCCTTGTCTGAATTGTCAGCGTCTCCTCCAAATCATCATCTAATATTTTTAATACCATATCAGAAAAACTTTTAATACTATGTCTTTCTTTCTGGGTATTATGTTTTTGCTCTTTTTTTTCTGCATTTTCAAAATGTCTCCGGATGGCTGACACTCCCTCATCTGGGTTATATCGGTAAGAAGTCGAAAAGGATTCTATCGTTCCCAACTGGCTGCTGGCAATATTTTCTCTTTTTAGAGGGTTATCCACCACATACCGATTCATGGCCTTCTCAATCTGTTTTCTGTAATAGGATCTGGCAACCGTTTTCAATACGTCTCCGTCCTCCTGCCGCTTTCCGAAAACGGTATTTTGTCTTACATCATTGTCTTTCCGGCTTTTTCCGGGAATGGGATTTGGCCTCCCTTCATCCCCTCCCTGTTTATAGCGGATTTTCTCATAATCTCTTAAAATAACCACACGGCCAAAACCCTCATTCCGCCGCACTCCAATCCCCCGGTCCATCAACTGGCTTATCCTTTCCACTGTAAATTCTCCCTTGTAGGAGAGATGGAATACACTTCCCTGCTCATACATGGGAACAGAGGGGATTTTTCCTCCCCATATGCGGTTAAAGCCTTTAATCTCCACAGTGGAAGCCGCACAGTTTTCCACCTCCAGATGCTTAACGTCCATCTGCTTTTCCAGTACATCAATGTCAAGTCCGCAGTATTCCCCTTTTTTATTCCTCATCACGGTATGGGACAGAAGCATCATGTAACATTCCCCTAAAAGGGGTTCTTTCACCTGATACTCCTCATAGGGAATCCTGCCACAATAACCGCAGGTCTCCACAAGACACTTTCCCATGCCCGCTGAACGGCCATTTCCCAGAATAATCTGGTCTTTTAATACGCTTTTGATACACTTCCCCAGTTCTTCTTCCTCCACTGCAATGTAGCCGGCAAAACGGTAGCCTGGCAAAATATATTCATTGCGGAAAAGATTCTTTTCCTTCTCATGAATTTTAATTTTCATATCCGAACCGGTTTTCACATCAAAATAGTGGATGCAGTCACCCTCCAGATAAGAATATCTTCCAAGAGAAGCATCCTTAAAACCAGCCGGAATATTACTGTCAATAAACATGTTATGGATTTCCTTTTTCCCGCCTTCCCTCTTATCCTCATAAAATCCCTGGGGAGAGGGAATCAACTCCCGTTCCCCCAAAATCAGATAAGCATTTAAAAAACGGGTACCGTTAGAAAACAGGCATCCCTTTATCACTTCAAATCCGGGTTTTCCAGCCAAAGCATTTACTACAAAGCCCCGGATTGCGGACCCCGGTATATGCCGCAGCGTAGAAGTCTGTCCCTGTTGGCTGGTGCTGTCATCCCCGATGCGCAGCGGCTCTTTATTTTCAATTACATAACGCAAGTATCTAGTCATTGCACCATCTCCCTCCTATTCTACGGATATCTGCACTTTTCCAAACCCCCGGTTTCTCATGCTTCCAATCCATTTGACCATGGAAAGGACGTCCCTTATCAGTTTTTCATCCTCGTCTGCACAGGAAACCTCGGAATAGAACACCAGGTTTTTATTGACGCAGCGGCAATTTCTCAGGCTGCCCTTATCTGCCATCCCCTCCTCGGAAAGCCTTGTAAAAGTCCTAAGGTGGCTTAAGCAGTCGGTAACCAATTCGGGGTTTTCCGTGCCGATTTCTTTCAACACCGCTTCCCTGACATTTTCAGACAGCACAAACTCTGAAAAAACCAGCTTTTCAAAGTTCTCTGAGCCATCATCTCCGCTTTGGCCGAACAGGCTGTACAGCTTCTTCTCTGCTTCTTCCAAGGAGCCCATACTCCAGCCAAGATAGCGTTCCATTTCTTCCCTGAATACACCTTTGAAGGTACTGCCCTTATAATATGGGAAACCATATTCATCACAGAGTACAGCAATGTTTTCTCCTCCCGGCACACTCATTCCGCTGCCAAACACCATATCAGATAACAGTTTCATTTTAATTTTCATCTTCATCCTTCCCAGCCTCCAGACCAATATATGTATCCATTAATTCAATTGCATCATACAGATAAGAGCGCTGTTTCTTGTCATGGGTTTCCACAAAAACCGGACGCTCCGTCTCCTGCCCCGTAAAGATTTTGCCACAGTCCATCTCTTTAAATATATCATAATAGCTTTCCAGGGTGATATCCTCTATTTTATTGAATTTCAGATAATATTCCGTCCGAACTTCCCCTTCCCTAAGAGCCATTTTCATTTCTTTTATTTTGCCTTTGGCATAGGAAATCTTATCAGACAGAAGTCCTGTCATTAACTTTTTAAAATTGTCGTATTGACGAAAGGGCTCCATTTCGCTAATCTCTTTTGGAGCAGATACTATATAGGGTCTCATCTCCAACCGCTTCCCATCCGCCGTCTGGTATTTCCTGCGGATTTCTTCCAGTGACTCCCCCATCTCTCCGTATTCTATATGCCAGTCAATGGCTGAAACTTCTTTCCCCATCCGATCATCTAAAGAAACACCTAATTTCTTAGCATTTTTGCACAAAAGTTCTGCCATTTCATAAGCACGATAAAACGGATATTTCTGATGGACTATGGCCACCCCGGCACAGGCGGCATATCCCTGTTCTTTTTTCCCCAAGGCCCGCAGAAATACTGCCGCACACTCTATCCCAATCCTTCCCTCTGACACAAAGCAGACATCATCTCCCGCTGTGATGATTCTCCTGACAGGAAATGCATTATCTTTTAGCTTCAATTCCTTCAGCCTGCCCCCATCCAGGTTTTTGGCAACGCATTCGGCCATTTCCTTATATGCTGATTTGAAATCCCTGTCCACTCCCTTACTGTAGGAACGCAAATTTTCCCTATAAGCATCCCAGTCCATATCCCCATATTTTTCATACATCTTTTTTATTCTTTCTCCCATCGCATTCCCATCAATATGAACCACTGCAATATAATTTGAATTGCCTTTATCGCCGCCCAAACTTTCAAAATGAGATACGTTCCGATAATTCCCAGGAATATATTTTTTATCAATCTCTTCTTCCTTCTCTGACATTTTATCCACTTCCGGTCCATTGATTCGTACAGGCTTCAATGTTGTGGAATCAATACGTTCTATCCCAAAACTTCCCTGGTGGAATACCGTCCTCCGGATATTTTTTTTCTTTCTCAAAGCATCAGAAAGCCTTTTTATATTTTCTCCCGGTGTCATTAACTCTCCATCTTCTCTCCGGCTTTGATATGGTATTGTAACAGCATACACCTCAATGTCCGCATACTCCCTATGGATTTTTGCAGTTACGGTTTTAGTAAATGCTGCCCCCTTTTTCCTGCTGTCAAATTCCAGTATGGAATGGCCTCCTCCTGAATACACCAGATTCTTCTTTGCAGAAAAAATATCTTCCGATGCCACGGCCTCCTCAAAATATTCCGGCCGCATAATCCGGTCAATTACCGTAGAATTTATTACATTATCTTTCAGTTTATTGCTGGAAAAAATATATGACTGTTTCTGAGATACATCTAACATTGTTAAATATCGTTCACTCATTGTACATCCTCCCTATCGTATTTTCATGATTTGCTTTAAAAACTGCAGGAAATTTTCAAACACGCTCTAGTTCATATAGCTTCCCCTTCCTGCGGAAATGCTATTGTTGGATAATATGTTTTTTCACGGTTCTGGTCAAATTCATAAATCTGTATTTTCCCATACATCATGGACTGCATTCCCAGGTAGAACATCAGTGAATTCGGACCTGCAATAAAGATATGCAGCGTACCCTTTTTCAAATTTTCTGAACGCTTGCTAATTTCTCTATTTATCTGCTTTGCCAGCTGCCATGCATGGTTTCCATTCTTTACGGAATCCATTCCAAAATCCTCTAATACAAAATTTATATAAAGCCCAATTTTCAATCCGCTTTTTTTTATGAAATCCTGAACATCTTCCTTGATATCATACGTTGCCCCAATAGAAATTGCCGTATCGGCCGCTTCATCACACATTTCCTGACAGGACACTATAAACTCGCTATACTTTGATGCATTATCTGCGTCCCTGCCCCAATCAACAAAACCATCCATGGTTTTCTGAACGGGCGTCACTTTTAATGCTGATTTAGGATTCAGAATACGGCCAACCGTGAAAGAAACAGACAGCGTCGTCTCAATAGCAATATGATACTCCCTGGCATTGTCAAGTTTAGTGGCAACAAACTGTTCGATGGAATGAAAAATATCAGACCACGAATATCCCGGCTGCAGTTCCCTTCCGGCCAGCTTATCCGTTAAATCCAATATACGATTTGCCCAACTGTTCATCCAGTCCTCATGCCTGTTAAAACTCTTTACTGCAATGTTTGCGGTATCTTTAGCAGCCATGAAAAGCCCCTCTTTTTTACAATAATTTTTTATCTCATCTGCAGTAAATAACCGGATGCCTTGCCTGATCCAGGCTCGCGCCATATCGCAGTATGGAAAAGTGTCCCGGCTGCCTGACCATGGCTGAAGCTTATGACTGGCAAAGCCTTCGTTAAGTCTTCCTTTTAAACCCTCAAGACTGTCCTGCCCGTCTTTTATGCAAATCTGCTTTAAAATGATATACAGTTCCTCCTCATTTATGGACAATTTCTCACACAGCTTGCTGCGAAGCGCCCCCATCCTGGATCTCTTGGTTTTTCCTTCTTGCATCTTTTTCAGATTAAAGGATTTATCCGTATTGTATATCAGTTCATTTAATATATCATCTGATTTAATTCTCCATGGCGAATAAATTATAAATCGGCTTTTAGAAAAATCTATCTCTTTGTTCCAGTAGGCATTGACAACTTTCTGTAAAAAAGAATCTCTGTTTGCATTGATAAATCCCGATTCCAGCAGACTATCCATTGTAAACTCCCCCGCCTGCATCATATGAAATTTCACCTGGATGTAGTCCCTGTTAATATAGGTATCCCTAAAACGCTGTTCATTTTTATAAAACACTACAATATCATCAAATGATTTAACCTCGCCATACTCATATCCAAGCTTTTCTATGTCCGGACCACCTAACATTCGGAGCGCATATATCCAAAACACCATCGCCTGGTATGTATCCCCATTATCCCTTGCTGCAATACAATCAGCCATTTTTATTCCCTCCTTTTAATTTTGATACATGATACCCTTATTATTTGCGCCTTATTTTATGAGAAGCAAACGTTACACCAAATAAAAATAGTTATATCTTGATACATAAAAAATAACTTTCAATATATTAATGATATCGGGAGCAAAATTATAAAGAAAGTTCCCCTATCCCTATAGTACCTTGAAAAATTTATAGTAAGTGATTTCTATTATTGTAACATATTTCGACGATAAATGATACTTTTAACCGATAAATCATAGATGAAATTTTTGAAAAAAAGCCAAAATCATATGTGCAGGCACAATGATTTCAGCCTTTTCAGAAATTGACTGTAAATAGAAACTACAGAACATATTGCCTGGAAATATAATAACATCAGGGAAGGAGTGAAAACTGTTATGGGAAGCGGGAAAATCCACGCTGACAGAAATCAGCAAAATCTGCTGCGACAAAAACAATCAATAATAAAGCATATTTTTAATCATGCCGAAAAACCCGCCTAATCCTTTCATTTCTCTCAAAAAGGCATAATAATCTGCACGAGCTTCGTCTGGCAAATAAAAAGGCCATATCTTTACAATCATAAAACAGTGGATAACTATGGTAACGGTCACCAGAAAAAAAAGCACATACGGCACTTTATCCTCCGCAAAAGCAGATCCTGCCGCCAATACCCTCCCCATAAATATGTATCCTATCATTGCACTTACCATAAAGATTACAATTCCCCATCCAACGTGCAGAAAAGAAACCAATATTGCCAGCACGGTAACTGGAATCATGCCGACACAACGGATTCCTGTCGCAAGAAGCATACTGGAAAAAGTGGTTTTCACCCGAAAAAGCATTAACAGCAGCATAGCAATCAATGCAACTAAAAATGACAGGGCAACCGAACCAAACACTGAAACCAAAAAACCTCTTATATAAGATAATTTATAAAATAATTCCCTCGCTTCCGAATAATTAGGGGCATCTCCAAACTCAGATAAATAATAAGGTAAAGTTCCCAGTGATGAACGGGTTTTGGAACTCGCCGCTGCGATTAGTTCGAATAGTTCATTAATTTTACGAATCATAATCACACCAAACAGTCCCGTAAAAAAAGCCTGTAAAATAATCAGAGAAACACCAATCGCTGTTCTGCCCTCTGTTACCACCTTTCTTCCAACAGAAACCGGAGTCTTCAAAACTTTCAAAAAAACCTCAATTACATTTCTGCCAAGAAAAACAGACTGTTCTTTTTTATTTGCAGCAGACGAAGCACCTGGCAATTTTCCGTTTACATTTTGATTGACAGGATTTGTCCCAATAATGAATGGTTTCCCACACCTAGAACATGCCAAAGCATTATTTTGATTAGCGGCGCCGCATGACGGACAATATTTAGGCATAATTAACATTCCTCCTTTGTTTGAATCATTTTAAAATGCTTCCTCTTTAGCGCAGGCACATTTCATTTACTATGTTACATATTTTTCTTTTTTCCTCTATTCCATATGTATCATAGGTTTGTTTTAATTGTTGCTTAAATTCATCAACTCTTTTTTTCCCGTGTATTTTCTGCATGATTCTGTGTATTTTTTTCATGGTTTTGCCCATCTCTCCTTGTTCTGTTCTCTCCACAGTATCTGGACGATTCACAACATTTTTACTCCCGTTCTCCTTACTATTACTATTTTCGCTTTGAGCTGTATTATTTAGACCGTTATCCTCTAATAATATATTTATGCAATCCGAAAAACCACATTTGCCAACCATCGTATTCCACTTTTCCTTTTGATCCTTTGAAACAGCAGAAATATCTATTGCCAACAAGCACTTCAAAAATTCTTCAGCTTCTTTTTCTAAGTTTATTTCCATTTCCGGTATTGAGGTCTCCGGCATTGTATTTTTAGGCATTGGAGTTTCTATCTTTTCTTCCCTGGGGATAACAGGCCGTTCCGTTGAAGACAGCATTGCTAACAATACTATCCCTCCAATGATACAAAACATTCCAATACTACATACTGCAATCACAACGTTCAAAGGTATTTTCCTGCTTTTCAAACTTTTAAAGCCCTTTTCCTTATGAAACGGAATTTCTTCCTCATTACGCTCCGATTTTAATACTTCCCCGTTTGAGCCTTTCCTTCCTTTTTCATGATCCAACAAACTTAAAATACATTTATTAGCGTCCTCTTTGTTTTCCGCCTGATATAATGGATCATCCTGCGGAGCTGCCGGCATAGGCTTCCCATATAATAATGCATTATAACTTTCCTGTCTCCATTTCCAGTTAGGTTCTTCATAGAATTTTTTACTTTGATATGCAGCCTTTGCTTTTTCATTTATCATGCAGACTACACTTTTATCATCTGTAACATTCTTAACCGCCCACACAGCATAAAAATATTTCTTGATACCGCCTACAATTTCTATTGCATCATCCTTCCCTAACAACTTGGTATACGCCATGATAATACATTTCAAAAATGTTTTCTGATCTTCGCCGTCCAAATCACCTGTCAAAAAATATTCCATATACTCATCCGGATCTTTTATATCTTTATTTAGGTACACAGAATATGGATTCATAAAAAACTCTGCCGCTGTAACATATACATTATCTTTTTGAAAATTTCCCCTTGCCAGTGCCATTCTGTCAGGCGGCAGATTTACCAAAACCGGCTGAATAACGCCATCCAGCATACCATCTGTTGCCAAAAGCACAGAGGCGGCTTTATTTTCTGTTCCAAATGCCCATGAACTCTTCCCTGCCCTAAGCGGAAGCACAGATGACCCATCCGCTCCTTTTTGCCTTACAGTAATTGGTTTTATGCTTCCATCCAAACATTTGATGATAATCCCTCCGTCTCCTGCATGTCCATAAACAATATTTTTCCCATCATAAATCACAGAGGAGAGAGTTGTATCAAAATCATCAAGAGCTGCTGCCCTTCCTTCGGCATATTACTCTATTTGCCCCAACGCATAGGAATAACCATCCAATAAAATATCTTTCATTGTATCTAAAGAACTGCCTTTTTTAACATGGCGGTTACAATATTGAAAAAGACTCCGGACAGCAATATCCGAACCAATATCCGAATGCGCTGCGCTTCCTACGCCATCCGCAACAATCCCTATATAATGTCCTGACTTCATCTGTTTCACTTTATTGGAATCCTGACATACTATTCCCCTTTCAATATGTCCTTTTCCCTGAATGGAAAAACCATATAATATCATTCAGTAAACCTCCTAAGGAACTGTTAATAAATTAAATGAACAAGTTACGAAGAATGTTTTTCCGATTGCAAAGAAAAAAACGTAGGCGTAGTGGGCTACGGCGAGGCTTTTTGATGCAGCAATCGAAAAAACAGGCAAGTAAGTTGTTCAATTTAATTATTAACAGTTCCTAATGCTATGTACAGTCTCCATTTGCATTTAGGAACTGTAGGAAAATAACTTTTACAGATTGCGCATGATATTTTTTCGGATGTGCAGGTCAAAAAACGTAGGCATAGCGGGCTATGTCGAGGCTTTTTGGTCTGTGCAGCCGGAGAAATAGACAAGTCAAGGTGTAAAAGTTATTTCCATGCAGTTCCTTAGTACCAGTCTGAGTTAATTGCCCTGTCTTTCTCAGCTTTCCTTGCATTGTCCGGCAAGGGGGTAAATTCTACCCTTTCTCCTACATGCGACTGTGATATACAGGACATACTTTCACTCAGCCAGTCAAATATCCCTGTAAAATCCTCATTCCTTAATTCAAGAACCCTGTTTGTCAATTTGAAAATCCCTTCCCGGTCGTAATCATCAATGCCCAATACCCAAAAGGATAACCTTCCATTGGAACCTTTTTCCTCTTCCAGCCGTATTCTTTCTGCAGCCATCCTCATTTCATCATCATCACTTGTTGCTGCTCCGTCTGTAATCATAAAAATCCATGGCTTATGGCATGGCGTTCCAAGCGTGTGGTACATAGCCGTCCTCTGTTTTACCAAATCAATTGCAGTTTGTATTCCCTGCGCCATATCTGTCATTCCACCTGCCTCTAAATCAGGCGTTGGCATTTGGCTGATTGGCACAAAATCACAAATCACCTCTACCTTTGAATTAAATGTAATCAATGCCACGTCTACTCTTTTCTGCGCAATGGGATCTGAGGACACACTTGCCTTAAATCTTTTAATTCCATCATTCAGGCTGTCTATTGCCCTGTTTCCCATTTTCATAGAACCTGATGTATCCAAAAGCAACGCACAGGCTAAATGCGGCTCCCCAAAAGAATTCATTTTATCACCGAAAAATTGATCCATATTTAATTGTTCACTCATCGCTTTCATCCCCCGTTATATCTTCTATGTCATATGTTTCAATCGGCAATTTTTCCATTACTTTTTCCATCAATAATGCCATCGACTTATCATATCCTTCCTTATCCAGGCCCTCTTTTAAAACCTCAAATGCAATTTCTAAATCTCCTTTGGCATACAATGCCTTACCTTTCCAATAATACGCCCGCTTCTTTGATTCAATACCATCACTATCCAACAAAATTGCCTCGTTACAGTATGATATAGCGGAATCATAATCTTTGTCAGCTACCGCTGTTTTTGCATCTTTAATCAACTGCTTATATTGGCTTTGTACAGCGTCTTCTGTATCCACTGTGAAGCCATCGAATTTCGCTATGTATGGCATTATTACAGGCAGCATTATGAATATCCCTAATATCCCTAAATATACAAGCCGTCCCCAATCAACCCTTTTTCTTTTTTTCTGTTTTGCATAGCCTGCATAATTATTTGCTCCGACATTATGATAATTATACGGCGAATTCATGTTCATACTGCCGCTCATTGATAAACTCTGCTCCTGATCCTCTTGCCTTTGTGGTATCTCTGGCTGTTTTCCTAAAATGCTTTTTATTTTTCTGTTCACTTTACACAATGGACACTCATTAACATGGTCAAAATAATAATGATTCTCCACACTACTACATTTTTTTATACTTCTCGACAAGTCGCTCAAAGCCTCTTTCCACTCTGATGCAGACACTCTTTTAGAGGGTTCTCTATAGCCATCTACAAATGACCTGATAAACATCTTCTGTATCCGATACGGCAATGACTCAAATTCAGGTGCATATATCGGAATCACAATACCTTCCCGCTTTCCATAAAATGGAAAAAAACCGCTTTTTATATTCTCTATTGGCTGAGGAGTAACAACAGAATTTTCTTTCGCCTCTGCAGTCATCTGCACTATATTGCTGTCCTTAGGACTGGTGTCTCCCGCACACGCAAATGGGTGGCATCCATTCATTAAAAGATAGAAAACATGTACTGCAAGAGCAAATAAATCTGCCTGTCTTGTATATGACGGCAGCGAAACAGATTTCAAATCCAAACCGGCCATTTTATTTTGTAATTCTGGGGCAATAAATTCCCCCAGCCCTACTTCGCAACGATAAGTTTTTTCATTTGCTGTAAAATGGTACGAATCTGTGTCAACTAACGTAACCTTAAATCCATCCTTATCCTCTTTATCCAAATTTATACATATATTCTGTGGATTTAAATCGCCGCACACCTGCCCCATTTCATGAACCGTATCAACTGCCGCACATAAATTAATTGCCGCCAGCAAACGAAATCGCAGGTCATACTTGTCAGCGCTATATAATTCCGTAAGAGAAGACGCTTTCTTTAGTTTGGGCATAACATAACCTGCAAATCCATTTCTATCATAGATAACATCCTGTGGCCATGTAATCTGCTGCAGCTGCTTTTCCTCCAGCTTCTTTAGAACCATCAAGCGGAGTTTTTCCTCACGCTGTGTGTTCCTGCGTTCGGGCTTAAATATTTTAGCAACCTGTAAATCATTCTTTTCTATCGCATAAATGCTTCCTTCACCGCCTCCGGCAAGTCTTTCCCCTATCTCATAAATTGTTCCCGATATCCCTTGATATATCATAAACATTCCCTGCTTTTTAATTGATTTCCTGATATCTCTCTTTTGCATACTCATTGCCACAGTTCATTGCTTCTTCATAATACGATTTGGCCATTCCAGCTTCCATGCCAAAATTAACGCCATAACCATCCGATATCAGATCGCCAATCATAGCGCAGATATCCCCCCGTTCATCCTGCGACAGATTTCTATTTCCGCTTACAATAGCAAACATCATCTGTAAATCCTGCTCAAGCAAAGCCGGCGGAGACTGCATACTTCTATGTGCTGCTGCCTTCAAATAAGCTCCCCATGGATGCGCCTCCAAAACCCCACGGAAAGTTAAATAGTGATCCATTTCCAAGTAATTTTGCTCATTAAATGCTGCATATGCCAAGATCCAGTTTGCCTCCGTCAAAAAATCCTCGACATCTCCACTTCCACTATAATTCACTGCACCAGAAAGAACATCTTTTGCAATACCAATCACTTCCATACATAAAATGCCTGCCCTGCAGTAATCCCGGCCCATTCTTGCCTGTTCTGCAGAATCAAGTTTTGATTTAATTTCTGCATAAGTTATTCCTTCACTAATCAAGTTACCTGGAGACTGTATCTTTGATGGCGTCTGGAACATACTATTCTTTTGCTGCTGCAAAGCAGATTCCCTTTCCGGATATGGAACACCCGCTTTTTTATAATACTGTTTTGCTACATCCTCATTTTTTGCCAAACGGATGCCATTTCTATACATCTCCCCTAAACCTATGTACGCACGGGGTAATCCCATTTTTTCACCTCTATGGAATAATTGGTATGCCCTAGTTAAATTCATTTCATGGCCGCCTGTTCCATACATACACCGCTCGCCAAGTTCACAAATAGCGTCACCATCTTTATTGTTTACCAATCTCTCCAATTCTTCATTAGAAGCAGTTGAATAGTCCATGCCATATTCTCTCCTTGCAATTTGTATTTTACTTTGAATTTAACTATCCTTTAAAAATTTCTGCCTGTACTATTTCAACTTAATTTTCTTTATTGCACTCCAGCTTCCATATTTATATCCCAATTTTGTTTGGGAAATATATCCCCAGTTCACGGCACGTACCCTGATATAATATGTCTTCTTAGACTTTCCATAAATATAAGTTGACTTTCCATAATCAGTAATGGTCTTCTTGCCTGAAAAAGACTTTTTAAGGGAATATTGGATTTGATACCCATCGTTGCATTTTACTTTTCCCCAAGTCACTTTAGCGCATTTTTTTCCACTCGTTTTAATTTTTACATTTACTACCTTACCCGGCTTTTTAATCAGTTTATGCTTCGTAACCGAAGTATCCCAGTCATCGTCATCATAATTATACCCGGGTATCGGCGTTATATTTGGTATAGGTTCTGGTGTTATGTCTGGTACAGGTTCCGGCGTTATATTCGGTACAGGCTCTGGTGTTATGTCCGGTACAGGTTCTGGCGTTATATCTGGTACAGGTTCCGGCGTTATGTCCGGTACGGGTTCTGGCGTAACCTCAGATTGTATCACCGACTCAACAGTAACATCTGGCGCCATAACGTAAACACTGTTTCCAACCTTATCATATGCATAAATATGTGTATGATATATTCCAAGTTCATTATTGTGATCTGAAATTTTTACTTCATAAACGTAATATCCATCAGAATCCTTTTCCCCAGATGCTGCAACATTATTCCACCATTCTGCCTGAATATCATCTTGTCCATTTGCATCAGTCCATGTCGGAAACTGAACCTTTACAACTCCTACATTATCGGAAGCCTTGCACCTTACTTTATATCCTGTTTCTGTTAAGTCATAGACACTTACATCTGTAATCACAGGATTTTCCTGATCACTACTACCGGTAGTAGTAAAGCTTCTCATCACATCCTTATATTCTTTTCCGCCTACAACAGCAAATAATTCAAATTTATATGTTGTCCCCGGCATCAATGTATATTTCATGTCATTATTAATATTGCAATTATAGTTTATATAGGACAGGTTGTACGAACAACTTTCTGTATATGATTTCACTAAAGCCCCATTAGCATCATATAAATAACATCCCACTGCAGATATCGCTTCCCTGTTAGGGTTCATAACTTTTGTATACATTTCTGCATTTGTATCCCACACACCATTTTGATTAAAATCCGCAAAAGATACACTTGGCACAGGTGTCACTGGTATTCCATTCAGTATAATAAAACCCGTTGGATTCCCACGATACCTGCGGAGCTGTTCCCAGCTCCACCATTGCTCATGCACTGCCTGATATGCACCATTCAGTTTTATATTTCCTTCTCTGATATTTGCCCCAACAGAATCAGCGGACAAAACCCATGCTACATGGCCGCTCCATTCAATAATGCAGTTATCCGGAGGAATTGCGCCATTTGTATAATCCACCACGGTATATCCTTCAGCGCGTGCCCTGCTGCACCATCCTCCAGCATTGCCCCAGCCTGGTAACTGGATGCCCAGCCTGGTATATGCCTCTTCCCAAACCTGCCATGTACAATTTCCCGGATGATACCCCTCCTCATCTGAATAAGTCTGTGGATAAGGATTACCCGCACTTGCTTTTGCAGGCTGATATTGAAAAATCGTCGAAATGACCAGGACTGCCACCCACAGAAGACTAACTGCCTTTTGTTTTTTCCTTTTGTTTTTTCTATCCATAATAAGCTTCCTCCTTACCTTGTATGACCCAACTCCCATCTTTGTTTACGCCTGCGAATTTGTTTAGACACAGGCACAATGACAATAAAATATTTCCACCTGTGCGGTTGGAAATATTTGTTAATAAGCCATAAATCCCAAATCCGCCCAGCTTATTCCACCTTTTAAAAGCATGAGTCCCCATGCATCAAAAGCAGTAGACAACATCCTATTTGAGACTTCCTGAATTTCAGAATTTTCACACCCAAGCACATTATCCGATACCTCAAAAGTAAGCATCGTGGCTTTCGTAAAGGTTTTTGGATCAATGTTAGTTTTTACCTGATAACCTACTGAAAATTCATCATTATCAGGATTAAGCTTCGTATAACAATATGAGACAACCGGTCCTATTGAAAGAACCGGTGTCAAAGCCATTCCATTGGAATACAGGATTGAACCATTTTCTTCAAATTGTTTCGATAGGAACATAAATACAGGCATCCCGTCTTGTTCTGTATATGATAAAGTACACACTATACCTGTAGATGTATCTTCAATGAAGTGATAACCATCTGCATCAACACTGCCATTATTCTGAATATATGTTTTCAATTTATCAAAATTGCCGGAAATTGCTGCAGCAGAATTGGAATTATCTGTATTTGCATTTTTCACTCTCACTGTACAGGTATACTTCTTTTTTGCAATTTTTGCCGTAATTTTTGTTATCCCTGTACTTTTTGCCGTCACTTTCCCCTTTTGTGTCACTGTTGCAACTTTCGTATTTTCTGATATCCACGTTGCTTTTTTCTTTGTACCTTTCACTTTTAAAACGATTGTATATCCAATGTTTAATGTGACAGATGTTTTGTTCAGCTTGATCTTCGCTGCAGCCTTTGTCAATGTGCCTGTCGGATTCATGATACCCATTGCAAGCGCTGCAATTAATAAGATACTGCATAATTTTTTGTTTCCCATAAAAATCCTCCATTCTGCCACCTTTCAGTCAGTGGCATGACTATAATGAAAGTGTTCCAACTTCCAACTCACAGGTTATAATTTATACCAGTAAAAACTTTTGACTTTCCAGTACGGAGTACTTGTTTACATACAATTCTATAATTTTTAAAGTATTATTAAAAGATAGGAACGCAGTACCTCTCTAACCATCCCATTCATCTCAGATATCCTTTCCACCAGCCATATTAGTCCATAAATAACTTTGCTGGGTATCAGTGCTTCTGGAGAAACCATCATTCCCAAAAGTAAACCTATCGTTGAAAGAACAATACTTATCATTGACAACACATCATTTCTCTTTTTTAATACACACAGAACAGCCGACAAAAATATCCCCACAAGACTCAGAAGCAAGGTAAGCCAGTTATATGCAAACAAACAAAAATAAAGCGCTATCAGCCCCACTGTTATACCTGCAATAGACATCCCTATATCTGCTAAATTTGTATATGTACCATGTGTTACGTTCTTTTGAACATTCTGATTACTGTTCATAACATTCACCTCCTTTTCGACTCATTTATCCACCATCTTCCAACACTTCCCACCACATTTGACTTAATTAATCCTCCTATCCTGTATAAAATTTTTCGTAGAGTACCATACTCTATGAAAAATCCTGAAACCACCTGTAAAACTGCATTTCCTGCAATTTCTGACGGCTTATTTGACGGCTAAATACACTGATAATTTATTCATATTATTCCGTTTCAAATCCATGCTCGGATGAACATAACGGTCTAGTGTAATATTTACACTGGAATGTCCCAGGATTTCACTTAAACTCTTTACATCAAACCCTGCCTCCACGCATCTTGTTGCAAATGTATGACGCAATGTATGAAAATTAGCATCCGCAATACCACACTTTTTCAAAACTACTTTATATCTATATTGCATTGTCCTCGGCTCAACATAATGGTCTGCAGAACCTGTCAGCAAGTAAGCATCCTTGCTTTTTTTATATTCTGACAAAATATTGACAAGATTGTCCTGAATTGGGATTGTCCTAATGGAACATACACTTTTGGGAGATGTAATTAATATTTTGGTTTTCGTTGCCTCATTATCCGTTTGTATCCGCAGCATAGTTCTGTGTACATGAATGAGCTTTCTCTCTAATGAAATATCTTCCCAGCGTAATGCACATAATTCCCCGATGCGAATACCAGTATAAAGACATAATAATATTCCTAAATGATCAAGATTCAAATTTTTTAATAAAAAATCACATAATATCAACTGTTCTGTGGAATCAAAGATTCTCAGTTCTTTCCGTTCCTTCCTCAATTTCATATCCGATACATCAAACCCAACCTGGTATTGTTCTGAGATAGCAAATTTTCTGACGCTCCTCAAAATAGAAATAACACCACATATAGTTTTTGAAGATAACCCTCTTCCTTCCCTTCCGCCATATAACAATAATTCTTTACACATCGTTGTAACTGTTTCTGATTTGATTTTGCTTACATAGTAACTTCCTAAAACTGGCAAAATATAATGCTCCAACATGTTCTTATATTTAATCTGTGTAGATTCTTTACATCCGTTTTTGCAGCTGTCAAGCCATAACTTAGATATATTTTTAAACGAATCATCTTTGAACTCATTTTCATTTGTTTTGAACAAATATTTGGACTTCTCTTCAAGTAGCCTTTGTTTCACGTATGCATAGGATTTTCCATAAATATATCCATATACCGTTTTACTTTCTATGCATCCTTTCCTATAACGGCCCTCCCAGCGGCCGTCTTTGCGCTTATAAATATTTTCTCCTTTTCTTGGCATTAAAATTTACCCCCATTTCCTTTGACTAAAATTTTGACGGTTTATAAATATGTAAGAAACCGAATTTTTGATTTTTTATTGTAGAAAAACAATATTCTGTTAAAATAGAGAAAAAATCATCAAATTTATGCAAAAAAACAACATCAAAAGCCGATTTTCTGCGTGATTTTTTGAAATTTCTTGACAAAACCTGATATAAATTGTAAAATCTAGTTTGTATGGCAACGAATTTCTTATCATAGAGTATGGTACTCTACGGTAAAAAAGGCAGAAAACATTACCAAAAAATGATATTTTTCTGCCTTTTTTATATTCTTTTTAATATTTAAAAATGATATCCCCACCGCTGGCTAATCAAAAATAACATAATGATATTTACAATAATAACACACAGCTTATTGCCTCCCACAATATATTCTTAGAAACTGCAACACTTCTAAAACAACATATTTTTTATAGTATACGGGAGCCCTTACGAAAAAGCAAGGAGGTACACACATTAATCGAGGAATGAAAAAACGTGACAATAAACAGAAACATATCCCTTATATTATTAAAGCATTGATTATAGATAATCCAGAAAAGATAGAAGATATGATGAAGAGTTCAAAAGCATTTGGAGAATAGTTATCCAGGTGCTTTTTTGACGAAAGTATTAGTAATGGCACGGAAAAATACTTTATTTTACGTAGATATAACGAAAGAAAATCCACTAATTACGATTTTTATCGTGGAAAGATACCTGTTGTGCAAATGAGCAATGTTCCTTTTTATAATTACTAAGGCTGAGCAATGGTATCGTACATATGGCAAGTCTGCCATCAAGACCATCCGACACTGCAAAAACAGCTTGAAATAACCTTAAAATAATGGTAATCTTTTGATAGTAAATTATTTAGCGGGAGATAAAAAATGGCTCAGGAAAATATTAAGATAAAAGATACTGCAAAAGTTCTGATTGTAGACGATGTTGATACAAACCGCTTCGTTCTCCGGGATATTGTCCAGGAAATGGGGCATCAGCCAATCTTGGCTGAAAATGGTGTACAGGCCATGAAAATTGTAAGCAGGCTCCACCCAAACCTAATCATCCTGGATATTGCAATGCCAGAAATGGACGGACATGAATTTTGCAAAATAATGAAAGAAAAAGAAGAAACAAAGATGATTCCGATTATCTTTATTTCTGCTTTTGACGATCCTGCAGATATTGTAGAGGGCTTTAATATTGGCGGCGAAGATTATATTACAAAACCATTTATCCCAGAAGTTGTAAAAGCACGTGTAAAACTTCATTTAAAGCTGCATGAGGCAAATACCCAGCTCCTGGAAATTAACCGCCTTCTGCAGACATCTGTCAGCGAACAGCTCCGCCAGCTTGAAATGGAAAAGAAAAATGTCTTATACGCCTTAATCCGTGTAGCAAGGGAAAATGCCTGCTATGATGAAGACCATATGGAGCGCCTCTGTTATAACTGCAGAGTACTGGCAGAAGCAATGCAGTTATCAGCAGAATTTGGCCATCTAATCTCCAATTCTTATATTGATACAATTGAACTGGCAGCACCGCTCTGTGATTTGGGAAATGTGGCAATCCCAACAGAAATCCTCCAGAAAACGGAAACCCTTTCGCCAGAAGATACTGCAACAATACATACGCATACCACAATTGGCGCCAAAATCCTCCAGGACATCCATGATACCGGGGATTATAACGATTTCCTTAAAATGTCTATTGATGTAGCGCAATACCATCATGAAAACTGGGATGGCAGCGGTTATCCTTACGGAATAAAAGGGAATGAAATCCCGCTGTCTGCACAAATCGTTTCTGTAATCAGCGCATACTGCGCCATCACAGAAAAGCGTGTTTACCGAGGCTCTTATACAATTGAAGAAGCATTAAAAATAATGGACGCCGATTCCGGGAAAAAGTTCAACCCTGAAATCTATCAAATCCTGCGGATGATTTACCGCCAATTGCACTAGTACAGCGTTTGAAGCAAGGAGGGATTCTTTTTGGAATATTTCAACCAAAATAAACAAAACCTGAGAAATACAGAACGTTTTGTTGCTATTTTTTTCAGCTTGTACAGCATTAACTTGTGCATCAGCGTAATACGCCAGAAACAAGACGCCTGGATTCCAGTGTGCATTTTTATAACCGCCCTTGCCTCCTGGGCAATATTTTTAAGCAAGTATAAAACCTTTCGGACAAGGGCAGCTATTACAACGCTTCTGATACAGTCAAATATCATCATATATGCCACCCATACAAACGACCTGCATGCTGTAATCCCCACCTTTATGGTCCTTACTGTCCTTGTAGCTTTTTACGGTTCCGCAAAACTTCAATGGCTCACCCTTATTTCACTATTTTATATTATATTCTATCATGGGGTAATTACCAGCAGCTTTTCCCTGGCGTCAAAAGAAACCCTCTTTAACCTGCTTCCGCAGACTGGCAATATTCTCTGCCTGGAATTAATTATTTATATCTGGATTAAAAAACGGAACCAGGATAACGAAGAAATGTATCAGGTTATCGACGCCCTTGTTGAGGCGGAGCAAAGCAAAGATGACTTCCTTGCAAATGTCAGCCATGAAATCCGCACCCCGGTAAATACCATTTGCGGGATGAGCGAGATGGCTTTGCGGGAACATAGTTTAGACAAACTCCGGGAAGAAGTGTTTGATATCCGCGACGCCGGACATAACCTGATGGCCCTTGTCAGCGATATCCTGGACTTTTCCCAGCTCCAGCAGGGAAAAATGGATTTAGAAGAAGAAGCTTACAATATTTCTTCTACAATTAATGATGTAATAAATATGGCAATGGCGCGGAAAGGCGATAAACCGCTTGAATTTATTGTAGACTGCAACACAGAAATCCCCTGTGAACTTTTAGGCGATGAAAAGAAAATACGCCGGGTCATCATGAACCTGGTAGATAATGCCGTTAAATTCACAAACGAAGGCGGCATTCTTATTAATATCAGCTTTCGGAAAGAAGATTATGGCATCAACCTTTGTGTATCGGTAAAAGATACCGGAATCGGCATGAGCGAAGAAAGCCTGGAAAAACTTTTTGAACGTTTCTGCCAGTTAGACACCAGAAGAAACCGCCTGGAAGGCGGCATCGGCCTGGGCCTTGCCATTTCCAGGGCATTAATCCTGAAAATGGGCGGCACAATCACTGTACGGAGCCGTTTAGGCAAAGGCAGTATCTTCCGTTTTGTCATCCCACAAAAAGTGCTAAATGAAAAACCGATTGGGCAGCTGAATAACCGGGAAAATCTTAACGTCGCCACTTACTTTGATATGGAACAGTTCGATATGCTGACAGTCCGTGATGAATATTCAAAATTTATTATACATATGGTACAGCAGCTTAAAGTAAAATGCCATGTCTGCCGTAACCTTGCAGAACTGAAACGCCGGGAAAAACTTACGCCGTTCAGCCATATTTTTATCAGCCTGGAAGAATACCAGGAGGATGCCACATATTTTGACAGGCTGGCAAAACATACCAGGGTAATTACTGTCATAGAACGCTATAACGAAAAATATATTACAAATCCTGATATTATACGTCTCTATAAACCATTTTATATGCTGCCAGTCATTACAATCCTAAACGGAAGCAGAGGAAATGGAGGCGGCAGGCAGATGGTACGCCCTGGAAAATTTATTGCGCCGGACGCCCATGTCCTTGTTGTGGATGATAATACAATGAATATCCGTGTAATTGAAGGGCTTTTAAAAGAATACCAGATAAAAGTAACCTATGCTTCCAGCGGGCATGAAGCACTGGAAGTGATCGAAAATATGTGCTATGACTTTGTATTTATGGATCATATGATGCCAGAAATGGACGGTATTGAAACAATGCACCGAATCCGTAAAAAAGCAGGCGTCTATTACCAGAAAACACCAATTATTGCCCTGACTGCAAATGCGGCTCCAGGCAACAGGGAAATGTTTTTAGAAGAGGGATTTGATGATTTCCTCGCAAAACCAGTGGAAATATCTGTACTGGAACGCGTCCTAAAACGAAACCTGCCAGAAGAAAAAATAATTTTCCAGCAGAAAGAAACCATAAACAATAACACTCCTGATACTCCCATATCAGAAACCGAAAACCATGCCGCAGCCCTGCACCAGACGGATGGCGAAAACTTAGAAACGACAGAAGAACTCGTGATTGGAGATTTAAATGTTAAGCAGGGCATGTTATACTGCGGCGGACAACAGCAATATCTAAATGTTTTGGAAATGTACTACAGCCAGGAAGAAGAAAAGCGGCAAGAACTGGAGACTTTATTCCAAAAGCAGAACTGGAAAGATTATACCATCAAAATCCATGCATTAAAAAGCATTATGAAAAGCATGGGCGCCGACACTCTTTCTAGAAAAGCAAAAGCTCTGGAAGATGCCGGGAAAAGAGAAGATATCCCCTATATTTTAAACCATCATGAGGAAATGATTGCAGAATACCACAGGGTAATTGGCGAACTCAGGCAGTGCCCTTTCCTTTCCCATGTAACAGCCCAAAAAACACCCCCTGGCAAACAGACGGGAAATGCAGCTATTAAAAATGAACGGGAACCCCTTCCTGAACTTGATGATGCTTCCTTTCAGCAATTTCTGGCAGAAATGGAAGATTCTGTGTATTCCCTGGATGGGGAACAGATGCTTGCAATCCTGGCTAAATTACAGGAATACCAATACTGCAGAACTGCACTGTCAGAAAAACTGGAACCTGTCAGGAAAAAAATAGAAATGTCTGATTATATGTCAGCTTTTGACACTTTAAATGATATCCGAGACAATTTAAAAAACAAAACAGAGGGAGGCTCTGCAAATGCTTAAAAAATTGTTTGAAACAATATACGGAAGGGATTATGAACTGCGGGAACGTATTTTCCGAATGCTTATCTTAGTCGGCATCTGCCTGGCAGGAATGGGCATTGTTGAATGCATTATCCTGATGGACGTCCATGTTATTGTAATCCCACTTTTCGTCCTTTTAATCGTAATGGGAATTGTATTTCTTGCTACCTTTAAATATCGGAAAATAAATTTTGCCTCGTCCATTATTGGCTTCCTGATTATCCTCGCCGTCTTCCCTGCCATGTTTTTTTTAAGCGGAGGCCTGGAAGGAGGCTCTGTGCTTTGGTTTTCCCTTGGGATTTTTTATATTTTTTTAATGTTTTCCGGCAAAAAACTTATGTTTTTCCTGCTGCTTTCCCTTGTGGTTGACATCTTTACCTATTTATATGGCTATTACCATCCCGAAGCGATTACGCCTATGGATTCCAGGGCGGCCGCTTTTCTTGACTCCATTTTTGCAATGCTCGCAGTAGGCTTTGCCGGCGGCATCATTTTAAAAGCGCAGTCAAGGATGTTTTATATTGAGCAGGACGTTACGAAAAAGCAGCAAAAAGAACTTGAAAAGATGAGCGACGCTAAAAACAATTTTTTTGCCAGCATGAGCCATGAAATCCGCACCCCCATTAATACTATTATTGGGCTGAATGAAATGATTTTACGGGAAAGCAGGGAAAGTGTAACCAGGGATTACGCCCAAAATATACAAAATGCCAGTAAAATGTTACTCAACCTGGTAAATGACATTTTAGATCTTTCGCAGATTGAAATGAAAAAGATGGAGATTATCCCCATTGAGTACAGTACAGAAGACTTATTCGGAAACCTGATTGATATGATACAAGTACGCCTGGTCGAAAAAAAACTGGAATTTCAGGTGGATATAGATGAAAAACTGCCATCTGTCCTCTACGGAGATGTAAAAAGAATCAGCCAGGTACTTTTAAACCTCCTGACAAATGCCGCCAAATATACAGAAACCGGTTCTGTAAAGCTTTCTGCCCGTGCAGAATCCATAATGGACGGAACGGTCTGCCTGAAAATTTCTGTAACAGATACCGGGATTGGAATCCGAAATGAAAACCTGCAATATTTATACGACGCCTTCCGCAGAGCAGACATAAAACGGAATATGAAAATAGAAGGAAGCGGCCTTGGGCTGTCTATTACAAAACAACTTGTAGATTTAATGGAAGGCGAAATCACCGTAGACAGCATCTATACGAAAGGCTCCGTTTTTACTGTCCTGCTTCCACAAAAAATTATAGATAATACACCCGTCGGAAACATCACCTTTCTGTCACGGAAAAGGCAGACAGCTGAACTCTACGAAAAAAGCTTTGAGGCCCCAGAGGCACGTATCCTTATCGTAGACGACAACCCAATGAACACTATGGTTGAGTGCCAGCTCCTAAAAGAAACCAAAATACAAATTGACACTGCCCAAAGTGGTGCAGAGTGCCTTGAAATGACGAAAAGAAAATATTACCATGTCATCCTTCTAGACTATATGATGCCAGAAATGAATGGCGTAGAAACACTCCGGCAGATCCGCAGGCAGGAAAATGGCCTCTGCCGGGATACAGCGATTGTCGTCCTGTCAGCAAGCTCTGTTACAGAAGCAGGGCAGAACCTTTTAGAGGAAGCTTTTGACGGTTATCTGGAAAAACCAATTCAGGGAATAGCTTTAGAAACAGAACTATTGAAGTTTATCCCGGAGGATATTATAGAATACCGGAAAATCCCAAATGAACCGGAAACCAGGACAGAAATCCAGAAAATCTCCCACCATAAACGGAAAAAGATTTGTATTACCACCGATTGTGTCAGCGATTTGCCAGACCAATACATCGAAAAATATGATATCGGGATTATGTACCTGTATATCAATACAGAAAGCGGGCGTTTTGCTGATACATGGGAAATCGCCACAGACAGCCTAAATCAATATGTAACAGAAACTACCAGCACTGCAGTAGCAACCAGTGTCTCGGTAGAAGAATATGAAGCCTTTTTTGCGGACATGCTGACGCAGGCTGAACAGGTAATCCATATTTCTATGGCAAAACATGTGGGAAAAAGTTATGAAACTGCCCTTATGGCGTCACGTGGCTTTGACCATGTAAAAGTTATTGATTCCGGGCTGATTTCAGGCGGACAGGGACTTGTTGTCTTATATGCTGCCCGGCTTGCATTAGAAGGGTATTCTGGCGGCGATATCTGCCAAATGGTAGAAAAAATAAAGAAAAAAATAGACAGCCATTTTATGATTCCAAATGCTGCTATTTTCCAGCAGCATGGCTATACCAGTAAAACAATTGCAAAAATATGTGAAATGTTCGGGTTTCATCCTACCTTGAAAATCAGCCAAAGCCGGATAGGTATTTGTGGTATCCGGGCTGGGAAAACCGAAAATGCCTGGAAACGTTTTATCCACTGGCATTTATTGCGGAAAAAAAGAATTAGCAGCGATATCATATTTATTTCCCATGCAGGCTGCACCGTAGAACAACTGGATCTAATCCGCCGGGAAATCAAACGCCATTACCCTTTTAAACGTGTAATCGTACAACGTACATCTGTTTCAATAGCATGCAGTACGGGCATTGGGACAATTGGATTTTCCTACTATATCAACACAACAGAAAATGATATATAGTTACGATTCATGGCTATTTTCTGAAATTAGCGTATAGGCTGTTCTAAACAGCCTATACGCTAGTACAGCGTTTCCTTAATCCCCATATACTTAGTGCTTGCTATTTTTGTCAGCGCAAGGCGGAGGAAGGAGGCAATGCGGTGGCATTGTTGACTGACGACAACGCAGCGATGGCGGAAATAAAACACAAAATTGAAACAATTTCCTATCGCACATGAACCTTATAAATTCTCATTCCTAAGCGCCTCAATCGTATTATCCTTTTTCACTTTACTCATGGAATACAACATCGTTGCAAATACCACCAAAAATACACAGATGGAGGAAACTAAGATTCCCTGCCATGGAAGGATATATTTCATATTTGTGCCCTGGTCCATAGCAGAATACATAAACCAGCTAATCAGGCAGGATACAGGTACTCCATACAATATGCCCTTTAACCCATACAATGCACATTCATAATTCATCATTTTCCGAAAGCCTTTCCCTGTCATGCCAACAGATTTTAACATCGCAAACTCCTGCCTCCGCAGGTTTATATTTGTTGAAATCGTATTAAACACATTCGCAACCGATATAAGGGAAATTAAAACGATAAATCCATAGGAAAATATATCAATCACTAATATAAGCATTTTTTCTGCTTCCTTAGACTCCGCTTCATCATACACATTTCCTCTGGCTCCATTCTCATATTCCGGCCCAGAAAGATATTTTGTAATTTCCCCATATGCCTTCTTATGGTTTTCTGCCCTGACATGAAAATTGGTTGAATATTCAGAAAGCTCATCTGGCATTACCGAATACGGCAGCAAAAGCGTTATATTGCCATTCCAAAGTTCTGCACTTGCCCCCAGCGGCATCGTTTTATCCTGAACCGCACCAAAAGTAATATCCATTTTGCTGCTGAATGCTTCCTCCACTGAAAAAGCTTTTTCATTGCCTTTGCTGTCCCCAAAGATATACTTATCCCCTTTTGTCCCCACATAATAATGATCTTCTGTATTTTTCATAAAATACACTTTACCATTCCATTCCGCTTTTTCTAAGATATGCAGATTAATTGATTTGTTATCCACATAAGCCCTTGCATAGTCCCAAATCAGCGCCGTCTTTTCCTTGGAACCTATATACTTCTGTTCATTTAACCCTTCTTTTTTCAGATACTTCCGGTATGCGCCGTCCCTGACAAAACGAAGCGTAACATTAAGCGATACCATAGAATCATCCCCTGTGTTCCCCTTTTCCTCTTCACCTTTAAATATTTCCAGATATTCTTCCTCTAAATATTCCCTTGGCAGCCGGATAATCCCTTCCGCCACCTGGGAATAGCCAACCTCATCCACAGCAGGAAGCGCCTCTGTATCTTTTGCAATTTCCTCATCTGTCTTTCCCACCTTATTGTCATCTGTAAGATAAAAACTAATATCATATTCACTGTAATTATTTGTAGTCTCTGCAGCGCCTGTTAAATAATTTGTAAAACTTGCGGCAGTAACAAAAAGAACAATGCTAATAAACAGCGAAAATACTGTAGTCCGGTATTTCTTCCGGCTTCTTTTAAAATTTTTTGATGAAAGCATCCCTTCAAAACCAAACAAACGGTATGTCAGCCCTGATGTCCTCACTTTTTCCGGGCGGATACGCACATCACTACTCTGGCGGATTGCCTGGATTGGAGAAAGTTTTACCGCCCTTATTGCAGGTATGAATGCTGAAAGAAGCACAGTAGCAAATGCAATGACTGCTGCAAATACAACCGCCTGCCATGTAACAATAAGTTTTAGATAAACACCTTTTTCTGTAGCTCCTGTCCATAGATAAGATATCATATCAGCAATAAAGTAAAATGTTATCCCCATTCCGCCAAGCCCAGCCAGAATCCCTACGGGTATCCCTATTGCTCCCAAAACAGAAGCTTCAAAAAAAACACTATGCCGCATCTGCTTTTTTGTAGCGCCAATTGATTTTAAAAGCCCAAACTGTTTTGTCCTTTCACTGACAGAAATAGAAAAAGCATTGTAAATTAAAGAGATTGAACCAAGCAGAATTACAAACATTAATATTGCCGCCATGCTGTACATAACACGGTTATAATTATCATTTGTACTACTGCCCATATAACGCAGCAAAGAGCCATGTGTTGTATATGTCACCCCTTCTGAACATTTTTCTGTCAGCCTCTTCATTGCCTTTGATAAATCCGACGGCTTCTTAAAAGAAAGCGCCAAACCATACTCTGGCGCATCTGCCCCATTATCCAGTGTCATTACAGTATACCCTGGCGCGATATAAGGTTCAATTGATGGCCGCTCACAAATACCCACCACAGTGTAAACCTTTGAAATAGTATCTGTAATCGTCTCGCTTCCCTCTCCTCCTGCTTGAAATGGAGTATCCTGCCCTCCTACAGGTTCTCCCTTATAATTTCCATCCTTGAATACCCGTTTCCCAATATCCAGATGAAGCACATCGCCAACCTTATAATCCACCTCGCCATTTATCTTTAAATGGGCCGGGATAATAACTTCTGTATTATTTTCCGGCATCCGGCCTTCAACCAAATGAATTGGATAATAATCTGTTATATTCTTTCCCACCCCAATCACAAAGAGATATGGCTTATCTTCATTAACACACCCCTCAAGCTTTGCATATCCAAAATGTGCCATCTGCGTATATCCTTTTACAGCTTCATCATTTTTAATAAGTTCTGCCGAAGAAGCACTGCACCCTTCTATCTTAGCCTCCCATGCCCCATTTCTTGCAATCTCCTCCCGCAGCATATAATTTTGAAAACTTACAATAGTGGAAACAACACCTGTAAACATCGCTGCTGACAAAGCAATTCCAATAATTGTTACCAATGTCCTTGTCTTGTTTTTCAATAATGTACGCAAAGTAAACTGATTGATAATATTCATCACCGCATCACCTCATCCCTTGTAATCCTTCCATCTTCAATGGCGATTACCCTATTTGCCTGCAAAGCAATATTTTCGTCATGCGTAATCATAATTAATGTCTGGCCAAACTTCTGGTTGGACTTTTTTAACAGCTCTATAATTTCCTGGCTGTTACGGCTGTCAAGATTGCCGGTCGGCTCATCTGCCAACACAACTGCCGGTGTATTCATCAGGGCCCGCCCAATAGAAACCCTCTGCTGCTGTCCGCCTGATAACTGATTTGGAAGATGCTTCTCCCTTCCCTCCAGGCGGAGTATATGAAGCATTTCCTGTAATTTTGCCTGGTTGACCTTCCTGCCATCCATTAAAATCGGAAGCGTCAGGTTTTCTTTTACATTCAATACCGGAAGCAGGTTATAAAACTGATATATCAAACCTACCTGCCTTCTGCGGAAAATTGCAAGCTGTTCCTCATTTTGCGCAAACACATCCTGCCCTTCCATATACACTTTTCCCGAAGTTGGTATGTCTACACCTCCTAAAATATGCAGCAAAGTAGACTTCCCGGAACCGGACGGTCCTACAATTGCGATAAATTCCCCTTTCTCCACGGAAAAGGAAACGCCATCTAATGCGTGTACTTCATTTTCTCCCTGCCCGTATACCTTTTTCAGGTTTTCAACCCGTAATATCTCCATTTCGTCCTCCTCTCATCTCCTGATACTCCTACACAAAATATTTATCTAAAAGCGAACCCGCTTACAAGATAAAAGATATAGCTATCTATTCACAGCTAACAGTATCAGGATATAATATCCAAATGACATAGAGATGACTTTTAAGTGACAGTTTTGTAAGGTTAGGAAATTTTTGCTCCATTATCCATTCGCGCAATATATTGCCCATTTACACCAAATCCATGTAATTGAGATAATAACTGTTATAATGGAAGCATAAAAAATAAACCCACAAAGGTAACAAGGGTGAAAAATAAATTTTTCACTCAGCAAGTTTGTGTCTGCACTGCGACACAAACATTGCGTTGTGCACAAAGAGCAGTGCAGAAATGAGGTAAATTATGGAAAAAAACTTAAGAAAAACAGTAAGAATGGCAATTGCACTGTTCATGGCAGCAATAATGCTCTGCAGCACAGTGACAAATGCACAGGCAGCAGGATTCAAGAAATCTTTCAAAAAGACAGTTACAATAAAAGGCGGGAAAGCATGCCAGATTACGTTAGAAACCAAACGTGCCACAAGCGTGACTGTGAATGTCAGCCTTACAAAAAGTAAGAACACATTTGTTGTAATCAATTTAAATGAACAACAGTCTGAAATGTTCCAGGTTCCGAATGGACAGTTAACTGTAGAGCTGGAAAAAGGGAAATACCAGCTGCTTGTTTCTAATCAAGCGCAGAAAAAGGTAAAAGCAAAGGTAAGTGTTTCCGCTGACAAAGCAGTACTGAAGTATAAATCCCAGAAGACTACTAATGCGCTGGACAGCCTTGGCTAAAGGTATCAAGAACTGTACGCAAGAATCAAATTTATTTTTTCCCACAAAAATCCCTGAAAGAGTAATCTTTCAGGGATTTTTAAACTCATAATCACTACTATTCACGCCATTTTAACCGCCATCTGAAGTTAGATGTAAATAGCAGCTCAGCATTCCTATCTTAAAATTTTGCAACGACTACTTTTTTACCCTGCCCTTTATTCTTAAACAAAATCTTATATGGCTGGACTTTTTTGGCCGGTACAGAAATCTTACAATTATTTACCCCCGTAAGCGCCCCGCCTTTTACCTTTTTCAAGACCTTAGAATATATCAAAACACTCCTTAAATCTTTACAATCTTTAAATGCAGATTTTCCAATAATCTTAACCAAGGCATTAATAATTACCTTATTTAATTTCTTACAATTCTCAAACGCCTTATCACCTATATTAATTGTAACCGTTGATGCACCATAGCGGATTTGCTTCCCATCTAATGGCAGCCCTCCTTTTTTCGTCTTTGGAGTACCTCCTATGGTAACTTTTTTCAGCTTTTTACAGTTTTTAAATGCAGCTGTCCCAATGCTTCTAACAGATTTTGGCACCTTTATGCTTTTCAAACCAGATCCTTTAAAACTGCTTTTCCCTATCTTCTTCAGATTGGAAGGAAGCTTTACCGTGCCCAGATTAATACATCCCTGGAATGCCCCTTCCCCAATCGTTGTAACATTTCCACCCAGTGTTACCTCTTTAACTGCTGTATTCCCTTTAAAAGCATTCTCTTCAATCTTAGTAACTGGCACACTCTCCCCATCTACTTTCACTGTCGCTGGAATTGTAACTTTATGGTTCCTTACGTTACCCATATCACTAACAGAAGCACTCTTCTTATCTGTGCCTACCTGATAGGTGACATTATCCTTTACCACAGTCTCTCCCTGAGACGGCGCTATTGTCGGAGGAACTGGTGCTGCTGTATTACAAGCAGGCGTCTGTGTTGCAGGTGGATTCGGAACTTCTGTTACTACCGGCTTCTGGCTTGGAGGCACCGGCGTATTTGCTGCAGCTGTCGGCGCCAGGGTCGGTGCTGCCGTTTCTCCAGGTGCAGGTGTCTGCATTACCGGTGGTGTCATCACTGCCGGGCTTGGTGTAACCGGTGCTGCACTTGGTATTACCGGGGAAGGAGGATATACTGGCACCCTTGGTGTTGGGCTTGGCGTTGCTGGTGTTACAGTTGGAACTGCTGCCGGTGATGCACTTGGTTCTATAGATGGTTCTGTACTTGGAGCCACTGATGGTTCTATACTTGGCTCTATAGATGGTTCTGCACTTGGAACCGTTGACGGCTCCGTGCTTGGTGTCGCTGACGGCTCTGCACTTGGCGATGGAGAAGGCTGGCTGCTGCTTGCCCCTTTATAACTGTATCCATTCTTAGATACATAGTCCTTAACATCTGAATTTTCACTATAAACCATGCATTTCGCTGAGTTTTTAAGAATTTCTGTCCCAATCTGGAGCTTTACCCCATCTGCTGCCAGTATATGAAGCTCTTCCAGATTCACACAGGCTGAAAATACTGTATTTCCAAAATATGTAACATTCCCGGAAACAATTACCCTTGTAATAAAAGTTGAACCTGAAAATGCACTGTCCCCAATCTTGGTTACGCTGCTGTTAACAAATTGCGTCCCTGTTATTGCCCCATTCTTTTTAAACTCTTCATAACCAGCATAATTCAATGGAACTGTCTCAGGAATTGTAACAATCCCCTGCTCTATCGGATCAGAAGCCGACGCTATCCTGTCATCATAATCAAAACCTATCACCATAGCCTCATCTACCGTTTTGTCCAACTGATACAAAACTCCCTGGCTATCTTCAACCACTCCATCCTGATCCTTAATTACATTCCATGTATTGCCGGAAAGATCCTGAAAAGATCCCTCTTTCGCTGCGGCAGATACAACTGCTGTGCGCCCACCCGGATATACGGAACTGCCTGTTACCACCATTGCTGCTGCCAGCATGCAGGATACCAGCTTTTTGTAAACTTTTTTTCTTTTTCTCATATTGATACCTCCCATTTCTAATAACATTCATAACAAACTTCCTATCACAAACAAACTGCTGAGAGGGCAGCCTGCAAAAATTAAACAACTATAATTTGTATTACTTATTATAGCACGCTATACTGGAAATGCAATGGCATTTCTGGTATTTTTTAGAAAATATGCTGACCCCAGTTACTATTTAGAATACAAATGATATTTCTCAACCTGCTTCTCGGTAAGTTTTGATTTACCAACATATGCCTTTGCTTTTTTGACTAGTTCTTCAACAGAATAAAGCGGGACTTTATACAATGTATGGTCGCCGTCGAACACAATAACCTTCCCATCCTTTGTAGAAGCAACATAATTGGGCACAACACCTACAATTTCATTCGTATTTTCTTTACTGTAAAGGTATGCCATATTTAAACCGCTTACTTTTCTATTAGAAACTGCATCCCCATTCTGATACCAAACTACAAAATACGGACTTTTCATGCTGGTCTGTACGCCATAAACTGAATTGCTGATACCTGACAAATCCAGCACCTTCTCCCATGTACTCATATCATATACTTCACTGTAATCGTTTAAGAAATAGCGCCCATCTCCAAAAAAGGCCGTGCAGGAATAATTCCCAGCTTCTCCTTCACAGAGAACCCTGTCTTGCAGCAAAGAATATACATACCATTTATCCCCGTCAATGTTTCTATAAAACAGCAGTTTCCTATCTGCATGAAACGTATAAATTCTGGCATCCTCAATTACCTTCTTTTTATCATCTGACTGAATTAATATGCTGCTGTCATTCCCAAAGACCTTTGTATCCCCTATTTTCAAACCTCTGTCATAAGAATCCGGAAGGAAAAAACGTTCTTTCTTCTCACCTGTCTCTGCATTATACTCCTGCACTGTATTATCATCAGCAACATATAAAAGCGACATATCTTCATTATAGTAATAATAGGAATCCTCATTAAATTTCAAAACAGGGCGGAATGTATTTACATCATAATGGGCATTTTCACCATATCCATAATCATGGATGCTGATATAT
The DNA here is from genome assembly GCA_003612285.1 of bacterium D16-51. Lineage (GTDB taxonomy): Bacteria > Bacillota > Clostridia > Lachnospirales > Lachnospiraceae > Butyribacter. The sequence continues at coordinate 104,305 of RAYE01000004.1, read as the reverse complement.
GCCGGATTTTCCAAATCAATACTCAAATTATCAAAGTTACTATATTCCAGATTTTCCAAATCCTGCCCGCCAAGAGCTGATAAATTTTCCCCTTCAAAAATCCGGATACCACTTTTCATTTCCTTCTGGTATCCAAGCATAATTCTGTCACCATCTGAGCTACAGGTATACCATTTATCAGGATTCTCCTCCACTATTGCAGAAATATCTGTTGATATTGCATCAGAATTTTTATTGTCCTGCCTTTTATATACACGTATATTCTGTCCCCAATAATCCCGCATACAGGCATAATCCTGATTCATTGCAAGCATATAAAACCCCTCGCCGTTTCCATCCATAGAATTAATTAATTCTTTCGCAGCCAAATTATAAAAGTAACTCTGCCCATCACTGCAGGTAATGCCGCAAAAGCTTTCTTCCACTTCTATTGACAATACATTGCTTGAAAACTCATGCTGCCACTTCATTTTACCCGTTTTAATGTCTACTTCATAAATCTTTTTCCCATGGAAATAGACACAACTATTATTTGGTGTAGCACATACGTCACGGATTTCCCAGTTTGCATCGCACAGATAATTTTCTGCAAGGGATTCTGCGTCACAGACAACAATATGTTTCAAATCTTCTTCTATATCTTCCCTGATAAAACAAAGCTGTGTATTGTCAATAAAGAATACATTCCTGCACTCTCCAGACTGGTTGACAAATGTACTTTCCCCTGTTTCAGCATCCAAAAGCATCAATCCTTCCGCTCCCTCTGCAATTACAGAAAGTACCACCGTGGAACTGTCAGCATTAATATCACAAAGCGTATATTTATTTTCCGTCCCCAAATCGCAATTTAATGTTTCCTTTCCCCCCGCATCATAAAAATGCAGAAAACCTTCCTTATAATCTGTCGTTACAATTATATCTTCTTTTTTACTGACAACAAGTTCATCCCCGGCTTCCCCCTTAAACTTCTTCTCCCCTGTATAAATGTCAACAGCCGTCAGGCCATCGTTGCCTAAATACAAAAGCGTTTTGCTATCCTTCATCAAATAACTGCTTTTTGTTGAAGACGTATAATAAGAACGGTTCATGTCAGATAAATTATACTGGCAAATCATACTCTTATCCTGCAGGCTGTACACATAAACTTTTCTCTTCAGCATATTGCCTGCCGTATAAACATAATTTTCTATAACAATAACCTGTCTGTCTGCACTAATCTGCGCCTTTGTGTCGTATGCTTCTTCCTCCAGGGAATATACCTTGTCTGTACGGAAACCGCTGCTGTAATCATATACCCCCAAAGCTTGTGTCAGGGACTGCATTACACTTTCTACAAACGGCCGTTCCGGCTCTTTCAAATTCTTTGGAAGGGCCTCCAGCGCAAGAAGCGCCGCTGTAGTCCTGTCACCGTCATTATAAGCCTCTCCTGCGTATTCTGCTAAGTAATACGACTGTCCACGCAATGTCTGCTGCATGGAATCATCCAAAGCAGCATATGCATCTGCCAATTCAAAATTTTTCATCATAACAGTGCCGACAAAAATGCCAACACTTACAATAATCACAGAAGCCGCTGCCATGACCTGCTTTTTCTTACGCTCCCTCTGTCTCTGGCGGAGATCATCATAATCAATATCCAGCATTCTTGCCAGAAAACGAAACTTCTCATTTTTTACATTTTTTAATATTTCTTTTTCTGAATCTGCCCTGATGTCCACTGCAAGCGGCTCAATATGTACAATTTCACCATTCTGCTCTATCTCTGTTAATATTTTAGGAAAACTTTCATATGGCTCTCCTTCAATTAAAACGACAATCACACGGTCTCTGCCGCGAAGTTCAATAAAATATTCTACTTCCTCCATACACCAGACAGAATCTTTATATCGTTTTGTACATAACACAATCAGCCATTCTGATTCCCTTATTGCCTCCCGGATAATTTCAGAAAGGTTGCTTGCTGCCCGCAGTTCTTCTGCATCACGGAAGATTTTCCCGAGGTACTTTGTCCCTTTTGCCTTTGCAATCTTTCCCGGAAGGCGGTAGCGTTCTATCTCTTTATGAATCTGAATTGCAACCTTTTCATCAATCCCACCATGACGGTAGCTGATAAATGCCGCATATTTAGACATACCATTCCTCCATTCTCTTAGGAACTGTAAATCAACTATTTACAGCCTTATACACTACGATATTTTTTCATATGTCTTATCAAATATATCGCTCCGTACAACATAAATATCGTGCAGGTCATCTTCCCTCACTACAAGATAATCCCCAACAACGCCGCGGTAATATTTATCTTCATCCCATGCAGTAAACACTTTTACATTATGATCCAGCCTTTTCGCATAAATTTTTGTAGTGCCTGTTGCCACACATGTCTTCATATAGTTCATTAATTGATAAACTTCACCGTCAATATGGTTACGAACATTCGGCGTGTATTCCATCACTATATCAGGCTCACCCTCAACCAGTTGGTATGACCTGTCAAATTTTTCTTTGCGGATTGGATATACCTCGCCTTCTATCCCTACCATAAAATACAAATCATTCTCTACAATCAAGTCAACATCGCCCTCTAATGTCCTCACCATTACAGGAGTCCCTTCCTTTAAAAATTCACTGGCCATAACGACGCCTACAATAATCTTTTTCTTCTGGTAACGCTCCATTGCACTTAAATCTGCATTATAATCTTTTGCATAAATCACATCATATGCCTTGTGGTAATCCACCATCCTCTCAACCAGGACCTCTTCAATTTTCTTCCCTTTGTAAGCTTCCTGCAAAGGCTTCATGGCAATAAATCCCCCTGCCTTTGTAAGATGCCCTCCGCCATTCCCAATTCCATTGCAAATATACTCTGCCATCTCATTTGCCTTCATCTCTTTGTCGCAGCTTCTAACCGATATTTTATAACCGCCGGAATTTGGATTAAATGCAATGCAGCTATTTACCTCTTCCACCTGTATTACAAAATCACTGATAATACCAAGAATATTCGGGTCGCATGTTTCTGCCGGAATAACCGCAAACCGATACTCTTCATTATAAATCTTGCTAATTAGAGCTTTACTTGCAATCTCCAATTCTGCCATAGATAAATTTGTATTCTCAAGCTGGAACAAAAGCTGCTCCTTTGTCTGCAGATAATCACGCATATCCTTATCCAGTGGATGGAAAATTTCCTCAAAATGGTTTGTATCCATATAAAGCCCATAGTACAAAGCTGTCGATAAATTCAAATCTTCCCTGAAAGGATACCCCAGATTATTCATCAATGCCCAAACAGCCGTAGCACAGCTTCCTAAATTGCTTTTAATCCAAAAATTCTCATTCTGCATCATCCCACATTGATGATGGTCAATCGTGGCAACTTCAGGAGCCTCAAAATATGTGACATTCCCAGAACCATACTGACAGTCTGTCAGAAAAAGTAAGTCACAATCCGGCAGCTCTGTCACATACTGAACCGGTATCTCCAAAGCACGTATCATTAAAAGCAGATTTGGTTTTGTAATCTTATTGGGTCCACTGTAAATAAAGTTTACATCAATTCCCTTGCTTTCATAAAATTTATATAATGCAAACCCAGATGCCAATGCATCCGCATCCGGGTTATCATGACACTGGATACAAATTTTTTTATGCTGGACAAACTTTAATAAAAAACATTCATCCTTCAGCTCATTTTCTGGTTCATTTTCTTCTGATACTTCCATAACAATCCTGTAATTATCTGCCATTTTCTCCTCCATTCCACCTTTTATTCCGATATTTTAAGCAAAGCATCTTTTTAATATACCCTATAATGATAGTAGCATACCCCTTTTCCAAATGCAAGGAACTTACACAACCGTCTTATAAAACCGGATACGGAACACAGCGCCGCCCTGTTCCCTATTCCTTACATCTATTGTGCCATTCTGCCCCAGGATAATTTTTTGTGCCAGAGGCAGCCCAATCCCTATACTCTGGCTGTCACTTCCCTTTCCTCGGTAAAAGCGTTCAAATAAATGCGGTAAATCCTCTGGTGCAATTCCACTTCCTTCATCTTCAATCCGAATCTCTGTATAAATCGCATTTTCTTCACCAGAAAAGAAAATACCGCCTCCTTCAGGCACATGTTCTATTGCATTTTTCAAAATATTCCCGACTGCCTCTACACTCCACGGCAAATCCCCATAAAAAGAAGCATTATCTGCTATCTTTGTACTCCACTGAATCCCCCGGATATCCATAGATACTGCTACAAGCCCATATGCTTTATCTGCCAGCTCCTGTACAGATACCTTTTCTGACTTCATTACAGCCACCCCTGCATCCAGGCGCGACATCTTAAGAAGCGCATAGACAAGCCAATTAATCCTTTCTAACAGCTGCATAATTTCCCTTGAAATCTCACAACGGCGTTCCAGCGTAATCTCCTCTTCTTCCAAAAAACGGAGTAATAGATGGATAGAGGTCAAAGGTGTCTTAATCTGATGGGAAATATCTGCAAGAGAATCTGCAAGCAATATCCTGTCTTTCTTTAAGTCACTGTTCTGCTGCCGGAACCGCCTGACAAGTTTCCCAAGCTGCGAATATAAAATGGCAAGCTCCCCCTCTTCACATTCCTGCAGCAAGGCGACACTATCGTCAAGTAAAATCTCATCCAGGTTCTGTGACATCCACGCAATTTTCCTATAGCGCAGCCATGCAGAAAGGAAATGCAAACATGCAAAAACCAGCCCTGTTAACATTACGCCTGCCGCACCATGCACACCAATCAATATAACAGCCACAAGCCCCGCTGCTGCCAGTAAAAAAATTACTGCAAGAAATTCTCTCTGGATTTCAGGATTCCGGATAAATTTCATAATAATAACCATGCCTTTCCCACAACCTGCAAATTTGCGCCATAGGCACAAATTTGCGTGTGAAAAAATTATCTATCACACTATTCGCCTTCCTGTGCACGATATCCCATTCCACGGACAGTATGGATTAAGTTAGGATTTTGTGGGTCATTTTCAATTTTTTCCCTTAACCGCTTAATATAAACTGTTAAAGTATTGTCATTGACATATTCTCCCGCCGCATCCCAGATTTCCTCCAAAAGCCTGTTACGGCTTAAAACAATCCCCGGGTTATTTAGAAAAATAAGCAAAAGCCTGTATTCAAGCGCTGAAAGTAAAATCTCTTTCCCTGCCTTTGTAACTGTTCCGCTTAAAACATCCATTGCAATATCCCCTAAAGATAAAACAACATTTGGCCTGCTTCTTCTCCGCAACACATTCTTCATCCGGGATATAAGCTCCCTTGGCCGGAAAGGCTTTGGGATATAATCATCCGCTCCCATATCTAATCCGGTGACAGTGCTGTATTCATCCCCGGAAGCTGTCAGAAAAATAACAGGAATCTTTGTATTTGCTTTTACAGCAGCACAAACTGCAAAACCGTTTCCATCTGGTAAAGATACATCCAAAAGGATTAAATCTATTTCCTGTTCCCTGCGCCCTATATATTCCAGAGCTTCTTTTTGCCCTGATACTGCCTTTACCCAAAATCCCTCTTCCTGCAAAAATTTTGTCAGGTTTTTAATGATTTCTGTATCATCTTCTACCAGCAAAATGCGTGTCATCCTGTTTCCCCTCTTATCTTGGCATCCTGAAAGTTTTTCATGTAAATGTCCAGAAAAGGGCAGTGCAAATATGCCTGCCCTTTTTCCGGATTATTTCTGTATTGCAGCAAAACAAACGACGCCCTGCTGCTTTACACAAAATCATCCGGCAGTTAATCTTCTAATTCTACTGTTACTTTTTCCAAATTCCAGATTTCCTTTGCATATTCCTCAATTGTTCTGTCAGATGAGAACTTGCCGCATTTTGCAGTATTCAACATAGCCATTTTTGCCCATCTTGCAGTGTCTTTGTAAGCCTCTTCTACCCTTCTTTGAGCCTCTGCATAAGAACGGAAGTCTGCAAGGATGAAATACATGTCAGGACGTCCACCCTGGCTTTCGAGAAGAGAATTATATATATCACGGAACTCTTCTGAATTGCCTGGCGCATATGTCCCATCTACTAACTGTGTCAATACAGCACGGATTTCTGAATCTGTATTATAAATTTCTCTTGGATTATACTGGTTATTATGCTCATATGCAATAACCTGGTCAGAAGAAAGGCCAAAGATAAATGCATTTTCTTCCCCAACTTCTTCCACAATCTCAACATTCGCACCATCCATTGTCCCAAGCGTAGGCGCGCCGTTTAGCATAAACTTCATATTGCCTGTACCGGACGCTTCCTTGCTGGCAGTAGAAATCTGCTCTGATACATCTGCTGCAGCAAAAATCAGCTCTGCATTGGAAACACGGTAGTTTTCAATAAATACCACCTTAATTTTGTCATGGATAGATTTATCATTGTTTACCACATCGGCAACGCTGTTAATAAGTTTAATAATTGCCTTTGCCCTGTGATACCCTGCGGACGCCTTCGCACCAAAGATAAAGGTCCTTGGATAGAAATCTTTCTCTGGATTTTTCTTCAAATCATTGTACAAATACATAATATGAAGAATATTCAAAAGCTGGCGTTTATACTCATGAAGCCTCTTAACCTGCACATCAAAAATTGAACGCGGATTTACTTCAATTCCATTATGCTCTTTAATATATTTTGCCAAACGGACTTTATTCTGATATTTAATATTCATAAATTCCTTTTGGCACAATTCATCATTTACATATACAGATAGTTCATTAATATGCGCCAGATTAGTAATCCACTCATCCCCAATCTTTCTTGTCACCCAGGCAGCCAGCAGAGGGTTTCCATGAAGCAGGAATCTTCTCTGTGTAATGCCATTCGTCTTATTATTAAATTTCTCTGGCATCATCAGATAGAAATCTTTTAATTCCTGGTTTTTCAAGATCTCAGTATGAAGCCTTGCAACGCCATTAACAGAAAAACTTGCTGCAATTGCAAGGTGCGCCATCTTAACCTGCCCATCATAAATAATTGCCATTTTTTCTACTTTACTGTAATCATTCGGATATGCCCTCTGAATCTCTAAAATAAAACGGCGGTTAATTTCCTCAATAATCTGGTAAATACGCGGAAGCAGCCTTGAGAAAAGTTCCAATGGCCATTTTTCCAAAGCCTCTGACATAATAGTATGGTTTGTATAGGCACATGTCTTATTTGTAATTCCCCATGCCTCTTCCCAGCCCAGGCCATATTCATCCACTAAAATACGCATCAGTTCGGCAACCGTAACTGTCGGATGAGTATCATTTAACTGGAAACATACTTTTTCATGAATCCGGCGGATATCATCATGCTTCTCCATATATTTTTTCACAGCCCTCTGTACACTCGCTGATACAAAGAAATACTGCTGTTTTAAACGGAGTTCCTTGCCTGCGATATGATTGTCATTTGGATAAAGCACCTCACAAATTGTACGCGCAAGGTTCTGCTGCTCTACTGCCTTCTGATAGTCCCCTTTATCAAAAGAATCCAGGTTAAAGGTGTCAATTGCCTCAGCATCCCAAATACGCAGAGTATTTACTACATTATTATTATATCCGACAATCGGCAAATCATAAGGAACTGCCAGGACAGACTGATAATTCTCCTGAACAAATTTATTGCGTCCGGTCGTTTCATCCTTATGTATGGCAACATATCCGCCAAACTTTATTTCTATAGCATATTCCGGCCGTTTAATTTCAAATGGGTTTCCATCCTTTAACCAGTCATCTGGACGCTCTACCTGATAACCATCCTTTATTGCCTGCTTGAACATACCATATTTATAACGGATTCCACATCCATAGGCAGGATAGCCAAGTGTTGACAGAGAATCCAGGAAACACGCTGCCAAACGTCCTAACCCACCGTTTCCAAGCGCTGCATCCGGCTCCTGGTCTTCTATCACATCCAAATCCATTCCCAATTCTTCAATTGCTTCCTTAATTGCCTGGTTTCCCTTCAGGTTAATAATAATATTTCCCAAAGCACGGCCTGTCAAAAACTCCATTGACAGATAATAAACTGATTTTACATCTTTTTCTTCATATTTTTTCTGTGTTGCCATCCACTGATCCACGATAAAGTCTTTTACCGCATAGGAAACTGCCTGAAATAACTGCTGGTCATTCGCTTCCTTAATAGACTTACGGAATAATACTTTCACGTAATCTTCCACTTCTTTTTTAAACTTTTCTTTGTTTAACTCTTTCACACTACTAGTCCTCCTGTCATTTGCACTATATTATAAAATATCTGATAAAACTCTGTATGCACTAAAAATCAACAGAGCAATTCACCAAAATGCCGTTATTCTTTTCTATTATATAACACAGGCATCCAAAAAGCAATTTCCGCATTTTTTTTCGTCATTCTATACATATTTTTTCCATATTTTAAGCAAAAATGCATATTTTTTGGTAAAATCTCATATATAATAACAATCATTTGCAACAGGAGAATTTTATATGCTGCATCGTTTAGGCTGTTCTCCACACCGCCTGGGTATCCTTTTTTCCCTTTGCCTCTGTATTATTCTGGCCGGCTGTAGTAAAAGTGAAGCGCCGGAAAAAACAAATACCGTAGAGTTTACCGTTGTATCAGGGACAGATATACCAAAAGAACTGCAGGAATTAATCAAAGAACGGCAAAAAAATTCATTTGAACTGACTTTTTCAGACAATGGCTGCCTCTATGTAATCAAAGGCTATGGCAAGCAGTCCAGCGGCGGATACAGTATTGTAATACATGATTTTTACCAGTCTGGCGACTGCCTCTACTTTGATACAGAATTGTTCGGTCCCAAAAAAGACGAACCTGTATCCGGCGCCCCATCTTATCCCTATATTGTTATCAAGACAGAATATCGGGAAGACCCGGTTGTTTTTGACTAAAGCGTGTTTTGAAACTCACTCCCAGTTAATTTATTGGCAGCCCCTATGAATCTTAATCTGGCAGGAAATATCCGCAAATGTAACCACATCATTCTCCCTGCATTGTGTTTTTGCATATGCGGATATTTTTTTACCATTCAGATATGTCCCATTTTTTGATGAAAGATCCATTAAACATAACTTACCGCCCTCATATAAAAATACTGCATGTTTTCGGCTGATTTCATCAAACGGCAGATAAATGCCGCTGCCTTCCCGCCTCCCAACCAAAATCTCCTTTCCTTCTTTTAAACAAATCCCTGCACCCTGTTTTTCCGTAATCCAGCGCCGTATCTTTCCTGCATTGCAGTTCTCTACAGGTTTTAAAAAAATATTCTCTACCTCTGTTCTATTTGTACTTTCTGCCTTTTGGGGATTACCTGTTTCTTCGATCCGTTCTGCATATATTTTTCCGCAATTTTCCTCTTTTTGAAGGCATTGCAAAAGATTTTCTATAATAAATTCTCCAGACACTATCATATCATATAGATTATAAATCCATGTAACTGCCTTTTTATCAGAATGGTCTGTATGCTGCATCAAATACTCGACTAAACTTATATATTCTTTTTGGGCAGTTTCTTGTCTGCCGGGAAAATAACAGACTGCTATCTTTCCTTCATAGCGGTTCCAGAAAATCCATTCTGGCAAAAGCAAATATCCCTCACGTCCCAGCAGATATTCATCCCCTTGTTCTAATATTTTTAAAACGCCCTCGCAAATGCTGGAAATACACTTAAAATCTCCGCTGTTTTTTTGAAAATAACTGCTTATCCTCTCAAATGGGGCATAAAAACAGCGGAAGCAAATTTGATCATCTGCATAATAATAATCAAAAGGCAGGATACCAGGAATATCATTGTGCTCTAACATCCGCCATCCTAATACTGCACTTTGTGCCTGCACAGCAGACGTCTTCCAAATCACCTGGCAATTTTTTTCATCCAATTCTAATTCTTCTATTTTTCCCCGCCTCTTTTCCCTGAACGTGTTTTCAAACGTAACAATTCCTCTGGCTGAAGACAGCCATAGCTCTCTGAAAGAACTACGCTCTCTTTTCCTGCAATAAAATAAGATAATAAAGGAATCTCCCAAAAAGCTTCTGCCGCCACTTTTCCCTGTAATAAAACTATGCCATCTGACAATTCAGCTTCCTGTACTTCCATACACCATAAATGTTTTTGCAAATCTTTGCCATAGTCCTGCTTATCCTTATATTTCCCCTCTGCCAGCAAAAAAATCCCATTATCCAGATTTGCCTGTAAAATGACCCTGTCATGCTGCAAAAACAGAGTATACAAGATAAGGAAAGCAATTCCTGCCACAACCGGGACAATAAATGCCGCTTCTATCGTATAACTTCCTCTCTCCATATCTCCTTCCTTTCTCTTTTCCGCTTATATTATCCTGCACAAATGGATAAAACAATAGGATACAAATACAAAAGGGGCCAATGGCATCCGAAACCCCCGTCCTGCCTTTTTTACCAGCCAGTAAAATAAAGCTGCCAAAAAAGCAAAAAAGAATGTCAGATACAGCAGCGCTATATTCCCTAAAAATCCCATCCCTGCCCCTGTCATTGCAAACAGATATGCATCCCCTTTCCCAATTTGTTCTTTTGTAACTATACTGACCAGGTAAATAACAACTCCTGTCCCAAAAGAAGCTGCCCACAGTGCTATGCCTCCCCGCCCCATACTGTAATTCAATCCTGTTAAAACAGGGATCTCTATTAAAACCAACGGAAGCCATATTTTCTGTTTCCTAATATCTATCACTGCTTCAAGCAACAGGCACACAAAAAGCGAACCATAAAGTATATATTCCTGCATCAATATCTCCTTTCACGCTATTATTCACGGACAGTCCCCCTTTTACATTTACTGCAGGGCGGCATCTTTCCTATTTCCGACAGTAAAACTTTCCGAATTGTCCTCTTTAATCCACTGCATGCCTTATCTAAATGAAAACTGTCGCCATACGGGGTAATATAAACAACCGTTTTCTCAGTTATTTTTGCCTCTTTACAGCAAATTTTACAGGTTCCATATTTCCCTCCAGAACGGTTCCGACAGGATTCTACCCTGTTATAGCGCATGCTTTGTATCCCTGGATTCAGATAAATGCATCCTTTATCAGAATGGTATACACGTCCATTCTCAGCTATATAAACATACTCCCCTTCTGTCTCTGCAGCAGATGCCATACTTTCTCCCTCATAACGGTTAATTTTCATCTGCTGATACAAACAAACTCCAAAAAACTGGCCGCCCAAAAATGGAATTTCCCTTTTTTGCTTAACATAACAGATTTCGCTCTTTTCATCCCACCAAATCAGCACTTGCTGCTTTAAAAGGCCCTCAACTGTACCAGCCTTCGTCCCATAGCATTCATACTGCTGCACCGCAGACGCCAGGCGCATCTGTACCTGGCAAACTCCAAACAGCATTACAAACAAATACAATAATGAAAAAAGCGCGAAGAAAAAAAGTGCTGCACTAAACGCCGCCTCAACTGTAAGAGATCCAGTGAAAAGCAGACAGGGACGTCCTCTGCCCTGATCTTTAAAATTTGGGGGAGCCTCCTTTGATTTTTGCAAGATTTTTATATTATTTGATAGTTTATCTGGTTGTTTACCTGTGTCATCAAAACAGAGGACATCCCTATCTGCTTTTATACCCATAATTCACCTCCAGGCTCCTGCTATTCCCTTGCCCTTCTTCTCCTGCATTTTCCAAAAAAGGCAGGTTTTCAAATAAGAATGGCACTGTATAATCAATATGATACTGGCATGTACAAATACAGTCCGACAGGCAAAATGTCTGGTTATATTTTTCTCTTAAATCATATTGGATTAAATCACAGCTTCGGTTTCTCAGATTTTCTTCTGAAATTAGCAGAAGAAAAAGATATAAATACTGCTGATATGTGATATTTGCTGACGGAGCCCCATTAACAGGATATGTCCCTGCTTTGGAAGCAAACAGTCCTTTTGACGCGATGCAGATTTCTTCATAAGCCATTTTAAGGTTCTTTGCTGTTTTTAAAAACGGAATACTTCTCCCATCCAAAAGCGCTGTGACATCTACGCAAGCCTCTTCAAAAGCAAATATCAGCAAAATTACATACTGTACCGCTTTAATCACTGGCGGCATCCCTGTAAACCCTGCAAGCACAGTTGCTGTAGCAAGGCTTTTTTCCTGCAGCGCTGCATTTGACACGATACATGCAAAATTTATCATTGCCCGAATCCCTAAAAGACGGTTAACTATATAGGATAAATTATCCTTTTCTTCTTTTTTCCCGCCAGCCAGATACTCCATGCCATATTTTGTTGTACGGCCCTTGTCTGCCACATAAGAGCTAAACTGTTTCTCTGCATATGCAATATACGCAAGCTTCTGTATCCCGCTCTCCAGAATATTTTTATCCGCCGGAAGTTCTGCACCCGCAAGCATCTCTTCTAAATAGTCCGCCGCACACTTATCCCTGCTGCCTTCCTTACTTCCTGCATCATCCCCTATCTCTTCCAGCCCTTCTACAATCCCATCAGACAACCGTTTGGCATCGCAAACCAAGTTAAGTACGCCATCTCTTACCATATCTGTAAATATTTCCAGGGGATTGCCTCCCGCCAAATCTTCTCCTGTACCAGCTTCCGCGCCGGCTGTCTCCTGCCCTGCCCCTGTCTCCTGCTGCCCATCAAACTCCCCCTTTTCATATTCCTTTGCCAAAGCAAGCTTTTCTTCCAACCCGCTCCCTTCTGGATCTCCTGAAATTTTTCCTTTCAGCTTTTCTTTTAACTCGCGAACTGCTTCTTCCTCCAGGCATGCTTTTACCTGTCCGTCAAATATTTCCCGGTTTGTCAAATACCCTGTATCCTCCACATAACTTTCCACGCTGCCAATCCGGTATAGGTTACCATAAGAAACTTTTGCATTTTCAGGAGCCGCCTGTATATTCTGTAGTACCGTCCCATTAAAATCCCTGGCTAAAGAATCCTCCCCCTTTCCCCCAAAGCCTCCATAGGCAAATAATCCATACTGCTCATACAGCTCCTTATTATAATTTCCAAAAACTGTCATAGCCGCGGCATATGCTGCCGTCCGCATGTATCCCTGCGAAGACAGCACACGCACATTTTCAAATGCCACGCCTGTCAAAGAAAAAAACAGTAAAAATAATATACATAAAAAGATCGTAATACTTCCTGATTCTGAGTCCTTTCTATACAGCAGGACCTCCCTTTCTTCTCTCTCCCAAACCATAGTACCCTCCATTTTTATCAAACAACAGCCGTATATTTTACTTTAGCGATATTTTTTTATTTACAGAATCTGCCCCTCCATTAATTTCTTTAAATGCGCTAGTGATAATCTTAACAATCTGCTCCCGGAAAATCACAATAATCATTATCAGGATAACTAAAATCAAAATAATCTCAATAATCCCAACTCCATCTTCTTCCTCCCAAAACGCCTTTAACAGCTCCATATATCCCTCCTTTTCCCAGAACGCGCCAAAAAATTCATTCCAATCACGCCCTGTATACCATAACTATGCACCTGTAAATAACAGCCATCATGTCGCTACATATTATAAAAAGCAGAATACAATATCATTGCAAAAACAATTACAAGCATAAGCATCATAGGCATTAACAGCTTTGTGCCTGCCTCCTCTCCCAATGCTTTTGCACTCTCTTTCCTTTCACGGAAAGCGTCTTCTACTTCATACTCCAAAAGAACCAACAAATCTTCCGAGCCTTTCCTTAGGTTCTGTACTATCATCGTACAAAATTTCATATACTGCAAAAGCCCTGTCCTTTTCCCAAAAAGTTCATATGCCCTTGCCTCTCCCATTCCATTTTCCATCTCATAAACAGATACCATCATCTCTTCATAGACATAATGTTTCCTTTCTGTACGCTTTGTTTCCTGATAATCGCGTACAATCCTCTCCCACGCCCCTTTAATGCTCATCCCGGCTCCAATCAGCAGCACAAAATATTCAGCAAATTCTGGATAATCTGCACGCATCTCCTTTTCTCTTTCTGCAATCTCCCTCCTCAGTTTTTCCTCCTGAAGAAGGCATACCGCAGCAATCCCAAAAAAGGACAACCCTAATATTATATTTGCAGCATTTATTTGCTTCTCCTTATAATTTATCTCCTTTCCATCTACCTGCGCCGGAAGTTTCAGATATTCCTGCGAACTGCTTTCCTCCTGTGCTTTTTCCAGGCACTTTTCCCATTGTTCCCACCCCTTCTCTTTTTCTGTTTTCTTTTTAGGCAATACCGTCATCTGTAGTACCATCGTTTCTGTTTCTTCCCCATAAGTAAAAACTGCAGTAATTTCTGTCTGGCAGCTTTTATCCAGCTCTTCATTTGAAAGGCTTCCATCCTCCCGTACTATCCCATCTGCCCCAAGCTGCCACTCTACTTCAACTGCGCTTCCGGGAATCCTCCCTGCCAGATAAAGCGGTTCTATCACCTGTTCCGGCGAACTGTTTTCCCCTAAATAACTGTGCTTTACATAATCCTTTGCTTCCTGGAACTTCGCAGAAAGCTCCTCCGCATTATATTGGATATGGGACACTTCTACTGAAACTTCTTTTTCCTCCCCATCCATAGAGGCTGATAAGGCAACTGTTTTTTCCTGCCCCAAAACATCCTCCCTCTTTAGGAAATATCCCTCCAAAAGCTGCCCCTCCTGCACCGCCAGCCCGCCTATAGAAACAGAGAAAAGACAAAGCAATACCACCGCTGATAAAACAGAGCCGTTTTTTATATAATGAGTAAAAAAGATATCCTTTTCCCCTTTCCCAACGTAGAGCTTTTTCATCATCTCCAGCCGTTCCCCTTTTAACCTTATGCCAAAATGCTCTCTCCCGGCTGATAGAAAAAACAAAACGCCAAAAGCAAAAATATGATGCCAGCTTTTCCCTTCCACCCATTCCTCTGCTTCCACCCTGGCCTCTCCCTTCCAAAACCTGCCTGCCCAAAGAAAATATCCAGCAAACAGGATAAAAATAATAAAACAAATTTCGCCTGCCATTTCCCCCTCCTTATGTACTGCCATTGGCCAACAAAAAATCCTCACCCCCTCTACACCTGTATATCACTGATTTTTCCGCTCCACCAATATGCAAGAAGATACAGCGCTAACAACACCGTCATAACCATTCTCCCAGAAGCCTTATAAAGGCAATCAAGAAATCCTGGGGAACTCAGCCAGAAATAAAGGATAATCCCCGGGGGTATCATATTCATAATACGCCCCTCCATTTTCTTTCCTGCAATCATAGTATGGATTTCCCTCTTTACCTCTATTTTTTCCCCAATCTTTTCTGCTGCCATCCTTGTAACCGCTATTAGATCACCCCCTGTACGCTTTGCAGTTTGGAGTACCTGCACAAAATGCATAATATCTTCTGATTTCCAATGTTTTGCAAACTCCAGAAATACTTTTTCTAATGGCTGGTTCAGTTCCAGCCTCTGTTTTATCCACAGAAACTCTGCCGCTAAAAGGGAATCTTCGCCATACAAAAGCAATAAATCTTTCCTTGCCTCTTCCACTGCATTTTCCATTGCATAGCCTGCCCCAAGTGCCGCCGCAATCCCATAAAGACCTTCCCGGAACTGCAAAGTGATTTCATAACACTGCTTCCTGTGGTGCTCCTTCTTTTCCAGAAAAATAGAAACAAACCCAAATCCGGATGAAAGAACCAGGCTTATCCACTTACTCCGGTAAAATAGATAACTGATTAACACTGCCTTTATAAACCCTTTCCCAAATCCTTTTGCATATATTTTCCAACCGTCGATTTCTCTCATATGGATATCCCCGCTGCATGAAGCTTTTCCTGGTGAAACAAGGTATTTTCCGTCTTACAGAGTTTCCCCCTCACCCGCCCTGTTCCATCCTGCCCTTCTTCCCGGAAACAAAAGAGCGGCTGTATCTGGATTTCCCCCTGCTGCATCCCAATCACCTCGTCAATTTCTAACACCTTCCTGGATTTGTCCCGCAGACGCCCCAAATGCACAATAATATCAATTGCAGATGCAATCTGGCTGCGCACTGCCAATAAAGGAATATCCATCCCTGTTAATACAAGTGTCTCAAGCCTGTTTAGCATATCTTTTGGGCTGTTTGCGTGGCCGCTGCAAAGACTTCCGTCATGCCCGGTATTCATAACATTCAAAAGTTCACATGCCGCAGCATCCCGGACCTCGCCAAGTACTATTCTGCTTGGCCTCATCCGCAAGGCTGATTTCATCAAATCCCGGATTGTAACAGCATTTTTCCCTTCAATATTGGCATTGCGTGCCTCCAGCCTGACAAGGTTTGGAATCCCCCTGATTTGAAGCTCTGCGGCATCCTCAATTACAATCAGCCGTTCTTCAGAAGGGATATATTCTGACAGGGCATTTAAAAAAGTTGTTTTTCCACTGCCTGTCCCACCGCTGATAAATATGTTATATTTCGCTTTTACCAATCTTTCCAGAAAACCAGTAGTTTCTTCTGTAAGCGAACCTAACCTTACCAGGCTTTCCATTGAAATCGGCTCATCCGGAAATTTACGGATTGTTACTACCGGGCCATCCAGCGCAATCGGCGGCAGCACAACATTTACCCTGGAGCCGTCTAACAGCCTGACATCTGCAATCGGATTTGCTTCATTTACCCTGCGGTTTACTTTCCCTACAATCTGCTGTACGACATCCTCCAACTTATCCCGGCTGGAAAATGTTTTGGGATATGGCTGCAAATGCCCTTCCTTTTCAATAAAAATGTGATTTGGCCCATTGACCATGATTTCTGTGATGCTGCTGTCTTCCAGGATTTCCTGTAAGACATCCAGTTTACGAATTGAATTAAAGACTGCCCGGATCATCTCATCTTTTTTTCCAGCGGGCAAATAGACCGTATGTCCCATTCTCAGAACATGCTCTTCAATACTTTCTAAAATTTCATCATCTGATACCCCGTCTTTACGGTTTATCTCATCTACAATAATTTCTTGTATCTGGTGGCATCTCTCTTTTTCTTCCTCATCTGTCATATCCCACCCCATCTCCTTCTATCCTCTGAAAACTTTCCGACAGCCTCCCATGATTTCCACGCTCCAGCAGCCTCCAAAATGCAGCCTCCTTTGACTTTTGCTGTTTTGTCTTTGCATGCGGCATATAAAGCACACTACAGTTTTCCATCAGCGCAAGCGCCGCCTCACTCAGAAAGCCAATGTCAAAGATAACCGTTTCATAATCTGTCTGCCCCGAAAGTACATCTAAGAATTGATGCACGTCCTCGCTGCTTAGCGAATATAAATCCCTGTAATCTTCCACCGCAAAAATGTAATCCGCCCCTGACCAGGAAGTAACTACTGTTTCCAGCTTCAAAGCAAGTTTTTCTTTCCTCTGCTTTAAATAAAAAACAACTTCAGACATTCCTCTGTAAGAACTGGCGTCCTTCTTTTTCTCCTGTAAGAAATCCAAACTGTGAAATTGTTCTAAACTGATATACAAAACTTTTCCTTTTTCCGAAAGCTTCCCTGCCAGCGAAACTGCATACTCCGTTACGCCGCTGCCGCCAAACGGGGCATAAACGCCAATAAAGCCAATCGATCTTTTTGAAGCAAAAGCTTTTGTATAAACAATGTTATCATCTTCTGCAATCTGTTCCAAAACTTCTTTTACAATATCCTGAGCCGGCTGATATTTGAATAAAAGATAATAACCGCAGCCCTCCTTTACCTGATTCCCTTCTGACAGAAGCATAATCTTGGAAATCTTCCCATCCAGGCCATGTATTTCTTCAGCCACCTCTTCCCCAGCCAAAAGCACGTCAATATTACCAGCTTCCGCACACTCTGTAAGCATCTCCAGGCTGGTAAAAAGCCTTGCCTCAAGGATGCCGCGACCCTTTTTGCAGAGATAGCCAACAAGGCATGGCATATACCCTTTCCTGTCATACAAAGCAACCTGTATCTTTTTCATCACATCCCTCCCCATCTTTTTAATACTGTTAAAAAATAACCTGCTGCCATAAATGGTGCCAACAATACCGTGCAATCTGTCCCATCCCTGCTTTTTTCATAATATGGCTTCCTTCCCGCCCCTCCCGCCGTAAAATACGACCATGCATAAAGAAACCTTTCTGTAAACATCCGTTTTCTAATTAACTTGAAAAGCGAATAGCCTCCAGCCAATACTGCAGATACCGCCAGGATATCCATACAAGATACCAATCCCTGCATTCCGCCAATCACAGAACAGAGCTTTATATCCCCGGCTCCGGCCATATGTACAGAAAAAATGAGAAAACCGGCTGACAGGAGCAGAAGAACTACAGATGCCCTTTCAAGTATCCCTTTCCACCCATCCTTCCAAAAAGCAAATACCAGGCTGGCACACCATCCAAAAAGTATCAGCCCATTTGGAATCTTCCCCTTTTTCCAATCACTGGCAGCCGCCGCCAAAAGCAGCCCGCCTAAAACAGCTTCCCCCAGAAACAACACCTCCTTTCGTGGAACGTGCCGTCACTATAGCAAACCCCCTTCCCTCTGTCAAGCACTGCACTTTTTGGCAGTTTTTCACAAAGTTTTTACTATGTAATTGTAAAATAATACTGCAGCGCATAGAGCAGGATAACACCCCAAATCCCCAAAGCACCTGAAACACCTATTGTAATTTCGTTAATATTTACAACAAAATTTCCACCAAAATATTCCAGCAAATAATTGGCAATGTAAATAACCACAAGCCCTAGCAGGCATCTTGCCAGGAAATTTAGTACCAGCCTAATCACATCCACACCCATAGACCCCAGAAAAACAAGAAAACCACCAACAAACAACAGAATAAACACGGTATTTTCCATCACATACCCCTTTCATTAAGTTACAAAATACTGACAAGTACTATCTTTCTATAACACTATGCCAAAAATATTTTTTTCATTCCTGTTTGTCCTGTTTTATATTTTGATGCAGGCATTGCGTCTGGCCCGCTGCAAACGCGAAAACCAATGCAGCTAACATTAAAATTGTTTTTTGCATAATTTTGGCATCAAGCGTCTATACTTATCTTATAAAACGCAATTATCAATGTTATGAACGGTACAAAGGGGGACTGGCTATGAAAACCATATGGAAAAAAGAAAAACTCCCCAAAAAGGAAGTTTTTCTGAAAAAAGCGCTGCTGGACGCCCAAAGAAGCCTGGAAGACGCCTATGTCGGGCTTTCCAGCGTAAAAGAGCCAGAATTAATCGACAGCTATATCTATGAATTAAATGCTGCCAATCTGCGTTACCAAGTTATCCTGCGCGACTACAAACTACTGGAAAACCAAAAACCCTCCGTCTGACGCTCCACCCTGTTTTCTGCCTGGAAGCCCTATGCCTGTGGGGAACGCAGCCAATCAAATGTATCATATAAATTCAACGTACCATTCCCCCATGCACGGCTCGGAACCGTTATCCCTGTCCGGTCTGCCCCCCGGATAAGATATTTTTTCGCTTTCTGTGTATCCATTGCAATATCATTTTTATAAATAAACGCCCATTCCGCAAGAAGAGCGGCGGCGCCTGACCCTACTGCTGCCGCTTCACTGGAACCGCTGCGGGAACCATAACGTGCCCTGCTGCTGCGTTCTTCCTCCCCCACTGGATAATTTCCTGCAAATGGAAGCGTCCCGTAAATATCTACCCCTGGCGCCGACATATCTGGCTTAATCGCCATGTCTCTTGTAAAACCTCTGCTGGATTCGATAACAACCGAATGGTTCAGGGAATCATAAAAAGCAAATGTAATAATCCCTGTATTGTTTCCAGGATCGCAAATTGTCGTATCCGGATTCGCCCTCAGGAAATATGTTTCACCATCCAAAAAATTCTGCATAGGAAGCCACATATCAAAACGCCCAAAATAGCCTGCATCATTAAAAACACGGATGCGCCAGATTCCTTCTGTCGGGTTCTGAAAACGGATACGGATACATTCATCCCCATCTTCAAAAGAGACAAGCAGATATTCTATAAAAACTGTCGTACCTTCAAACAAAAAGTTTACCTGTCTTTTTTCCCCAAGCCTTGCCTGTGTCTTTCCTGAATATTCCCCTCCTGGAGAAATCAGCCCTACCGAATATAATTCTGTTGTAGCAGCCCAAAGCTCCAGGGTAAATCCACCCTCACTATTCCCAACCCTGATTTCAACTTCAACCTCACTCTCTGAACTAATTGGGTCATTCAAATAGTGATGGGAAGTATTTGCCTCATTCCCTCCGGCTGTTACCACCAAAAATCCCCTGTAATCTCCATAATCCGATAATAATTTTCCAAGAATCCCACCCATGCTGTGCCCACCCTGGTTTGTTCCCATCCCAAGGCAGACGACCAGCGGCATTCTTAACCGCCGTGCCTTTCTCCATAAATAATACACTGCAAGCATAATATCATTTTCTGCATAACAGGGTTCTTCTGTATTGATAAAATAATAATTACGCAGGTTCTGTTTTGCCTCTTTACATTTTACAACACAGATTGTTGCTAATGGGGCAATCCCTGAAAATCCCTGGTCAGGTATCTCATTGCCACAGGCTATCCCTGCCAAAAATGTCCCATGCCCATCTGTATCACGGCTTGGCACAATTCCCAAGGGGTTATCGCTCTCCAAAGCCCGGTTAATGTCTTCCTGTGTATATTCAGCGCCATATTCAAAATATTCTGGTCCATTCTCCCCCTCCCGCAGCACTTCCACCGTCTGATCCCAGATAGCCGCAATCCGCGTCCTGCCGTCACTGCCAATAAATGCCGGATGGGAATAATCAATCCCCTCTGCTGTCAAATAATTGCAGCATCCTTAAACACCCTGCACTTTTCAGTGAATATGTTTTCACAGAAACACAAAAAACAGGATATCTTTACGATTTCCTGCCTTTTGTAATAACCAATTTCTTAGGAACTGTTTTGTATACCAAAGCTTTAAGCTTTTTTAGCAAAATAGTCATCTATATTTTTCTTAATCTCTGCAAGATTCGGGCTTTTCAAGAAGTACCCAGCCGGTTTTAAACGCACTACTTTACTTACTGCTTCTTTATCTCCCCTGCCTGTTAAAAAGATTACCGGAATGTCTGCAAAAGCTGCTTCAGAGCGGATCATCTCCAATACTTGCGCCCCATCGCAAACTGGCATCTCATAATCCAGCAAAACAAGATCAGGACGTTCTAATGACATGTAGCGGATAGCCGATACCCCTGACTCTGCCACAGCAACCTGGTAATCATTCTGCAAAATTTCCTTCATAGCCTGACGGATTGTACCAGAATCATCTACTACCAGTAATTTTTGCTTTCCTATATTGTTATTAATTTCCTCTTCATTCTTTTTTAGATATCCAGATACTTCCTTCATTGCATTTGCCGCTTTAATCGAAACTCCGCCTTCTTCCTTTTTCAGTTTTGGCATCATAAAGCAATATGCAAAATATCCTGCATCGGTATTAAAAAGAAGGCTGTACTGCGGAGGCTGCCTGTCAAACGTCTTCTGGAACTGCTCATATGTCAGCAGGTTCTCCCCCTTTAACTTATACTCCTCAGCATATATAAAATGTTCTTTAATGCTTTCCACAAACTGCCTTGACACATACCTTGCAGCATTCATCTCCATAACATCTAATTTATCAGATGGATTGCCCATTAACCTTCCAACTGTATCAATCAGCATTTTTTCCTCAAAAACCAGAATAATTTCCTGCCGTTTCCCCTTGTCTGAACTATATGTAAGACGGTAATATATCCCTTTCCCAAATTTTTCCCCGCCATAGCATCCACTGACCAGCTTTGCTTCTAACTGAAACATATCATTCAGAAGCTGTATAATAATTTGCGTTACAGCAGCCTGTTCTTCTTCCGTAGCTATATTTCCCCATTTACTGATTCCATTTCCCGCCGCAATCGCACGGTCCTCTGTCAGGGTATGCCCAAGCAGCCATCCAACGCAGACACCCAAAAAATGGTCAATTGCCTCTCTTGAATAATCAGCCTCAACCAGTTCCTTTTCTAGCTCTGGCAGTATATGGCGCCGGAAATCTGTGTGGAGGCGCCTGTGTGTTTCAAATTCCTTATAGGAAATCGACTCCATATAAAACTCTTCTTCTGCAAAATGTTTCAATGCATGGTCTTTGAAATATTTAATCCCTTCCTGGCAAACCCACGTACTTTTATCCTCCTGTTCACTAAACGCAAACAATTTGTTTATAATTTTAAAAAGTTTCCTGTGTTCCTTGTCAATAATGTCTACACCAATATCAAACCTGTCCTCCCATACCAGTTGATTTCCCATAATGTCCCTCCTTGTTATGGCGCAGCCCGGATGCTGCATATTCTTTCAATCAAATATTTCTTTTTCCGAAAAGCCTCTAAATATTATAGCATATATATGCCAAAAATCAACAGATTGTGAAATTTCTGTGTATTCTGTGCAATAACAATATTATAACACATTCCCCCGTATCAATAAAACCTACCATGACGCTCTGCCCATACAAATTCAGCCCCGCCTGCCGCCGTACTTTGGTAATCCCCGCACTCTCCAACACTTCGTCTGAAGAAAGCAGCCCATAGCAATGCGGAATCACCTTAATTCCTGAAAGGCTGTCGATTGTATAAGCCTTCCCTTCTTCATACAGCACAGCAAAATGACTGGAAGCTTCCTTATAGCAATAATCGTTCTCAATAGTTCCAAAGACCAGGCCATCCCCATAGTATTCCACTAAATAATCAAGATAATCTTCTGAATAAATTCGTTCTCTGCATCCTTCTGGCATAACACTCTCCATTTCTGTGCACATTTTATGGCTCATCTGCTTTCTATGTTCTTTTATTCTATTCAAAAAAAGGCAAAAGGAAACTCTTTTGCCCTCTTGCCTTTTACAATTACAATTTCTAAGGATATTTTTCTCATCTTTTAATTTCCGCCTTTTTCCGGAAGCACATCCCTCTGCATCAGAAGTTTTGCCTCACCGCTCCCCCGCATTTCAATAACAGGCGCGCCTTTTTTCTCAATATAATCCTTCGTAATTGTCACCCTGCCAATCAAATCATCTTTCGGTATTTCATACATAATGTCCAGCATAAATTCTTCAATAATTGCACGCAGCGCCCTGGCTCCTGTCTTTTTTTCTACCGCTTTTTTTGCGATTGCCCCAATTGCCTCATCATCAAACCTTAAATCTACTTCATCCAACGCCAGAAGCTTCTGATATTGCTTTGTAATCGCATTTTTGGGCTGCGTCAGCACTTTCTCTAACATTTCTTCTGTCATTGCCTGTAAGGAAAAAACAATCGGAAGACGCCCCAGGAACTCTGGTATCATCCCAAATTCCCTTAAATCTTCTGTTGCCACTTTCTGAAGAAGATTTTCGTCCTTGTCAAATGCGTCCTGGAGCTGTGCATTAAAGCCTATAGATGAACTTCTTGTCAG
This sequence comes from bacterium D16-51, assembly GCA_003612285.1. Taxonomy (GTDB): domain Bacteria; phylum Bacillota; class Clostridia; order Lachnospirales; family Lachnospiraceae; genus Butyribacter. Next base: position 80,866 of record RAYE01000004.1, on the reverse strand, counting down.
CCGCTTTTTAATCACCTTTTCAAGCTCTGGAAATGCGCCGCCGCAGATAAAAAGAATATTTCCCGTATTTACCGTTGTCATTGGAACCATTGCATTTTTGCTCATCGCCCCTACAGGCACCTCTACATCGCTTCCCTCTAAAAGCTTTAGCATCCCCTGCTGTACGGATTCACCGCTAACATCCCTGCTGTTTGTATTCCGCTTTTTTGCAATTTTATCAATCTCGTCAATAAAAATAATACCGTGCTCCGCCTTTTCCACATCATTATCCGCCGCCGCCAAAAGCTTTGACAAAACACTTTCCACATCATCCCCAATATAACCTGCCTCTGTCAGGGAGGTTGCATCTGCAATGGCAAGCGGTACCTGTAAAATCCTTGCAAGTGTTTTCACAAGATATGTCTTTCCAGAACCGGTCGGCCCAATCATCAGCATATTGGACTTTTCTATCTCAACGCCATCCTCTTCCCCAACGCCGCTCAGCACACGCTTATAATGGTTATACACTGCAACCGACATAACCTTTTTCGCAAATTCCTGCCCAACCACATATTCATCCAGCGTCCCTTTAATAACATGTGGCGCAGGAAGATGCTTAATATCAAAAATCCCCTCCTGCTGTTTGTTTTTCGCCGCCTTTTTCTCTGTTTTTTTCTTTTTTAACTTCTGGTTTTTCGGTACTTCTGCATGCTGCGGCGGCTGCCCCATTGTAAACATATCCATATAGGGCATCCCGCCAAAAGGCCCGCCCATTTTATCCATAGAATCAAATGTTTTCTGCATGCAGTCCTTGCAAATGCATATATTATTTGGAATGCGTATCATCTTTCCAGCAACACTTTCTGTCCTCCTGCAAATATAACAGACATCCTCATATTCCGAACCATTATTACTTTTATTATCCTCCGACATATTCCACCTCTTTCTGTACTGCCCTGTACATTTCGTACACTGTACTATATCCTACTACTCTAACAGAAAATCCGGCAGAATAAAAGCCTCTGCAAAAATTTTTATACTTTTTTTAAATTCAGCAGTTAACGGGTGTAGTCAAATACCCCGCTGCAGAGCAACGGGGCATGACCTAGTTTCCCTAAAGGAACCTTCGGTTCCTTGGCAAGCTTCGCCCCAGAGGGGCGGGGTATTTGACCCTCGCGGGCGCGCTCGGATGATGCAAGCTTGCTTGCACATCCTCACTTTGCCTTCGCGGAAATAAACAACATCCAGAACTGCTATTTTACAAAATATTCCTCTTTAACCATATCTTTAATCAGCTCCTGCGGGATTTCAAACTCACAGGTTCCCATATACCCTGGCGCAGCCTCATATTTATCAAACGCAAATACAAGATTCCCTTTTTTATTAATATAGAAATTCGCGTCCTCTGTAAGCCCTTTCCAATTCGTTTCCGGCATATCTTCATCATCAATAAAATACATTTCCTGGTCATCCTCTGCCATCCTTTGGCGCATCTGGTTCTTTATTTCTTCTGTAAGGACGGACAGATACTTTGTTCCTTCTTTAAACATATCCTTTAGCTGTACCATCTTTCCGGTTTCTTTGTCAATATGGTATATTTTAACTGTAATTCCAGATGTATTCAGGGCAATCACAGTATCTATTTTCAGGGAATACAGACGTGCATTATCTGTGACCACCTGATAATCCACAGAAACCTCTTCCTTCCCTTCCCCATTTACAGCCTCAACATCTGCTTTATATTGGTCAATAATTTTTTGTGTATATTGGTCTACTGCATCATTAATCTTTTTTGTCGCCGCATCATTTTTCTTCCCGGCTGAATCCCTGACTTCCACCTCCGGGATTTTAACTTTTGCGCTCATTTCCTTTTCACTGCTTTCAAAAGTACGGAATGTAACAACTTTCACAATAGAGCCGAGCAACGGAATATTTTCCATAGCCCTTGCTGCCGGTGCATTTAGATTGGAAATCAATGTCAATGCTACCAAAGCTGCCGCTGCCCCTCCTGTAATTTTTAACCCTAAAGCTGCCCTCTTAGAAATCCTCTTGCCCTTCATAATTTTCCCCTCTTCCTCGTCCTCTTCTTTTTTTGCCTGCTCAATTCCCTCTTTTACCCGCTGCTTTAACTCTAACGGTACTGGAATTGTTTCATAATCCTGTTTCATTTTACTGATTTCCGCAATACCCCTCATATGGCATTTCCCCCTTTTCTAACTCTATTTTTAATTTCTGCAAACTCCGGTACAAAGTAGATTTTACCGTGTTCCCATTCATTCCCAGCACCGCTGCAATTTCGTCCAGCTTCTTTTCCTCAAAAAACCGCAGGACAACCACTGCGCGTTCCTTTTCATTCAATATATCCAGCGCCCGGATTGTATCAAAATCCATATAGTGGTCTGTCGTCCCTATATGGTGCAGTTCTTCAAGGCTTTCTGTTGCCATCTCCTTTTTGCTATGTTTCAAAAAATCAATCGCACAGTTTATCACGATTTTATAAATCCAGGTCTCAATATATTCCTCCTGTTTAATTGATTTTGCATTTTTAATCGCCTTATATGCACTGTCCTGTACAATATCCAGCGCGTCGTCCGCATTCTTTACATAGGTATATGCAATACGGTACATGGATTCATAGGAAGTAAGCAATTTTTCTTCTACCTGGTGCCGTAAGTTTTTATGCAGCATGTTTTTTTCCTCCTCTCTTTGTTTCTTTATAGGTTAGACGCTGCAGTCCGGTAAAAAGTTTCAAATTCTTAAATATTTTCCCAAAATTCCTATAAATCAAAAAAGACGCCATCTACACTGGCGCCTTGCAGCCCCTACAACCTAAAAGGGAGAGCTGGCAACAGCTCTCCTTTCCAAATAAGCAAAACACGGATGCGTAAGCAGACGCAAAGAGCGCATAAGCGCAGGTTTTGCGAATGCAAAAGTCAGGCTGGAAATTTTTTACAGCGGAACCTACCGTATTTTATCCTTTTTCTTTTCCATCATATGGTTCACAGCATTTTCCAAAGCCTGTACGGAAGCTTTAATAATATCTTCATCGCTGCTTGCCCCCCAATACCTCTTTTTCTCATCCTGTGTAATCCCGACATAAGCCATTGCTTTTGAGGCAGAATTCCTTGTCAGAGAATGTTCTTCATAAACATCCAAGGTATAGCTGATATCAAAATACTTCTTAACTGCATTATTTACAGCATTTAAGCGTCCATTCCCTTTTGCCTCCACTACCTCCAAAGAGCCGTCCTGCTCAATCGTAACGCTTGCAATAATGCCGTCTTTCTGTTGGAAATGGCATTCCGTAATCCGAAATGTCCTTTTCGGGTTGCAATAATGCTTTCTAAATACATCCAGCATCTCCTGCGGGCTTAATTCCGCATGGGCATGGTCTGACACCCCTTTCATCAGGTAACCGACCTCTTCCCGCATCTTTTCAGGAAGCACAATCCCAAAATTCTGCTTTAATACATATGCCACGCCGCCCTTCCCGGACTGGCTGTTAATCCTGATCACATCTGAATCATATGTCCTCCCAACATCTTTCGGGTCAATTGGCAGGTATGGGACTGTCCACTGATGTTCCCCTGATCTCTCGCGGTGTGCCATCCCTTTAGAAATAGCGTCCTGGTGGGAACCAGAAAAAGCAGTAAACACAAGCTCCCCTGCATATGGTTCACGCATAGACACCTGCATATCTGTTAACCGTTCATATGTCTCCTTAATCTCCTGCATATTGGCAAAATCCAGCCCAGAATCCACGCCATGTGCATGGAGGTTCATTGCAACCGTCACGATATCCAGGTTTCCGGTGCGCTCCCCATTGCCAAATAAAGTCCCTTCCAGACGGTCTGCCCCGGCAAGCACCCCAAGCTCTGCTGTTGCCACGCCACAGCCGCGGTCATTATGGGGGTGCAGCGACAATACCACGTTATCACGGTACTGCAGGCTTCTGCTGATAAATTCCACCTGGCTTGCAAATACATGCGGCATTGCATTTTCTACCGTAGATGGTATATTGATAATTGCCTTTGCTTCAGGAGTTGGCTTCCATACCTCCAACACTGCATTACATACTTCAGCAGCATAATCCATCTCTGTCCCATGAAAGCTCTCTGGGCTGTATTCAAAACGGATATTCCCTTTAATCCCTTCTGCAAGTTTCTTTAATAATTTAGCGCCGTCTACAGCAATCTGCTTAATTTCCTCTTTTGATTTCTTAAATACCTGCTCACGTTGTGCTACAGATGTAGAATTATATACATGCACAATCGAATTTGGCGCGCCGTCAACTGCCTCAAAAGTCTTCCGTATAATATGCTCCCTTGCCTGCGTCAGTACCTGGACGGTTACGTCATCCGGTATCAGCTTCCGTTCAATCAGTGTACGCAAAAATTTATATTCTGTTTCCGATGCTGCCGGAAACCCTACTTCAATCTCTTTGAATCCAATTTTTACAAGCATCTGGAAATATTCTACTTTTTCCTCCAGGCTCATTGGCTCAATCAACGCCTGATTCCCATCTCTTAAATCCACGCTGCACCATACCGGCGGCTCTTTGATGGAATCCTTTTTCACCCAGTCATAACATGGAACCGGCGGCATAAAATAACCTTTCTGATATTTGTCAAATCCTTTCATTGCATAAACCTCCATTCTCAAATTATACCCGTTCCCGGAGAACAATCTATATACCACACTAAATTGCGGACCGCCAGCGCTGGCGCACAGGCAGCCGCTATGTCACAGCATATATTTCCTATAACATAAAAAACGCCCCTACAAAACTGTAGAGACGGAGAAAATCCTCACGCGGTACCACTCTAATTCATGATTTATCATGCTCTCACAGGTACATCAAACCAATCAATACCCTTCCCCTGTAACGGTGGGACTCCGTCCGCGCCTACTCTCTTTCAGGCGGCAACTCCAAGGCGAGTTCGCTGTATCACTTCAACTGTTTCCCATCAACCAACAGCTTTCTGGATTCCGCTTTACAGTTACTATTCCTCTTCTTCGTTTTCTGACAGTTACTATAACACATTTTATTAGATTTGAAAACCCCCTTTTTTATTTTTCTTCGGGAGTGCTGCACAAAAAAGCGCACCGCCAGCGCTGGTGCGCTAGCAAGAATTGCTTTGCAATTCTTGTCGACAACCACTACATTACAGCGCAATTTCCTATGACATAAAAAGTTACTGTTCATTCCGTGCCCAGTAACATTTATCCTGCCAGATAAACAGACAGTAAAAAGGCTCTTGAAATCAACCCTAAGATATGCTATATTATAGGAAACAAAATCAGTTTCCTATAATCAATTAGCGGTGCAAAAGCTTGCACCTTTTATCAGAACTAAAAAACAAGTTCTGATAAGTTATATTATAGGCACAAACTAAAAGGCAACCGCCCACAAGGGGTTGACCGATAATAAAGCAGCAATGCCACCCTACAACTCGACCAAAGTATCAGGGTGGCTTTTGCTATGTAAAGCTACTTACAAAACGTAAACACGAATGTAAGCAATGCCAGAAGGAATATGCCAAAAGTCAGCAACTCCATAAGAGAAATATGAATCTTATGTTTCTTATGCTTTCTCTTTTTCATAGCATCACCCCCATTCTTTTTAGAATGAGGTCAACGCACCCTGTAACACGATTGCTCTTTCGAGATTATAACACATCTTTTGACACTTCACAACAATATTTCTCATTACATATAAAAGGATGTCAAAATCAGTGACACCCCTGTTTCAGAATCCTCCCGTACAAATCAACCAGAACTATCCAAAGATGGTTTACTGTACTATCTGCCCAAAAGCATACCTATAATTACTTTGAAGCCCGATTAAAACTGCTTGGCGCCCTGTGCAGCATACTATGTTGACTTTCCCCGAAAATACTGGTATATTATTTCAATAAATTGGAATATATCAAGAACCAATAAGGAGGGGATAGCACATGAAACGGAACCATATTTTACTACCACAAGGAAGAGAATTAAGAAAACGCTGGGCTTTCCTGGCAGAATTTTTTTCACTGGCAGTCCCAATTATGTTGCAGCAGTTATCTGGAAATATACTAAATATATGCGATACCATTATGATTGGGAAGGTATCGGACAAAGCAATCAGCGGCGTGACAGTGGCAAATAAAACCTATTTTATCTATTCGCTTCTGGTATTTGGGATTACAAGCGGCATAAGCATGTTTATGAGCCAGCAGTACGGCGCAAAGCAGTTTCACACCGTTAAAAGGACATTTTGTTTTGGAATTAAGATATGCTTAGCTGCTGCGGCAGCATTCCTGGTATTCCTGTTGATTTTACCAGAAAAAGCAATTGAACTATTTGTAAGCGGCGAAGAAATAATACAACTTGGGACAGATTATATTAAGATCGCCAGATGGTCCTATATCCCAGCGGCATTAAGCTGGATGTCCGGGGTATATTACAGGATTTATGAAAAACAAAAACTGCCTATGGCTGTGGGCATGGCAAGCGTCCTGTTAAACGTCCTGTTTAATTACGTGTTTATCTATGGAAATTGGGGGATGCCGGCAATGGGAATCAAAGGGGCTGCGTTAGCAACGACACTGTCAAGGTACATAGAATTCTTCATTTTATTTGCCATCCTAATTGCCTTTTATAACGGAAAAGAAATCTTTACAGGCAAAAAGGGGAAACTGTGCAGAAAAGAGAAATTATTAATTATCCGAAAGACAATCCCGCTCATGGTAAATGAGGGAATCTGGGCGGCAGCATTAAGCCTGGTTTTTAAAAATTACTGTTATGTAAGCGAGGCAGACATCCCGGCAATCACTGTCGTAGACAATGTTTTTGACATGATGAACGTAGCGTATGTAGGCTGTTCTATGGCGTCGGGAATCATTACCGGGAAAATACTCGGGAGCGGCAAAATGAAAGAAGCATGGAAAACGGCTAAACGGCTAATTTTTATCGGACTGGCAGTCAGCGCCTCCGCCAGCATTCTTATCTGCCTGACAGCGGGGATAATCCCGAAAATTTTTTCACTCTCCGGAAGCCTGTTTGTAATGTCTGCAACACTTCTGCGAATCAAGGCAGCGTTTAGCTGGAGCCAGGGCTATGGGGAGACCATCTACTATATTTTAAGGGCGGGCGGCGATGTAAAGGCAGTATTGTTCATTGACGGTCTGTTCAACTTATACGGCCCTCTTTTGGTCAGCACCGTTGCCGCCTATGGCGCGGACATGCCAATCCAGGCTGTATATCTGTGCACAGAAGCAACCTATCTCCTAAAAATATTTATCGCCACATTTTTCTTTAAAAAGGGAAGATGGTGCAATAACCTGGCCGCAAAGTGAGTACGTCCCCCCTCCTCCGCCTTGTGCGCGAAAAACCATCCTGCAAATAATGAAATTACAGTGCCGAAGGAAGAATGAACCAATTTTGGCACAAAAAGAATACTGGTATAAAAAAATGAATAATTGGTATTGCTTTATGTATTTTGTATGGTATAATAAACCCATAAATTGGATTAACAAAAGAACCAATACAAAAAAAGATTGGAGGGCAGTACATATGAAAAAGGATATGGAGTATTACATTAAAATATCCAACGAGGTAATGCTAAAAAACCTCTACAGGCGGGAGGAACTGACAGAAAAATTAGTAAGCCAGTACCTGGCTTCCGGGAAAGACCACATCTGCATAATCGCTTCAGGCTCTTCCTTAAATGCAGCGATGGCAGCGGAATGGTTTATGAGCCATCACTCTGGAAACCGCATTGCTGTAATGAGCCCTACAGAATATATGGATTTCAGAAAAGAAAGCGTAAAAGATTATTTTAAAATTGTTATTTCGCAGAGCGGATGCAGCACAAATATAATCGAAGCAGTAAAAGAAATGGCGGAAGAAGGAAGCCGTCCCCTTGTACTGACGGGCAACCTGGAAGGGGACATTAAGAAATATACAGACAACTTAATGGAATATGGCGTCGGCAATGAATCCGTCGACTATGTAACGCTTGGGATGACAGTACTCATAGAAACCCTGATTTTGTTTGTACTGGAAACCGGGAAAAGAAAAGGCTTCCTGACACAGGAATACCAAAACCTGGCCGGGGAACTGGAACGGTGCTGTATTGCAAACAGGGAAATGTACCATAAATCAATCCCATTTACAGAAACTTTTTATAATGATTTATTAAAAATGGACAAAGCTATTATTGTTGCAGACGGGGCAAATATGGGAATCGCAAGGGAAGCGGCTTTAAAGTTTGGCGAGACATTAAAAATTCCTGCGCTCTACTATGAGAGTGAAGAATATATCCATGGGCCAAATATGCAGCTTACGCCGGAATATTCTGTTTTCTTTATTGATACCAACAAAAAACACAACAGGATGTACGATATCTTTGAAGCCACAGGAATTGTAACAGAACATACCTATCTCATAACAGATAAAAAAGTGCCGGAAAGCCCAAAAATCATCCAGGCACAGGAGCAGGTACAGAGCGAACTTACTCCCCTGTACACAGCAGTGCCATTCCAGTATATAGCGGCACATGTAACTAAGGAAAAAAATAATTTTGAATGTCATCCGCTCTTTGGGCGGTTTGAGGAAAAAATACATTGCAAGACGGATGATTATGATGAAATTATGGAAAACAAAAAAAGAAAAGCAGAGGAGGAATGAAATGAGAAAGTATATTTTAGCCACCCACGGGAAAATGGCAGGAGGGATGCAGTCTACTTTAGAGATGATTGCAGGCGCGCAGGAAAACCTGACCTGCATCAACGCTTATACAGAAGAATGCAGCGACCCCATGCCAGTATTCCAAAAAGTAATCGCAGGCTGTGAAGCGGGGGACGAAGTCGTCATCATGACAGATTTGTTTGGGGGCAGCGTAAATAATAACGCCATGACGCTGTTAGAAAATGAGCAGGTACATGTTGTGACTGGCATTAACCTGCCGGCAGTTATTTCGCTGGTAATGTCAGATGAAGAAACGCCTGCCGCAGAAGCAATCAAGGAGGCAATTGCGGACGCAAGGGAAATGCTGCAATATTGCAATGAACTGCCGCGCAGCCCTCAGGAGGAAGAAGAAGAGGATTTTTAGGAAACGCAAATACTATATAAAACAAAAAAGGGGGATAAAAATATGATAAAAGCAGTGAGAGTAGACTATAGGCTTTTACACGGGCAGGTAGCAGTGTCATGGACTTCTGCGCTGGGGGCAGACTGCCTCCTGCTTGTCAGCGATACCGTAAAAAATGACAAGTTAAGGCTAAACGCCATAAAACTGGCAAAGCCTTCCGGGGTAAAAGTCGTAATAAAAAACACGGAGGAATCTATCGAAGCGCTAAAAAGCGGGGTTACAGATAAATACAAGCTTTTTATTATCTGTGAAGATCTGGGGATTGCACAAAAAATAATGGAAGCGACTGGAGAAAAGAGCCTGAATATTGGCAACACCCCTTTCCGCGAAGGAACAAAGCAGTATGGGAAGAGCGCAAACCTGACAGCAGAGGATGAACAAGTGATTAAGGATATGTTAAATGACGGTATTGACGTATATATCCAGATGGTACCTGCAGAAAAAAGCATTAAATGCAAATCACTGTTTAAGTAAGGAGGAAACGGAATATGGTTCTTAAAACAATACTTGTTTTTTTGATTGGGCTTTTGGGATATTCCGAATGGCTTCTGGGGACAAGCTACATCCAACGGCCAATTGTGCTGGGCCCTTTAGTCGGCCTTGTTATGGGCGACATGCAGGCGGGGATTATTATGGGCGCTACCCTGGAACTTGCCATGATCGGGGCAATTTCTGTCGGGGCATACAATCCGCCAGATTTAATTTCGGGGACGATTCTCGGCGTGTCCCTTGCTATCTCTTCAGGAGCCGGGGCTGATGCAGCGCTGACGCTTGGAATCCCTATCGCAACGGTGATGTTAGCAGTAGACACTGCATTAGGGCAGCCTATTATGCTGTTTTTTATCCACAGGTGTGATAAATATGCAGAGACAGGGAATATTAAAGCCTTTAACCGGTGTATGTTTATCGCGGGGTATGCGCAGAGCATTGGCGGCATTATCTGTATCCCCCTTGCATTTTACTTCGGCTCAGACGCTGTTACAAAACTGCTGGGCAACATCCCGGATTTTGTGCAGACAGGCATGGATATTACCGCAGCCCTGCTTCCAGCGCTTGGGTTCGCTATGCTGGCGCAGACAATGATGAATAAAAAAGTAGCCCCGTTTTTCTTTATTGGATTTTTCCTTGTTGCATACTTTAATATCTCCACAACTGGCGCGGCTGTCTTTTCTATTCTGATGGTGCTGGTTATGGTTATGTTTGGGGCATTCGGGAAAACAGGGGGCGATGCTGCAGCGATAGAAGCAGAAGTTGATGGAGGTGATTTTGATGAGTTTTAGCGTGCACTCAGATTACAATAAAATAATTACGAAGAAAGACTTAAAAAAGGTATTTTGGCGGTCCATCCCCTACGAACATTCCTGGAACTATGAAAGAATGGGAAATGTAGGCTATACCTATGCAATGTACCCTATCCTGAAAAAACTCTACCCGGAAAAGGACGACCTTGCAAGGGCAATGAAAAGGCATTTGACACTTTACAATGTGACCCCATATATCTCTACGTTCCCTCTGGGAATCAGCGCGGCGATGGAGGAAGCAAATGCCACAGAGGATGATTTTGAAACAGAATCAATCGGCGCTGTAAAATCCGCCCTGATGGGGCCGCTCTCCGGGATTGGGGACGCCTTTTTCTGGGGGACATTAAGGGTAATCGCTACTGGCATTGGATGTACCCTTGCGCTAAAGGGAAATATCCTTGGCCCGTTACTGTTTCTCCTGATTTTCAATGTCCCGCATTATGCCTTAAGATACCTTGGCACTTTCCTGGGCTATAAGCTGGGCAGCGAATCCATTGAAAAGATTACAGCTTCCGGGCTTATGGGAAGCGTAATGGAAGCCGCATCCATTGTAGGGATGATGGTTGTAGGGGCCATGACGATGGATATGACTGCCATCAATTTTATCACTGAAATCGGGAGCGGCGAAGAAGCCACTACCCTGCAGGAACTACTGACGGGGATTGTCCCCGGCCTGCCAGTCCTGGGGCTGTTTGGAATTGTTTACTGGATGCTGAAAAAGAAGCTGAATCCATTACTGATTATGCTGATTATGTTAGTTTTTGGAATTATCGGGGCTTTCTTTGGATTCTTAGGATAAGTTGATTCTGTCACTTCGTCCGGCAATAAGCTGCCGGACTGAACTATAAAAATGAGAATAAAGGAGGAAATTTAAAATGGCATTAAGAAATTTTGACGTGGAGAAATACTTAAAAGAAGGGGAGCAGGCATACGGCAAGAGGGCTGAAATCGAAGAGCTTGTGGATAAGCTTGCAAAAACAGATTATGAGAACGTAGTTTTATTGGGGATTGGCGGAACCTGGGCGGAGTGGTATCCAGTCGTGGAGGTTGCAAAATATTACAGCGATTTACCGATTTACCTTGAAAATGCAGGGGAGTTTCTGGTAAAGAAGAATAAGCGGTATGTCACAGGGAAATCCCTGGTATTTACTTCTTCTGCTTCCGGCGATACGGCAGAAATTGTGAAAGCAGTTAAATTATGCAAAGAAATGGACATCCCTGTATACGGCTTTACGAAAGATGATACAACGCCGCTTGCCAAACTGCTTACGGACCCGGTTTATAATCCATGCGGCGACTGCGAAGATTCTTATTTATTATATTATTTTGTAATACTCAGGCTCTTGTTTAACAGAGGGGAGTTCCCAAAATATGAGGCCTGGGCAGACCAGATGAAAGGGATACATAATAACCTTCTCAGAATCCGGGAAGAATTTGAGCCAAGGGCTGCCAGGATTGCAAAAACATACAGCCATGAACCATATACGATGTTTACTGGCTCTGGCGTCCTTTGGGGCGAAACTTACCTGTTTACAATGTGCATCCTTGAAGAAATGCAGTGGGTCAGGACAAAATCTGTATCTTCCGCAGATTTCTTCCATGGGCCTTTAGAATTAGTAGATGACAGGGTTCCTGTTTTCGTAATTAAAGGCGAAGATGAATACAGGGAAATGGACGAAAGAGTGGAACGCTTTGTAAAGCAGCATACTAAGAAAGTAGAAGTATTTGATACAAAAGATTATGCTCTTGAAGGCGTTGACGATGAATTCAGGGTAATCTGCACGCCAATGATTATTACCGCTATCCTGACAGAACGGCTGGCTGCGCACTATGAGCTAAATACCGGGCACAGCCTTGAATTCAGGCGCTATTACCGCCAGTTTGCATATTAAAATATGGTACGGGCAGTAATTTTTGATATGGATGGGGTAATTATCGACAGTGAGCCAGTCTATGGGAAATGGCTTGCCATGTTCCTGGAAAGCCAGGGCGTTGCAGTGCCAGAGGCAGAATTACGTAAAATTCCCGGCATAGCATCGCAGGATTTTATTAAAAAACTGGAACTCTGGTGGAAAAATGCAGGAAAACCTTACAAACCAGGCAAAGAAATCAACCAGATGTTTGACAGATACAGCGACCATTTCCCCATCTCATACAAAAAAATCTTAAACCCTTCTATAAAAGAAGTGATGGAATGGCTAAAGCAGTCGCATTATAAAATAGCAGTAGCATCCTCTTCGCCAATGAAAAATATTGAAGAAGTCTTAAAAGAAACAATGCTGGACCGTTATGTTGGCCTTAAAGTAAGCGGGGAAGATTTTGCAAATAGTAAGCCTGACCCGGAAATATATAATTTCACAGTAAATAAACTGGGGTTAAAAAAAGAAGAATGCATTGCCGTAGAAGATTCTTCCTATGGAATACAGGCCGCTGCAAATGCCTGCCTCAAGGTGATTGCAAAAAAAGACAGCAGGTTTGGGTTCGACCAGTCAGCCGCCAGCTTCCATATAGACGACTTACTGCAAATCATTGATATTTTAAAATGTATGGATTGATATGGATAAAACAGGGAAATGCCCAATGCATTCCCCTGTTTTATTCTGCTTCGGCAACAAACCGAAATTCTGCAAATTCTGGGTTGAGATAGCTTTTTGTATACTCCACAAGGTTGTAATCCTTATCGGAAGCCTGGTATTCTATCCGGAAAACAGCGCTGCCTTTCTTGACATTTAACAAATCGGCAATTTTTTCATTGGCGGAACAGATAATAAGGTTCTGGATAAAGTGTGTTGGCAGATGCCCGTTTGCTTCCATATAATCATATAAAGAAACTTTGGAAAAATCAAAATTATCAATATCGTCAAAATACTTTTTTGGTACGTATGTATATTCAATTGCAAAAGGCATATTATCGCCAAAACGGACTCTGTGCAGTCCCCAGATAATTTCCGTTTCAGCCTGCCCTAACTTATAATTGATGAATTTACTGCCCGTAATATCGCCCATGCCAAGTATCCTGTTGGAGATTTTTATCCCTCTTTCCCGGAAAATTGCGCTGATTCCGCTGTTGCCCGTCTCATTCTGGTAGTCAATGTCAATTTTTTTATTGTCCCTTTTTGCCACAAACGTCCCTACGCCAAGTTCCCTGTACAAATACCCTTCTTCTACAAGCTTATTGATGGCGCGTTTTACGGTCATGCGATTTACCCCATAAATTTCTGCCATTTTCCTTTCACTTGGTATCATTTCCCCGGGAAGATACTTTTTTTCTTCTATTTTTTTTAAGATAATATCCTGCAATTGGATATACAGCGGCATCCTATAGTCCATCCTTTAGCACCTCGTTTATTTTCTTTTCAATTATCTCATTGCCCTGATGGAACTGAACCCATTCCTTATTCATTACAGTGTGGAGATATTGAAGCACATTCCCATCTTTGTCATATGTAATCCCGCTCTTTTTGACTAAGGCTGTCATCTGGTCCACTTTTAGGGTCTTTGCCTCAAACTCGTTGGCATAGACAATCTCAATGACCTGGTCGTCTTTTTTCGGCTGCCTGCCATATTCCTTTAGCAAAATATCAAATAACGACCTGTCTTCCAAATCATATCTCATTAACTTGGGCGCTAAATTTTCCGGAATATAGGAATATTCAATCGAAACCGGAATAATGCTGTTTTCCCTTAATGCCTTCCTGACTCTCGTAATTTTATACAAAGGCGTACCGATCGGAAGCCTTATTTTTTTAGACAACTCCTTATCGACCTCCACCGCTTCAAACGCAAGCAGCTTATTTTCTGTTTTAATCCCTATTTCATGCATCTTTTCACTAAAAGATTTCACCTCCTGTAAATTTGTCGTTATCCTGGAATGTCCCACATACCTTCCGCTGCGTTCCCTGATTTCAATAATCCCCTCTTCTTCCAAAATTTTATATGCTGCCCGGACTGTTGCGCGCTGGACGCCAAAAGCTTCCGCAAAATTTCTTTCTGATGGTAATTTATCCCCTTCCTGTAAATCATTTTTTATAAAATAATACTGTATCTCATTTGCTATAAATTCATCTTTGTTTAACAGCTTCATGAAAAGCCATCCCCCCTTTTATATCCACAGGCTTCCAGTGGTACATAACCTTTGAAAAACCAAAAATCATAGATGGAGCACCCGTTCCTTAATTTCCTGTGTTCGCCCCTGGTTCCAATACTGTGTCCCAATATACCCGCAAGTCCTTCTTGCCACATTCATCTTATCCTGGTCTGTATTGCCGCAATTCGGGCATTTCCAGACAAGCTTCCCATGTGAATCTGTTACAATCTGAATCTGGCCACTGTAATCGCACACTTGGCAGTAATCACTCTTTGTATTCAACTCTGCATACATAATATTTTCATAAATAAATTTCATTACATCCAAAACTGCCTCAATATTATTTTCCATATTCGGGACTTCCACATAGCTGACTGCCCCGCCTGGGGACAGTTTCTGGAATTGCGCTTCAAATTTCAGCTTATCAAACGCATTAATTTCCTCGGTAACATGGACATGGTAACTGTTTGTAATATAATTTTTGTCCGTAACACCTTCTATTGTCCCAAAACGCTTCTGTAAACATTTTGCAAACTTATATGTGGTAGATTCCAACGGCGTCCCATACAGGCTGAAATCTATATGTTCCTCTTCCCGCCATTTACTGCATGCGTCATTTAAGCGCTGCATTACTTTGATCGCAAACGGCGTAGCCTCTGGATCCGTATGGGATTTCCCCGTCATATAGCGTGTGCACTCACAAAGCCCTGCATACCCCAGGGAAATTGTAGAATAACCGTTATAGAGCAGTTTATCAATTTTTTCACCCTTCTTTAATCTCCCAAGCGCGCCATACTGCCATAAAATCGGCGCAACATCTGAAACTGTCCCTTTTAAACGGTTATGGCGGCACATCAGCGCCTCCTTGCAAAGCGCAAGGCGCTTGTCCAGTATTTTCCAAAACAAATCCTCATCCTTTTCAGAAGAACATGCCACATCCACAAGGTTTAATGTCACTACGCCCTGGTTAAAACGACCATAGTATTTTGGAAGCCCTTTTTCATCCAGGTAAGGCGTCAGGAAACTCCTGCACCCCATGCATGGATAGCAATGCCCATTGCCATTTTTATCTATCTTGCTCTCTTTCATAATTTTCTCTGAAATATAATCCGGCACCATCCGCTTTGCAGTACATTTTGCGGCAAGCTCCGTCAGATACCAGTATTTGCTGTCTTTATGGATATTATTTTCTTCCAGTACATATAAGAGTTTCGGGAACGCCGGCGTAATATAGACGCCCTTTTCATTTTTCACGCCCTGGATGCGCTGACGCAGGACTTCCTCCATAATCAGCGCAAGGTCGTCACGCAGCCTCCCTTCCGGCGCTTCATTCAGATACATGAACACGCTGACAAACGGAGCCTGCCCATTTGTTGTCATAAGCGTAATCACCTGATACTGTATCATCTGCACGCCGCGCTTTATTTCATCCAGCACACGGAGTTCAGCAACTTCATCTACCTGTTTTCCCGTATACTGGATTCCTGTCTTCCTAAATTCATCTTCTACCTGCCTGCGGTATTTTTGGCGGCTGACATCTACAAACGGTGCCAGATGCGTCAGGCTGATGCTCTGCCCGCCATACTGTGAGCTTGCAATCTGCGCGATGCTCTGCGTTGCGATATTGCAGGCTGTTGAAAAGCTTTTTGGCGTTTCAATCATTGTTTCACTGACAACCGTTCCATTTTGCAGCATGTCTTCCAGGTTCACAAGGCAGCAGTTGTGCATATGCTGTGCAAAATAATCCGAATCATGGAAATGGATCATCCCCTGCTCATGGGCACGGATTACTTCCGATGGAAGCAAAAAACGCTTTGTGATATCCTTGCTGACTTCACCTGCCATATAATCACGCTGTACACTGTTTACCGTCGGGTTTTTATTGGAATTTTCCTGCTTCACCTCTTCATTATTACATTCCAGCAGGCTCAAAATCTGTTTGTCCGTAGAATTTGACTTACGGATTAACGCACGGTCATAACGGTATGTGATATATTTCCTCGCCACATTAAACGCACGTTTATCCATAATCTGCTCTTCCACCAAATCCTGGATTTCTTCCACATTTAACGCACGGTTTGCATCAATGCAGATATTTTCCACTATATTTGTCATATCCATAATCTGTTCTTTAGACAGACGTTCTTTTACCGGAACCTCATAGTTTGCCTTTGTAATTGCCGCTGTAATTTTCTGCGCGTCAAACTTTACCTCAGAACCGCTTCGTTTAATTATTTTCATATAAATCCCCCATACCGCATTTTCGCGGTCCAAAGCTTTATTTTCTGTAATACCAAAATAATACCATATCTTGTGGTCATTTGCAAGACATGGTACTAAATAATGATTATAACGGCTGCTTTTGCTTACTGCCCGCCCTGTGCCCGGCCACTACTCTTCCTCCTGCTTTTCCTCTAAATCAGTTTCTTCCTTCTGTTTCCTGTTCCAAAGAAATTCCTTTATTTCAATAGATGAACGGTTTTTCAATAAAATCTTCATACTCGGAAACGCATCCAAAATACGCTGGTTTCCAATAAATGGGCGTTTTTTTAGGAAATGGCTTCTATATTCCCAGTAAAACCGAAACCTTTCTTCTATCACAGACAGCTTTGAGTCACTTTCAGCTGAATTTGCCCGCAGGCTTTCCAGCTTCTGATAAAAGCTCTCTTTCCATTCCCCCAGGCTGGTAGTAAAAAAACGGCCCGAAATCCCTTTCTTTGTACTCAGCAGAATTTCCCGCAGGGAAAGAAATGGTTTATCCTCCAGCATGTATTCCAATTCCTTCCAGAACCCATAAAGGCTTTCCACCTGCCTGCGGAAATTCACTGTTGTAATTACTGTATAGATAAGATCGACTGCTGTAATCACCAAAAACACAACCAGAAGGATTTTTCCAACCCCTTCGGGAATCAGCGACATCACCCAATTTGCCGCCGGCTGGAATACATCGAACATCAAAAGGGACAAAATCCCCCAAAACATCGAAGGGATTAAAGCAATCCTCCCCCGGAAATTATACGGTTCTTTTGAATAATCCCACCATTTTGCATGGAATACAGTCTCTAAAAGCCAGGATGCAAGATACTCCAGAACAGTTGCCACCACCATCCCCATCACATATAAAAGACTTGCGCATTTAGAAAATGGGCGCAGCAATATATATACTGATACTGCCCCAAACCCATATAGTGGAATAACCGGCCCAACCAAAAAGCCTCTGTTTACAGGCTTCCTGTCCCGAATCGTTACAAAAGCGCTCTCATAAACCCACCCAACAAATGCAAATATATAAAAGTCCATTAAAACAAAATAAATGGATAATCCTGCTGCCATACCCCTTCCTCTCATTTCTCCCTTGAATCCAAATCCTTAGATAACATTTCCAGATAATGGATATAAATCTGGTTGCTAAATTTTATCTGATAGGATGCGTCCAACTCCTCACGGCGGAAACTTTTACGCCCTCCGCCCTCTGCCCTGTCCCAAAAAAAAGCGACGTCCTTAAATGGTACATAATAGTATTCTTCTACTTTTTTAAAATATATAATAAGAAATGCAACGCCATCCTGTTCTTCAAACTCCTTCATATATTCTATCTGATGTTTATGTATATTCTGTATCGGAAAAGTGTCAGAAGCACATTCCTTCGCATCAAAGCAGATTGGCACTCCCTGTACATTGCCAATATAATCCACGGTACTCTTTTGCCCAAAATATGCCAATGTAATATGATGCTTTTCCCTGTCAATCTCCATTGGCGTAATGGGCGTTGGGATTTTCTGCACCAGTGCAAGCTTCTCCTGCCGATATTTTTCATTCGTAATATTGAGGGATTCCTCCAAAACAGAACCGCGGAGCCCCCTTGAATTCCAGGACGGCATTTTTTCACTTCCTTTCTTCCCAGAACCTGTTTAAAACACGCTCTATGGCAGTTCTATGCCCATTGCCATTAACACCTGCTGAAACTGTTTTGGCAGTGGCGCTGTCCAGGTAACCCCATAATACTTTTCAGGCAGGTAAGAAACTTCCTGCATGCAGAGTTTCCACGCATGTAGAAGCTGGTATTTCACTCCAAATTCCTCTTTAAAAAAACGGTACATGTTTTTATCACCATATTTTGCATCCCCGGCTACCGGATGGCCAATACTCTGCAAATGGGCGCGGATTTGGTGGGACTTCCCCGTTATCAGGTGTACTTTTAGCAATGTATATTCCTGCCTTTTCCATACTGTATGCCCAACCGGCTCATATGCTGTAGCAATTGGCAGGCTGCCTTCTTTTTCTGATTCACACACTTTTACAGTATTATGCCCTTCATCCTTTATCAAATACCCATGAACCTCTGCTTTCCCTGTTATCTTTCCCTTTACAAGGCATAAATAATATTTCTGTAATTTCCGTTCCCTAAAAAGGCGGTTAAAACACTGCAGCCCTGTTACTGTTTTCCCTGCCACAACAAGCCCTGTTGTATTCCTGTCCAAGCGGTTGCAGACTCCCGGCCGAAACACAGAGTGCATCCTTTCCTGCGGCGTCATTACATACTCTGTAATATACTCTGTCAAGGAAACATCCGACTTTTGCGCTTTCTGTGACAGCATCCCCTGCGGCTTATTCACCACTAAAACATCACTGTCTTCATAGACAATATCTAATGTCTGTCCCCTTGCCGCCACAGGCTGCCCTTCCATGGCCTTACGGAACTTATCAATTGTTTCATCTGCAAGAAAAAGCCTGATTTCATCACCTTCCGAAAGCCTTTCTTTCCCTTCTGCCTTCTTCCCATTCAAAGTAATATTCTTTTTGCGCATCATCTTATAAAAAAAACTTTTCGGAGCACAGGCCATATACCTTTCAAGAAACCTGTCCAGGCGCTGCCCCGCCTCCTGCGCTGAAATCACAAGCATCTGCATTTTCCTTCTCCTTAGGAACTGTAAATTGATTTACAATTCCTTATTTACACAATCAAAGATGTAACATATGATTTTACAGTCTTCTCCTCTTCCTCATCTGCTTCGCAAAGTTCTACCCTTGCCAGTTCATTTAAAAACAGCTTCTCACTGTCCATAATCTTAACTTTATACCCACTTCCCCAATTTTGCACGCCTTTTGTCAGGTAGCTCCGTATATAGGCAAGTTCTTTTTCCTTTTCACTTACAAGCCCAAGCACCTGCCTGTTCCCAACCGCAACAAAATCAAGGTTCATCACCTTTTCAGGGGAAGTAATGACAAGGTCTGTATATAATGCCATTTTTTCCGGCAATGCCTCCTCTGCCCTGTTATAACGCTCCCTGCTGACAGACTGGTATGGAAAGGTTACAATATACGCCACCAAAAACTTTGCCCCCGGAAGCGCAAATAATACTGCAATCACTGTAAATATATTGCGGTTTGACATTTTATTCAGGAAAAGCCCTGCCAAAAATATAGCAAGCCCTATTCCTGCCATACATAAAACCCCTGTCAGCGATTTTTTCTTTTTCGCTTTAATGTAACCAAAATCCCCACGTTTAATCTTCATATCATTACCTCATTTTCTAAGGCGCTGTAATTTATTAAATTACAATGCCTTAGGTGCTATTAAAAAGCAGCCATTCCTTAGGAACTGTCACGAAATAACTTACCATATTCCTTACTGATACCGCCATCCCGCATGGTACTTATTTTTTAACATCCCGCTTCCATTTCCCTGTGCCCAGCCAACGCCAAAACCATCTACGCAGACTAATATATTCCCCCGATAAGGGCATTCTGTCAAAAGAGTTTCTCCTTTCAGGTAACGGATAATTTCCCCTCCATCCGCCGGAAGGTCAAGCGTCTGCTCAAAATCACCCGATTTCATCGCCAACGCCAAAGGATGCGACATCTTTATCTTTTGTCCCAACTCACAGACCGGAAGCCCCTGATATACCACACGAAGATTCCCTGTGTCCGGCAGCATCCCCGGACGCATCGACAGGGCGTCCCCCTTTTCCTCTATCCTTCCGCCAAATGCCCCTGCCTTCTCTATAAACCCTAAAAGCGCTTCCGGTAAAGAAACCTGGCGTTTCTTTAATTCCTTAACATTTAAGCCCAACCCTTCCCTGCTTTTTGTTGGCAGAAAATTTTGCCCTTCCTTTTGCAAAAGTACAGCAAAATGCCCTTCCCCTCTTGTCCGATGAGGAAAAATCCGGATACAGTTTTTTAAATCGGAAGAGCCATCTTCCAAAAGCCCGGGCATCCCATCAGAAAACCCTTCCTGCCGCTTTACAGGCCAGATTTGCATATCTGGGTATTCTGTGATAAACCACTGCACAACCTCTTCATCCTCTTTTACAGAAAAAGTACAGGTCGAATAAACTAATTTCCCACCTGGCTTTAACATCTTATAGGCTTCCCCTAAAATCTGCTTTTGGAGCGGTGCATAATATTCTGGCCCTTTTTCCAGCCAGTCTTTCGCCATCCCTGGCTCACGCCGGAACATCCCTTCTCCGGAACAAGGCGCATCTACCAGTATTTTATCAAAATATCCCGGAAAAACAGCCGCCAGCCGCTCCGGCGTCTCTGCTGTCACCACAGCATTACAGATTCCTGCAAGCTGCAAATTTTTAACCAAAGCCCTTGTCCTTGATACGCTGATGTCATTCGCTACCAAAAGCCCCTGCCCATTCAGCTTTGCCCCAAGTTCTGTCGCTTTGCCACCGGGCGCCGCACATAAATCAAGTACCTTATCCCCCGCAGAAACAGGTAAAATAGACGCTGGCACCATTGCGCTTGGCTCCTGGATATAATACAGCCCTGCATAGTAATAAGGATGCTTTGACGGCGTCTGCTCTTTACTATTATAATAAAATCCATTTGCTGCCCATGAAACTGCCTCTGCCATAAAAAGCCCCTTTTCAAGCCATTGTGTTACAGAAATCTTTCTGGTATTGATACGCAGGGCAGTACAGGGCTTTTCAGACAGGCTCTGGATATATTCTGGATATTCTTCCCCCAAAAGCCCTTTCATATTTTCACAAAAGCGTTCCGGCAATTTATTCATAACTTCTCCTGTTCACAATATTCTGCGCCCTGTAGGTCTCTGCTATAATGTCAAGCTGCTTGCTAAAACGGATAAGCAGTTCCATATTATCCTGCTGGTACAGCTTAAAAAATTCATCCTGGATTTTCGTCACTTCCCGTTTATTAGCAACATAGTATAAATTTTCAATATTATTTAATATATCCGAAATAAGTTTTTCCTTTTTTCTGTTTGAGTCCTGCGCATCCATAATTTCATCCCGCACAGACGCCATTTCATTGTCCAGTGCATCTACTGCATCTGCAGCACGCAAAAGCCGTTCTCGAAGCTCATCTGGCATATGCTCTTTATATTTGTACTGTAAGGAATGTTCAATGGTAGACCAAAAGTTCATTGCAAGCGTACGGATTTGTATTTCCACCTCCAGCCTCTTTGGGCCATGAATTGTATGAACCGTATAATATGCAATTATATGGTAGCTCCGGTAACCGCTGGGCTTACTTTTGGAAATATAATCTTTCTCCTGCTTAATTTCCAAATCCTGACGCTGGCGAATAATTTCCACAACAGTGCTGATATCTTCAACAAACTGGCAAATCAGCCGGATTCCCGCAATATCTTCAATCTTCTGTTCCAGTTCTTCCAAATCAACGCCTTTTCGATGCGCTTTTTCTAATATGCTTGAAATCCTTTTCACACGCCCGCTGACGATTTCAATCGGAGAGTACATTTCTGCATCTTGATATTGCTGTTTTACATGGTTAAATTTTACCACAAGTTCGTCCACCGCAAGCCCATATGGCTCTAATAGTTCCCGCCAAAGCTGTATTTCCATACATCAATCCTCCAATCCCTTATGGTTTTACATATTCTAAAAGATAATATGGATTTAAGCTCTTCTCTTTTCCCTTTACCTGACGGTAAATCCCAAAGTGAAGATGTACCGCAAATTTTCCTTTCGTACCCTCTTTCCCATATCCAGTGTTTCCCATCAACCCTAACACTTCACCAGGGGAAACCTGCTTCCCTGGCTTCATCGTTTCTGCATAGCTGTCCAGATGCGCATAGTAATAATAAAACCCCGACTTACTGCGAATCCCAATACGGTATCCCCCTAGCGGAAGCCAACCCATCTGTTCCACTACGCCATCCGAAACAGACTGTACCTGGAAATAGCCTGGTTTATCAATGGAAGACATAATGTCAATCCCCTCATGCGACCTGTCCCCGCCATATGTACGGGCTGCCCCATATCCATTATCAAAAGATACCGTTTCTTTTTCCTTCCTGTCCTCCCGGACCGGAAAACACTTTATCTCACCTAAAAGCGCTTTAACCTCTTGTGCAGAACATTCCTTTTCCATCTTTGATCGGACAGAAAGCTTCCTGCCAAGTTCTGGAAGTTCTGTCACCTGCCAGAGTATGCTTCCTGCCACCAACAGCCAGAATAACATCCAGCAGATTGATTTGCGATGTGTACTAAACCTTCTCCAGACAGTGTAGACTTTCCTGAATACCATCTTCACTCCCGGCTGCCGGAAAATCCGGCAGCTCTTTTTATATTAGCTTCTTTTTATCCTATGAGTGAATCTGCTTTTCCATTCATTTTTCAATCCTTTTTACATCCCTCTGGACTTCTCAGCACAAGCCCGCATACAATCCATAACTGCAGCGCGGAATCCCTCCTGCTCTAATACACGGACTGCCTCAATAGTGGTTCCTGCCGGGGAACAGACCATATCTTTTAACTCGCCTGGATGTTTCTCCGTTTCTAAAACCATCTTTGCGCTTCCCAAAACAGACTGTGCCGCAAACCGGTATGCCTGCCCTCTTGGCATCCCTTCTGCAACTGCTGCGTCAGCCATCGCTTCAATAAACATAAACACATATGCCGGGGAACTCCCGCTCACAGCAATCACCGCATCCATCAAAGATTCTGGGATAACTTCTGCTTTTCCAAAGCTTTCCAGTATTTCACAGACTGTTTCCAGTTCTTCTTCTGCCACCTGCCCATTCGGGCAGACTGCAGTAATTCCCTCCCCTACTAACGCCGGCGTATTCGGCATTGTACGGATAATCTTTTTCCCTCCGCCAAAAGCTCCCTCCAGCCATTCCATATTTTTTCCGGCTGCAATAGATACAATAATCTGTTCATTCGTAATAACATCCTGTATCTGGGCAATAACCTGCGCACAATACACGGGCTTTACCGCCAAAAATACAAAATCAGCTTTTGCTGCTTCCCGGTTATCGAGCGTTGTACAAATCCCAAATGCTTTTTCTACCTTTTTTAAAGTCTCCTGCGTCTTAGCAGAAGCAATTATTTCTTCTTTTTTTACAATTCCTGACTTTAATACACCGCCAATCATCGCCTGAGCCATATTCCCCGCGCCAATAAATCCAAGCCTCATCTCTGTCCTCCTTGTCCTGCTGCCTATGCAGCTTTGCCTGCCTTTCATCTTATCATAACCATCTTTGTATGTCCATTGCCTTCATAAGCCGCTCCTGAAATCCCTTTGCCTGTGCAATTTCAATATGTGAAACTTCCTTTGCCAGCTTTTCCATACTGGCAGCAAAAGCACTATCCAGGACTCCCAATACAGCCCCTTTTCCTGCGGCATTCCCGGCAAGGCGTATGCATGTGCCGGCGGCTTCTGGAAAAAGCCCAATATCTATTGCGCTTTTCTGCTTCATGCAGCTTCCAAGGACGCCTGCCACTACAAATTCATCCACTTCCCCATGCGTAAGGCCTGCTGCCTCAAGGATACTGATCATCCCAGCCTGAATCGCCGCTTTTGCAAGCTGTAAGCTTCGGATATCGCTCTGCCGCAGGCAGATTTCTTTTGTCCCTTCCTTTTCACCACACAACAAAAAGGCATTCTGCCCATTGCGGGTAACGAGACGGCGGGAAAGTTCTGCAGTAATCCCGGCCGTTTCAGCCTCTGCCTTTCTTAACAGATACCCATCCGTTAACAGCAGCCCGCATCCCCTTAACTGCGCCAGTAAGTCTAATAGTCCAGAGCTACAGATTCCAGCCGCCTTTCCCCCTTCAATCACTCCCAAAATTATATTCCCATTTCCGGCTGCAATTTTCACCTCTGAAACTGCCCCGCCTTTTGCCGCCATCCCACAAGAAATCCCTTTTCCTTCAAAAGCTGGACCGGCTGCTGTGGAACAGGCTGTAATATTTCCCCTAGAATTTAAAATAATCTCAGCATTTGTCCCAAGGTCTACTGCAAGCTGGATTTTTTCTTTTCCATATAACTGCTCTGCACCAATAACAGCCAGTGCATCACCGCCTACATGTGCTGCAATCCCAGAAAGCACACAAATCTCTGCTTCCCGGAACCGTTCCATCCCAATCTCCTTACCAGTACATCGGTAATTCCCCTGATAGGCAGGATGGAATGGATACCCTGCTAACCCTTCTGTGCTTTTATTTAAAAAAAGATGGCTCATTACCGTATTGCCTACTACAAAGAAAAAGCATTGTCCTGCCGTTCTTTCCTCCTGGCATCCCTCTTCCAAAAACTGCCCAGCCATCTTTTCAACCTGCCCTACAATTAACTGATGCAGTGTTTCTCCCCTGCCTGACATGCAGTGCATAATCCGCATCATAACATCTGCCCCAAGCCTTGTCTGTTCATTCGTCTGTGAAACTGTCCCAAGGATTTCCTTCTTCTCCAAATCAAGGGCAGTCACGACTACTGTAGTCGTCCCAATATCAACAGCAAATCCTTTTTTTACAGCAGCATCTAAAGGCTTTCCTAACTCCGAAAATATTTTGCCTCCGGTATCTTTTGTAAATTTTTTTTGTTCCCGGAAAATTACCATATCAATCCCTCTAACAGTCCCTAAGCAGGCTTCCTACTTCAAGAAAGGGTGCCGTTTCTACGACACCCTTTTTACGATTAACATTGTGATTATTTCGCATAATCAGTCACTCTGGATTCACGAATTACATTTACCTTAATCTGTCCAGGATATTTTAATTCGTCTTCAATCTGTTTTGAGATGTCCCTTGCAAGCAATACCATCTCATCATCAGTCACTTTATCAGGAACGACCATAACCCTTACCTCACGGCCTGCCTGAATAGCAAATGATTTATCAACACCTTTAAAGCTGTTGGAAATATCTTCTAACTGTTTCAATCTGTTTGTATATGTTTCTAATGTTTCCCTGCGTGCGCCTGGGCGTGCAGCAGAAATTGTATCTGCTGCCTGTACAATACAGGCAATCAATGTTTCCGGCTCTACATCGCCATGATGCGCTTCCACTGCATTAATGACAATACCGGATTCCTTGTACTTCCGACAGAGGTCTGCACCTATCTGGACATGCGTCCCCTCCATCTCCTGATCGACAGATTTACCAATATCATGCAACAAACCAGCACGTTTAGCAATACGCACATCTACGCCAATCTCTCCTGCAAGCAGCCCTGCAAGATGTGCAACCTCTATAGAATGCTTCAAAGCATTCTGCCCGTAGCTGGTTCTAAATTTCATTCTTCCTAACAAACGAATAAGTTCCGGGTTAATACCATGGACACCAACTTCCAATGTCGCAGCTTCCCCTTCTTCACGAATCATCGATTCAACTTCCCTTTGAGCCTTTTCGACCATTTCTTCAATTCTCGCCGGATGAATTCTTCCATCTACGATAAGTTTTTCAAGAGCGATTCTGGCAATCTCTCTCCTCACTCCATCAAATCCAGATAAAACAACCGCCTCCGGTGTATCGTCTATAATAAGATTAACACCTGTCAGGGTTTCAAGGGTCCGGATATTTCTTCCTTCCCGTCCGATAATCCTCCCCTTCATTTCATCATTAGGCAACTGTACCACAGAAATCGTTGTCTCTGCAACATGATCCGCTGCACAACGCTGGATTGCAGTTACCACATAATCCTTTGCTCTCTTATCAGCTTCTTCTTTTGCTTTACGGTCCAGTTCTTTTACAAGGACTGCCGTTTCATGTTTCACATCTTCTTCAACAGATTTTAACAGATATTCCTTAGCTTGTTCGGTAGTCAGACCAGAAATCTTTTCAAGTTCCTGCAAGTGGCTGTTCTTAATCTCAGTTAATTCCTTTTTCTGCTTTTCTAACTCAGCATCCCTTGCATTCAGCTTCGCTTCTTTCCTCTCTAAAACTTCCGCTTTCTTATCCAGAGCTTCCTCTTTCGACAGCACCCGTTTCTCATATCGCTGAATCTCTGCCCGTCTCTCCTTTGATTCACGCTCAATCTCATTCTTGGTCTTGAGCGCCTCCTCCTTTGCTTCGAGCAGTGCTTCACGCTTCTTTGTCTCAGCAGTCTTTAAAGCGTCGTCAATAATAACTCTTGCTTTCTTCTCCGCATCCCCAAGCTTTGCCTCTTCCTGCTCTTTATAATTCTGGATGGAAACAGACTTGGTAATCAGCGCAGTCACGACAATGGCAACGGCAATCATCACAATGGCTAATATTGCAATGACAATGTTTGGCATCGAACAGAAGCACCTCCTTATTTTTATTTGTTAAAAACACAACAATATGATTTTATACTTTATACACAAATATGTCAAGCAAAGGTTACTATTCACGGCAAATTCCAAGAAATAGGCAGACTCGTCGTGCTTGCACGTAAGAGGATGGCTATTTTCTGGAATTTGCGTGCAGGCTGTTCTAAACAACATAAATAAGGAACTTTGTTCCTTTTACAAAAGCTGCTGGTTTTGCAGCGGTGCTAAGCGCCTGTGCGCTTGTTTAGCACGGACCGAAGCGGAGCGGAGACCTGACAGCTTTGCTGGGAGGTTTTATGCATATTGTTTAGAGCGGCCGTGAATAGTAACAAATAGCAACTAGACATCCCTTATTCCCCGCAATTCAAACAGGAAAAAATATCTTCTGTCCGAAACCCTTTCCGATAAAGCTTTGCTGCCAGCTTCTGCCGCTCCTGGTAAGAAAGCTCTTCTGCATCTTTTTCCTTTGTAAGTTTTCTAAGTTCTTTTTCCAGCGCTGCAGAGTCATCCCATCCGATATTCTCCAGCGCAATATCAATATACTCCTCCGGCACATGGCGTTTCTGTAAATCAAAACGGATTCGCTGAATGCTGCGCGTTTCGCTGTAAATTTCAGCAAAACGCGTTGCATAGCGCAAATCATCAATATAGTGGAAACTTTCAACATACGCCACGGCGTCCTCAATCACTTCCTGCTCAAACCCAGCCCTGCCCAGGCGGTCACACAATTCCCACCTTGTACGGTCATTATGCATAAGCAATGCCATTGCCTTTTTCCTGCCCTGCACAAAGCGTTCCTCTATATCCATCCATTAACCCTCTGCTTCCGGGGAAGGCGCTGTTTCTGCCTCTGTTTCCGGCGTCTCTTCTGGTACAGCCTTTGCCGCACGCGGTTTTCTTACAGTCTTTGGCTCCTCAGCTGCTGCAGCTTCTGTTTCCTCTGCAGTATGGTTAAAATACTTATCACGCACTTTCTGCTCAACCTCTGCTAAAACTTCCGGATGCTCTTTCAGATAATTCTTAGCATTTTCACGGCCCTGCCCGATTTTATTTTCATTATAGGCATACCATGCGCCGCTTTTTATAATAATATTTTCATCTGCCGCCAAATCCAGTATTTCACCTTCCCTGGAAATCCCCTCGCCAAAGATAATATCTACTTCGGCAGAACGGAATGGAGGGGCAACCTTATTTTTCACCACTTTTATCTTTGTACGGTTTCCAATCGGCTCGCCATCTTTCTTAATCTGCTCCCCCCTGCGTACCTCCAGACGGACAGAAGAATAATACTTCAACGCGCGCCCGCCGGTCGTCGTCTCTGGATTGCCAAACATCACCCCGACTTTTTCACGGAGCTGGTTAATAAAGATAACGCTGCAGCTTGTTTTTCCAATAATACCGGTCAGTTTACGGAGCGCCTGCGACATAAGGCGCGCCTGCAGGCCCACATGGCTGTCGCCCATCTCTCCCTCAATCTCTGCCTTTGGCACCAAAGCTGCCACAGAGTCAACAATCACAATATCTATCGCTGTAGAACGCACCATAGTCTCTGCAATCTCTAACGCCTGCTCACCCGTATCTGGCTGTGAAATATACAAATTGTCAATATCCACCCCTATGTTCTTTGCATAAATCGGATCCAGTGCATGTTCTGCATCTATAAACCCTGCGATACCGCCGCGCTTCTGCACTTCCGCAACCATATGAAGCGCTACCGTTGTCTTACCGCCCGACTCAGGCCCATAAATCTCAATCACCCTTCCCTTTGGGATGCCGCCTACGCCAAGCGCTAAATCAAGCCCCAATGAACCAGAAGGAACAGATTCCACATTCAGGTGGAGGTTATCCCCAAGTTTCATTACAGATCCTTTTCCATATTGCTTTTCAATATGTGCTACTGCCGCCTCTAACGCTTTCTTTTTATTTTCTTCAACCTTTACTTCTTTCGCCATATTCCCTGAATCCTTTCCAGCGCCTGCCCAAAACCACACTCCCTGGGACGCTTTAAACAAACAAGTGTTCCGAACATATAATAAGCTTTTTCTGGCAATCTGTCAATATGTTTTTATATCTGACTATTAGTTTACTCTATATGTTACATATGTCAATATCAATCCTGCACAAACTTCTGCTAAATAATTCTACATTTTCACTATTTATAACGACTCTACATTTTTAACTCCCGGTATTTTTGTGTATAATGAACCACATCATTCTTTGTTATCAGGCGGTATTTATTTAAATCATAAATTGTCGTAACAAATTCACTCCCTGCAATCGGTGCATCCAGCAAAGCGTCCAAAGTCTTTTTAATCTGTTCACGGTATTCATCCAAAGTAATCACCATATTTTTACAAAGAAGGCTGTAACGGTATAATTCCTTAAAATATTCATTAAAGTGCTTTGAGGCAATCACTTGGTCATCCACTAAAAATGCAACTCCTGGCAGTAAAACCTTCCTAAGGTTTGCCACTGATGAATTTGTCAGATAAATCCCCGGCTCAATTCGGAACGTATTTTTCCGTACTTCCAGCTCCCCATTTTTTGTCCCTTCCGAATATGCCGGCAAATACGGCTGAAACATCTTAGAAATAAAGGAAGAATATTTGAATAACTGATAATCCTTTTCCTTATCTGCAGGCACATTTTTCACCAGAAGAATCCCCTGGATATCTGCTAAAGGCACTTCAAACTCTTCCGCACGTCCTGTCAAAATCATAAAGTGCAGCATCTTATCTGTCCGCCACATAAATGCTGGCGCCTGCTCTATTTTCTTTGCCGGATAGCTGTCAATCATTACCTTGACATGGATCTGGTTCACTTTATGGTCTTTCATAATCTTTTTCAGCTTCTTTGCATTTAAGGACGAAAGATATTGTGACTTTTCCCGTTCCCGCTCTTTTCTCGTCTTTTCCTTTGGCGCTGCTTCCTCTTCTTTCTCTTCCTTTTGCTGCTTATCCTCAATTACCTCTTCTTCCTGTTCCTCTTTTTGCTTTGGGGCTTTCTTCCCCTTTATCTTTTTCTCCCTTTTTAAATCATTTAAAGAAACCGACTGTGAAAGAATCAGCCCGGCAAGCCCAGCAAGCACGCCTCCCAGCCCAAGATAGGGAATCCCCATGATGATTCCCGCCATTAACAAAAAAACTGCACTGACGCCCAAAATAAAAACTGACCACAAAAATATTTTAGTCTTTGCATTCCCATGAAGCATACTGTTTAAAATTTTCTCCAGCATCAGCGAAGCCTCCTTCCTTCATAATGTTCAAACGCTTCCATGCAGCGCATAATGGATTCATACTGTGATTCTTCGTCTCCGTCTTCCAGCACAATATCCAAAGCGACTGCAATATTATTTAACATCCTCTCATTTAAATAAGGCTTTAATCCTATAAAAATCTGTCTTTTTTCACGGAATCCCTCTGCATCCAAAAGCTGCAGAAGACCTCTTTGCGCTATCTCCTCTTCTGTCATTTTCTGATCCAGATAACGCTGCGGCTGTCCACTTTTTAACGCTTTTACCAAAATTTCGTCACTGACTTTATCTGTCTTTTCTAACGCTTCCCTATTCTCCTCTGCTGTCCATCCAGCCTTATTTTCTGCCTCTTCCGTGCCCGCCGGAATGGGCCTGCTGCCAAAAAACTGTTTTTCCTGTTCTTTTCCTTCCTCCTCAAACACTACTTTTTCAAACCGCCAGCTTTGCTTTGCCTCTGGATATTTTTCTTTATCCACTTCACTGGTAAACTCCTCCAAATCCCGCACCCAGCAATCAAAAGGCGCATACATCGCCTGATAAACTACTTTCTCTTTTAACGAACTGCTGTCTTTTGCGATCATCTTAACCTGATAAAGCTGCCCTTTAAAATGCCGGTAAAATTCTCCGGCAGCCGGTTTTTGTCTCCTCATTTTCTCACCCCATTTCTGTAAGTGGATTTTATACATTACTCTATTCACAACTATTCTTTTATCGTGTGTCCATCCGGGAATAGGAACCTTTAAACATAAGCCTTTTCTACTTTAATCACAGAATAATGATTTGGATATTTTTCCAAAACCCTTTCCTGAACTTCTCTGCGGATTTCCTCATCCGTCATCTCAAACTCCTGCGGCAGCACAATATCAAAAATCAGGTTTGTCCTGGATTCCCCTGTTACCATACGAAAATCATGGATTGTAAGCTCTTCATTAATTGACCTGACAATTTGGGCAACCCCCTGCCGCATAGCGTTCACCGCTTCATTCTTAGACTCAATCGGATCCATATGGATTACGCAGTTACACTGCAGCTCATGCTCCAATTCCATTTCAATATGGTCAATAATCTCATGGAGTTTAAAAATATTCTCATCTCCCGGTACCTCTGCATGGAGGGAAATCATAACTCTTCCCGGGCCATAATCATGGACAATCATATCATGAAGTCCAACAATATTATCATGTGACAGGACAATTTCCCTAACACGCTTTATAAACTCATCATCCGGCCTTCCTCCAAGCAATGGGCTTACCGTTTCCTTTGCTGCCTGATAACCTGCCCATAAGATAAATAAGGCAACCAGCATACCACAGTACCCGTCAATATTAATCCCTGTCATCTCCATAAATCCCATCGCAAGCAGGACAACTGTAGTTGCAGTAGCATCGCTCAGGCTGTCCACTGCTGTTGCACGCATTGCAGAAGAATTAATTTTTTTCCCAATCCTGTAATTATACGCCGCCATATATAATTTTGTTAAAACAGATATTACCAGAATTATGATTGCTGCTGTTTCTGCCATCACATCTTCCGGATGCAGGATTTTTTCCAGCGAACTACGCGCCAGTTCAAAGCCCATCAAAATAATCAAAATAGCTACGATTAATCCAGAAATATATTCAAACCGCCCATGCCCAAATGGATGTTCCTTATCCGGCTTCATCCCCGCAAACTTAAAACCCGCCAGGGTAATCACGGAAGAACCAGCATCCGAAAGGTTATTAAATGCATCTGCGGTGATTGCAACAGAACCAGTAATAATTCCAGCAAATAACTTAATTCCAAATAGAACCATATTTAGGACAACGCCGAAACCACTACAAAAAACACCATAAAAACGCCGTACCTCCGGCTTATCATACTGATCTGCATCTTTTATAAAAATCCTGCTAAGCAATGTTATCATCTTTTAATTCATTTCTCACCTTTCACACATTTCACAAACTTTCATTAGGATAGCGCATTCCAAACGTTTCCGCTGGATTTTGCAGGAAAGCTCATACGCTTTATGGATATCCCCATTATAAATATAATTATTCGCATTACAGCCGCCGCTGCAATAAAACTTTGCCCAACAGTCCTGGCACGCCGGTTTGGAATAGACATGTGCTCCGGCAAACTCTTTTTTAATCTCTTCCGAAAAAGTCCCGTCTGCCAAATTCCCCATTTTATATTCTTCAAACCCAGTAAATTGATGGCATGGATAAATATCCCCATCCGGCGTAACGGATACATATTCATTCCCGCTCCCACAGCCGCGCAGGCGCTTTACCACACACGGTCCCTGGTCTAAATCAATCATAAAATGGAAAAAGTTTATAAAGCCGCCATTCTCCTTTACCTCTGAAAGCCTTTCTACCAATTTATCATACTCCTGATAAATCCGCCTAAGGTCTTCCTCTGTAAGCGCATATTCTATTTCTGGCTTTTCCATTACCGGTTCTACCGAAATCTGGTCAAACCCCGCTTCATAAATATGCATTATATCTTCTGAAAAATCCAAATTATATTTTGTATAAGTCCCCCGTACATAGTATTCCTTGTCACCACGTTTTTCTACCAGTTTTTTAAAATTTGGCAAAATTTTATCATAGGATCCACTCCCATCTACACGGATCCGCATACGGTCGTTCACTTCTTTCCGCCCGTCAAGCGACAATACTACATTATGCATTTCCTGATTAATGAAATCAATATTATCATCATTCAAAAGCATCCCATTTGTAGTAATTGTAAAATCAAAATGCTTCCCATACTCTTTTTCTTTGCTTCTCGCATAGGCAACGATTTCCTTCACCACCTCAAAATTCATCAATGGCTCGCCGCCAAAAAAATCTACGTCCAATCTTTCCCTGCCAACCGATTTTTCCAACAAAAAATCAATTGCTGCCTTTCCTGTCTCTAATGGCATCAGCTTACGCCCTGTACCAAAATCACCCGTCGATGCAAAACAATACTTGCAGCGGAGATTGCAGTCATGCGCGATATGCAGGCACATTGACTTAATTGGCGATACAACAGAAGTCTCTGCATATTTTTCATAAACATCTTCACTATAAAGCAGTTTTTCCTCATACAGGGAATAAATTTCTGCATAAGCTTCTTTGATTTCTTCTATATCATACCGTCCTGCAAATTTTTCTGTAACTTCCTGTGGGCACTCCTTTTCAAATGGCGGTTTCGCCTCATCCAGCAAATCATATGTGATATCGTCAACCAAATGTACGCCGCCGCTGTTAACATCCAATAATATATTTAAATCTTTTGCTTTGAACTTATGTATCACTGTTTTAATCCTCCAAACGCACTCCTGCCAAACATGGGAATGGCTGTTATAAGATATCTCATAACAGCCATTCTGCTTCTGCCTTCAATAATTAACAGTTTTTACTTATTTTCTTCATTTGCACATTTCTGGTTTCCCACAGTACATGAAGTCTTACAAGCCGACTGGCAGGATGCCTGGCACTTGCCGCATCCGCCTTTCTTTGCTGTTGCGCTTAAATTTGCCTTATTCATTGTTTTAATATGTTTCATTCTATCTTCCTCCATTTTATAAATTTTATTTTCAATTCCTGCTTCCTTTTTACACCCGTACATTATATTCTACCACATTTTCATAAAAAAACAACCTTTTCTCCAAAAACTACCAACATATTTTCCTGAAAGCTTCACATAATAATACCAAGATAAGCAATCGCTTATCGGCACCGGCAGATATCAATCCTTATCATGTTTTATATGAAAGGAATTAAATCAACTGGTGAAATGAAAAAGGAGGATAAAAATAATGACAAACAATCAGAGTTCAAGAATGGAAGTTCCACAGGCAAAAGAGGCAATGGATAAGTTTAAAATGGAGGTAGCTAACGAACTTGGCGTACCACTTAAAAACGGCGGCTACAATGGTGATTTAACATCTGCACAGAACGGCAGCGTTGGTGGGGAAATGGTAAGGCAGATGATTAGGCGCCAGGAAGAAGAAATGTCTGGCAGATAGTCTGTCCATTTTCTAAAGAATGATTCCCTTTTTAGAATTTTTCTGAAAAGGAAAGACTGCCCCCTGCATCATCAGGAGGCAGTCTTTTTCATGTCATAGAAAATTGTGGCAAACATAATGGTACACCAGCAAAAAACGCTGGAGATTTTTGCTTTCGTTAAAACGTACTGCACACTTTCTATTGTAATTTTTTGCTTAAAATTCTACGAATTTACCTTCTGCCTTATCATTAATTACATAATAAGCTCTTCTTGCTTCCAAATTAATATAAACACGCAAAGACTTGATAGAAGAAATACGATGTCCTTCATTTTTATAAGCTTCCTGAATCCGCTCAATTAATCCTTCTGTAAGAATCTGCTCATGGTTATATTCAAAATAAACTTCATGTACCATTTCTTTTTCTGCCTTTTTAGCAACAGTCTTCTTTACTGCAGGAGTTGTTTTCTTCTGTCCGGCTTTTCTGCCTCTTCTTCTTACAGGTGCTTTTGCTTCTTCCTTAGCAGCAGGCTCTTCTGTAACTGCCTTTTCTGCTGCAGGCTCTGCCTTTACAGCTTCTTCTTTTTTCACTTCTGCTGTAGCACTTTCTTTTACCTTGTCGTCATTCTTTACAGCTACTTCCTTTACAGCAGTTTTTGTTTCTTTTGCAACAGATGGTTCTTGTTTTTTTCCTCTTGGCATAGTTCTTCTCCTTTACCCAAATAAAAACTATTTTTATTTTGCTGTCATTTGAAAGTATATAGCTTATTACTAAAAGTTTCAAGAGTTTTTTTCAAATTTGTTAGAATTTTCTTTTTTAAAGTTACTATTCACAGCAACATATAGAAAGCAGGTCGGACTCGTCGTGCTTGCACGTAAGAGGGCACCTGCTTTCTATATGTTGTGTGCAGGCTGTTCTAAACAACATAAGTAAAACAAAAGCTGCTGTCCTTGCAGCGTCTGGCAGCTCTGCTGGCAGGTTTTACGCATGCTGTTTAGAACGGCTGTGAATAGTAACTTTTTAAGAAAAAAATAAATATGGCATACAAAAAAAGAATCCTTTTTATCAGATTCTTTTTTTGCAAACACGCTCCAAATTATTTTTCTTTGGAACTGTTAAAAAATAACTTGTGATATTACTTACGGAAATATTTTGAAGTTTATTTGATACAATTCACAGTAATATTTATTTCATTTTCGGTTTAAAAATAAGCGATGCGAGATAACCAAAAATCAATGCAGTAGAAACGCCGACTGCACAGGAAGTAAACCCGCCCTTAAATAATCCAATAAACCCCTCCTGGTTTACAGCTTCTTTTATCCCCTTCATTAAAGTATTCCCAAAACCAAGTAACGGAACTGTTGCGCCCGCCCCGGCCCATTCTGCAAATGGCTCATACCAGCCTACTGCTCCTAAAGCAGCCCCGGTACAGACAAGAATTACCATAATTCTTCCTGGCAGCAATTTTGTATTATCCATTAAAATCTGGACCAATACACAAATCATCCCACCCACTAAAAAAGCTATTAAATAATCCATATCCATTCCCCCTTTTTAAAACCGTTCTAAAACAACGCCATGTGCAATTCCTGGAACACTATTCCCTTCATTAAAACTTACCTGTGACAAAAGAGCTCCCGTCGGAACAAATAAAACCCTGTTCCATTCCCCCCGTTCCAGCATTTTTAAAATATATCCAGTCAGCATAACCGCACTGCAGCCGCAGCCGCTCCCTCCTGCCTGGACATTTTGTTCCTCCCCGTAAATTTCAATCCCGCAGTCCATATATTGTTTACGGATGTCATACCCCTTTGCTTCCACAAAATCAATTAAAATATCTTTTCCTACTTTCCCTAAATCACCTGTAATAATTTTATCATAATATTCTGGCTTATATCCAAAATCTACCAGATTCTGTACAATAACCTCCCCTGCCGCCGGCGCCATGCAAGCCCCCATATTCATATTATCCTTCACGCCATAATCTACAATTTTCCCGGTTGTAATCCCCTTTACTTTTACTTTCCCCTTTTCTGCCCTTGCACGCGAAGAAATCTGTTCTTTTTCCAGAATTTCTTCTTTCCTTACAGAACGGCTTAACACAACCGCCCCGCTCCCTGTCACCGTCCAGGTCGCCGCTTTCGGGCGCTGGTTGCCATACCCCAAGGGAAAACGGAATTGCTTTTCTGCACTCGCAAAATGACTGGAAGTAATTGCTACAACATGCTCTGCAAATCCCCCGTCTACTATCATTGCCGCAATCCCGAGCGATTCCCCCATCGTTGAACAGGCTCCATAGACACCAAAAAGCGGAATATCCATTTCAGCTAATCCAAAAGAAGACGCCATCAACTGCCCCAGCAAGTCCCCTGCCACCATATATCGGATATCCTTTTTTGTAATGCCTGCATGGCGGATTGCCATACTTGCAGCCTCTTCCTGCAGTTTTCCTTCCGCCTCTTCCCAGGTTTCTCCCCCAACTTTCGGGTCTGTTTCAATTTTGTCAAAATATTCCCCATAAGGCCCTTCGCCTTCTTTTTCTCCTACAATAGATGCTGCCCCGCTGATTACAGGAGGATTTTTAAAACAAATACTCTGTTTTCCCATTTGTTTACAACTCATATCAAAGCCCTCGCCTTTCTATTATTACTTTACCCAGGAACTGACCATCTCCTGTGCAAAACCAGCCATATCCTAATTTTCCGGCTGTATCCTGTTTTCATTTAGTATTCGTTTCTTTTCCTGCTGCTATTCAAAAAAAGCTGCATATAGAGTTTTTATCTCTACATACAGCTTTCAACTTTTCGTTTTAATATTTATTATTAAGGAACCGCTGCGAAATTTTATATGATATCATCTACATCATTTAAAGATTCTTCATCCCCTAAATCCACTTTCTTTAACTTCCTGCGGTAGAAAATGTCATAAAATACTGGAACGATAAATAATGTCATCAGTGTTGCATACGCCAGCCCGCCAATTGTCACAATCGCCATCCCCCGGCTTAAAGCCGCTGTAGAGTCCTGGCTAAGCGCCAATGTTGACATTGCAAGGATTGTTGTCAATGCAGTCATTAAAATCGGGCGCATACGGGTTTTCCCTGTTTCTACTAATGCTTCCCTTTTCTCCACGCCGCTCAGGCGCAATTTATTTGCATAATCAACAAACACAATACCATTATTTACCACGACGCCAGAAAGCACAAGGAATCCCATTAATGCCATAACAGATAACGGTTCCCCTGTAATAAGCAGGGCAAGAAGCCCGCCTGTAAATGCAAGCGGTATTGTCAAAAGTACGATAAACGGTGACAAAAGCCCCTGGAACTGGGCAACCATAATCAGGTAAATAAATATAA
The DNA here is from genome assembly GCA_003612285.1 of bacterium D16-51. Lineage (GTDB taxonomy): Bacteria > Bacillota > Clostridia > Lachnospirales > Lachnospiraceae > Butyribacter. The sequence continues at coordinate 43,268 of RAYE01000004.1, read as the reverse complement.
TCGCCAAACCTATCATCAAAAGCATATTTTCCACCATGTCCATATTTGTCTCACTTTCACCCTGGATAGAAATATCATACCCGGAAGGCACATCATATTTATTTACTTTTTTCTCTAAATCCCGGCTTAGCAGAGTTGCATTATAACCATCTTCAACAGCAGCATCTACCTGCACATAATTCACAAGGTTTTCCCTGCTTAAAGAAGCGACCCCTGTGCTCTCCTGAATCTTTGCAAACTCTTTTAGTTTATGCTTTTTTGTCTTCGTCTTGCCTTCTTCATCTGTTGTAGTTACTTCAAACTCATAATCCTCCAGGTTTTCTGTATTTAACTCCTCCCTCTCATCTATAATCTTAACATCATATTCTTCCTCCCCAACCGTTAATGTTGTAGATTTTTTCTCTGTCGTAAGCTTCTTATTAAGTTCTGCATAAACCTGTGCAACGGTAAGCCCCAAACGCATTGCCTTATCTTTATTTACACTGACATGGACTTCTTTATCCCCTTCCTCCTGCCCATTTGTAGGCTCTTCATATCCTTTTACTTCCTTTACCATCTTCATGACGTCTTCACTAATTTCTATCAGCTTATCAATATCTTTCCCATAAATATTAACTTGAAGGCCAGAGCCCATCATACTGGACATATCCATGTTAGAATCCGATACAGAGTATTCCTCGCAATTGTTATCCTGAAAAACTTTTTCCATCTTTGCGGCAATTTCTTTATTCTGGTTAGCGAACTCCTCATCCAGAAGCACCATGAAAGTATAATTTTTATCAGCGCCACTTCCGCCTAAGGACATGGTCGTGTTGCCCCTCATAGCGCCTACCGTCTTAACGCCTTTAATTTTCTGAATCTCCCCGGATATTTTATCTGCAAGCGCAAAATCCTCTTCCTCTGTCGACTCATAATCCATTGTCAGGCTGGCAGACAATTGCTCGCTTCCCATGTCAGGAATAAAGACAATCCCCATTTTAGTTACCTGCCAGATAGAAAATACCAGTAAAGCAACCGCCGCTGCAATCGGTACAATTTTAAAACGGAGGCAGAACCTTGCAGCCCTGTCATACCCAATAATTAATGCGTCAAAGAAGCGGTGTTTTTTCTGTGATTCACTTTTTAAGAAAACGGAACCCATGCAAGGCACAAGCGTTAACGCTACAATTAAACTGGCACTAAGGCTGTATCCAATCGTCAGGCACATATCCTGCATAATCTGGCGCGTAATGCCATCGGTAAATACGATTGGCAGGAATACGCAAATAGTTGTCAGCGTGGAAGAAAAAATAGCTCCCGCCACCTGGTTTGCTCCCATTACTGCCGCCCTTGCCACTGAAACCCCTTTATTCCGCAAGCGGTAAATATTTTCAATTACTACAATAGAATTATCTACAAGCATCCCGACGCCAAGCGCAAGTCCGGAAAGTGAAATAATATTTAACGTAATATTTGTAAAATACATTAATACAACTGCAAATAATACGCTAAGCGGAATACTGAATGCCACTACAACCGTCGGCCTGACATCCCGCAGGAAAATTAACAGGACGATAACAGCAAGCAATGCGCCCCACAAAAGGTTTGATAAAACCGAATCAACAATCAGTTCAATATAATCCCCCTGGTCCATCAGGTTTGTAAAACGAAGCCCGGAATATTCCTTTTCCAGTTCCTTTAACTTCTCGTTACACCCCTTTGATACATCAGAAGTCCCGGCCGTACTTGCCTTGGAAATGCTAAGCAGCACTGCGTCATTTCCATTGACACGTCCATACGATTCCGCAGAATTGTCCACTACTGTTACCCTTGAAACATCCTCAAGCCGAATATCCCCGATATCATCAATTTTACACAGTACTGCGTCCTTCATTGCATTGACACTGTCATATTCATCCCCAACCTTTATCAGGTACTGTGTACCATCTTCACTAATATAGCCCGCAGGCATAGAAAAGTTCTCTGCCGAAAGAATATTTGAAAGCTGCTCCATTGTCAGAAGCTGGTCTAAATTAGCGTTTTTCAACGCCTCTTTTTTCGATTTTTCAAAGGATTCTTTTCCTGCCTTTATCTCCTCTTCACTTGCAGCCAAAGTCGACTCTGCGCTGCTAATCTGTGCATTGGCCGTCCCAAAAGCAGCCGCCGCAGTTATTTTGCCCTGCTCTACCTGTTCATAATTATCTTCTGCTTCTTTAATTGCTTTTTCTACCTGCTTTAGAGCCTGCTTTGCCACAATAATTTCTGTCTTTAAATTCGCTAATGCCGTATCAATCTGCGGAATCCTTACTTCTACGATATCATACAATGACTTTAAACTCTTTTTTGTCATCTGCTTTGCGGCTTCACCCTGTCCCTGGCTTTTTAACAGCTCCTTATAAGCATCCAGCTTTTCCGGATGGTCTAATGCATCTTTTACACTTGTCGGAAGCTGTGCTAACTGTGCTGCTGCCTGTTCCTTTGCCTGCTTTGCAGCTTCTTCTGCGGCAGCCTCTTTCAAAGCAGCGCTGCCCTCGCCAAGCTGCGCCAGATAGGTATCCACATTTTCTGCTGTAACAGTTCCCTCTATGCCTGCTGCTTTTAACTGCGCCTGTACCATTGCTGCCAGAACCTGGTTATAGATTACACTGTAAATTCCCTGATATGCAGCGCCTCCTTCTTCCATGCTGTCACGGAGCGCTTTAAAGCCCGCATTCATCTGATTGTAGGCATCTACCACCTTATTTTTCTGATATGCTTCCTTCTCCATTTTCAATGCAGACTGCTTTGCCTGCAAGCTCGTTAAATTAGAAGCATACGCTTCTTTTGTAGCAAGCGCCTGGTTCATCATTTTACTAAATTTAGCCAATTCGCTTGATTTCTCATTCTGCTGGTTTTCCAGTTCCTTTTTCTGCGAGGAAAGCTGCTCCTTTCCCTCCTTTAGCTTTTTCTCCGCTTTATCCAGCTCTCTCTTCGCTTTTGCCAAGGACTTATTTGTCTTTTCCAGGATTCTTGTATTGACATCATCAATCTTATCCTGATCAAGGCAGACTTCAATTGATTTTTCAACCATCCCGGATGCATTGACGCTTGCCACGCCGTCCTGACGCTCCAGTTCTGGAATAATATTGTCCTCTATAAATTTAGACAGCTCATATCCGCTCTTCCCCTCATAATCAACACTGGTCATCATCGTTGCCATCATATCTGCCGAAATCTGCATCAACATCGGCGTCCCCGCATTTTCAGGGAGAGGCACCTGGTTTACAGCAGAAGATACCTTAACCATAGCGGCATCCATATTTGTATCTTCTTCAAACTCCAATGATACAACACTCGAATTTTCCGCTGAAGAACTTGAAACATTTTTAACGCCATTTACTGTACCCACGGCGCTTTCCATAATTTCAGTAATCTCCATCTCCACTTTTTCAGGAGACGCCCCCGGATATGTAGTAATTACAATCATATATGGCATATTCATATTAGGCAGGAAATCCGTCGTCATCTTAATAAAGCTGACAGCGCCTAATACCAAAAGCATTACAACTGCAACCAAAACTACAAATGGCTTTTTCACACTAAACTTTGGCATTCTTTTTTTCTCCTTTTCAATTAGAAACTATAAATAAGTTCATTATCCGTTTGCGCTGAATATTTCTTTGAGAATGCATGCAAAAAACATAGGTGCAGCAGGCTGCACTGAGAATTTTAGACATATGCAGCCTAAGAAACAGACAAACAAAATGATAAAATAATTATTTACAGTTCCTTAATACCACTACGCTTACAGCAATCCCCAAACACACTCTAATATCTGATAATACTCTATTTTAATATAGCATTAAACCCCGAAAAATCAAGAAAAGAGCGAAACGTTAAGAAAAAATTAAGAACTGATTGTATGATATCCCCACCACACCATTCCTATGCCACCCGCATTTTATATATTCTTTATCCAGCGCCTTCCCTGTACCATCTTTGAAAAGCTTCCTTCTGCTCAAAAAATCCCATCATTTCTCTTGTCAGGCTGATTCCATCGTTATGCGCCGGCATCATTTCCCTGCTAAACCAATCCGCCGACGCCAGTTCTTCTTGATCCAGCGTGATCTCCCCATCTCCATCCAACTCTGCAAAGTATCCAAGCAAAAGGTTGCTGTCTACTCCCCAGGGCTGGCTTTTATAATATTTAATATGTTTTACCTTTAACCCAACCTCTTCCATAACTTCCCGCTGTACAGTCTGCTCTGCTGTTTCCCCAAATTCAACAAATCCAGCTAAGAGCGCATATTTTTTATACTCCCGTCCTGCATACTTGGACATTAATATTTTATCCTGATGCACCACCCCTACAATTACTGCCGGGGCAACTTTCGGAAAAACAGTATTTTTGCATTCCCGGCAAAAAAGCATCCTCTGCTCTTTGCTATGTATCATTTCCCTCCCACACCGCCCACAAAACCGATTGTTTCGATACCACTCATAAAGCTGGAAAGCACCCATAACAGCAAAACAGATTTCCTTTGATTCCATCTGCCTAAGCCCTGAAATATTTTCCCAGCTATATCCCTCAATCTCCCATAACTGTTCTTCCCTGCCAGTAAACTTCTTTAAAAAATATTCATCACTGTCAATCGAAAAAATATACTGGTACTCCTTTTTTTCTACCGAAACCTTTGCTACATCTTTTAAAAACAACTCACCATATTCTGGTAAATGCAATGTATTGTCTTGATTCCGCTTAATCAAAACCATTCTTTCTGAAAATAAAATAATTTTACTTTGGCTTCCCGCCTCTTTTTGCCTGAACTCATTATCAAATATTTTTGGCTCAATATCTTGTATCATAATTTATACCAAGCCTCAAATGAAAATGCCCGCATTTTCATTTGAAGCACAAACACAAAAGTTGAAAAATGTGTGTTTGCATTTTATCCTTTCTTCTTTTTTCTTTCACCTTTAATTACACCGAATACTAAAACGTAAAGCCAAATACCCTGATGCAAAGCAAAGAGGGTTATATCCGCATGCATTTTCCATATGCAAGGAATTTTCAGTTCCTTGCAAGCACTGCGTTTGACTCATAGTGTTCATAAGAATACAATATCTTTTTAAATCCTATTATACATATCAAAAAGCCAATTGCAATATAAGCCCCATAATTAGGAGTTGGAAAAAAATATGATAATCTCATGTATAAAATATTTAGAGTACGTTAGAAAATTGCTTTTTACAAGATGTGTTTTACACTTTGTGGGAAGTTTGTTCCAAATTTTGGAGATGTAGCAGGTTTTATTAACTAAATTAGAGGCAATTATAGCGCTAAGCGGAAAATGCAAATTTAAGAAAATTATTAAGAACGCTCAAACGACTTCGTTAAAGAATACGCATCTGTAATTCTTAAGATTTCAATCCACGCTCCCACAAGGGGAGCGACTATCACCAAAGGTTGCGAGGTTTCCCAAATCAGGATTTCAATCCACGCTCCCACAAGGGGAGCGACTATCACCAAAGGTTGCGAGGTTTCCCAAATCAGGATTTCAATCCACGCTCCCACAAGGGGAGCGACATGACTGGGATTATGATAACAGGGCAAAAGCCTGATTTCAATCCACGCTCCCACAAGGGGAGCGACAGTCGTTCCCTTTGCTGCACTGGCTATAGGGATTATTTCAATCCACGCTCCCACAAGGGGAGCGACGAGTATACTTCGGAGAGCTGCAGAAAAAAACATATTTCAATCCACGCTCCCACAAGGGGAGCGACCATTTATATTCAGTCATAATTTCGTAATCGCTACATTTCAATCCACGCTCCCACAAGGGGAGCGACGATGAGCCAGAGGGGAGCGGCGGCAAAGAAGCCATTTCAATCCACGCTCCCACAAGGGGAGCGACGGATAACAACAACACACATGGATAGGCAGGAATTATTTCAATCCACGCTCCCACAAGGGGAGCGACCGATACAGACACTGCAGAGGCAGAGGCATCAGAATTTCAATCCACGCTCCCACAAGGGGAGCGACCCGTTGTGCCGGTAGGACAGCATAATTATCGACAATTTCAATCCACGCTCCCACAAGGGGAGCGACCTAGGTGGGAGTTAACCAATTCATCCAGTTCAATAATTTCAATCCACGCTCCCACAAGGGGAGCGACGTTTGGTTTGATGCGGTAGTCGTACCTGTATACAATTTCAATCCACGCTCCCACAAGGGGAGCGACCGGTAACAAACGCCGAATCTATCGTCCACTCAATATTTCAATCCACGCTCCCACAAGGGGAGCGACCAGCTGCACATGTCTATCTGGGTGTAATGGAGTAATTTCAATCCACGCTCCCACAAGGGGAGCGACTGTTCGTGTCAATACTTGATTAGGAGGCTAATATATTTCAATCCACGCTCCCACAAGGGGAGCGACATATGAGCGTAAACATATATACGGAGGATGGATTATTTCAATCCACGCTCCCACAAGGGGAGCGACCATAACAGCAATCCATATAAAGACTATAACAACATTTCAATCCACGCTCCCACAAGGGGAGCGACAGATACCATCATTTACAGGAAAAAGACAGCAGATATTTCAATCCACGCTCCCACAAGGGGAGCGACCTTAACGGTTCTACCGCTACAATTGACACAATGCTTATTTCAATCCACGCTCCCACAAGGGGAGCGACCGCCATAAGGGGCTGCTTTTTGTGTCCCATCAGGATTTCAATCCACGCTCCCACAAGGGGAGCGACCCAAGCGCACCGGTCTGTTTCTGGTATTTTTCTATTTCAATCCACGCTCCCACAAGGGGAGCGACTATCTGTATCCTGCAGTAATCGTCTTCCTCTGCAATTTCAATCCACGCTCCCACAAGGGGAGCGACATTATGAGGAAATTTAACGGCTACAGTTACCGGATTTCAATCCACGCTCCCACAAGGGGAGCGACCCTATCTCAACACTGGTACGTTGACCAGCAACGAATTTCAATCCACGCTCCCACAAGGGGAGCGACGCAAGATTATTTAGTTCCTGCATTTTAGATTTTATTTCAATCCACGCTCCCACAAGGGGAGCGACCAGGCAAAAATACCACTTCCTGCTTTCCCGCTGATTTCAATCCACGCTCCCACAAGGGGAGCGACGTAAAATACCAGCTGTATTTGATGCAGAACATGTGATTTCAATCCACGCTCCCACAAGGGGAGCGACTACCAGCTCATACTTTGATTCCATATCATCAGTATTTCAATCCACGCTCCCACAAGGGGAGCGACTAGAATGGAACGATATTTGACCCAGAAACAGCATATTTCAATCCACGCTCCCACAAGGGGAGCGACCCTATCTCAACACTGGTACGTTGACCAGCAACGAATTTCAATCCACGCTCCCACAAGGGGAGCGACCAGTGGGTAGCGGAATGTACAGTATGAAAGATGAATTTCAATCCACGCTCCCACAAGGGGAGCGACGATTTTGCTACAGAACAAGCAGGTGATGAAGAAATTTCAATCCACGCTCCCACAAGGGGAGCGACGACAATTTAAGCGATTTAGATATGCCTGATGAAATTTCAATCCACGCTCCCACAAGGGGAGCGACGACAGGATGGTACAAATCACGCAAAAACAAAAAGATTTCAATCCACGCTCCCACAAGGGGAGCGACGGTTGTGCCCCCTTCCCCATCCATAAATGTTACGATTTCAATCCACGCTCCCACAAGGGGAGCGACGGAGATTGACATGGACGATAAGGACGAAAAAGACATTTCAATCCACGCTCCCACAAGGGGAGCGACATTGACCTTGTTGAAGGGGCAGATGGCGTTTGGAATTTCAATCCACGCTCCCACAAGGGGAGCGACTGTCAAGGTTGCCATGTGCACAGTCCGTATATGTATTTCAATCCACGCTCCCACAAGGGGAGCGACATTGACCTTGTTGAAGGGGCAGATGGCGTTTGGAATTTCAATCCACGCTCCCACAAGGGGAGCGACTGTCAAGGTTGCCATGTGCACAGTCCGTATATGTATTTCAATCCACGCTCCCACAAGGGGAGCGACATAATGCCATTGTAACCGCATATCATTAATGCCTATTTCAATCCACGCTCCCACAAGGGGAGCGACTCAAAGGACCAGATGCCGTAAATATGCCCACAAGATTTCAATCCACGCTCCCACAAGGGGAGCGACAAATCCCTGCTTAATGATGCAAGGCTGGACGGCATTTCAATCCACGCTCCCACAAGGGGAGCGACCCGTGGCCATGGTAAATAACAGGCATATGACACAATTTCAATCCACGCTCCCACAAGGGGAGCGACTGGCAAGCTCTGCACCAGATAACACATATGGTTGATTTCAATCCACGCTCCCACAAGGGGAGCGACACCAGACGCTTGCGGTCAGCCTGCAACGTCATATATTTCAATCCACGCTCCCACAAGGGGAGCGACGCAGGACGCGCTGGGAGAGGACAGGGCGGTTGCGATTTCAATCCACGCTCCCACAAGGGGAGCGACGATTTACCGCCGTCTTATCATACGTTTTATGGATATTTCAATCCACGCTCCCACAAGGGGAGCGACAATAGTGTTATTTTTATGCCCAATTTTAACAAATATTTCAATCCACGCTCCCACAAGGGGAGCGACGCAGTAAGGCACATGAATATTATAAACGGCGTGGGATTTCAATCCACGCTCCCACAAGGGGAGCGACTTTAAGTGGGGCGTTTGGAAGGATAGACACCATATTTCAATCCACGCTCCCACAAGGGGAGCGACCCATCATTCCACTTTTTCATATCATGGTTTGTCAATTTCAATCCACGCTCCCACAAGGGGAGCGACTTGCTTCTTCTTTCATACCATAAAAATAAATGATATTTCAATCCACGCTCCCACAAGGGGAGCGACATTGTGTTAATATCGTCAAGCACCCGGATATCTATTTCAATCCACGCTCCCACAAGGGGAGCGACCCATTGAAAGGGTGCTGCCACTGAACATGACGTACATTTCAATCCACGCTCCCACAAGGGGAGTGACGTTGAGTGCAAAAATTTTTCGCTTGATGATGTGATTTCAATCCACGCTCCCACAAGGGGAGCGACGGATTTTTGGAAGCACCAGTCGATATCAAAGCAATTTCAATCCACGCTCCCACAAGGGGAGCGACGAAGAATTAGTGCAGGGGATGACAAAAGACCCAATTTCAATCCACGCTCCCACAAGGGGAGCGACTCTGGGCAGTCCGCTGGAGAGGGGGTAAAGCATGATTTCAATCCACGCTCCCACAAGGGGAGCGACGTTGTCAAACTGGACACCAAGGACGAGACAGGAATTTCAATCCACGCTCCCACAAGGGGAGCGACGGGGATGGACAAATATCATTACTAACCTTGACAGCATTTCAATCCACGCTCCCACAAGGGGAGCGACTTTATCTGGACAGCCTCCCACAAATCCATTTTTATTTCAATCCACGCTCCCACAAGGGGAGCGACTAGGTGGGAGTGAATCAGTTCATCCAATCCAATAATTTCAATCCACGCTCCCACAAGGGGAGCGACGAATGGTTTATTAGGCAGGGTTATTATGGTGGAAATTTCAATCCACGCTCCCACAAGGGGAGCGACCTGTGGAACCGGGGGAATATCCCGGAGAAATCAGATTTCAATCCACGCTCCCACAAGGGGAGCGACCATGTGGGCGCCGTCAATTGATGATATGCTGGCAATTTCAATCCACGCTCCCACAAGGGGAGCGACAGTATGAAAATATTAATCTCCCAAATAAGAAAAATTTCAATCCACGCTCCCACAAGGGGAGCGACAGGGTATGGCTTTGTAAACGATTATTACAGGGACATTTCAATCCACGCTCCCACAAGGGGAGCGACCGGCAACAAAGACGTTAAAAGGCATTTTCCAAAATTTCAATCCACGCTCCCACAAGGGGAGCGACCATATCTGCCTGAAAATGGAGGATGGTAATGAAAATTTCAATCCACGCTCCCACAAGGGGAGCGACGCTGGGCGGCACAAAATTTATACACTGCTCTTCCGATTTCAATCCACGCTCCCACAAGGGGAGCGACCCTTTTTTATTTTTCATTTTCCTCATTATATCCAAAATTTCAATCCACGCTCCCACAAGGGGAGCGACCAAAAACAGCATTAAAAAGTTAATCCGTCTGATATTTCAATCCACGCTCCCACAAGGGGAGCGACATGTGGCCATATTTACGGCATCTGGGCATTTGAAATTTCAATCCACGCTCCCACAAGGGGAGCGACGAGCAATAACCTGACAGCGGCGCAGCGTGCCCAATTTCAATCCACGCTCCCACAAGGGGAGCGACCAAACAAACATGTGTTTGTGTGTGGGATGACTGATTTCAATCCACGCTCCCACAAGGGGAGCGACCCTGATTATGTCCGCCATGGACCGTGACACAGCGATTTCAATCCACGCTCCCACAAGGGGAGCGACGGTGGCAGTAACGGCAGACCAGAAAGTATTTTTTATTTCAATCCACGCTCCCACAAGGGGAGCGACGATAGCGGCAGGGACAGGGATTTACACAGAAACTATTTCAATCCACGCTCCCACAAGGGGAGCGACGTTTTTTATGGTGTCTTCTGCAGATTCCAGGGAATTTCAATCCACGCTCCCACAAGGGGAGCGACGGGCAAACCGTAAAAACAGTGAGAAGTACGGGCTATTTCAATCCACGCTCCCACAAGGGGAGCGACGGCAAGGCGCAGGGAGATATACAGGCAGAAAAAAATTTCAATCCACGCTCCCACAAGGGGAGCGACTGATTTGCGCAAAATACCTATGGTATTTGATGCAATTTCAATCCACGCTCCCACAAGGGGAGCGACGAGATTAACATGGACGATAAGGACGATAAGGACATTTCAATCCACGCTCCCACAAGGGGAGCGACTTGACGCATTTTTTAATTTTTGTTTTGCACGCCAATTTCAATCCACGCTCCCACAAGGGGAGCGACGCACCAGACAAGACAGAGACTAACGACGATAAAAATTTCAATCCACGCTCCCACAAGGGGAGCGACAGCAATTATGCACAAAAAACGCCTTAAATTTTGCACATAATTAACTAAAATCACAAAATTTTTCTTTTTCTAGCGTAGAGAAATAAGTAATTACTTAAATCATAAACACCAAAAATATTAATCTTTAAGTAATTATCAAGTAATATTACTTTGTCCTGATAAAGTCAAATCCCCCGCTGCAGAGCAACGAAGCATGACATAGTTCCTCTAAAGGAACCATTCGGTTTCTTGGCAAGTTTCGCCCCAGAGGAGCGGGGTATTTAGTCTGCGCTCCGTTACGGCCAGAGTATATCAAATGTCCACCAAGCATCTTGTGTCCTCACTCTGCCATCTCGTGAATAGATATTTAGCCATTCTCAGCTATATAAACTATTTTAATCATCGCTCCAGTGCGAACCTCTTATGCAAAATATGTAAGCTTTATGTTCACACTACAAAATCAACACCCCTTCTTGTTCAAAACTATCTTTTACACCATAATGTTCGATTTTACTTTCATAATGATTTCCAAGATAATAAAAACGTAAACTGTCTTTTTTCTGGTCTATTATTTCCAGCAAAATTGCCTTCAGCATTTTACATTGTGCTGGGTCTAATATACACTCAAACACCGAATTTTGAACCCGTTGCCCATAATTCACACACTGTTTAGCAACTTTTCGCAGCCTTGTTTTTCCACTAGCATCCTCTGTATTAACATCATATGTCACTAATACAAGCATTTTCCACCTCATTTCCACATAAATGGAGGATATCCGTCTAAATCCCCTCTTAAATATCTTGCAAGCAATAATGCCTGCACATAAGGAAGCAGTCCCCAGTTAATCTTTTCCTTCAAATAGGGATGTGTTAACAGCTCTTTTTTATGTTCCTGCCATTCTGCCAAATATTTCTTTTTTCCCGCCTCTGTGAATTCAATCGCTCCACTTTCAGACTTTTGGAAATGCTCATTTTTCATTTGACGGTTATTAATAAGAGTAAGGACAAAACGGTCAACAAGAACTGGACGGAATTCCTCCATTAAATCCAGTGCCAGGGACTCCCTGCCTGGCCTGTCCCTATGCATAAACCCAACATACGAATCAAGCCCTACCCCTTCTAACGCCCCTGCGCAATCATTTGCAAGCAATGCGTATCCAAAAGAAAGCATTGCGTTCACATTGTCAAGTGGCGGCCTTTTATTCCTTCCATGAAACCAGAAATCTTCCTTTTGGTTTAAAATAAGTTCATCAAAAACCCTAAAATATACTGATGCACACTCACCTTCCAACCCACGGAGAGTGTCCAGGTTATCCGTCGCCTTAATTTTTTCCATGGAATCGGTTAGATACCCTATCGCTTTCTTGCATGCCTCTTCATCTACCCGCAATAAATGGTCACGCAATGTCCTGTCAATGCTCCACCTACAGTTAAATACTTTACCTAAAATAAAGTTTCTTGCAATTTGACAGCTTGCCCGTTTATCATCCGATACTCTATATTGCTGTTTCCGCAAAACCACATTTCCCTTGCTTCTTCCCGTAACACGGCATAAAAACCTTCCAAATGGATTATAAAAAGCCAAATTTATCCCCTTGTCAGCACATGCGCCCATTAAAGCAGGAGTAGCGCCATAATACGAAAAGCAGACAATACTTTCAATCGTATGCAGAGGAAACTGGCCAATCTTTTTTCTTCGCAGTTCTACACAAACCGTTTCCCCCTCTAGAGTCAAAAAAGCGCCCTCACTGGTTACAAAAAGTGTATTTAATAATTTCCTCATATTACTCCCCCGATATTCTGCTGCTTATATATGACTCAACCGAATTCATCTTACCAAGTCCGGGAATACAAACATCCTTTAATGAACAGGCGCTGCATCCCTTTTTTGCCTTTACCCTGGGAGTATATCCCTTCTTCCACAAATCATGCATCTCATCCAGCATTGCCTTTACCTGTGCCCGAAGCCCCTCAGTAAATTCTACAGATGTCCTCCTGCGGTGTTCACCGTAAAACAAGCTTCCAGACGGTATGTTACACAGCAGCATTTCTTCCAAGCACATAGCCTGTCCGCATAATTGCAATTTATCTGCATCATGTGATTTGGGTTTTCCCTTTTTATATTCTACAGGATAAGGCTGCCAGAACCCCTCAAAAGAATGCAGGGATATCCCATCCGGTGATTTATGAAATTCAACAACATCGCAAATCCCGGAAACGCCAAGAGTTGCCGATTTTATCCGCAATCCCCTGGTAATAATTAAATCACCTCTTTTTTCTGTTTTTTCAGAATTATGGGCAGTAGCATGAAACAAATGCCCATCAACTGTCCTCTCATTTTCTGCCCACTGTTGTTCAATATGGATTAACGCCCACTGGCGGCGGCAAAATGCAAAATGTTGTAACCCTGAAAGCATCAAGTAATCTTCTTCCTCATACATCCTATATCCCCTTAATAACCTCCGGTTCCAAATTATCCAGATTCTCTAATGTAATATTATAGTCATCAACAGATGCCGGAACCTGCACACCATCTTTTAATGAGATTTTCAAAGAATCATGCACCTTTGCAGCAGAATACTGCCCAATTTTATTATTATGTTTCCACCAGTATAAAACCACTACTTCCATACTCCCATCCGGCCTTGCAGATGATGCATCGTTAATAAATAAAGTCCGCAGGGCTTCTTTCAGCTTTTCTGCATCCTCTTCTGAAAACCCGGTTTTCTCTGCCAGCTGGACATTAATAGAACCTTTTATTTTATACAGCCCAAATTCAACCATATGTTTTGTCCCCATTGTGTCAGAACTTCTCCCATCAGAAGGATCGCCATTTACGCTCTTTGTAATCTGCATGCTGTGGATGTCCACCGGGGAGCAGCTTACCGCCTGGTGAATTGACACCGGTCCCCTCACCCCAACAGAAACGCCCTTGGCATCCTTCTTTTTATCAGGCTTAAATGCAAAAACCTGCCCAAACGCCCGTACATCTATCCATTTTTCACATGCTTTTTCTGCATAATCTTCTTCTGAAGTGTATTCTTTAATATTACCGGACGCCCTCTCGCTTAAAGAATTAAACTCATCATTTTTCCGCTCTGAAGACTGGACAAAAATATTTTCCCCCATGTCCTGCAAACGGTTACGGATTTTACGTTTAATACATACATCTGAAATTTCCCCATTTCCTGAATAGGTAGTTCTTGGACGGTTTCCATTTAATGGATCCCCATTAGGATTTGCATTTACCACCTTTACCAATACCTCAAAATCAATCTTGTTCTGTAATTTCCCCATCTTTATTTTCCTCCTTCTGTTCTTTTGCTGACTGTTCTTTCTTTTTAAATTCTGCACGCTGTAAATAATACCCCAAAAGATAATTTTCCTTTAACCCCTGGTTCATTACCTCCTGGTCTTCCTCTGCAAACAACATTGTTATCTCACTTATTATTTTTTTGTAGAATTCGCGGGAAGCAGGCTTCAATTTCTGAAAATAAGGCCCCACAGCATCCTCCAGCACCTTCCATGTCTGCATCGGATGGTTTACAAAAGCCGACTGCAGCCGAATTGCATTTGTTTCCCTGCTTTCCCCCTTATCATACGTTATCCGCTCTGCCCTTTCATATACCGCCAAAAGCCTTCCGAAAAGATAACTGCGGTCTCTGTTTTCTAAGTCCAACTTCATTAAATTTGACTCCCCTTTCTCAATTAGTTTTTTATCATAGTAATATTTCACCACCATCGCACAAGCTGTTGACAAGACAAGTTCCCGGTTTACAGGAGTGTATGACAGAGGCGACGACGCCTTGTTTACAAGCGCCTGTACTATGTCGAAAGGCAGCGGCTGCCTGTCATATACACATTTCATCAGCCGTTGTACCTGTTCTTTTACCACTCTGTCATCCGCCTCTATAAACTTTCCCTTCTGGTTTCCATAAGCGCATTCTGCAATTCTCCGAAAGATTGGCGTCTGAATTTTAAAATATACCTTCTTTTGCGCATCAAACTTCATAAACCACCAATTACATGTTTCCCCCCAGTTAAGCAGACGCTCATAAAAATCCCTGGACATATATTCATTATAATATGTAACAGAAAGCCGGCCTGTTGTAGCGGCATCCAAACCAATTATGATAATTTCATCCTCTTCTTTAAATTGATTTACATATCCCTGCAAAGATTTCCATAATCTGTTTCTATAAGCCCCGATATCCGGCACAGTGATTATTTCATCTTCTTCATACAATCCAAACGGGTCAAAAATATCCGGTGTTTTCTTTCCCTGAGGATTCCAGCAGACAAATGTCCTCTTTGCCTGAGTTCCGCTGGCCTCCCCCTGGTTCTTTACCAGCCAGGTCAGCGCGCTATGGATTTTTTGCGAAGCTTCATAGCCTAAAGCATACGGCTGCGAAGCATTCTGAAACCTGCCGCGGAATGTATACCCCTGGTCATCATTTGCCGAAACCAGCTTTGCGCCATATGTCGCAGCCACTACCCCCTTGGGATGGTTATCCGAAATCACCTGCTCCTCCCCGGTAAGATAACAGATATCCTTTTTATCACTTAACTGGGACATATAATATTTTGCAAAAGACACATAAAGCGACTCATCCTCCCAGCAGGCTGGAACAGCTTCTATATCATCTGACAAAATACGGAAACGCACAATTGCTTTTTCGTACGGCTGCCCACCTACCTTCTTCTTTGCAAAAACTCCCTGTTCCAGTTCTACAATCCCTGCCTTTACCAAGTCCGATATTACATTCTCCTTCTCAAGGTAACAGTATATTACCTGTACCTTTGGATGGGTATGCTCCGATTGCATCCATCGCCTTAGATTCTTAATATACCCCTCAAATTTCTCTTCCGCTTTTTTCTGTTCCTTTTTTGCTGCACAATATTGTGAAAAATCACCTGCAAGATACGACAAATTATCACATAAAGGATGTGGGGCAATCCCCGAACTCCTTCCTGCTGAAGACTCCGTAACCGGAATTACCGTACTATCTTCCTCCTTCGACAAAGCCCTTGCCGTTACAAAACTCCCCGTTTCATCCAACGTAATTTCTATCTGGGCATGGGCAATCATATGGGCAACTGGGGATAAGGGCGTTTTACAATCATGATCAGCTCCTAATTGATTTTCATATGTACAATACAATTCATTCAGCCATGACATTTATAGGACCACCCCTCTTTCCTCTAACCCTGTAAAATTATTATGCTCCCTGCCAAACGGTTTTACCTCCATCTTCCTGACTACCCTGTGTATACACTCCCATGGAGGGCAAAAGCTGACAACTCCCCTGGCCATAGATGCCTGCCACAGCCTCACGCACAAATTCCCCTCCGTTTCCTCCACCTGGGCTGGATATGCCTCATCTGCATAGGTAATGCCATGATACATCATGCCAAAGTTTAATTCTTCTATCTCATCATAAAACCCTTCCCCCTCCCCAAAAGCACATGGCGCCACATAGCCCTGGCATTCCCGTGTCCCCAGGAAAATATCCCTTCTCCCGCCACGTTCTACCATGCGCTTTGCAATGCTGAAATGTTTTCCCTCGTTCCTGTCCATTTTAAGCTCTGCCCGGTTTTCGTTCCAGATAAAATGTGCCCTTACCTGGTAACGGCAATCCTTCAGATAAGTATAATAAGACAAATCATTCGCATCCTTAAAATATTTAATTGGCCGGATACCTTTTGTCTCTGTCTGGATTGGATTCATCACCCGCACCTTGTCAATTACCCAAATAATTGTAGGTTTCCAGTAAATGCTTTGGAGAATCCCTTTTAGTGCCTCATAGGTAGGGATTTGATAGGATAATTTTTCTCCCCCTACACGCGTAATCGGATCTGAAAACAACGCATAATCGCCTGTCACTTCAAAATCCACTGTATTTTTGTACTGCATATGCCCTCCTTTTACCATTCATGATATAGTAAACGAAAAAACGCTTGCGTTTTGCTTCGTTTTCAGCGCCGGATACACGCTGCAAAGCAGCATACTTCCTATGTGTATCCGTGCGCATCTATTATAGTTAACGCATGTATTTTATGCGTTTACTATAAAATAAAATCCTCTGCAGCCAGCGTTACTTTATCGTCTACTCCGTATTTCTCATGATAAGCCTTACTGTTTAATAGATACAGCCTGCCATCCAAACAGCTTTCCAGCAGCCCTTCCTCATATAATGCTTCCATCTGCCATTGATAAATACTGACAGAATACTGTTTTAACTTATCTTTTAATTCCTGCAGCAAATAGTAACAGGCTTCATTGCCTTTCATCCCCCTTATCTTCTCTATAACCTCACCCCCTTCCCCATATGGAACTAAAATATCTGTTGTATTCTGTTCAAATACCTGAAACATTTTTCCTGCTGTTTTAAACGGCTGATGCAAAATAAACGGCGGCTTTTCTTTTTTTACATCTACATATTTATTTTTATTTGCCAGTAAATCTGTCAGATAGACATTATCTCTCTCATTTTTCACAGGATAACGCATTTCTTTTTTTATCTCTGAAGAACGGAATAAGTACTGATAAAACCTGTTTATCATTTCATCGTCAAACAATCCGGTTCCCTCCAGCTTTTTCCAATAACTTAGTGTCCGGAGGGTACTATCCTGGGCTGCCTTTATCTCTTTCAGCATCCCCAAATTCTCATTTTTCAGGTTTACCAGATATACTCTTCCCAAATTTTTATATTCATTGCTCCGGTTGCACCTCCCCGCAGCCTGCACTAAATTGTCAATTCCGGCAGTAACCCGCACAACCCCGTCAAAAGAAAAATCCACCCCTGCCTCAACCAATTGTGTCGCAACACAAATTAACTTCCGGCGGCCGCCTATTTCCTGTGACTGCACCAATAACAGCTCTTCCTGCAAATCCCTAAGGACATCCATTCTGTGCTTTTTACACATGGAAGTGGAAAGATGGTACATTTTCCATCCCTTTGCTTTGGCAGTTTCTTCCGTTTCTGCAAATAACTCCCTTGCTTCCCGCTTTGTATTGCATATTACTAAAAGCGCAGTATGTATCTCCATTAAAGATATGCAAAAATCAGATAATTCCAGTAAATCCATGCCAGACTCTGATATTTTATCTATAATTTCACTCCGTTTAAATACATCTTTTTGCTCCTGCCCCAATTGCACAAGCTCTGCCCTATCTGCGTATTTCACCGGCCATTGTACTGCTTCTAAACACGGCTGTGTCGCTGACGACAATACAACCGTTGCATTGCAGAATTGACTTAAAAAATTTATCGCCATATTAAACAAAAGCACCGTTTTTTTCGGCAAAGACTGTACTTCATCAATTATAATTACACTGTCGCACAATGCCTGCATACGGCCGGCCGCAGACGTCCGGTGCGTAAACAAAATATTGAGCAGCTGCACTAAAGTAGAAATAATAACAGGCGCATCCCATTGCTCTGTTAGCAGCTCATATTCATCTAATATCTCCTGCTGCTGTTTTTCATGGAGCACATTAGAATGGTGTTCCAGTACACAACTGCTATCTGCAATATATTCCCGTATTACCTTCGCATTCTGGTCCAATATGCTTAACAGCGGGATGATAAAGATAATTCTTTTCTTTTGGAACTTTTCTGCATGGGCAAGCGCATACCGCAAGGTACACAAGGTCTTCCCGGCCCCGGTCGGCACATTCAGGCGGTAAATCCCCGCCGGCAGCCCTGCAGACTCCAAACACTGCTGCGAAATCTCCTTCCGAACTTGGTTAATTTTTGCAGCAGAATCAAAACGGGCCATTTTTCTTTCCAGATAATCCCTCTGCACTCTCCAATTAAAAACCGGCTTACACACTTGTACCTGGTTCATAAACTCTGCAGTATCCCTGCGGTCGCCGTAAATCACTGCAGAAAGTACCAGCCTGGAAAGCAGCCCAACCTGAAAATCTATTTCTTCCCGGCCGGAAAAAAGCGCCCTCGCTTTCCGAAAAAACTGCTGTACCTCCTGTGAAGCCAAATAAAACTGTTTTTCTGTCTCTTCCGCAGAAATAACATTTCCAAAATAATTTTCTACCGCCTCTTCATAGGCCAATTCCCTTTTATCTTTTTGCAGGCGGTGAAGGAAACCATTCTTCCCTTCCAAATCAGCACAGTCAAACAGCCCATGATGCCCGCCAATTGCAAAAGCAATGATTTCACTTGCCAGACAGCCCCACTTTTCTTTTCTATCCATATGGTAATTTTCCAGAAGATAAACCACGCCTGCAAAGGTATGGTTTACAGAACCGCGCAGAACCTCCTCGCCACGATATGCCTTTTCCAGATATTCATTGAATTTCTCTGTTGCCTTACCCATATCGTGGAGCAGGCCTGCCAAATATGCGGTATGATAAAATCCTGAAAGGCGCAGACTTTCTGATGCATATTTGGCCGTATTTATACAATGCTCCTTTAAAGTCTGCTCTTTCCTTACTCCGTTAGCTTTTGTCAGATGCGCTAAAATCATAATGTATCTTCACCCTATTCCCTTTCGTCTCCACAGTTGCAAGCACCCCATTCACCATTGGCATCATAGGCGGGATATGCCCAATATCCAAATCCATCAAAACCGGCACCTGATATTTCCCTAACACATCAGTAACCGCATGATACTGGTCCAGCCCAAACATTTCCTCCCCATGGCACAAAGGACGGCCAAAAAGAAACCCCTTCGCATTTTCAAACCATCCTGCATGGTCAAGCTGCCAGAGGGCACGCCTGATATCCATTACATTCAAATCACATGCTTCCATATACCATAGGATTCCATCCTTGCCATAACGCTTTGCAAATTCATTTACCTTATCGTATTTTGTCCCAACAAGACGCCCCAGACAGTCAAGGCAGCCTCCCAGCATCCTCCCGGCCATTACAGTATCCTTATCTGGAAAACGCCTGACACAAAACGGTTCTGTTACAAAATATGGCTCTAATGGATGTTCCTCATCCTTTTTCGACTCTTTTTCCCAAAGAGGATAATTAGCAAACTCTGCCTTCTTTCCCTTCAATAAGCCAAAGGCGTCCGAAATCGCCATATGCCAAGGCTCCATGCCAAATGCAGGCGCGCAAGGCCCATAGACAGACGCCGTATCGCAAAGAGTGGTAAGCAGGAATGTCAGGTTCGTATTATCTGAATACCCCATATACCACTTCGGCTCTGCATTTGCCAGCTTTTCAAAATCCACATAATCCAGGATTTCACACATCAATTCCCCGCCGCCGCAGGAAATCAGCACATCCACCTTTTTCTCTGTAAAATACAGGTTAATTTCTTCTCCACATTTTTCCGGCGTACTGCTAATCCCAATCCCCCCGCCTGCATAACAGTTTTCTCCAATATCCGCCTGAAACCCCATCTGGCGGAACTTTTCCAACGCATTCCGGAAGCCGCTTTTATATGGCTCAATAGCGCAGCCATACGACGGGGCAACAAACCCCAGGCAGCCTCCCTCCCCTAAAAACTTCGGTATCCTCATATCCTTCCTCCCATCTGCTTTCTTATATTAAAGAACTGTCCTAAATTAACTGTCCAGCCGTTTCCTCGCCTCTTCATATCGCTTTCCAAACTGCATATAAAAATCCCTTTCTTCATAAGGCGCAGCAAAAAAAGCCTGTAGAAGGTACAGATTCCATTCTTTTAGCCCCTGCCCTTCCATCTGCTTTGCAAGTTCCTGTACATCCTTTACCAAATAATGCCATTCACAGATAAATTTTTCATAAGAAGACAAATTTGGAATCCCAAGCCATTTGCTGATTTTCACTTTTGTCCGCCGTTCCTTTTTACACTCCTGTGTTTGTAAAAAATAAGAAAAAGAACCATTTTCATAAATGCGCCCAAGCGGAAAAAGCCGGCAAAATCCTGGCCGGAATCCGTGGATGCTGCATCTTCCTTCTTCATTCAGGAAATGACAGCCTTCCTTTTCATCCAAAAGAAGGTATGGCAAAATCACTCCCTGGAAAACTTTTAATTCGAGATATTTTCCAAGCAGCCCTTCAAAACCACAGGATAAATTCGTTTCTAACATATAAACATCCCATGGGTCTAAAATAATGCTCTCCCCTACATTATGGCAGCATTCGCTGCATCCTTCACATTCATTGCAGCCAAGCTTTGCCATATCATTGCTTTTGTACCTCTTCCCGTCAGAGATATCCTCTATCTTAACATAACGTTCCATATGTCTTTCCTTCTTTATTCTTGTGTCCACTCTTTTATCATGGCAATTTCCTTTGCATAGCCTTCGTCATCATTTGGCGTTTCTAAGATAAACGGCTTCCCTGCAAGCACCGGATGAAGGGTAACGCGCTTCATTGCTTCCAGCCCAATTTTCCCCTCGCCAATTTTTTGGTGGCGGTCTTTATGAGAGCCCAAATCATTCATACTGTCATTAAAATGCACAGCACAAAGCCTTTCAAGCCCAATGACTTTATCAAACTCTGTCAACACGCCATCTAAGTCATTTACGATATCATATCCCCCATCCCAAACATGGCAGGTATCAAAACATACGCCCAGTTTTTCCTTTAATTCCACACGGTCAATAATCTCCCGGAGCTCCTCAAAATTCCTGCCAACCTCGCTCCCTTTCCCTGCCATTGTTTCCAGAAGGACAGTAGTTGACTGTTCCTTTTCCAAAACTGAATTTAACGCATCGGCTACCAGTTCAATTCCAGCCTCCGCCCCCTGCCCCACATGGGAGCCGGGATGGAAATTATAATAATTTCCTGGCGTATATTCCATGCGCCTCATATCATCCGCCAGCATTTCCCTTGAAAAATTACGGATATCCTCCTTTGCAGCGCATAAATTCATCGTATAGGGCGCATGTGCGACAAGTTTCCCAAACTCGTGCTCCTTTGCATAAGCAAGATATTTTTCAACATCCTCCTGCTTTATTTCCTTTGCCTGTCCCCCGCGCGGATTCCGCGTAAAAAATGCAAAAACATTTCCCCCTAATTTTACCGCCTGTTTTCCCATTGCTTCATATCCTTTTGAAGCTGATAAATGATTTCCAATATAAAACATTCTAATTTCCTGCCTTTCATTACAAATAATCGTACCATCCTATTATTATGGCTCTACTCTATTTCTCTCCCAGCAGTCCCTTACCAGCAATACTCTTCTAATGCGCAATTTTTTATAGAATGCTTCGCATACTCTTCATTTTCCATATCATAAAAATAACTGTGCACCACCCGCGCAATCCCATTATGCGCCACCAAAAGATATACTTTATCTTCCTTTGCGAGCCTGTCCAGCAAAGTATACACCCGCTTTGCCACCATCAGCATACTTTCCCCAGAGCCAAACCGATTAGCAAACTGTTTTTTCGCCTCTAAAAACTCTATAGAATCTCTTGGCTCCGCCTCAAAAACCCCAAAATTCTGTTCGCGCAAAAGCTCCTCTACACGCATAGGGATGCCAGTAATATCTGCGATATGCTCTGCCGTATTTTTTGCGCGGATAAGCGGGGAAGCCAGTATCTCCTGAATCGGAAGCCCCTCCTCTTTTATCCGCTGCCCCAATTCCACTGCCTGCCCATGCCCAAGCTCCGTAAGTGCAATATCCGTAGAACCACAGATTTTATTTTCCACATTCCAAATCGTCTGCCCATGCCTTGTAAAATATAATTTTCTCATTTTAATTGCTCCTGATGCCAAATATTACAATTTAAAACTACTTTTTATCATAATTTGCACCAAACCTCAAATGAAAATGCCTGCATTTTCATTTGAGGCGCAAACACAAAGGGTGAAAGATGTGTGTTTGCATTTTACCCTTTCTACTTTGTATCCACAGCCATTTTTCAAAAGCCGACTGTGGAAAGCACTAAGGCGGTTAAATAATCTGTGCGCACAATGCCTTAAACTGATATATTTCTTCAAATAAAAATTCTTCTTCTAGAAATTCCAGGTTTTCCTGGGAATGCTCCACCTCTTTTGCATAAATCCGGGCAATATCCACACAATCCTCTACAGTAAAGGATTCCCCATTTTGATAAAAACGTTCCAAAGCCATATCCCGCACCATAAGAAAGCTGCACACGCAAAATTGTGCTTTTCCCCAGAAATTCAGCCCATCCACACAACGCGCAAGGAACAAAAAAGCATAATATACCATAAATTGTTCCCACAGATATTCTAAATCCTTTTCCCTCATATATGCAATAAACCGTTTAAATGTATCGCCATACCGTTTCTGCCCACCCGTTTCCTCCAAAAACAAAAGCTCCATCCGTTCCAGGAAACATCCCCACTCATCATTAATACAATCTAATTCCTGAAAAGATTTCATCCTCTTTTGGAAATATGTAAAGTGCGCAGAAGTCTCTTTGCCAGAACATAACGCCTTTTCCCCTGCTTCACCTTTCATCTGGAGAAACAGATTCTGCCCTGCTTCATTTCTATTGAAGCAGGACTGTACTTCCTGCGCATAATATAAAAAATTGTAAATACGCTGATAAATATCCGTTTCCCTGTCCTGCAATATAGCAATCGCTCTGTCCCTTGCCTCTTTTACTGCCGCCGCAATTTTTAACTCTTCTTCACCCTCTGCAAAACCAAGCTCTTCCGGTATCTCCTGCTCTGTAAACCTCACCTTTTCCCGGCTGCTAAAAATTAACCTTCCCGCCTCTGCACAGCTTGGGCTAATTGAAATTTCCCTGGCATTTCCATATTCCAGAAAATTACGCGGCGTATAGGTGCATACGTCACAAAGCGCATCTTCGCCTAACTCTAAAATAATATCACATAAGTTACTTTCATTTAAAAAAGGGCAGCGTTTCCCATCTGCCAGCAAAAAACCGTGGCATTCATAAACATCCCCCTCGTCCGTCTGGTATTCCTTTATCGAATTGCGGATTCTTTCTCCAAAAGCCCCCGGCACTTCCATATAATATTCATAACTATTATCATCTATATCTATTTCCCATCCTGCACAGCAGGTATCTTCACACCTGTCTGCAATACAGGAAAAATCCTTATAATAATCAGGATAACGCAGTTTCATCTATTCCTTCCCTCCACATGCCATTCCTATTCCGTTTTTTCCAAAATCAATCCACTGCTAGAGCATCTTATTTTAGAGTACCATATGTTATCGCACTTTTCAACAAAAATACCAAAAAAGGGGAATGCCATCGCATTCCCCTAGAGCGTGTTTGGAAATTGCCATCCGG
This sequence comes from bacterium D16-51, assembly GCA_003612285.1. Taxonomy (GTDB): domain Bacteria; phylum Bacillota; class Clostridia; order Lachnospirales; family Lachnospiraceae; genus Butyribacter. The sequence continues at coordinate 19,018 of RAYE01000004.1, read as the reverse complement.
CCAGTATACTAACCTAAAGGCTGGTTCATTTTGCCAATCTGGTTAATTAAAATCTCCATATCCCGCTTTGACTGCGCCTGTCTTGCCTTTTCCAAGACCTCTTCCTGCTCCTCTTCACTCATGCCAGAATAATTTGTCATAGCATTTTCATGCATTGCCAGCCCCAGCCCGAATCCAATTGGAATACCCTCTGAAAGCATAAAATTCCCCCTCATCTATAATTATGCCATAATGTTACAACACAAAAACCAAATTGCCTTGTAACATTGTGCACAAATAGTATGCTCTCTCTTTTTTGCAATATGCTGCTGCCAGGCTTCCAATTTTATGAAAGGGAAAACACTCTTGTTGCTATTTTTTCCTGAAAATACCGGTCATGTTCCACTACCAGCATTGTTGGCTGGTACCTTAAAATCAAGTTCTCAATCTGCATCCTTGAAAAAATATCAATATAATTTAATGGTTCATCCCAGATATACAAATGTGCCTGTTTTAGAAGGCTTGCTGCAATCAGGACCTTCTTTTTCTGTCCTTCCGAGTAAGCCTCCATATCCTTTCCAAACTGGACACGTTCCAAGTCCAACTGCCGGAGGATCGCTTTAAAAAGGCTTTCGTCTAATTTCCTTTCCCTGCAAAATTCTGTAAGGTTCCCTTTTAAAAACGAAGTGTCCTGATTAATATAAGATATCACCATGCCGCTTGCTGTTTCTATCTCTCCTGACTCCATTGCAGTTTCTGCCAGGCCCTGCAAGCCCATTTCATCTTTTTGCTTTACATGCGATAAAATTGCCTTAATCAAGCTCGACTTGCCACATCCATTTTCCCCCTGCAAAAATACGCGTTCTCCTTGATTTAACTGAAAATCAACCCCTTCCAGGATAATTTCAGGCAAAGCAGCCGCCTTTTCCTGCCCTCCTAACGCAGGATATGATAAGCCATACCCTTTCACAAGGATCAGCCGCTCCTTATGGTGCTTTAATGGCATAATTTTTAGATCAACAGGTTTTTCAATATCACAAAGCAGCCCCTCTTTTTGCTCTATTTCATTCTGAATCCTTTCTTCCATCTGTTTTACACGGCTCTGCATTTTTTTCGTTTTTGCGCCAATATAAGGCCGGGTGCCATTCCCCCTGTCATGTTCCTTTATCGGGTCATAGCCGATTTTTGTCCTTTCATTTTTATCTGCCCAATTTGCAGCCCTGTCAGCCGCCTTTTTCAGTTTTTTAATTTCCCTGCTATGCTTTTCATTTTCACTTTGGTGAAATGCATCTATCCTCTCTTTATTTAGCTGCCAGGATGAAAAATTCCCACTCTGTATTTCAATTGTATGGCGGTTTAAAACAAGCACATGGTCAACACATGCATCCAAAAGGTCTCTGTCATGGGACACCAAAATAAAGCTTTTCTTCTGGAATAGATATTCCTTTACAAGCGCCCTTGACTCCTGGTCCAAATGGTTCGTAGGCTCATCAATCAGCAAAAAATCATTTTCACCAGAAAAGAGAACCGCCAGCATCACTTTTGTCTGCTCCCCATTGCTTAATGTACCAAAGGGGCGGTATAATACATCCGCCGTAAGGCCAAGCTTTTCTAATTCACAAATAACGCGCCAAAGTTCACAGCCCGGTCTCCATATTTCCAGGAAATCAGCACTGCACTGCCCTTTCCTCTCATCCGTAACCTCGTATGGAAAATACCCAAAAACAACGGAAGAAGTAATCGCCCCCTGATACTCATATTTGCCTAAAAGCAAATTTAGAAAAGTAGTTTTCCCTTTGCCATTCCTCCCAATCAGCCCCAGCTTCCAGTCAGAATCCACCGAAAAAGAAACATGTTCAAATATATTATGGTAACTTCCATCATAACAAAATGTTACATCCGAAACATTAATTTTTGACATAAAAATCCTCATTTCTGCACACGTTCTTTGCGTGTAATACTGTATTTTTCAATCTATCCCTTCCAAAAACAACTGCTGCCAAAAGCATATCCAATCTAACTGATGTACCAGAGCATGTTAGAAAATTATTTTTCTGGTTCAACAAAAAAACTGTGCAAAAATAAATCTGCACAGTTTTAACCACTCATTTTTTCAAAAAATATACTGCATCACTACAGCAAACTTTCCCAAGATACACAAAAAAGAGAGGTTATGCAGACATAATCCACTTTCGGCAACATGATAACAGCTATTTTGTATTTATAGCTGCATAACTATATACCATGTTTCAAAAGAAAATTATCTCCACATCATTCCATCCCTCTTTTCCTAAGATTTGTATCAGTATACGTTTTTTTTCTATTTCTGTCAAGTCCACAAGATTTTTGAAAACAGTGTCCATGTCACTACATATTATCTATTCACCAAACCTACAATTTCCTGCATATGATATTTTTGAATTTTACCATTTTACAATTTATGAAATATCGGTTTCATCCTGTCATACGTGCAAAAATACTGAAACCCCATAGAACGCAGTAACTTTTTTCCTTCTCGCATATAAGCTCCTAACTGTTCCGGTCTGTGGCTGTCGCTTCCAATTGTAATAACTTTCCCTCCAAGATTATAATACAGCTTTAATATTTCTGCAGAGGGTGTTGTATCTGACAGCGCATATCTATGAAATGAAGTATTTAACTCAATTCCTTTTCCGTCAGAAATTACAGTTTTCAATATATCTGTTACAAGCGGCTTTATCTTTTCAAACGGGTATCCCCCAGCTTTATCATACCGTGTAATTAAGTCCATATGACCAATAACACTATAATTTTTATACCGCCTGACCAGCTCCAGCATCTCACCATAGTAACACTCGTGATATTCCTGCTGTGTTTTTCCAGTTTGAAAATCCTGTGTCCAAAATTCCTTATTTTCTACCTGATGGACAGACAAAATAATAAAATCAAACTTATATTTGCTGAAAAGCTGTTCAAACTGCGGTATGGTGTGTACCTGCATTCCAAATTCCAATCCTGTTTTTAGTGCAATCCTGTCACCATAAAGATACTGCATTTCTTTTATTTCTTCCATATAATGAGGATAATACACATTCGCAAGGGGTTCTCCATCTCGATATTCTATCGTTTTCCCGCTATCCCAATCACATTTTACCCCATAATCAACATGGTCTGTAAAGCATATCTCATCCAGCCCCATCTCGATAGCATCTAATATAACATCTTCCATTGGATAGATGGAGTCATCGCTATATTCCGTATGCACATGATAGTCTGCTAACATTTTGGTTCCTCCGTCATGCTGCTAAGGCTGCTTTTACCTGTATATCATATTGTAATTTCAATGTAATTCCCCTCGTTGTCCTCAATACAGCTTTCATAATACCCATCGCCAGTCGTCCTCGGCCCACTGATAACGGAAAAACCATCTTCCCTCAACTTCTCAGTCAGAGTATTGACATTTTCCTTGGAACCAACATGAAAAGCAATATGCACATATCCTATCATTCTTGGTTTACTTGCATCCCTCTTTGATTCAGGCAGATTCATAATTTCAAGTCTTGCCCCATCCTGAAAAGATATAAAGTAAGAGGTAAATCCTGTTTCCTCATTATGGTATCTGCCTCCCGCCTTTCCATCAAAATAAGTTTCAAAAAATTCTTTTTCCCTTTCCAAATCCTCTGCGTATAATGCAATGTGGTCTATCGTCATTTTTTCTCCTCCTTTGTTGACACAATATTTATTCTTCACTATAATTATACTGTTTCTTATTTCAAAAATATATCAATATTCTTTTGATTATTATAACAATCCTGCCGCTTCACTAAAAATACAAAGCATTTTTACATGGATATGGGCATTGATTTTTGAGAACGCCCCCAAATGCAGCCGAACAAAACAAACTTCCCACCACGACCTGTCTGCCCTAAAAAACATGATTCGTTTTATCCAGCAGCATTTTAATGAGAAAATAACATTAGGGCAGATTGCATCAGCCGGCAGCATTGGACAAAGCAAATGCTGTAAGCTATTTAACACTTATATACATCAGACGCCAAATGCATACCTTACCACATATCGGCTTAACAAAAGCGCCGAATTACTGCATATGTCAGATTTGAATATTACAGAAATTGCATATGAGGTTGGATTTAATGGAGCAAGTTATTATGCAGAAGCATTCCGTAAGCATTTTAGGATTTCTCCCTCGGAATACCGGCAAAACTCAAAAAATACCGCTGCCAACTCCTAAAAAGAAAAAGCGATATATCATGATATATCGCTTTTATCCGTTTTTCCATTGCTAAGAAATTCCATAAGCAGCCATTACTATCCACGTCCACTTTTTACTGCTTATTTCACTATTGAAATCTCATACTGTCCATAAATATTTTTTTCCCAGCAGTTAAATGCCTCCAAAATACATTTTTGCGGAAGTCTGCCAGCACTGTATGTTAAATACTCGCAGTATTTCCCATCCCCCAAATCTTCAACATAACCGCCTGAACCTTTCCATTCTTCTGCATCCTTATTGTCTTTAATGCGGAATGTAAGGCCGTCATCCTCTGCTGCTTTTGGATTTGTAAAATATACTTTTACATAGTTTCCTACCTCTGTAGCCTCCATTTCAATCTTAGTTACTACAGCAGATGTGCCTTTTACCTTTATTTCTTCTTCTGCCTTATACAATACTGTTTCACGGGAACTCTTATCCTGGAGCTCAAAAGTATTTGTAGACTTTAAGATTTCCTCGCTGCCTGCCACCCGCACTGTATTCAGCATAATTACACTTAAAGCATCTTTGTCTGCTGTTGTCCTGTCTGCCCTAACCCAAATTTCCAGCACATCATCTCCTGCTGATTTACAGTCGAAACTGCATACTCCCGGGGAAAATGGGCTGTCCTGAGCAAATCCGGTACCAAGGTATAATATTTTAAGTCCCCTCTCCTCGGCATATTCCCCTATTGTCCCATCCCCCTTGATTCCAAGGTTTGACACAGGATCCGTCTCTAAGGAGTCCTCAAATGCCAGCAGATACTTTCCACTCTCTTTTGCCTTTGCCTCTATAATCAGGTTTACAGAACCGCTGTCACACAATGCCTCCTTTGCTGTAAATTCCACTGGCATCTCCTCTGTAATATTTTTCTTCTGCGTCTGAGGAATTTCCGTTTCAATCAATTTATCTGCTTCCTCTGACAACGGCCGGTCTGTCCTGGAAAAAAATTCCTTCATATCAAAATAATGAGTTGCCGCATATACCCCTGTCGGTACCGTAACTGCCAGCGCCGCAGCCGCAACCGCCGCCTTCCATACAACACGGTTTCTTTTCTTCCCCTCTGCCTTTATCCTGTTATTTTCCCCTCTCATATCCATCAACCTTTCTTTCAACTCCTCAGAAGCATGCACTTTGTCATACACACGCTTATAATATTCCTTATTTGCGTTATTCATCCTGCCACGCTCCTTTCAACTGCTGTTCCAATTTTTTCCTCGCCCTCATAAGCCTGGTCTGAATAGTGGTCTCCTTTTTCTGTAAAATCTGTGCAATTTCTTTTACAGAATAGTCCTCATAATAATATAAATGCACAACACTGCGATATTTTTCTGGAAGCGAAGCCACTGCCTCAAAAAGAGCACTCCCTTCATCAATCCCTGATACATCTGCCGCATATAAATCAACTGGCTGTTCCAATGCAGACTCTATTTTCTGGAACTCCACTAACTGGGTTCTGCGGTGCCATGCAGAAGCTAAATGGTTCTTACAGAGATTCACTGTCACTCTGATTAACCATCGTTTTACATGCTCATCATCTGTAAAATCCGTCCCTGTTTCAAATAACTTCAAAAAAACTTCCTGCACCATGTCCTCTGCATCTGGTAACTCTTTGCAATAATTAACGGCAATGCGTAATACTGTATCAGAAAACTGCCTGACATAGCTTACGTATTCCTCTACCGATACCACTATCTCACCTCCTATGCACACGAATCTTGAAAGGCCTTTCACTATAATAACAAAACAGGCATCAAAAATATCACATTTTTTTTGCCTGTTTAAAAAAAATCGTATAAAATGCCTATTTCTGGCCACTTTTATGTCTCAGCTTTATCAAGACCCTGGGCATTAATAGTTTTTACCCTTACTTGATTTTACTAATTATTTCACGTGAACCGTTACTCCCAGTCCAAAACCTCTTGCCCCATCTCAAGAAGCATAAGCGCAGATTTTATATCTTCTTCTGAAGTCACATAAAGTGCCAACAGTCTGGCTTCTGCATACCCGATACAATACTGAACTCCATTTTTTTCGCGCAAATTCTCCTGTTCACAATGATTGTTACAGCCTATACATCCAAACCTTTTAAGCTCTTGTTCTAACTGTCCATTTATCACCTCTATTTTCTCTGCTAACTAACCTAATTTCCAAGCAGATTGTGTCAGCAGGTACATTAATATTAAAAACAAACTTATTTGTTTGTTTCGTATAAAATTGCAATATCCAATGAGGAGTATAATATTCGTGAAATTTAGGTCTGGCACATAATGGGAACCGTTCTAAAATACTTTGGACCAGACTCTTAAGATAAGCCTTTCTGCTACATGCCGTATTTAAAATATCCATACGGAGAGGAGAAATGTCTTCTCTTTTTGTACTCTCATTTAAAAATATACTTCTATAATCCAGTTTATAAAATATTCCCTGCATCCTGGCATAGTCTTTCGCAGTTACATTTAAAAACCCATTCTTCATAATATAACTTATCAGAACTGATTTTTGTTCTGATAAAAGGCACATGCTTTTGTGCCGCAAATTGATTATAGGAAACTGGTTTTGTTTCCTATAATATAACTTAGTGCCAGAAAAATATTATGATAACTGTCACAGAATAAATAAAATGTAGAACATCTATTTAGACTCTTCGTTTCCTTTCCATCTTTATAATATTCATAGTAAAATCCAAATCTCGAAAGATTGTCCGCGGGTTTATTCATGGATAATTTATAATGACTCTTAAATTCCTTTTTATCAATATTCAAAAAATAGTCATTTCCCTCCTGACATAAATCCCCCACATATCCTGCAGAATATAAAAACAGAATCGTATTACAAACATTATGTAAACTTTCCAAAGGGTCTCCATTATCAAACAGCTGTACTGAAGAATAAACTTCATGAAACAACTCATCTAGTACAGCGTTTCCTTAATCCCCATATACTTAGTGCTTGCTATTTTTGTCAGCGCAAGGCGGAGGAAGGAGGCAATGCGGTGGCATTGTTGACTGACGGTGCTGTGTGCCAGTGGCACACGTTTAGCACGGACCGAAACGGAGTGTAGACCAACGCAGCGATGGCGGAAATAGAAAGTACTAAGTGTATGAGGGACTAAGAAACGCTGTACTAGTTCTTTAAGGCCCTCTAAAACAAGTTTCGGTTCTTGATGATCTATTTGGCCGCATGTTAGTTCTTCTGGAAAATCACACACATTTAATTGAAAAAACGAATCCTTTCTTCAAAACTCTGGTCATGAAATAGCATTATGAACCTCCTGTCATTCTTTTATTTATATATAAATTTTGATATAGTAAGATATAATAATATTAGGCCAAGCACATAATAAATTAAATAATTTTTGCTATTAAATTAATATATGGCTAACTCTGTTGTTCCCCGTGCTCATGATCGTCTTCTTTCATCTTAGTTCATTTTCATATCACCCCATACCATTATATATTCCGGGCAGGATTATAAGCAAGATGTGCATCACACCTTGTTGGAGATTTGGCTCAAATTTAGGAGATGCAGCGGGCTACATTGACTAAATTGGGGGACAATATAGCGCAAAGTGGGGAGTGCAGGCATTTTCGCTTGAGGCTTGGTGCAAATTATATCCAAAAGAAACCTTATATGCAATGAGGCAGTTTGAAATTCTAAAAATCTTCTGCAGCATCTGCCTCCTTCAATACTATAGACTGAAATACCTCCTTTGCTTTTTCCTCTGTATCTGCACTTATAACAAATAAAGAAGAACCCGGTGGATTACTGTCTAAAATACTTACCACAAAGTTATCACTGTCCCTTACATCAAGCTGCAAATAATAAGAAATATCACTAATCGCAGCCTCCCAACGTTCTGTGCCGTCTTCATCTTTTCCCATCTTGCCAAAACCGGCATACATCACTTTCCATATGGATCCTTCCTTGTCTATTGGAACAGAATCCGGCTTTCCTCCCTCCAATTCATAACCAGAAACTGAAATTTCCCCTTTGAACTTCTTCGTAATATTGTTCCCACTTCCCTTTATCATAACTTCTGTTTCCCCCAAAAACGCTTCTTTCCCGGCATCATACAAATAAGCGTTTTCCTTTACATCAGCATGCATAAAACCAGGTATAAAGTGGATTCCCGGCTTATACATCCATAAAATGCATGCTATACACATCCCTAATACAAAAAATACCAATATGATTCTTTCCTTTTCCTGCATTTATCCATTTCCTTTCCTCCTTGTAATCCTTTCTGAAAAACTATAGATCCCCCTCTGCAAGCAGCAGAATATGCCTGTAATCATTTTAAATCCAGCCGCATATATTACTAAGGCGGTTAAATGTCGATGTTTTTACTTGCCTAAATTTCTATCTGCTGCGTTGGTCTACGCTCCGCTACGGTCCGTGCTTAACAGATGTCCACCGGACATCTAGCACCATCAATCGCTGTAGCACTCGCTACAGCTCAATCTTCCGCCTTGCAGATAGAAAATTTATTCTGCGTAAAATTCATTCGATATTTAACCGCCTTAGTAATATATAGATGTGTCCATAGGACTGTCATTATAACAATCTATTGCATAAAATCCAAATTTCTTATACATGCAGACCGCCTTCTCTAAAAAAGGAAGAGTGTCCAGCAACATATGGGAATAACCTATTTCATTTGCATCTATTATAATTTTCTGTACCAGTTGTTCCCCAAGCTTTTTCCCTCTAAATTGCGGCCTTACATAAAGGCGTTTCATTTCACAATTCTGCTTATCTAATTTTTTTAGCCCAATACAGCCTGCGGCTTTTCCATTACAATATGCCAAATATAACCTTCCAAAAGGGAATCCATATTTTTCCTCTAAATGATTTATTTCTTCATCATAATGCTGAATATCAAGATAATCCTGAAATGAACTATCATTCGCTATTAACATATCTGTGTATTCCGAAAACAGGGACTTTATTTCTTGCTTGTGCGTATAGGCTAAAACAATTTCTATAGCATCATCCATCACACTCTCCTCTAAACTAAATTCATTCTTTATCATTTTTGCTTAATATTTCTTCAATCAATGCCATTGCTTCACATAGCCTGCCACAATCTTCTTCCTCTAAATTACTTAGCTTAGCAGAAATCTGTTTATCACCATTTCGGTCTATCCTTCTTGCTTCTTCCTTTCCTAAATCAGTCAGGTATATTTTTTTCACCCCTTTGCTGCCTGGGACAAGTTTTCTTGTTATAACCCCTTTTTCTTCAAACTTCGCAAGCAGCCTGCTCACATAGCTTTTATCTATGTTTAAATGCCCACATAATTCCGCGGCATTTATCCCCTGGTTGCTATATATTTCAAATAACACCCTCGATTCAGACCATGAAAAACCAGTCCCTAAATAGCCTTTGCCCATCACATCCAGCCATATAGTGTAGTAACGGTTAAATTGGCGTATCTTTTTGATGATATCTTCGTTCAATAGTTTACCTTTTCTATGCAAGTTGACTTTATCAACTCATATTATAACATCATCAGTTGATAACGTCAACTGATGATGTTATCTGATTCTACAATATACAAACTATTGTGTTACCATTGACCATGAATAGTTACGCCCAGCAATCTCATGCAAAGAAAACTTTGCAAAACAACTTGACAAGTAAACTTGGCAGTGATAGAATACATTTGCAAAGAAAACTTGGCGAACATATTTTGGAGGTGTTACTATGAATAAAGAAGAAATTTTGAAAAAAGCCCAAACGGAGAACAATGATGAAATGGAAATCCAGATTAGGGATAAATCTATGAAGTGGACTTATCTATCAATGGTTATTGCTGCAGGCGCCTTTTCTTTTATTAGGGATATGCAGGGTTATCCAATGATGGACTTAGCCGCTACCGTTTCTTTTTCGGCAGCTGTCGGAAATTTTTACAGATATGTTAAATGTAAAGATAAAACAGCTCTAATCTTTGCTATTGTTACTTTTATAATTTTTGCTGTGTCAACAATACGGTTTATTATGGGACATTAAATTTAAATATACTGAGAATTGAAAGGTGATACCATGAATAATGCTTTAATATTGAAAAATAACCTGAAGAATGCCCGAACCGAGAAAGGACTGTCGCAGGCCCAGCTTGCAGAAATGGTAGGCGTTTCCCGAAATACAATCAGCTCCATTGAAACAGGACAATTTAACCCTACCGCAAAATTAGCGCTTATATTGTGTATTGCCCTTGACAAAAAGTTTGAAGAATTATTTTACTTTGATTAGAGCATGTTTGAAAACTGCTTTTTGCAAGATGTGCATAACACTTTATGGGAGATTTGGCTCAAATTTAGGAGGTGCAGCGGGCTACCTCCTCATTCAACTCATTTTTTCTTCTGCTTATTTGTGCATTTCAATCCCGATACAAATAGGCAGATCCAACTCTTGTTTCATTCCGTTGTTACCCTAAATATTCCCATCTTCCGGCGTTGATCTGACATTGTCATTTACATATATTCCTCCCGTTTTTTTACAATTCTACAGAAATCCTCCTTTGCAATTTCATACTTAGAAGGATCCCGCAGAATTGCGGAAGGATGGTAGGTCGCTGTCAAAGCGCAGTTTTTGCGGTGTGTCCAGGCACCATGCTGCCTGGTAATTTTAAAATCCGATGAAATAATACGCTGCGCAGCGACACGGCCCAGACAGACAATGATTCTGGGCTTCAACAGAAACGTCTCATATTTCAGATATGGAAGACATGCTTCTTTCTCCTCCTTGGGATCACGGTTGCCAGGAGGATGGCATTTCACAATATTGGTAATATAAACATCGTTTCTGTTTAGTCCACAATCTTGCAAAAGGCGGTCTAATATTTCCCCGGAACGCCCAACAAACGGAAGCCCCTGCTGATCTTCCTGTCCTCCAGGCGCCTCGGCAATCAACATAAGGTCAGCCTGATGACATCCGCGCCCCATGACAGGCCGATGCCTTGTCTGGCTCAATGGACAGTGCATACATACAGCAACATGCTGTTCAATATCATCCCATGTATATTGCATAAAAATCCCCCATGCCGCACCTTTTGCGGCCCCAAATAATTATGAAAAACGCTGTTTCTGCGTTTTTCCCGTGTGAAATAGCAATCATTCTTAAAAACACTTTCTATTTCTTTAGGATGATTTTTCAAACTATTTCCTTTGTGATATTATTCCCTTCTGGTCATATACTCCTGATATACAGGAAAATATTTTAACAATTCTCCATTATTTACCAAAATCTTCATACTTTTCCAGGATATAGGGAATTTTGTTTATAATTATATGTCATTCTCATTAATCAATCCTTTTACTATTCATCAAATTAATTGAACGATGTACTAGAAAGTTCTAAATATTCACCATTATAACGGTAAATCAACAACCAATTCGGCGCAATGTGACATTCCTTAAATCCTTTATAATTTCCTTTCAAATCGTGATCCTGATTCTTTATAGGTAATGTTGCCGGAATTGCCAATGTAGCTACAACGGATTTTAGCAAATTCATATTAAGACCACGTTTGACACACCTTTTATATCTTTCTTGAACTGTCCAGAATCTTTAGCTTTTAACATTGTTATTCCTCCAGACTAGAGCGTGTTTGAAAATTGCTTTTTACAAGATGTGCGTCACACTTTGTGGGAGATTTGACTCAAATTTAGGAGGTGTAGCGGGCTACATTGACTAAATTTGAGTTAAATATAGCACAAAGTGGGGAGTGCAGATTGTGAGAATGAATTTTCAAACACGCTCTAGACCATAATTCATCCAGTGTATCAAAACATTCGCCCCCACCATCTTCCAATTTCTTCATAGCAGCTAAAGTTTCGGCATTGGGTTTTGCGTCTTCCCCTCCGGTTAAATCCTGTAAATATGCTATAACATAACCTATTTTACAGTCAGGTACAACATCCAATAACTGATATATTTTTTCTCTATCACTCATGTGTGCTGTTACCTTCCTTTTTTCATTGATACTTAATATTATATGCAAAATCTATGATTATTTCAAGCATAACCAGAATAAACGCATGAATAGATACTCCTTAAATTATCATCCTATTATTTGGCCAGTTCGTCAATGAAATCTAATAAATAATTGGTATATAGTACCTTTTCACCTTATTCCACCATCTCCTGGTACGGCCAATCCAAAATCCCGCCAAATTCCAGAACATTTCCATATCCCATATCTGCCAGTTTCTGCGCCGCCTGCTTACTTCTGTTTCCGCTTCTGCAATAAACCAAAATCTTCTGCCCCTTATCTGGCAATATTTCCGGCTCCCCCAAGATTTCTTCATTTGGAAGGCATACCGCATTTTTTATATGCCCGGAGGCATATTCCTGCTCTGTACGGACATCCAGGATTACAATATCATCTTCTGTATCCATAATTTCCTTTGCCTCCCGTGGTGTAATTTGCCTGTAAACCATTTTCCCCTCCTCATGTTTCTGAGTCTTATGTTTTTCTGCCATCCGAAGAATCGCATCCACTGTCTGTTCCTGCTGTTCTTCCCGGCTGATCTCAGCGTCATGATCGCCTTTTTGTTTGCCATAGTTACCAAATAAGGCATGGTTTCCACCCTCTATACAAATTTCTGTATAATCTGACGGCATAAGCTCCCTGCCTTCCTCTACCTTCTGCATATCCAGTACTCCGTCCCCGCTCCCATAAACTGACACAACAGAAAAAGAGCCTGAATCTAAACTCTTGGTTGGATATGCCGCCAAAAGTACTATGCCATCCAGGGCGTCCAGATGCCCAGACGCATAATCCGCTGCCATAGCCCCTCCCAGGGAATGGCCGGATAAATACCATTCCTTATAACTATAAGACTCCATAATCTTTTCCGCTTTATTCTTCCCAAGAAAAGCAAAATTACACGGCATTTTAACAAGAAAACAGTCTATGCCCTTTCCTGCCAGTTTACTTAACAGCGGAAGATACGCTGTATATTCTACCTTTGCACCCGGATAAAAAATCATTGCAGCCTCTTCCCCCGGTCCATCCAAAAATAAACCGTCTGATATTTCTTTTACAGATATAGCGCCATTGCCATCCAAGTATTTCTGTACACTTTCATCACTGTGATAGTAATCATTTATGTACAAAACTATTACAGTAAAAATGATAATGATTGCCAATACTGAAAAAAGTATTTTCTTCCGCTCCCAAATCTTTTTCATACTCTGATATCCTTTTCATTTAAAAGCTGTAAAACTTATCCAGACTTGTTCTATCTGCCCCACAATCTGCGGCATAATATCCATCCAGATAATACAGCGGTTTAAAATCTTTCCTAAATTAAATTTTTATCCCATTCCTATTACTCCAAGGAGCCGGAAGAACTTATTACAAATCAGCATTCCTTACTGTCTCTTTTTTATTTAAAAACATCTGGTAAGCTTATCAATAGCAAGAGAAACGGCAGGCTGAAAGTAAATATCTTTCCCTTTATTGCTCTCATACATAAAATCCTTTAACGGCTTACTCGTATACATTGAAAAATCGCCATATACCGCAAATCTCACACCATAGTTAATGAATTTCTGCAATATCTCCCCTGCCAGGCAAGTCCCCAAAACAAAGAAATCATCAGCAATAGCCTCCTTATTTACAGCAATATTGGCGCAGCCCGTTTCATACTTTACTGACATAATAAAATCCAAAGCAGACTGAACGTCTGTAATCAACAATTCATCACTATATACAACTGCAGCCTCTGTATTATTTTTCTTTATAACTTCTGTTTTCATTTTTACCTCCATCCACTTTAACAACAGCCAAAATATCTCCTGTTACTTGTACAGGCTGTCAATCAAATGGTCAACCATAAAATTAAAAGTTTCTATATGATTGTATGGAAGAATGTCCTTATTTTTAATATTCACAATTAAGGAATAAATAACTGACACCGCCATATCTGCATTCACTTTGAGTTTTAAATTTGGCTGTCTTAAAAAAAGCTGTTGGCTCATATTATTGGATTCCTCAATTCTTTTTGCCTGTTTCTCCGATAATTTATTTAGAAAAACAGCATAGTCCATATTACTTGAGCCATATAAAAAATTGTTTTTATCATATTCCTGATAAATAAGCTTTAATGCTTCTGCAACACCATGCTTATCTTTGTTTTTTTCAATCACCTCTGACGCTGCATTGCAGATTTGTTCTTGCACAGAACACAAAACCTCGCAAAAAAGAGCTTCTTTCGATTCAAAGAAAAGATAAAATGCCCCCTTTGAAATACCTGCCTGTTTACAAAGGCCATCGACACTCGTTTTCTTGTAACCGTACTGTGTCCAGCTTTGCTTACATGCCTCTTGTAAACATCTTTTAATGTCTTCCTTTTCCCGTTCCGTAAAACTTCTTGCCATATATTACACTCCTATCTATGACTGAAAGTAGAATTCCAGTCATAGATATAGTAAGGCAATTAAGCTAAAAAGTCAAGCGCTTTGCTTAAACATGCAGTTCCTACCTATGAGAAGCCAATACTTTCAGCAGCATTTTTTCGTGCATGACAGCCATAAGAGCCAATATTGCCAGCAAATAAGCCGGAAACAGGGAAACACTGATATGGTTTGCAATAAACCCAAAAACCGGCGGCATAAAACAAATCCCCACATAGGCAGACGCCATTTGTATGCCTATCATAGCCTGTGATTTATCCGCCCCAAAGTGTTCCGGTGTGGAATGTATGATGGAAGGGTAAACTGGTGCGCAGCCCAATCCGATAATAATTAAACCAGGCAATGCAGTTACGCTGCCAAACGGCAATAACAAAAGCACAATACCGAATAACATAAATCCCTGTCCAAGCCGTATCATCTGCGTATCATTTAGTTTCATTGTTAAAAATCCACTAAAAAACCTTCCGACCGTAATCCCAATAAAAAACAGGCTTGCAAATCCGGCAGCGGTTTCTGCTGACAGCCCCTGGCGGAGCACAAGGTAGCTGCTCGCCCATAAGCCGGTTGTCTGTTCAAGGGCACAGTAACAGAAAAATGTAACCATAACTTCTTTTGCTCCCGGAATTTTGATAATCTGGCGAAGAGAAAGCGGTTTTGTTTTCGTTTCACCATCCGCCTGTCCTATCTCATCTGTGCCCTGCTTTTTCCATAATGGCAAGCTGAAAATCAAGACAGCGGTCAAAGCAATCTGAAGAATGGCGATATAACGGTAACCCATGTTCCAACTCTGCCCGCCTGAGAGCGCAAACCCCATAACATACGGACCGAGCGAAGCGCCAATGCCCCACATGCAGTGAAGCCAGCTCATATGCCTGCTTGCATAATGAAGTGCAACATAGTTATTCAAAGAAGCATCCACACTTCCCGCACCAAGGCCGTAAGGAACAGCCCACAAGCACAATGACACATAGGAATGGCTGATTGAAAATCCAAATAATGCGACAGCAGTCATTAACACACTGGCGGCGGTAACTTTCCCCGTTCCGAATTTTTTCGTCAGCCTGTCACTTTGCAGGCTGGAAACGATTGTGCCAACAGCGATAATCATGGAAATCCCACCCGCATAAGAAACAGGTACCAAAAACTCCTGATACATTGCCGGCCACGCTGAACCTAATAAGGAATCCGGGAGCCCCAGGCTGATAAATGCAAGATAAATAATAACCAATAATAACTGAAACATATTATCGACCTCCTTAATTCTTTCTATATCAAAAGAATACCGTCAAACACCACTTGATACAATACATTTTCGGACGTATAATATAAAAAAACCGCCAAAGAGGCAGAAAGGAATCAATATGGCATTACAGGAATGCGGATTAAACTTAGACAGGGTATCAAAGGAACTCCAGCCACATGGCAGCCTTCAATTTCCCTGTGCAGGATATTCCTCTTACCACACGGATCGTCAGGAAGATATTATCCCATGGCACTGGCATGAAGAAATAGAGATCGTGTATATAGAAAACGGGCAGATGGAAATAAAGATACCGTCCAAATCGTTTCTCCTACAAAAAGGGGACTATATCGTTATCAATTCTAATGTGCTTCATTATGGCGCGGCTGTCAGGGAGTGTGAACTGCATTCCCTTGTTTTTAGTCCAGCACTTATTGCAGGAAATGAGGATTTTGTATTTGCCAAAAAATATATGCAGCCGTTACTAGACTGCAATAATTTTTGCGGATATTTTATAAAAGCGGGGGACAATGAGAATGTGGCACATTGGTTTAGCCATGCGTTTGAATCGCTGGCGAAAGATTGCTGCGGATATGAATTTATTGTACGTGAAAACTTATCCCGTATCTGCCTTTTCTTATATGGGGAATTTAAGCCGCAGGCAGATACACAAAATGTTCCGCTAAACCAGGACAATCTACGCATCAGAAAAATGCTCGCATTTATCCATAAAAAATTCGCTGATGATATATCTGTGCCAGAAATTGCCAGCATCGCTGACATTAGCGAAAGGGAATGCCTGCGCTGCTTCCAAAAAATAATTCAGCTTTCCCCGATTCAATATTTGTTAAAATACAGGGTAATGCAGGGAGCTGAAATGCTGTTAGGAAACCCGGCAGACAGCGTTTCAGAAATAGCAACGTCATGCGGCTTTGACAGCCCAAGCAATTTTTCTAAAATATTTAAGCGGTTTTATAACTGTACGCCGCGGGAATACAGAAAGCTTAATCTAAAATAATAACTGCCATTGGTAAAATTCCTGAACCAGCCCCTTTTCCCGGCAGTCAGTTCCCTGCAAGCATTGCATTTGGCCCGCTGCGTACGCGTGGGTCAAAAATAATTAACAATCCGCATTACAGATGGATAATAGGCACGTCCAAACATATTCAAATGATTCAGCAAATGATAAAGATTATATAAATCACGCCGTTTTGCATACCCTGGCTGTAACTTTGCCGCTTCCTTATAAGCATCATAAAATGCAGCAGGAAAACCGCCAAAAAGTTCTGTCATCGCAAGATCCGCCTCGGCGTGCCCTACATAAACTGCTGGGTCAATCAGCCAGGCCTTCCCATCCAGGCCTGTTATAACATTTCCCGACCACAAATCCCCATGCAGCAGCGACGGCTGCTCCGGCTCAACCAGAAGTTCATCCAAACGTTCCAAAAGCTTATCTGCCTTTTTCATTTCTGCAGGGCTTAAATAGGCAGAAGCCGCTTTAAACTGCGGCGCAAGACGGCATTCACGGAAAAAAACAACCCAGCTTTTATGCAGCGCATTGCCCTGCTCCCTGTCCCCAATATAGTTATTATGCAAAAAGCCATAAGCCCCCTGCCCTGTATACGCTGCCGTATCTGCCTGATGCATTGCAGCAAGCTGCTGCGCCAAACATTCCCAATAACCAGAAATACGTTCCCCTTCCCTGATAAACTCCAAAAGCAAAAAAGGACATCCCGTTTTCTTTTTGTCAGTCCCATAACCAAGTACCCGCGGCGTGCCAATTGTCCCAGAAGATGCAATTGCCGCCAGCCCCTCTGCTTCCGCGGCAAAAAACGACTCCTGTTTCCTAAAATTTTGCTTCATGAAAATATATGTTCCATCGTTCAGCGCCAATCCATACGACTCATTAATATCCCCTCCGGCTACCCGCTCCATCCGCGCAATTTTAACACTGCTCCCAAAAAGAGAAGCAAGGGCATCCTCCAGGGAATCAAAATGCTGAACTAATCCCACCAAAAATACCACACCTCCGAATCTTCAAGCCCTGCGGCAAGTTCAGACAACGTGTTTGTCCTTGTCCCCTGGTAAATCCTGTCCGAACAGAATGCAAAATGTTCTCTGGCAACTTTCAGGCTTTCTGCCCCATTTAACTTTTTTGGTGCATAAAATTCCATTACATCATCCGCAATCACTGCAGGCATTGCGCCATATTCCTCATACCAATATTTGCAGACAGCAATCATGTCTTCTGGCGGCGGACATTCATTCCAGCCGCCAAACGGAATCCAGCCAATTACTTCCCAAGGATGCTTTACTGGAAGTTTCAGCAGCAAAGTATCTTCTTCAAGTTCATGCGCCCGAAAAGAAATATAACCGCAAAAATGTAAAATCACATCACCCTCTGTTTCATTACCTATAAACTCTGCCCTTTCCTCCTCTGTCTGCTCTTCCATATCTTCCCTTAAATATTCTTCAAGCAGTTCTTTTCCATTATTACTGCATTCAGATATCAAAGACTCCTTATCATATCCATCTTTTGACATTTCTTCCAGCCATTCTGCAATCCTTTCATCCGCTAATAACATCACCGGATAAAAACCATTTCCCCTGCCTTCTTCTAATGCTTTAAAATATGCCTCTTCCAGAGCCTCCGGATTCCCTCCTTTTTCAAATACCTCAAACTCACATTGAAAATACTCTGCTACTTTTTTTGTCTCATCCTTCATTTTTACCACCTTTCCCGATTTTGGGAATCGCTATTTGCATTGATGGAAAAGTTAAGTTACTTATCCCTTTTTCTCAAACTATCTATTTCATTTTCACCAAGACCAGTTCCCATAGAAATTTCTGCTGTTCCAAGTCCCAGCTTAATGAAATTTTCTGCAACTTCAATTATACTTTCGCGTCTGCCCTCAAGCATTCCTTCACGTCTGCCCTCAAGCATTCCTTCACGCCTGCCCTCAAGCACCCCTTCACGTCTGCCCTCAAGCATTCCTTCACGCCTGCCCTCAAGCATTCCTTCACGTCTGCCCTCAAGCATTCCTTCACGCCTGCCCTCAAGCATTCCTTCACGTCTGCCCTCAAGCATTCCTTCACGTCTGCCCTCAAGCATTCCCCGCTC
>RAYE01000040.1 GCA_003612285.1 bacterium D16-51 | reverse complement strand
TCCCAGTAACCTCCAACATATGCCTCCTGCATTGGCGTATCATATTCATCTAAAAGGATAATGACTTTTTTCCCATAATATCGGCATAAAAACTTTGATAACTGTAAAATAGACAACTCTGCATCGCTATTCTTCATATCAAAGGCAATCCGGTCAAAGTATTCCCTATCCTTTTCATCCAAAACATCCTCATTCTCCAAAAAGGCATTTTCAGAATATAAATTTGTAATTATCTGGCATATTTTTTCCCGTACATCCTGATAAGCACTCCCCTTCACATTTGCAAATGACAAATTAATCACTGGATATGTTCCCTGCAGACTCCGGTATTCTTCATGTTCCCAAATTGATAATTTCTCAAAAATCTTCCCCTGCCCTGCATATCTATTTGAAAAAAAATGTTCCAGCATACTCATTGTCAGGGTCTTCCCAAACCGGCGTGGACGGGTAACCAGGGTAACCATGTCCTTGTTTTCCCACCAGTCCTTTATAAAATAAGTTTTATCAATATAAAACACATTCTCTCTCAACAAATCACCAAAATCCTGATATCCAATCCCTACCGTTTTTGCCATACTCCACCTCCTGCGGGTCCGACAGCACCCACTTAAACGCTGGCTTACATCGCAGGATGATCCCCATTTGTAAGCCAGCCCTATATTACATTATTGATAACTATCCAATCAACACTCTTTTCCCTTCAAAGGCAAATCCATACTTTCGGATATGTCCTTCTGGAATACCACGTTTTTTGAGTTCCTGCCCATACTCCTTTTCTTCAATCTGCTTTAAAGCAGCCTGCACGGTATCCTGCAATGTCTCTTCAGCCGCTGGGTCATGAACCTTAAATTCTATAATGATGCCATCCTCCTCTTTATTAAGCGGCTCTAACATTACATCATACCTTCCAAATCCGCTTTCCCTGTTTGAATGCAGCAAATATCTGTCGGACATCTCAACCAGCAGCCCCAACACAAAACCATGGTAAAACCTTTCCGGCTCTGCTCCAGATGGTCTCTTCCCAGTATCAAAATAACTAAATGTATTTAATGCAACCCTGTTCATATATGCGTTCATAGCTTTCAAATCCCCAAGAAGCAATGCTTTTATAAAAGCATTATAAGCTGAATGGTCTTTTTTAAACCAGCCTTTTGCCATCTTAGAAAACATCAGCCCCACTTCATGGTTTGTCAATGCCAGCTCATATTCCTGCCCATGGATTCCAAGAACTTTTAGGTATCCACCTGCAAGAAGCAGGCTCCATACTGCCTCATCATCGTCATCAAGCTGCGAAAAAATTATCTCTTCATCAACCTCACTTTTTATGGCTTCCCCGCGGAGCAGCATCTCAAAATCTTCTTTCATATCAATGCTGCCTTCACGGATTAATTTACTGATTAATCCATTGCTGCTGCTATTCACCCAATAGGCCGCAAATTTTCTTTTCCCCAAGAAATGGATAATAGACCATGGGTTATAAATATCTTTTTCCTGCCCAAAGTTAAACCCATCATACCATCTCTTTACCTCATCTTTCTGATCCTGCAGCCCCATTTCCTCCATTGCCGCAAAAACTTCTTTCTCTGTAAACCCAAACACATCTGCGTATTTATCTGACGTCGTTGTCACCACTTCCAGGTTATTCAAATCCGAAAAAATAGACTCTTTACTAATCCTGGTAATCCCCGTCAGGACAGCACGCTCCAGATAAGGGTTTGTTTTAAAAGCAGAATTAAAAATCCCACGAACCAGGCCTGCAAGCTCCTCCCAGTAACCTCCAACATATGCCTCCTGCATTGGCGTATCATATTCATCTAAAAGGATAATGACTTTTTTTCCATAATATTGGCATAAAAACTTTGATAACTGTAAAATAGACAACTTTACATCACTATCCTGCATATCTATGGTAATGCCATCAAAAAACTCCCTGTCTTTATCATTTAAAGAACCCCTCTCTTTTAAAAAAGCATATTGGCTATACAAATCCGTGACAATGTGGCAAACCATCTGCCTCACATCCTGGTAATCACTTCCCTTTACATTTGCAAACGACAGGTTAATTACTGGGTAGGTTCCCTGTAATTCCCGGTATTCTTCATGTTCCCAAATTGACAATTTCTCAAAAATCTTCCCCTGCCCCGCATATCTATTTGAAAAAAAATGCTCCAGCATACTCATTGTCAGAGTCTTCCCAAACCGGCGCGGACGGGTAACCAGGGTAACCATGTCCTTGTTTTCCCACCAGTCCTTTATAAAATAAGTTTTATCAATATAAAACACATTCTCTCTCAACAAATCACCAAAATCCTGATATCCAATCCCTACCGTTTTTGCCATACTCCACCTCCTGCGGATCCGCACAGCACCCACTTTAAAAGCTGGGCTGCCGTTATTTCGCCAGCCTTATGCTAGGTTCCATAAATCCCTATAGAAACCCCTGCTAAAAGGCATTGTATCATATTTCAGAAAATGGCACAATTCCCTATAAAGTTAAAAAGACACCACCTGCAGTGATGCCTTATTCCCACTTTTTTAACCCATAATAAGGGTATTCATCCATCACAACATGTTTTACATGCTGTATGGAACCCATCTCTTCCTCCACACCAGCCAAAACACACAGCTTCTTAATATCTTTCCGAAAATTTGAACGGTCAATCGGCGAACCCTTGCTTGTCCGGAAAATAATCCCTGACACAATCTGCTCATGCTTTATATATGTACGGAGATCTTCAGCTATCCTGTCAGGGATTTCTATCTTTTTACAGCGGTGTCTCCTGGTTACCTCCACCGCTCCCTTTCCCAACGCTTCCACAGTCAGTTTTTCCAATTCGCAGAAACGCAAATCCATAAGGCAAAGAACCTGGATCATCATGGCAAGCCGTGCTTTATCATTCTGGAGTGCAGTAAAAACCAGTTTTTTGTAATTAGAAGAAGATATCTGCTTCTTCCCATGACTTTCTTCATCCTGCTCCACCGGATCAAGCGGCACCTTCATTTCCTTCCAGCCCATTACATCACAAAAGTAATTCGCGGCGGCAAGGTATGCATTTACCGTACGCTGTTTCAGCCCCTGGCCATTCAGCCATTCCTTATAAGACAGCATCCGCTCCTTTGAAAGTTCCGCCCCGCCTAAGAACAGCTCCAGCTTCTGTATATTTGCCGTATAAGAGGTAATCGTATTAGCACTCCTGTGCTGGACCTTCAAGGAGACTGTAAAATCCAGTATCCTGTTTTTTGTTATACTTTTCATTCATCCATTTACCTCCTAAATTATTTATTTAAAATAATATTCTCTTAGATAATCATAAACCTGCGGTAATACAAGCTTTCTAACTTCCCCATACTCCTGTTCTTTTATATACTTCCTTACACTAGATGCACTAATAGCCTTCCCCGCTATTTTTTTTCTTGGAATTTCCATAAACTCCACCCCATATACAGGTAAAATACTTTTCATCTGCTGATTATACTGTCTGGTAACTGCATCCTCTGGCTCATCACCAGCAAAACGCACCACAATTTCAAATTCTTTCGCAATCACTCCTCCAAACAAATCCAAATCCTGTGTTGCATCAAGCTCCAAATCATTATTTTCATCCTTTTCAAAATATCCGGGCAAAGTTTCTGATGAAATAATATATTTTCCACTCGGAATAACAACCACGTTTTCTATATCTGAAATACCTAAACGAACCATTTCTATTCTGTCTTCAAAACTAAAAAATGACTTATTCTCTTCAACAACAAAAATATATAGTACATCTACCTTCTTTGCTGATTCTTCAATCAAATATCGATGCCCTTTTGTAAATGGATTACAGTTCATCACAATAGCTCCTGTTTTTTTAACTCCTTGAATTTTTTCTTTTTGCACAGACACTAGCCATTTTCTCATTCCCTGTGGAATTTCAACCCTTCTCCTATCCCAAAAGCCAAAATGTATTTTGCTTTTGTTTCTCAGATCTTCTTTCTTTTGAAAACACCCCTCACTTTCACATATCTGAAAAACTTTCTCCTCCACCCCCCGTGTCACCTCTCCATCACAATGATAGGGAAGATCACGTATATGAACTTTTAGATTCATTACCTTTTTCCATACATCCATAATATCGAATACAGGAATATGATTCAAATCATATACCTGCCTGTCGGCCGCAAAAATAACAACACTATCACCAGGTTTAAATTCATGTTCCCTTATTGTGTAATTCATATAGTTCCAGCCTACTCCATAAGCTTTAACATTAAAATCCCGCCCAACCCTTTTCCGTAAAAGATACCCTATACTCTCATTATCTGAAACATATCCTCCCCAAACAACACATGGCCCAAAAATATATATTGTATCCAATCCTTCACTTAATTCTTCTGGACAGCGTTCCCCATTGCGATATGTAATACCTTCCACCTGAACATCTGCCAATTGTATATAACCGTTTTTATATATGGCAACCCATCTATTTTGCTTCTCAATTGTCTGAAACATCTGATTGTAACATACTTTACATGCTGCCTGCTGAGGATCAATACCTAACTTTTCCCTCCAACCCGAATACCTACTCTGCACATTATCTAAAACAATACACTTTACGCCCTGTCTTTCCAATTTGGGAATAATGTTCAAAGCTATATCATTATCATTTGCCCGTATGACACCTTCACTATCATATGTACTATTTGCATCCGATTGAAACATTGCACAAAGAGGCACAAAGAAAGTTTTCCATCTTACATAAGGATTCTCCGATAAAGGAAAAACTGTATAAATTACCTCAGGCTTTTCCTGCACATTCGCTTTTTTATATTCATAACAGTTAAAATCAGAATTCCACACAAATTCTTTGGCAGCGATTTCCTGAATATTTAAAACACTTTTTCTCTTAAAATATTGATTATTATCTAAAATTCCTACAGAAACAAAATGCGCAAAAAGATTTTCGATATTTTCCAACATATGTATCAATCCAGAAGCTAGATGAAAATAATTTAACCGATAGTTCTTACAAAAATATGAAGCTACTCCTGCAAATTTATACCGACAATCATATATATATTGACCATCCTGATTTTGAAGCTGCTTCAACTCACTAACAGGCAGATATGTTATTATGTGAACATTCTCCCTTTTATTCTTTAACATTTCCGCCAGTCTAGTATCCGTACCATCTCTCTGATCTATAAGAATATAAATAGTTTCACTACAGAAAAACTCTGTTTCCTTATAAACCTGTGATAAAAATTGTATAACATCAAAGCTCTTTTTTTCTTCTCTTTTTTCCTTACTGTACTCTCGAAGTATCTTTCCCTGCTCATCCAAAACCGGAACGGAAAAAGCAATTTTTTTCTGCTTCAGAAAAGCAAATATTTCTATTTCTCTTTCAACAGATTCAGACGTAAATTTTGTATTGATTAATTTTTTCTCTGTGACAGGCTCATCCACAAATCTTATTTCATTTTTACCTCTAATGTACCGTTTAAAATCCCCCAATGTCACAATACCTGCCACAATGCCTGACTCTGTTATATAAACCGTTCTATCTGGATGCATTTGAAAAATATCATAAAGCAATTCTTCATTTAATATTTTCTTTTCAACTTGTATTACTTCCTCTGCTGTATATATTTTATAAGTAAACATAATAATCTCCATTCCGCCGCCTTTCAGCTGGCGGCACAAATAGTAATGAAAGTTCTTCAACTCTCCATGTTGTAATATAAAATAGTTTGTATTAAGCTATACTACAAAGCACGGGAGGAGGAGTTGCAAATTCTTTCTTTGTTTTAGACAGTATAATAATCAGTGTAAGTTCTACCTTTTCAGGCACAAATAAATGGCACTGCGAGTCCGTACACTAAGAATTGTTTAAGTGCCTTAGCTTAATTGTGTGGCAGTTCAGTCAATAGTTTCTTATCTTTTCCGAAAGGAATATGACTATGAAAGTTACTTATCAAACCTGCTGTGGTATCGATGTCCACAAAAAATTTCTCGTTGCCGCAATCGTTAAAACTATCGGTGGTATTGAACCTTCTTACCATAGGAGGCGTTTTTCCACCTTCAGCAATTCAATTCTTGAATTCAAGCAGTGTCTTCTCGACAATGACTGTCGCGATGTCTGTATGGAATCCACTGGTAAATACTTGTTTCCTGCATTGGGTCAATGTGCCCATGCAACTATAAAATACAACAAATCCCCTCACTATAAAAAGAAATACGAATCTCCTGTAAAACATCGTGACAAGAAAAGAGCCATTATTGTTGTTGCCCAGATAATTCTCACTGCTGTTTTCCAGATGCTGTCTACTGATGAAGCATGGAATCCGAGCGACTTATACAAAATTGATATGCTGCAAGCTCTTGTTGAAAAACAAAAGGCTAAGGCTATCAAGCAAGCTAAAAAACTTTTACTGCGTGAAGGAATTATTTCCGAACTGCAATTGTTGTCCTACCCGCTTTCCGCCAAACGTATTTTCTTTTCAGGTCACCTCATGATAGCTTGTTTAAGTGCACCATTTTTTGACTGTCCTCTAGTTTCTCTCACACTACCTCTCTATTTATTTTCTAAAAAATCACTTTTTATATCCCCTAACAATTCCCCTCCTTAACTCTGGATTTTCTAAAACATTAGGATCATGAAGAAACAACATATAACCATCCGAGACCTCACACTCCAATCCCTTTTCCGAAAACAATTTTTTTACTTTATCTTCATCTCCAGACTTATGATATGTACAGATAGAACATCTTAGATTTTTATTATTCGCAAATGTATTTTCAGCACCAGATAAAGCATTTATTTCCTCACCCTCCACATCTAACTTTATAAAATCTGCCCTGCTTCTTGTAAGTGTATCTATTGTAATAGTCTTTTCAGAATCGCTTTTGGTCAGGAATTTTGAGCAAAAAGCAATTTTATTCCCCCAAGGTTCAAATGTAAAGCGCAATGCCTCTATCCAGCTTGTGTCACATTCAACTATATATGCCTTTTTAACTTTCTCAATATTGTGTAAGGTAAAATTTCCCTCACAGGCTCCCCCATCGACGAGTATATCACCAGTCTGAACACTTACATAATCACTTTCATATCTATGTGGTGAATTTTTATCCTGCTCACGCCATATATCATGAACATATTTTTTCCCATCAATCACTTCAAGATTATAATTCCTACTTATATACATTTTCTTTTCTTCAAAATAAATATAATATAAATCTTTCTTTATATCATAAAATGCTTCATACCATCTCCAGTCTGCCTCTGGCTGATAATAAAAAATATTCAATTTGTTTTTAGTCCTGATTTTATTTAAAATGCTTTGAATTTCTTTATCATTTGAATTCCCATATTTTAAAAATAATTTATCATAAAAAGGTTTTAAAATATCTTCAATTTTATTTGGTTCAATTTTAAATTCTTGTATAATCTGATTCGATATCTGTTGTTTTGCAGCACTCCAGATACAAATGATGTCCCATTCATATTGCACCATTTCATATGGAGAAATACATGGCTTCCCTTCAATAAATGTTCCCCACTTCTCAGAATTATTATCAACAAAAGCTATCACTTCATAACAAGTGAAAAAAGGCATCATCTTAAAAAACCTATAATTAAGTAATGAAACACCCCCAGTTCCCCATATCAGGCACTTTTTCATAATCAATTTCTCCTCTTCAACTTTTTTACTTTCGCCTATTCACCACCCGACCATAATTCATACGCAAATAAAAATTATAATTTTTCTAATTCCTTATCAGCATTCTTATCATAAAATTCTGTATTAGGCGGATATAACCCAACTGCAGCATAATAGTCTACATTTCTCCACTCAATTTTTTCAATTTCTTTTTTCTTACTCCCAAAATAATAGCTAAAAGCATAGAGTCCTGGCATTACTGTCTTTCTTTCCAAAAAACCTTCATCCTCTTCAATTGGCATATTTTCACCAAGTATCAGATGTGTCATTCCACAATCAATACATTCCATCCCCATATCTTCTGGAAATAACATCTTCAGACCTTGCTCACTGAACCTGAAAAAATCCCATGGCCTCTCATGAGCTGCGAATGCAAATGGTGCAATAACAAATACACTTCCGCCTGGCTTAAGCATTTTCATTATTTCCCCTGCCACTACCCAAGGCATAGCAAGATGTTCAAAAACATACAAAGATACAATAAGATCAAATTTTTGATTCTCTTTAAAATAATCAGAGAGTTTATGTGCATCACCTATAACATCTACATTAGCACCTGCATACAAATCAAATCCAATATAATTTGCCTTTGTAAAAAGTGATCTGATGCTACCGTCCACTTCCCTGCTTCCTACCTCTAAGATATCCATTCCTTCTTTATTAAATCGTTTTTCTAACTCTCTTTTCCATGAATCAGAATTCATTATTTCAGGCTCTCTAACTCCCTTACACACATATAATCTATAAAACACTTCAAAATCCGTAATATCTGACTCTATCAGTTGGTTTCTGATAATATCATACTTGTGGCTGGTTATAATAATTCTTGGATATCTCTCTAATTTTTTGAACTCTTGCAAATTCATAATCGGTTTGCCACAAAATTCCTTCTCTTTTGCATAATTATCAATAAAGCAAAGTACTTTCTCTTTCCCCAGTATCTCCAAAGCTTCTTTACCCGTTTTACTTGCTCCAAATAATGCATACTGAACCATAACTTATTATCCTCTTCTTTCTTATGTTCCAAACCCACTCATCCAATATATATCCTACGGCTTTGTTACACCATATTTTCCCAAGTCAAACTCAAAAACATTGCTATACATTCCCCCATTAATTTCTATTGCCAAATGAGAACCCCCGCATTGACCAGATATCAATGAGTCACATCTAGCAAGTGCGTTTATTAAAATCCAATAATCTGCCCCACGGTAAAAAGCATCCTCCTTGCGCTCAAACGATAAAGCTCCCAAATAATTGTCGCATTTCTCAGAATATCTCATTTGCGGATAATAAAACACTTTATCCGCAAACCTCTCTTTAAACGCCTCTACTGCCTCCTCTACCTCCGTGCACAAATAAATGTTTTCTAATCCCCATTCCTTTCTTTTTTCCTCAACTTTGTCAAGCATAACAGAAAGAGTTGGTTGAATTGGATGATTATATGGCTTTAAATTTGCATAATCTGTTCCTCTGTACAACACACCAAGTACACGTTCATGTGCTTTAAATTTCTTCATATAAGAATTAAACATTTCCTGCAACCGCGGCTTCATGACAATTCTCCGATAAAAAACACGGCTATCGTACACCTCTTCCTTTTGTAACGAAGCAAGAATTACATTCTTAGCTTTAAACACATCATCCATTGTATACTCTGCTGGCTGTTCAAAAAATTTCTCCCACGCATTTACTTTTCCCAACTCATCCTCTTCCAGATATGTATTACGGCAAGTCATCATATTTATCACCGGTATATATCCCTTCTGATATGCATAAAGAATATTTCTGCTAACCACATGAAAAATAAAGCCCCATCCTGTATAACCCATAATACGAATTTCCAAAAAAGTTTTATCTGGATACTCATCACCATATGACAACCTTCGTTCGCTATTCGCATAGATCATCATAAATGTAGATGACGGAAGAATCGAAGAGCGTTTAACACCAAATTCATCAATTAAACGAAAAATAATCCTACTCTGAAGTGTTAATTCATCTTCAGAGTCGATATTAAATTCTGTATTGCTCAATTCCGTTAATATAATATAGTCATATTCAAATTCTCCAAGTCTACTTAACTCACTTAACGGTAAAAATGACAATTTCTGAAAGTATTCTTCATACATTGGAAACATCTGATATTTTTTGTCTCCCAGAACTAATACTTTTTTTTCCATTATTCCACATTCTTCTATATAATAGTTGGCAAGCTCCTTTTTTATTTCCATCCTAGATACTATCTTTTCTCTATCCAATCCTATTCTACAGGCTTCTGAAACTATTTCATCATAATATGTACTGCATATAATCATTCTATCATACTCTATATCTGCAACATCTATTGGTAAAATAACCCTTTGCCCAAAAAAATCTTTCCCTTTTTTAGTATCCCCATCAACAACTGCAGCGATATCCCCATTAACGAAAAATGATAATATATTCTCAAATAAAAACTTTCTTGCAGCTCCACCCGTTCCCCAAATTATATACTTCATCTTTATATCTACCTTCATTTTCTTTAACTTTCTTCTAAAAAACAATGATCTACAAGATACTCATACACTGGTGCTAACACTAAAGACTTTACTTCTTCAAACCGTTTTTCATATATACATTTGCGTACTCTGCTAGCACTGATGACTTGTCCTCCCATTTCTATCCTTGGTATTTCATAAAATCTTATACCATAATCTGGAAGTATCCGGCTCATGGACTGATTATATTGATTTGTAAACAAATCAATTGGCTCCTCACCCGCAAAACGGACACTAATATTTAATTCCTTTGCAATTATGCCAAATAATTCTAAATCATTTACAGCATCAGATTCTACAAAAGGAACTGTTTCCTTATTAAAATATCCTGGCATAGTAGTTGTAGAAATAATAAACTTTCCGCTTGGCAAAACAATAACATTTTCCAAATCTGCAGTGCCTACTTTTACCATAGCGAGCCTATCCTCAAAAGTGAAATCAGATTTATTTTCTTCCAATACAAACACATATAATACTCCAACCTCCTCCAACGCTTTTTCAACTAAATAACGATGCCCCTTTGTAAAGGGATTTGCATTCATTACAATCGCCCCAGTCCTTCCACATCCCTCCCTTGCGAAAGATTTTATCTCACTAAGCCAGTTTTCCATCTGCCGTGGTATCCCGAAATTTCCTATACAACTTACACAGCCAAATCTTACATCCTGCTTTTCATCCGTCTTTCCACCCAATTCCCCATTATCTTTACATGTTCTGTAAATTTCATATGCAACCTCTTTAGTTACACGTTTATTACAATGTTTTAAACACTCATATACATTTTTTGAAATGTTTCCTACTTTTCGATAAGCATCAATAATGCTGTAAACAGGAAGCCCTTTTTTCTCAAATATTTCAGGATATTGCACAATCAATACAACAATATCTCCTGTTCGATAACGCTTACTTCGAATCGAAAAATTTATATCTGCATAAACCTGTCCGCAATTAGAAATATAATAATCCTCCAATAGCATAGGGCGGAGATAACTTCCCATAGTACAGGAATCTTCCACAAATGCCCCCTCCATAATGCATGGACCAAATAAATAAAATGTTTTAGGCGAATTTAAACTATTGCCGACAGTATACCGTTCTCCATTAGTATAATTACAATATCTGCTTTTCCTGTTCGGATAACTTATCCTTCCTTTTCGCACCCAGAAAGGAGTACACATAAAATCCCGTCTATAATCTAACCGGCTTCCTTCACCTGCATTTAAAATAGAATTTATAATTTGTAAATTCTCTTCTGATATAACATTAAGATCCCTATTATAAATATTTTCATCACATAAACCTTCTATTTTTTCATACTCATTATCAGGATCATTAAAAATAAAAGTTTGAATCCCATTCTCCATCAATTTAGGAATCACATTAATAGCAATGTCATATTCCTCATTTTTCCATTTGTTAGTTATTAAATGAACACCCATATCAATTATGGGAAGAATCCTATTTCTTTTTTCCAGATAAATATAATCCGTATAATTTATACGAAGCCTGCAAAAAAGACACTCCACTTGTTCAGAAATATCTCCATAATAGACATAACAACCTCTATTTTCACTCCATCCCAACTGATGTATATCTAAATAATGCTTTTTTACATTACTTCTATCTATTCCAGACAAATAGTCTGGCGACTGAGATAAAACAGCAATATCTGTAAAGTAACTAACCCTATCACACACATATTGCTCTATCCCCCCATCATAATCTATATACTTATAATCATTGTTCCAAAAAAAAGTTTCCACATGAACTTTTTGGTAAACAAGTTCCCTTGCATGATACCCTTGCTCATCAAAATCAATAAGAAATGTATCGTCTCCTATGCATGCTGCTTGCAAAGAATGATAGGATATATCCCACAGTACTTCCACCCTGTCACTATATACTTTACCCTCCAATATTTTCTCCAAAAATTCTCTGCACTCTTCTGGTACACCAACAAAAACAACTTTTTTACTGGCAAAACATTCTTCCGCAATATCCCCACAAACCTGGCAATAGACAGAATACGGTATATTCTCTGCTTTTGCCAATTTTTTTACATATTCTGCCACAACTCCTCCATGTTCATCCACAAGCGGAACTGATACTATTTTCTCTTTAGCCCGTAAAATCTGAACGGCCTCTTCTTCTGATTTACATACTGTAAAATGTGTATTAACAAGTCTTTTTCCATCTCTTTGACTACGTCTAAAATCTCCCAAAGTGATTATCCCTATCAGTTTATCCAGTTCTTCCTTTTCCACAACATATACTGTTTGACTGGGATTCTTTATAAAAGTTTCCAATAAAAATCCCTCGGAAATTTCATCTTTATTAATGATAACCATCTGTTCACATTCACGACAAAATATATTCATTTCTATCACAAGACTTTCCTTTCTTTTTTATGTCAAACCACCCTGCCATTGCATCATTCTACTTGTTCTATTTGAAATCCATATTTCCCCAAATCAAACAAAAAAGTATTCTTATATTTTCCCCTGTTCATCTGCAAAGCAGTGTTTGTTCCCCCACATTTACCTGCTATCAGAGAATCACACTTCGCCAATGCATTTAATAATATCCAATAATCCGCCCCACGGTAAAATGCATCTTCTTCCCGTTCAAATTTCTGTTTCCCTAGATAGTCACTACATTGCTCTGGATATCTCATCTGAGGATAATAAAATACCTTTTCTCCAAACTCTTCTACAAAAGCCTGTACTGCCTCTTCCACTTCCGTACATAAATAAATAAAATCAAATCCACCCCATTCTTTAAATTTTTCCTCAACCTTTTCAATCATCATAGATAAAGATGGCTGAATATAATGATTATATGGTTTCAAATTTGCATAATCTGTACCCCTAAACAAAACCCCCAACACTTTTCCCCTGTTTCCGAATATTTTCATATAGGAATCAAACATCTTTTGCAACCTTGGTTTCATCACAAGCTGCTGATAAAAATTCTTATTATAATACTCCGTTGTCTGCTCCTGCGAAGCTATGACAACATTCTTACTTTTTAACACATCTTCCATTGTATACCCCGCCGGCTGTTCAAAAAACTTTTCCCATGCGTTTACCTTTCCCACTTCATTTTCTTCCAGATATATATTCCAGTCAGACATCATATTAATCACAGGAATATATCCTTTCTTGTATGCATAGGAAATATTTTTATTTATTACCTCAAAAACATACCCCCAACCAGCTGGTCCAGCAAGCCAAATTTCCAAAAATGTTTTGTCTTCATAACAAGTACCATATGACACAGTTCTCTCGCAATTTCTATAAAGCAACTGAAAAACTGCTGAAGGCAAAATTCTACCTCTATCTATATCAAATTTAGAAATTATTTCAGATATCACTTTTTCCTCAAGCGTTAATTCACCTTCCCCCTGTAAATTATATTTTGTATTACTAAGTTCTGATAACAAAATATAATCATGCCGATATTCATTTAACCTATCAGACTGTTCCAACGGCAGGAAGAAAAACTGCCCAAAATATTTTTTATAAAATGGAGACATATGATTGTATGTTTCCTCGTCTCCCAAAACCAATATATTTTTTTTCATTATTTCATACTGATTTATATAACAGTCCACAAGTTCTTTTTTTATCTCCACCATAGTCCTTGCTTTTTCTGCATTTAATCCCATGGCTGTTATTTGAGTTATTATCTCTTCATAAAATGAACTGCATATAATCAATCTGTCATACAATATATTTACCAAACTTTTCGGTGAAATAATCTTACAGCCAAAAAAACTTTTTCCATTTTTTTCAGAATCTGAATCTACAACCGCGGTAATCTTTCCCTTTACAAGAAGACACAGAAGATTTTCACCCAAAAACCTTTTTGCAACCCCTCCTGTCCCCCAGATCACATATCTCATATAGCACACCTCCGTGTTTTGCATATCACTCCCTATAGTTCACTCCCGATTACAAATAATACAATTGAGTATCCAATTTTTCTAAAACAGGACAAAGCTCTTTATAAAATTTCTTATGAATGGCC
The DNA here is from genome assembly GCA_003612285.1 of bacterium D16-51. GTDB lineage: Bacteria > Bacillota > Clostridia > Lachnospirales > Lachnospiraceae > Butyribacter. Next base: position 41,036 of record RAYE01000040.1, on the reverse strand, counting down.
AAAATTATACCCACATTAGAATTACTACAGTCAACTTCTGATAAATAAAACACTTTGTTATCACAATCTTCTGGTTTTGAAAAACCATCACTACAAATATACCCTTTTACAGTATATCCCCTTTTCTTTAATTCTCTGTTCAACCCCCTACCTGTCTTTCCTGCCCCCCAGATATAAATTTCTTTTCTTTTATGCAAAAACTCCTCAAAAGATGTGTCATAAATCAGCTTAGTTAACCTAGAAAAGGTTCCCGTATTGCAAAATTGAGGCCTCAAAAGAATTTTTTCTATTAATTTTTCCCACATATAATTTTTATTATTCAATTCTCTTCCCGCATATTCTGCATTTTCAACAATCCCCGAATAATATCCGGCATTTTGGGCAGCAAATATCATTATCCTCTCCAGGGCATGGCTGATAGTTCCATCTCGCGGCATCGGCTCTTCACTAAAATCATTCGTCTCCAATTTATAATTCACTATATCTCTTAGTGCATCTGTTTTACACCAAAAAGCATTTCCTAATGCAAAAGGTTGATATTGATCTGATATCTCTACATTTAAACAAAGATTTTCTGATAATTCCTTTGTCACTTCATACGACTTTGCCCATGCTTTTGCTACTGTTTCATAATAAAAGTCATGATACGGTGCAGGCACCGTAAGATACCCTAACCTCTTTTCTCTTTTCAGTAACGCTAATACTTCAAAAATATATCCTCTGCTTTTTAAGGTATTTTCCCATAATAGATTCATAAATTCCTTTCCCACCACAAATGATCCTGTATCGCCACTTGTCCTTTTATCATGCGTAAAACATAAGTAACGGTATTTTTTCCATACATCCCTGCATACTACAAAAAGAGAATTCATATCACGGCCTCTATTAGGCTTCATAATCCGAATTTCATAATTCTCGTACTTCATATCCAACAACTTTCTCTCTAAATATTGTTTTATTGCCTCATTTATTACCACAAAAATCTTTTGTATTTCCCCTGGCACTATGGCAATATAACGTTGTGCTTCATCTACGGATTCCTCATATGCCAGATGCATAATAATTACCGTATTTCGGCAATCCTCATCTTTTATTTCCAATGCCTTTTCTGTTTGACCTACTGGTAGAATATAGTTCAGATTCATACTGTCCTTAATTTGGACAATATTATAATGCTTTAATACAAAATCCCAAATTAAATCCAGATTATACAGCCTCTTTTCACTTAATAAATTTACCGTTTTATATAAATCAGCATTTGCTGAATCTCCTAATTCCTTACGAATAAAATAATCCCTTTTTAAAAATGGAAAATTATAATCAGACACTAATTCGTAAGTAACTTCATAAAGTAAATTGATATTATTAGTAACAGAATTGGAATTATATTTGGGAATATCTATATATGTCCCCCATGAAAACCCACTTTGCTCAAAAAAAGAAGTAAATTCAACTTCTAACTGCAAACAGTTTTTCCTCGTTTGAAAAAATTCCTGCAACTCCTGTGAGTACAATAATTTTCTTTCAATCCCCCAAAAATACATCTGTAAATGTTCCGAAAAAATTTCCCATGAATTCGTTACAACCTCTCCCATTTTTGTCAATCCCCAAAAATCATAATCTCTTAGCTTCATGATATTCAAAACATCATCCAATTCAAAAAACGGACCAAAAACAGAATTGTTAGCAATAACTAACTCATCCACTCCATTTTGCACAGACAAAAGAAGCACTTCTTCCTTGATAATTTGAAAATCTGTATAATCATATCTCCGATTCTTTAACGAACTACAAAAATCTCTGATAATATTTTCTGATTTTTTTAGAGCAAAATCTCCACATAAAAAAACGGTTATATAATCAAATAATGGATACATTGCTTTTAAAAGCAGGAGATCGCATTCTTCAATCCTGCCTTCTTTATCCCTTAATATAAACAATAATTTACTTAAATTCATTACATTCCCTCTCTATTTACAAAATCCTATTCTCCATAATTTTTTTCCAACGACACTGCTACCATATTGTACTTTACACTGCCATTTTCTCTTGGCGACAATTTCTTATAATCGTCATACATTATCCCCAGATAATACTCAATATCCTTTGGAACCGGATATTCTATATCCGAAAATTTCATCATACCAACCGGAAGCAAGCGATCTTTTTCAAATGCAATCACTTTCTTATAATGGGTACATAAATCTCCAACCCAGCCAGTGTCTGTATCGCTATATTTTGCAAATTCCCTATCCTGCATTTTTTCCAAAAAGAACATAGGGACAAATTTTAACAAATAATATTTTGAATTAACAATCAGCTTCTTAAATGGATTTCTGCTGTTAAACTCTTCCGGATGAAGTTTATCCCATATTGTTTTTGTAATTTTCTGCATTTTTTGGAAATGCTTCTTCTGCAGTTCCTTGTTTGCTGACACATTATCCAACGGCGCTACATCTATATGGATTCCCAGATGCATGTTAAAATTCTGGAATCCCTCTGGCACAAAACAGGTATGATCCATGACCACTTGTACATATGGGTAAAAATACTGGCTTCCTCTTTCTCTCTGCTGCAGCAGGAACTTACTATCTAACTCATCTGGGGCAATCCTGACAAAACGTTCATATTCCTCCCTTAGCAAAGCAATGTCAATATCATAATCACTTTGCAAAAAACCCTGGTTACGGTATGCCCCTAAGGCACTGCCTGCCTCCAAAAAATATGTTATCTTATGTTTCCTGCAGATCCTGTCAACTTCCCTCAAGATTTCCAGCAACTTCTGCTGGATTTCAGTCAGGGAATAACCAAATAATTTATTGTCCTCAAAGTCCACTTTCTCAAAATTGTTGTGGTAAATCTGTTCCCAGCCAATTTGATTTTTTACCAAATAATCCATATCAAATATCAGCCCATGAAAACCCGCTTTAGTCAACAAAAAATAATTGTCCACATACTGAACTCCACTCATAATAAATATGACATCAATAGGATTTTCCATTACATATCTGACATTTACAACTGGATGTCCGCTTACAAGACAGGTTCCATACAAAGATTCATTACGGTCAATGACCGCTTCCACATATTCGGTTTTTGAATCCATGACAGATAAGAAAGCATTTCCTTTTAATCCGGCTCCCCAAATAACCACCCTTTTCCCTTCAGATTTATACTTTTTAAAAAGTTTTTCTATCTCAGATCTAATTGGCTTATAATATTCGCCATACTGGATATTCCCAATCAATTTTTTCCGAAAATTAGCCATTATTATATTATTACATTCCTTTCACTTCCCTGAACTCCAAAATCCTCTCATAATCCTCTATAAAATCCACCTCTGCCCAGAACTGGCCGGCAACATCCTCTACATAAATTGGCCTCTCCCCGACAAAGGAATACAGTACATCTTCCCACCACATATTGTATTTCCCTTCTTCGATTAAATTTTGCAGGCGTTCCTTAAATTCCGGCAGGAAGCTCCTGCCCACCCTGGCAATCCCTACATATTCCCCTGAAATATCTTCCCCTTCCAGCTCTTTCCCAAATTTAATCAATTGGTTATCTTCATAATAGAATTTATAATCCGCCATTTCCCTGCGGCTGCTGTCTGACAGCAGCATGGTTTCTTTTTCCATGGTAAATAACCGGTTAATTACGCTTTCTTCTGCAAATACATCCGCATTCATCATAACCATGTCATCATCAATGAAGTCTTTTGCAAACCAGGCAGAAGCAATGCTGTTTGTCACTTCATAGAAATAATTGTAATAAATTTCCACCGGGTATTCTGAAAGTATATCCTCCAGCACCCCTGCCTGGTATCCCAGCACAACCCCTATCTTGTCCACATTCCACGCAAGAAGTTTTTGGATGGTATACTCAATCAGCCGCATCCCCCCTATATCCACTGTACACTTTGGCTTCCCTTCAATATACCGGCTGATGCGGGTGCCTTTTCCCGCCGCCATAATCAATGCTTTCATATGTAACCCTTCTTTCCGGCTGCCGTGCCCATTATGCCCGTTCCTTTCCGCCGATGTAGGCAGTGCTTTTCTATGAAACAGTGTCACGTATTGTCCAGAATCCCGGAAACCCTGTATCAAAGTCCGCCTCTATATACCTCACAAATTCCATTGCTTCTGCAGAACCTATCACATTTTTCCTATTGTCCGGCAGGGCATAAACCTCCTGGATGCCTGTTGCCGTCTTCACATAAAGGTATTCTTTTGAGAGAAAACACTGTATGCCTTCTGTGTAATCCATCAGTCCCCTCTGCAGGGCAACCTCACGCAGGCGGCGGTTCTGCACATTATAAAACTGATACTGTACGGCTTCTCTTTCCGGGACATAAACCTCATGCCCAAATACCGCCTTTTCCATAATTTTGTTAAAATCCAGCATGCTAATTAACGAATCATATACCCCCGCTTTCAACCGGGAGTCAGACACCAAGAACGTCACATGACTTACCCGGTCCGGGTCATTACAGAACATGAAAAACGGATCATTCCTTGTCCCGTCATAAACTGGCTGGGAATGGTCTGCCATGATAACAGTTGTCATCTCATCACTAAAAAAGCTTTTGTAATAAGAAAACTGCCTGTCAACATAAGCAAGGCAGTCCGCAAGCTGCCGCTCTATAAAATCCCCCATGTCTTCCAGGCCTACATCTGCAAACTGCCTGATCTGAGGTTCCTCTGCCATATAGCCGCACAGCATTGGAAAATGCAGTTCCCAGGGATAATATGCAAAATTAAATGTCGGCCCTCCGCTTTCTGCAATATCACATGCCATTGTCCACAGCTTTTCCGGCATATGGAGCTGTTCTTTCATATAAATATCACTGCATGGGTTCATTACTAAATAGTCCTTTGAGTTATAAAAACGGATTGGCATTCCCTTTTTGTATACCTTATCCAAAAACTCAAATTCCCCTATATCAAACATAAAATGGTTGTCTTCATAAACATTTTCCTCAAAAGACAGCTTCTGCTTTATTGTCCCAATCATACTTTCATAGGTCGCAGGCCCTGTCGCATATGCCTGGGTATATATAGCTGCTGTTTTTCTATATTCCTTAAAATAATTTAACTGGAACTCCCCATCTTCATCTTTGCCATATACATCCATCGCCCGCAGTGAATCTATCAGATGGATAACTACATCCCCCGACCTGCGGGCATTTTTTTCTTTTACTTCCTGGCATAACGCTTTTATCTCTGCAAGCATTTCTATATACTTTTCACTGCCTGCATACTTTTTGTTATGGTATTCCAGAATAAAATGTTCCGCATAATAAAAATCCCGGATTTTCAGGTAATATGCAATCAGCTTCTGCAGATGCTCTTCCTTATCTGGTATCTCCTCTGACGTTTCATATAAATGTCTTTGGCGGTACAACTCTGTATATACATTCTGCTCACTAAAAAAATTGAAATCTATCTTTAACCCTGCATGTTCTAATTCTTCATATATATCAATATATTCACATTGCGGGGCAATCCTCTTAATATTGTCCCTTATGTTCTTCCTGCTCCCTTTGGATGCTATAATAATAATATCAATGTCATTATCTGCTATCTCCGAGGGATCTATCACCGGATATCCCATAAACAGGCTCCCCTGGATGTCCTGGTCTGAATCAATCAGGCATTTCAGCCCTGTCAGATTCAGGATATAACGGTTAATAATTACTGCACAGTGGCCATTCACTGCATTCTTTTTCCCCACACCCCAGATGGCAATCCTCTTTCCGCCACAGCGCCTGTTAAAAACATCCAGCACAATGCTGTTAATCAATTTGCTGTCTGCCAGGGCAGGCGCTGTGCAGCCATATCTTCCTATAATTTCTTCTAATCTTTTTTCATATATATGTTCCATGTCTTCCCCCAATCCTCTGCTGCTTCCATGCAGGCCAGCTCATGCCGCATGCCCTAACGCCTCCATATAAAATAGTAATCTGTTGTCTCTGCCCGGTTTTCCAGCTCTTCCCCAAACAGCCGCCCCTCTTCCACTATCCTGAAATCTGCAGAAAACTCCTCTGCCATAGTCTCCCGGTATTCCTCAACAGAACGGTATATTGCACTATACTCCTGTGTCAGGCTTTCTGAATAAATGCGGTCCAAAGTAAGGCGTTCCTTTATCCCCATACTCTCCTTTATGTATAATTCACAGCCCTGTGCACATATTCCATGTATATCCTTTAATGCCTGCCTGTAATCCCTGTCATTCAAATACATAAACACGCCATTGACAAATACCTTGTCAAACAAGGCAGTTTCCCCTTCCTCATCTAAACGCTGTGGAAACTGCTGAAATGAACCCACGATTAACTTTTTCCCTGCATACTTTTTCAGGTTATCCTCTGCGCGTTCTATCATTTTAGGGCTTCCATCTATGCCAACATAATACAGCCCCTTTTCCAGCAAATACTCTCCCCATCTGCCAATGCCGCACCCAATATCCAGCACCCGCTGCCCTGTTTCCAGATGGAGTGCCCGGGATATTTTCTCTTTCTCCTGCAAATCCCTTTTTACTGCCAGTTCCGGACAGTCATCCTGATACAGCACATAATTGTATTTGTTCCCAAGCTGCTTATTCTCTCCACGCCGTTCAAAAAATTCCTGCACATTCCTGTAATCTAATTCAATCTTTTCCTCTAGAATCCTCTGGCTCATTTTATGTTCCCTCCTCCACAATCCTGCGCAATGCATCCAGTAGCCTGTCATAATCTTTTTGCCCAACAGCGCCAATATGCCCTACTCTAAATACTTTGTCTTTCAGCGCCCCGCCATTTGGGCAGACCCATATGTTATATTCTTTATCCAATTTTTCAAAATACTGGTATGCACTGACGCCCGTCAACGGAACAAGCGCTGTAACTGCATTTGAAGGAGACGATGTAAAAAACTTAAATGGCATTTCTTTAATATGTTCCCTAAAATAACCAGAAAGCTTCTTCACTCTTCTGATTTCATTCTCCACCCCTGTTTCTAAAACCTGCCTTAAACGATAATTCATCTGCAGCAGCACACTTACTGCCGGCGTATAAGGCGTCTGCCCGCGTTCCCCATCTCTAAGGTAATCAGAAATCCGGAAATACAGGCTTTTTACTTCTGACTCCCCTGCCCGCACCAAAGCTTTTTCCCCCAACACCAAAAAACTCATGCCGGGCGGCAATGCCAAAGCTTTCTGCGACGAAAGAATCAACAGGTCAATCCCCCATTCTTCCATTGCCACCTTGTCAGCCAAAAAAGAACTAATTGCATCCACCACCAGGAAAATATGGTTCCTGCGGCAGAACTCCCCTACCATCCCCATATCATACAACACACCTGTTGACGTCTCATGCATGTTAATGAGCATCCCTGTAAAACCTTTTTCGGAATACTGTTCCAAATGACTTTCTGTTAACTGCTCCCCCGGGGATAACAAAATACTTTCCGCCGAAATCCCATGTATTTCACAAAGCTGTTCAAAACGCCCGCCAAAACTTCCGCCATTTATAACAAGGACTCTGTCTTTTTCACGAAAAGAATTCATCACAGCCATTTCCATGCCCGCTGTACCGGAGCCTGTCAAAAAAACAACCCTGCTCCCTTCTCCGGCTCCCGACAGCTCCTTTAGCATCTGCTCATTTTCCTTCATAAGCCCCGAAAACTCCCGTGTACGGAAATATGGAACCTGCCTACCGCCAATGCTGCGGATGTCCTCTTGCATCATAACCGGCCCAACCGCAAAGTTTAAACGCTCCACAGACATTCCCCTCCTATATCTTTAAATCTTTCTTAATCTTCGTTGTTGAAATTTCAGGCGTCCGTTCCAGATAAACCACTTCACAGTATTCATTCAGAAAATCAAATTTCCCTTTCCAGTCATCACCCATCACAAAGGTATCCACTTTAAACTCCTTTACATCGCACACCTTCTGTTCCCAGTTTCTTTCCGGAATCACCAAATCGACATACCGGACCGCCTCTAACAATCTTTTCCTCTCTTCAAAGGAAAAATAGGTTATTTTCTGTTTCTCTATCGAATTAAACTCATCGGTTGACAGAGCCACAATCAGATAGTCCCCCAAAGCCTTTGCCCTCTGCAGAAGATTGATATGCCCATAATGCAGCAGGTCAAACGTCCCGTATGTAATCACTTTCTTCATCGCTAAACCTCTTTTAAAACTGCCTTAATATCTTTTACCAGACGCCGGCAGGCAGTCTTTTCTCTATTATCAAAAACCTTATCTGCCACATTTCTCCTGAAACCACTGTATTTTTTGTTATACCCTTCATCCGGGCTGCACGCTTTCTTCAAGGCTTCTTTCAGTTCCTTTTCTGTAGACGCTTTCTGTCCAGGCGTAAACTCATTATAGTCAAAATACATCTCCCTCGAATTTCTCAGATATGTCTGCAAGTCATAGTCAAAAAAAACAATTGGCTTGTCTGCCAGCAGAAAATCAAAATAAATGGAAGAGTAATCTGTCACAAGCACATCTGCCTTCTCCAAAAAAACATATGGGTCAGCATCTGCATCAACCACAAACACATTCCCTCCCTGCAGCTTTCGGAATTCTGCCCTTAACTTAGACTTTGGATGGAGTTTCACGCAGAACAGAAAACTGTTTTCCCTTAAAAATTCCCGAAAGCCCTCCATTTCCACTACTTCAAAAAATTTTTTCTCACTTTCCCGGAAAGTCGGCGCATAATATATTATCCTGCTAATCCTTTTTTTTCTGACAAAAGACATAATCCGCGCCATATCCCTTCGCTCGGCATCTGATAAAAGAGGGCGTATGCTGTCTTTCCTTACCAGCCGGTCATTCCTTGGATATCCTGATGTCAACACATTCTTTGTCTGAAAAGCAGATACAAAAACAGGTTTTATAAAATTTGATGTGGCAAGCACATAATGAGATGGCTTCTCATCAGACAGCCTTCTGGGAAAAAACTTGATATATTCCCAGAAATTCCCGGGATGGCGCACCTTGTCAAAGATATTGTCTGCCTGGATTTTCTTTAATGGAATCCCATGCCATAAATTCACCTTCACTGCCCCGCCGCTCTGCCAGAAATTAATGTCCTTTGAATAATTGTCAAACAGGTAAACCTTCCCGCGGAGCGCAAGCCAGATTCCCTTTACAGAATGGTAATAATACGCCTCATACCCATTCCTGCTTAAAAACTCCACAATCTTCCTGTCATGGCTGATCCAGACTGGCCGCACCCCCAGTTTCCCCTTATGCTGGCTCACATACAGGTAGAAATATTTGGGGTTGTCAGCAAAACGCCTGCCAAACGTACTCCCAAAAAGCCAAAGCCTTTTATCCCTCGGAACCAGGAAAGATAACCAGTAAAGCGGCAGAAGCAAAAGCTGCCCCCAGTATTTCAGTCCGTCAATTGCCTTCATTACCTTTCCCTCCATGGATTATTAAACAGTAAAAATTTCATCCACCACATACCTTATGGCAGTTGTTACCACATAATAAAAATTATGTCATAACGAATCTTTTTCATTATAGGCTTTCCAGACTGTATTGTCAAATAAAATCTGTATTTTACAGGGATGAAAAATATTCCAATTTGAATGTTCCACATATTTTATCGGCATAGGGCGGTATATAGTTTAGGGCTGGGTCAGCTGCATTGCCGAATGTACACATAATTTTTATTATGTTGTAAATCCTATTTTTATCTACATGATACTTTTAATCCATCTTATAATCTCTTCACCTACTCAATTACTGTCTCATATTACAAGCTTCATCATATTTAACTGCTTCTGATGTTCTTCACTGGTTGCCCTGATATAAATCCTCGTTGTTTCCACGCTGCTATGCCCCAGCATATCGGCAAGCTTTGCAATATCCTTTCCTATCGCATAGAATTCTTTTGCGAACAGATGGCGGAGATTGTGGGGATAAACTTTCTTTTCCCTTATTTCCGTTTCCCGGCTTAACCCTTTCATTTCTTTCCAGAGGTTGCTTCGGTCCACCGCTTTCCCACCAGAAGTGCAAAAAACAATCCCTGATACAATACCTGTTTCTTTTATGTACCTCAAAAGCTTTTTCTGCAGCTTCCGGGGCAGCAATACAAACCTCTGCTTCCCTTTACAATAAACCTCCACAACTCCCTCCTGCACTTTTTCCACTGTCACAAAAGGCAGTTCACTAATACGGATTCCTGTAGCAGCAATTGTCTGAAGGATCATGGCAAGCCGTTTTTTTCCTTTCTGCATTGCTGCCCTCACTAATTTTTTATATTCTTCCTTTGACAGATCCCTGTCCTCCGGCACAAATACTTCCTTCTGGAGCCGGTAGGTCTTAACCCGCAGGTCGTACCATCCCATATACTCAAAAAAACGGTTTGCCGCCACCAGGAAGGAATTGATACTGGTCAGCCTGTACCCTTTCCCTTCCCGCAGCGCTTCCTTATACTCAACCATCAGCCTCTTTGTGATCTCCCTCCCTGATGTATAATCCATAAGTTTTTTCAGGTCACATGTATATTTCTTGATTGTTGCCGTCGTCTTTTCCTCCTCATATAGGTACTCCTGGTACTGTAAAATTTTCTCTTCCGTAATTATCCGTTCCATCTGCCTTTCCTTTCTGCCGGCTTGCCAGCTCTTTCCTTCAAAATTCTGCCTGCTTTGCATCCTTGTATACTTCCACATTACTGTAATTCCCCAGAATACAAAAAAACTGGCTTACATAACAGGATCTTATATCCTTGTGTAAGCCAGTTTATACTTAAGACCGCCAGAATTTACCAATCTATCCAATCAATACCTTTTTTCCCTCAAAGGCAAACCCATATTTCCTAATGCGGCTGGCAGGAATCCCCTTTTTCTGCAAAGCCGCTGCATACCTTTTTTCTTCAATCTGCAATAATGCAGCCTGGACTGTTTCCTCTAACCCTTTTTCTTTCTGTGGGCGGCGGACCTTAAATTCCATAATAATCGCATCATCCTTTTCGTTTCCTTTTAAAGGTTCTAACATTATATCATAACGTCCAAAGCCGCTTTCCCTGTTTGAGGTTATAATATACCTGTCCGCCAGATCCACCATCAATCCCAATACAAAACCATGGTAGAAACGCTCCGGCGACAATTTCCCAGAAGGCCTCTTTCCCGTATCAAAATAGCTAAATGTATCAAAGGCCACATTATTCATATATTCATTCATTGCCTCAATATCCCCTTCTAATAACGCCTCAACTAAATCGTTATACTCGGGCGAACACTGCCTAAACCAGCCTTTTATCATATTTTTAAACATGATTTTTACTTCTTTGTTGGTAAGGCATAAATCATATATTTCCTTTCCGGTCTTAGCATCTATGGAATAATGTTCTAACTTTAAATATCCACTTGCAAGCAGCAGGCTCCAGATTGCAGATTCATCATAATCAAGCTGGTTAAATACAATTTCTTCCTCTATTTCTGTATGGAGTGTTTCCCCATTCAACAGATTTTCCATAATTATTTTTACATCTTTGCTTCCCTCACGTATCAGCTTTCCCGCAAGGCTGTTACTGCTGGTATTTGCCCAGTAAGTTCCCAGCTTTCCTTTATCAAGAAAATTAATAATTGACCATGGATTGTAAATATCTGTTCTTTTCCCAAAAGTAAAGCCATCATACCATGACTTAACGTCTGCCTCCATCCCAGACATCCCAAACTCAGCCAGGGCATCTGATACTTCCTCCTGCGTAAATCCAAAGGCATCCGAATATTTATCAGAAGTTGTTGTCACTACCTCAAGATTATTCAAATCCGAAAAAATAGACTCTTTACTAATCCTGGTAATCCCCGTCAGGACAGCACGCTCCAGATAAGGATTTGTTTTAAAAGCTGAATTGAAAATCCCACGGACCAGACCTGCAAGTTCCTCCCAATACCCTCCAACATACGCCTCCTGCATTGGCGTGTCATATTCGTCTAAAAGGATAATGACTTTTTTCCCATAATATTGATATAAAAACTTTGATAACTGGTAAATTGACAGCTCTGCATCGCTATTCTTCATATCAAATGCAATACGTCCAAAGTATTCCCTATCCTTTTCATCCAAAACATCCTCATTCTTTAAAAATGCATTTTCAGAATATAAATTTGTAATTATCTGGCATATTTTTTCCCGTACATCCTGATAAACGCTCCCCTTCACATTTGCGAATGACAAATTAATCACCGGGTATGTTCCCTGCAGACTCCGGTATTCTTCATATTCCCAAATTGACAATTTCTCAAAAACCTTCCCCTGCCCTGCATACCTATTCGAAAAAAAATACTCCAGCATACTCATTGTCAGGGTCTTCCCAAACCGGCGTGGACGGGTAACCAGGGTAACCATGTCCTTGTTTTCCCACCAGTCCTTTATAAAATAAGTTTTATCAATATAAAACACATTCTCTTTCAACAAATCACCAAAATCCTGATATCCAATCCCTACCGTTTTTGCCATACTCCGCCTCCTTCGGGTCCGCGCAGCACCCACTTCAAATATTGGGCTGACGTTATTCACCCCCTCATACTGAACCTTTCGTAAGTCCTCAGGGACATCCCCACCAAAAGAATATTTTTCATTGTATCATATTTTAGAAAACGGCACAATAAAATCAAATCGCAGATTCTCTCCCTATCTCCCCTTATACTCCTCCTGCTGATATGCCTCCAAAACATGGTTATAAAAAGTCCTGACTGCAGGCGCCATAAAATCCGGGTTCATAGCGGCAATCCCAATGACACGGTATGCCTCTGGCATAATCGGATAGCAGTCCACTTCATACGGCATATCATTCATAACAAGGGCAGGCATCAGGCAAATCCCAAACCCATGTGCAACCATTGCTATCATCGCAAGGTCGTCTACTACATGGTAATCCGATTGGACAGTCAGGGAATTTTCTTTCAAAAATTTCTGGATATCAGCGTCTGTGGATTCACGCTGCGTTACAAAACGATGCCGGCGCAGTTCATCAACCTCCATATATTGGCCTTGTTTTGCACGTTTTGTCCCCTTTTTCATAACGCAAATCAATGGGTCTTTATAAAGCGGCTCAATCGGAATATCCCCTGCACTGGAAACAGAAAGAAAGCCTAAATCCACCACCGCATTTTTCACCCAATAGGCCACATCATCATACGTTCCCTGGAAAACTTCAATCGTTATCCCAGGATATTCTTTACGGAAAGAATTCATAACATCCGGAAGCCAGTTTGTACAGACGCTGGAAAAACACCCCACCTTCACCTTTCCCTGGCGCAGCCCGTTAAATTCCGCAATTGCCTGATGCAGGCTCTCATCGCTATTTAAAACTGCATTTATATATGGAAGCAAATGTTCGCCATAATTTGTCATCGTTACACCAAGCTTACTCCTGTTTAATACAGGAAACCCCAGTTCATGCTCCATTGCAGAAACTGCATGGCTGATTGCAGAGGGCGTCAACCCAAGAATATCTGCCGCTTTGCGGAAACTGCCCTGCTCTGCAACTGTTTTAAAAATCTGATAGGATAAAAGTGTCATTTCCTGCCTCCTTGCAAATTAACAATTCCTTATAAGCATTGCGTCTAACCCGCTGCATATGCGAGAATAATTTTTTATATTATACCAGAGCCCACAAAAAACCGATAGAGGTTATGGCAAATCCCCTATCGGTTCTTTGTGGACAATTATTACTATTTACGGCCGTTCTAACCATCATACGCAAATAATAACAATTCATCTTTTATTCATTAAGGAGTACAAATTCCCCCCTTACCCTCTTGCACATTTATACAACAACTCTTCCCAGCGCCTGTCTACCTCTGCCTGGAATTGAACAATTAAATCTTCATTCCCCTTTTTAAAGAGATGCTTAAACCTCCCCTGAACCCTTAAAAACTCTTCGATGGGGAGCTTCTTTTTTGGCTCATATGAAAGTATCCACTTTCCATGGTCTACTTCAAACAATGGCCAGTAGCAGGTTTCTACCGCCAGTTTACAGATTTTCATAATCTCCGGCGTTTCATATCTCCATCCCCTTGGGCATGGCGTCATAATATTTAAAAAGGACGCCCCTTCTGTATAGATTGCTTTTTCCGATTTCCTGTGTATATCTTCAAAATTCGATGTAAGCGTTGTCTGGGCAACATACGGAACATCATGGTCAGCAATAATACTCGATAAATCCTTGCGGTTCTGCATCTTCCCGACAGACTTCTTCCCAACCGGCGTTGTTGTAGTATCTGCATACATTGGTGTTGCAGAAGAACGCTGGATTCCTGTATTCATATATGCTCCATTGTCATAGCAGACATAGACCATATCATGGTTGCGTTCCATCGCCCCGGACAGGGACTGGAATCCAATGTCATAAGTGCCGCCATCCCCTCCAAACGTAATAAATTTAAACGTTTCTTCTTTCGGAATACGCCCCTTCTTTTTTAACACTTTATATGCTGTTTCTACGCCGCTCAAAGTGGCTCCTGCATTTTCAAATGCATTATGGATATAACTGTCCTCCCATGCCGTATAAGGGTACATATAAGAAGACACTTCCAGGCAGCCCGTTGCATTGCCAATCACGGCCCGGTCGCCCTCATGCAGCGCACGGAGCACAGCGCGGACTGCAATTGTTGCACCGCAGCCTGCACACATACGGTGCCCCGGTGCAAGCCGCTCTGGTTTATTCATTATCGTTTTTAAACTATAATCACTCATCTGCGGCCTCCTGTTCCCGTAACCTTATATATTGATACTGCCTTGGCTTTTTCCCCTTTGTAACCATACCGTCCAGCTCGGAAAAAATATGGCACACATCACTTACTGTAAAATCGCGCCCTGCAAGACCATAAATGTAATTAACGGTTTCAATCATTACTTTATGTCGGAAAAGGCCGGCCAAAACTTCACTTCCAAGCGGCCCTCCATTACCATTATAGCTTTCACAGCGGTCCATAATTGCAGCCGCCTTACATCCTTTTAAAGCCTCTGCAATTTCCTCTGCCGGAAATGGACGGAATACCCGAAGCTTTAACACGCCGACTTTCCAGCCCTTTTCCCTTAAATCGTCCACAGCCTGCTTTGCAGTGCCTGCCGCCGAACCCATAATCAACATAATATAATCTGCATCTTTTGTCTTATATTCTTCAAAAAGCCCATATTCCCTTCCGGAAATATCTTTAAACCTCTTTGCAACTTCTAAAATAACTTCTTTTGCATTCTCTAATGCAATTTCCTGGTTCTTTTTTGCTTCCATCGCATAATTGCTGACAGAATACGGTCCGACAGCAACAGGTTTCCCTGGATTTAACAGATACTCTTCCGGGCAGTATTCCCCAACAAAATCTTTTACGGCAGAATCCTCCAAAAGCATGATATTTTCAACAGCATGGCTTGTAATAAAACCATCCTGGCATACCATAACCGGAAGATGTACGCTTTCCTGTTCTGCAATTGGATATGCCTGGATGAAATTGTCATATGCTTCCTGATTATTCTCTGCATAAATCTGAATCCAGCCTGTATCTCTTGCCCCCATTCCATCAGAATGGTCGCAGTTTATATTGATTGGCCCGGATAACGTACGGTTTACTAATGCAAGGACAAGCGGCATGCGGTTTGATGCCGCCAAAAGCAGCTCTTCCCACATCAATGCCAGTCCTGCTGAAGAAGTAGCAGTCAGGCTTCTTGCCCCCGCTGCTTCCGCACCTATCGTAGCGCTCATTGCAGAATGCTCACTTTCTACCGGGATAAACTCTGTATCAATTTCCCCATTTGCTATGTAAGTAGAAACCATCTGCGGAATCTCAGTTGAAGGTGTAATCGGAAATGCGGGCATAACATCCGGATTTATCTGGCGGATTGCATAAGCTACCGCTTCATTTCCTGACATACGTTCCTTTATCGCCATTACTCAACGCCCTCCTTCATTTCAATTGCCCCAAATGGACAGACATTTGCACATATCCCACATCCTTTGCAATGATCCATGTCAAATGCCAGACGCTCCCCATTTTTTACAGGTATGCTGGAATCGGGACATACTGGGGCGCAAAGCAGGCATTGCCTGCACTTCTCTTCATGGAATACAGGAGTATTTGTCCTCCATTCCCCCGTATTAAAATATCTGGAAGTCCCTCCCGCAAACATCATTAACCCTTCTGTAAGCTGTTCATGGGGTGTTTTCTCATTAATCTTTGTAACATCAGTTCTCATTTTCAGCCTCCTGGACTTCTTTTGCCTTTTATGCAGACAAACTCATTTCATCTGCTTCAATTGCTTCCTCGGCCTTGTCAAAAGCCATTTCAAGAGCCTTCATATTCCCATCAATCACTTCTGGTTTCTTTGCAAACTTATGCTGGTAAGAAGCACGCATTTCTTTGATAAACTTTTCCCTTGGCATAATTTTGCTTACTGCCACTGCTGCTGCAAGCATTGGTGAGTTCGGAAAATTCTTCCCTAATGTCTCAACAGAAATTTTCCTTGCGTCAATTGTATAGACACGCCCTTCGTAGCCATTTAGATGCTCCTGAATTTCCTCCCTGGACTTTGCCGTATTGATAATAATTGCCCCATTCTTTTTCAGTCCGGCTGTGACATCCACAGAACCAAGCAATGTCTCATCCACAACAACAACAAAATCCGGATGGTATATATTAGAATGAACGCGGATTTTATCAGAACTAATGCGGTTATATGCCGTAATCGGAGCCCCCATACGCTCCGGACCATATTCCGGAAATCCCTGCACATTACGCCCGGTTTTAAATGCAACATCTGCAAGAAGTAAAGCTGCTGTTTTTGCTCCCTGGCCGCCACGGCCATGCCATCTGATTTCGATTCCGTTTTTCATAGTTTTATTTTCTCCTTTTTCCACTATGATGAATTTTTTCACCATATACTATTCTTTTTCTCAACTCTTACTATTATATAGTGCGCTCAGAAAATGTAAAGACTTTTTCTCATTTTTAAGATGAAAATTTTTCATCTTATATTCACTAAATTGCAGAAGATTCCAAAAAAAGCGCACCATCAGCGCTGATGCCTTACATACCGCCACAATTACAGCAATTCCCTATAAAACAAAAGAGGAAATGCAAACACATTCCCTCTTCTATGTCTTTATATCTGAAACTGATGTATCACTATATGTATTGTATCTGCGTCCTAATCGGGAAAGAATCCACAAACATTTTCGCTGTCTGCGGAATCGCCACCTGCTTTAAATTCGGACAGTTAAAAATTGCTTCCGGCTCAACATACTGCAGTGACGGAGGAAAAACAATTTTTTCCAGAGAGGTGCATCCACTGAACGCACCTCTCTGGACAGTCTCTATACCGCCTGGTATCGTTAAGTTTACAAGCGCGCTGCAGTCCCGGAACGTCCCAGATTCTATTGTGTGCAATGTAGTTGGTATCGTAATCTGCTCTAAAGAAATACAGCCATCAAAAGCATATGCCCCAAGCTTTATCAGATTACCAGGAAGCTGAATGGAATTTAACATCATACAGCGGCTGAAGGCTCCCTCCCCGATTTCTGCCACACTGTCAGGAATTTCAATATCCGCCAATTCCAGGCAGGATGCAAAGGTATATTTACTGATTACTTTCAAA
The DNA here is from genome assembly GCA_003612285.1 of bacterium D16-51. Lineage (GTDB taxonomy): Bacteria > Bacillota > Clostridia > Lachnospirales > Lachnospiraceae > Butyribacter. The sequence goes on along the minus strand of RAYE01000040.1, from coordinate 23,440 downwards.
TCATCGGGAAGCTCTATCTTTGTAAGCTTCCTGCAGTCATAAAACACAGCCTCCCCAAGCTTTACATGATCCCCCAGATTAACTTCTGTTATATTCTGGCAATTGTTAAATGCATTATTCCCAATTACCACGCCAGCCGGCAAAAAAGATATCTTACTTAAATCTGTACAGCTATGGAAAGCAGCGGCGCCAATGGATTCTAATGACTTTGGAAATACTACTGAAGTCAAATTATGGCAAAATTCAAATGCTGCCTCTTCAATTACCTGCGTTTTCTCCAGCACCAGCTTATTTAAATCATCGGCCTCTTTATATGCCGCATATGGTATCGTAACATCTGTTATTGTCATCGTTCCACCTCCCTGTTCTTAATAAAGTGGTTTCATATCAATGCTTAACCGCCTTAGTAATATTATAAAATATCTGCCTCAGAAAAACAACTTATTCTGTTAAGTTTGACAATTCTTTATCAATGGTGGAACAGGCGCAGCCCGGTAAAGCACATTGCGATATTATGCTTATTGCATGCCTCTATTACCTCTCCATCCCTGATCGAACCACCCGGCTGTGCAATATACTGCACGCCGCTCCGAAATGCCCTTTCTACATTATCGCTAAACGGGAAGAACGCATCAGAGCCAAGCGTAACACCAGTCGCTTTAGAAAGCCATTCCTGCTTTGCTTCCTTTGTAAAGACAGGCGGTTTCTCAGTAAAAGCCCTCTCCCATTCTCCGTCCGCAAGGATATCCATATAATCTTCCCCAATATATAAATCAATTGCATTATCCCTGTCGGCGCGCTTCATCTCTTCCTTAAACGGAAGGTTTAACACTTCCGGGGACTGGCGCAATAACCAATTGTCTGCTTTACTCCCAGCCAGCCTTGTACAATGGATTCTGGACTGCTGTCCGGCTCCAATGCCGATTGCCTGCCCTCCCTTTACATAGCAGACAGAATTAGACTGCGTATATTTTAATGTAATCATAGAAATGGCCATATCAATTTTAGCAGAATCTGGTATCTCTTTATTTTCTGTTACAACATTGCTAAAGAAATCATCATCAATATTCAGCTCATTCCTTCCCTGCTCAAATGTTATCCCATAAACCTCTTTCCGCTCAATTGGGTTTGGCACATAATTTTCGTCTATCTGGATAACAGCATAACTTCCCTTTTTCTTTCCCTTTAAAATCTCCAATGCCTCCGGCTCATACCCTGGGGCTATAATTCCATCTGAAAATTCCCGTTTAATCACATTTGCAGCCGATACGTCACAAACATCGGAAAGCGCAATAAAATCGCCATAGGAAGACATGCGGTCAGCTCCCCTTGCCCTCGAATAGGCACAGGCAAGCGGGGAAAGCTCCCCTAAATCATCCACCCAGTAAATTTTGGCCTCCACCTCGCTTAACGGAAGGCCAACCGCGGCGCCTGCCGGGGAGACATGCTTAAAAGATGCTGCGGCAGGAAGCCCTGTTGCCTTTTTAAGTTCTTTTACTAACTGCCAGCCATTGAAAGCATCCAGAAAATTAATATATCCTGGTTTTCCGTTTAAAACCTGAATCGGAAGTTCAGAACCATCCCCCATATAAATTTTGGATGGTTTTTGGTTTGGATTACATCCATACTTTAACTCTAATTCTCTCATAAATACACCTCACTCATTATTTATTTTTATTTACAATTGCAGTCTTATATTCTCCAGTTGCTATATCAATATAGCGGACAAATAGTGATACTTTATTTTCTTCATTTAAACTGCCCCAGAGCATATTCGTAAACTCCTCCATATCGTCCAGGATTTCAACTAACTCCGGTTCTCCTTCAAAACTTGGCAGTGGATTACCATCCCCCATATAAGTATGGATAAAATGCCCCTCCCCATCTAATGGGTTTGTGTAACTAAATGTATAACGGTTACACTGTGAAGGGTTTCCATGATTACTTTTCAAAATTGACATTGCATAATTAAACTGCCCGTCTTCAATATGCAGAATCCCTGAAATCCTTGGCGTATAGTTCGGAGCATCTGGTTCAAATTCCCTGGTGCGCAGCGCCTGCTCAAACGTCTGCTGCTTGTCCATCAGTTCATATATCGTATCTGTCTGGTCACCGTTTGTTACAATCGTTTTATTTCCCAGTACGCGGACAGGAGCATATATCACAAGGCTTGGATCGCTTAATTTTGCGGGATCAAACGCTTCTGTACGGATTCCCTCCCCCTCTTCCACAAAAATACGGTTCCTGCTGTTCACACTTCTGCCCATAATAAAATAAGCTGTCACTGCATATTTCCCATTGGGGGACTTTCCAATCACAATTCCCCTTCCAGGGTACGAATTTCCTTTTAAACTTGTTTCCAATGATGTTTTCTGCATATCGCATCCTCCTTTTGATTTAATCTCCCATAAGCCAAAAAAACCGGCCATCCGGGCACTCCAATAATGAGTGCCCAGGCGGTCGGCTCTTTCTTTCTATACTCCCTGTGAGTTTTCTCACCAGACATGTAACCTAAAATCGGTATTCACATCTTATCCGCCAGTCGTATAGATTCTATGGCTAGTACAGCGAATAATAAATAATCATATCGCTTTTTTATTTTCCATTATATTATGTTAGATTTTCAAACACGCTCTAACTATTTTCTTTTGTCCATTACCTATCTCGGTTTTGGTGTCGGTGATGGTGTCGGAATCGGCGTTGGCGTATTGCCTGTTACTGTTACATTACAGGAAGCCACAAACCTGCCCTCTTCCGTCATAACATAAATCACTGTAATCCCACCTGCAAGCCCTGTTACCATGCCAGTATTCGTTACCCTTGCTATATATGGGTTTGTACTTCTCCATGTCACATTCCTGTTCGTTGCATTTAATGGCATAACATTTGCAGATAAATACCTTGAAACTGTCAAATCCAACGTCAGGCTTGTTTCCATCAATTCAACGCCTGTAACCGGTATATCCGGAAGCGGCGTCGGTGAAGGTGAAGACGATGCAGAAGGAGATGGTGTTGGCGTCGGCGTATCCTCAGGTGGTACAACCGGATCATCTGTCTCATCTGGTGGATATGGGGCATCTGTTTCATTTGGCGGGTATGGATTATCCCCATATACAAGCACTTCACACTTATACGTCTTTCCAACCCCACTGTTTAAAGTTGCACGGATTATAGTACGCCCAGACGCAAGGGCTGTAACCTTCCCTTTACTTGAAACAGTTGCAATGCTTTCATCATCACTGCTCCAGAAAATATCATCACTGGAAGACACACCATATATCCTCAATGTTTTTGAACTGCCTGCGTCTAATGTCATCGCTGTCTTGCTGATATACTGCTTTGGTACAGTAACTTTGCAGGTATATGTCTTTTTCCCTGCTTTTGCCTTAATATTTGCCGTGCCTGCCTTCTTCGCAGTTACATCCCCCAGCGAATTTACTGACGCCACTGATTTATTACTGCTGGACCATTTTACTTTTGCATCGGTATTTTTCAATGTCAGGCTTGAAGACCGGCCGATCGTAAGCGTCAGCTTCGTCTTATTCAGCTTTGGTTTCGGCTTTGCCTGTGAAGCGGTAGAAATATTCACTAACAGCGCAACAATAATAACCAACGACAGCAGCTTCAGATACTTTTTTCTTTTCATAGATAACGTCACTCCCCTCGTCAAAACATAATCTGCTATAATTATACATTTTTTGAAGAAAAAAGTAAAGAAAATAATCCCACTTTCATTAACAAATAGTTCTTTGTAGTTACTATTCAGTTCCATTGCAAACCATTTCTAATTGACACACATTTATTTTATAAAAAAATCCAGCATTTATCTCTTGAGATACAAATGCGCCTCGGCATATGCTTTATCCAAGTCCTCCCCTGGTTTTTTCGCTTCTATTACAGCCATAGGTATTCCACGCATATTAATAGGGCAGTCTGGAAAATAATATTTCTTCGACTGTCCCTTTCCTACTGCCTTCCCCTATGTACCGTTATAATAGTATAACTATGTGCATTTACTGTAATAACAATGTCATCTACATTTACATACCAGTTTTTTCCTCTTCTTGTGATAATGGCATACTCAGAACGGATTTTATCTTTGCACCATTCGACAACATCTTCTGTATCCAAAGACAGATTTCTTTTTATCCGTACAACACCTAACTCTGTAGTGTGCAATTTATCCAAATGGCTTAACAGCTCTAAATCCTGATTTGGCCTTTCTATGGACTGGACAAATAGTTGGTCTATGGAACCATATATCGTTTCATAATCACCTAATTTTATGAACCCATATTTTTCATATAAGCCAATTTCTCCACTCATAATATATACTTCATTATAGCCAAGTTCCTTCGCATAAGAAATGATGCTTTGAATCATCCGTTCTGACAATCTCCTGCCGCGATATTGTTCATCTATAAAAACAAATCCTATGAATGGTGTAAAGTCATACTGTTCAGACAACTCGTCCCTTCCTGTAAATGTGGAAAATCCTGCCACTTTCCCATTTACACAAACAGCACACACTCTTTCCCATTCATTAAATTCATTTTCCTGCATTTTCTTTGCCAAATAAGAACCTGCTTTCCATGAACATCTTTCCGCAAATGAAATTGTCTCTTTCCAATATGTATGTTCCGCTGTCATCAAATGAATTTCTGTCATACATCCTCCTATTTCGTGTTTTTATTTCATTTTGCCTTGACTTTTCTATAAGCCTCCAGCTCCACCGGAACCTTAATATTAACATCTACTAATGCCATACTATCCCACCTTCCTACTAATTATATTAGCATACCTCTTCCTATTTCTCAATGAAAAACCAATATGCATTTTACTTCAATATTCTCCGAAACTGCTCTACATCCTTCGCAACTTGTTCATTTAATTTCTTAACAGTTCCTTAGAACCTACATTGCCTAAAATTCCTTTCTTTCATATATTTTAACAGAAACCACCCAGGATAAAAAGAAAATAATACTGCTTGCTGCTAGAGCAGCCAGCGAAAACACACTTGTTGAAACCGAAAGACGGAAACTGATATCCGAAGACAATGACATCGCGCCTGTGCTCCCAGCACAAATTAAAACTATAACAACCATAAACGCAAGACGCCCTTTTTCTGTGCCAAATTTAAAAATAATCGGCAGCATAAGCCCGGAAGCAAGAAGCCCTGTTGACAGCACAACCAATAAAAAAGACCACCAATCCCCCTGCCCGCCTGTTTGATTCACCATGCTGCCAAAGAACTGGATTGCAACCAGCAGCAGCCACATGGCACAAACCAAAATCAAACCTAACAGATATTTTACACTCACAAGTTGTTTTTTTGAATATGGAAAAACCTGGCCATAAACATCCCAATGGCATTTTTCATCATATCCAAGTATTGTTACTGGTAAAATACTTGTTATCACAACAGGATAAAACTGAAAAAACAGATTTTCCTTATCTACAAAAGACACTGCTGTAAAGAGTGCAATAAAAGCTAACATCATCCAGCAATATTTCCGTGTCATATATAAATCTTTTAATAACAGCCCTTTCATACTACTTTACCTCCTTCACCATAGATACAAATAATTCTTCAATACTCACCGGGCTGTAATCCAGCCCAGCCGGAATATCTTTACGCTTTACAACGGCTTCCACACCAAACGCCGTCTCCCTCTTCCCGATAATGGCAGATGCTGCAATTTCCTGAATGCTTTCAAAAGTACAATGCACAATACCATATTCTGTCAAAAGGACGTCCTTTTCTTCGCACAAAATGAGCTTCCCTCTGTGCAAAAAAGCAATATAATCACATATTTTTTCCAAGTCAGTTACTATATGGGAAGAAACAAGCACCGCATGGTTTTCATCCCTTGTAAACTCGCAAACCATATCAACTACTTCATCCCTGGCAACTGGGTCTAAGCCATTTGTAGCCTCATCCAATATCAGCAGCTTTGGGTGATGTGACAATGCAACTGCAATCCCAAGCTTCATTTTCATCCCCCTGGAATATTCCTGAAACATCTTCTTTCCCGGCATAGATAACTTTTTAAGCAAATTGCCATAAACCGCATTGTCCCAATTTTGGTAAGTATTTTCCATAATCTTCCCAAACTGGATCGCCGTCAGGCAGTCCGGGAAGCCAACTTCATCCAGTACAACCCCAATCTCTTCCTTAGTGCATTTAATATCCTCCTGATTATCCTTCCCAAGGATTTTAATCGTTCCACTATCTTTTTTAATTATATCCAATATTAATTTAATCGTTGTGCTCTTCCCTGCCCCATTCTCTCCCACCAGCCCCATGATACAGCCGCTTGGCAATGTCAGGTTTAAATTAGATAATGTAAAATCTGCATACGTCTTTGTCAGCCCCTTGATTTCAATCGCATTCATCACTTATTCCTCCCATATAATGCCGAACATATCAAGAATGTCCTGCCTGCTAAGGCCGCAGGGAACGGCAAGCTCTGCAATTGCCTGCATATGCCCCTCTATTTTCTTTAAATTTTCCTCTTTTAATAATTCTGCATTTTTTGCAGCGACAAAACATCCTTTTGCCGGGACAGTATAAACAAACCCCTCCCTCTCCAGTTCGTCATAGGCACGTTTTGTCGTTACCACACTAATCCTCAAATCCTTTGCCAATCCACGGATTGAGGGAAGCGCTTCGTCCTCTTTCAATTCACCGCCGATAATATGGTTCTTTATCTGGGTGTAAATCTGGTCATAAATTGGAATCCCACTTTTATTATCAATGAAGATATTCATATAAATCCCCCATGCCGCGCTTTTTGCGGCTCAAATAGCAAAATGAACAAGTTCTTCATAATCCTTCAATCTTGCTAAAATCTGCATATTCGGCCAAACATGATATTTGCAGGAGAAACAGGTTCATTCATTCTATTCTGTAATATCTCAGTCAGCTAACTGTATATTAACAGTATATACAGTTAGCACAGTTTTGTCAACCTCTTTTTTAAATATGTTCCAAACCCACAGGCCACTGAAACCTCTTCATATCCACATGCCCATCTACAAATTCTATCCCATCTGCTTCCAGAAGCTCCACCTGGCGGTTTGAACCTCCAAACACAAATGCCTGCGATACCTTCCCTTCTTTTGTCACAACACGGTAGCACGGAATCCCTTCCGGGTCAGGATTTACGTGGAGCGCATATCCAACCACGCGCGCCCATCTTGCATTGCCGGCCAGAAACGCCACCTGCCCATAGGTTGCTACATATCCCCGCGGAATCTGCCGCACTACATCATATATCTTCTGATAAGTATCTTTTTCTTCCATTTCTTTTCCTCCATTATTATAAAAATATAGCAGCAAATACAAACATGATAAAATACAGGCCAAACGGCAGCATCCCAATATAACATAACACCCGCAGAATACTGCTTCTGACTTTATTCCTCCTGATACAGACAAGCAAACACAGGCATTCTAAAAACAGCAGATAAATCCCTATCACAAACAAGTACAGTACATATTTCATTTCACAGCCTGACACTTTCGCTGTTACAACAAGCAATACCGGCATCAGATACCCCAGGATACAAAGAAAAAACAACCTCTTATTCATCTAAAACTCCTTTTTTCTGGCATACCACCACAATTACAGCAATTCTTGTCAATGACTACTATGTTACAGCACAATTTCCTATAATAGAAAAAAATGCACCACAGCATTTACTGTGATGCATTAACAAAACACAACTCTATATTATTCCATGTTCTAAGCCTTATAATCAAAACGGTATATCGTAACAGACAGCGGTGGCAAATGCATTTCGATAGAATATTCTTTTCCTTCACACTCTACCTTTTCTGCTTTAATGCTCTTTTTATTTTTAACGCCAGTGCCGCCAAAGCGCTCTTCATCTGACGAAAGCACTTCTGTATACACACCTGCGCAAGGCACGCCGGTACGGTACTCCTTATTTGGAACTGGTGTAAAGTTACAGATAAACAGGAACTGGTCTTTTGTCCCAGAGCCACGCCGTACAAAACTAACTGTGCTCATTTCTGCATTGTCACAGCTCATCCATTCAAATCCCATTGGATCATAATCATTTACATAAAATGCGTCATATTTTGTATACAGATGGTTCAGCTCCCTTACAAATGCCTGCATCTGCTTATTGTAATCTTCGTTTAAAAGTTCCCAGTCAAGGCTTCTTGCCTCGCTCCACTCACGGTACTGCGCAAACTCCTGTCCCATAAACAAAAGCTTCTTTCCCGGATGCCCGTACATAAATCCATATGCTGTACGGAGATTTGCAAATTTATCCTCAAGCTCACCAGGCATCTTGTTAATCATAGAGCACTTGCCATGAACCACTTCATCATGCGACAATACCTGGATAAAATTCTCACTGTAAGCGTACTGCATACTAAAAGTAAGCATATTATGGTTGCCTGACCTGAAATATGGATCCATCTTCATATACTCTAAAAAGTCATTCATCCAACCCATATTCCATTTAAAGAGGAAACCAAGCCCCTTTAATGATACCGGCGCAGTAACACCAGCCCATGCAGTTGACTCTTCTGCAATAATCATTGTCCCTGGTGCAAGGCGTTCAAACTCCTCATTCATATGGTGGAACAATTCAATTGCATCATAATTTTCTTTTCCGCCATCTTTATTCGGAAGCCATTCCCCGTCGTCTTTCCCATAATCCAGGTAAAGCATGGAAGCCACTGCATCTACCCGGAGACCGTCTATATGGAACTTCTTCAGCCAAAACAGCCCATTTGCCAAAAGGAAGTTTTCTACCTCACGTTTGCTGTAATTAAAAATATAAGTCCCCCAGTGCGGATGCTCGCCCCTGCGGCTGTCAGGATGCTCATACAGCGGCTGCCCGTCAAACCGGCCAAGGCCATGCGCATCTTTCGGAAAATGTGCTGGAACCCAGTCAAGGATAACATGGATTCCTTTATTATGCATATAATCCACAAAATACATAAAATCACGCGGATCACCATAACGCCTAGTCGGCGCATAGTACCCTGTTACCTGGTATCCCCAGGAGCCATCAAACGGATGCTCTGCAATCCCCATCAGTTCTATATGCGTATACCCCATATCAAGGACATACTCTGCAATCATTGGCGCAAGTTCACGGTATGTATAAAAACCGTCCTCTGTACCATCGTCTTTCTTTTTCCACGAGCCAAGATGAACTTCATAAATTGCCATCGGCTTCTTTCTGATTGCAACTCTTGACTCTTTTTCCCTCTCTGCCATCCATTTTTTATCTGTCCAGTCAAAATCGCGTAAATCTGCGACCACAGATGCATTGTCAGGCCGAAGTTCTGCACAGTTTGCGTATGGGTCGGCTTTCATCAGAATATCGCCGGTACGCGTCAAAATCTGGTATTTATAGATTGCCCCAGGCTCCACGCCAGGTATAAACAATTCATAGACGCCAGAAACTTCTAATGTACGCATTGGATGAAGCCGTCCATCCCACAGGTTAAAGCTCCCCACAACGCTGACTGCCCTTGCATGAGGCGCCCAGACTGCAAAATACGTTCCTTTAATCCCATTAACCGTCATTGGATGCGCGCCTAATTTATCATAAATCTGATAATGATTCCCTTCTGCAAATAGATATAAATCATCACTGCTAATCTGAGGTTTGAATACATATGGGTCGGCTGTTACTACAATGTCATTTTCACTGTATTGGATGTGCAGCTTATAATCAGCAGAATATTTATGACTGCTTACATACAGCCCAAAGAATCCGCTTCCCTGTTCTACCTCTTCTAACTCAATCCGGTTATTCCCTTTCGCATCTGTTACAAATACCTTCTGTGCCTCCGGCCGGTATACTGTAAATACCTGCCCTTTTCCAAAAACATGCATCCCAAGCAAATTGTGAGGCGCATTATGATGGCCGGCTAACAACTCATCATATTCAACCCAGTTAATCCATTGATCCAGTTTTTCCTGCATATCACTTACCCCCAGTATTTTAAAATTTTTACAATCGTTATTATTTCTTAGTAAGAACCTTTTTTTATACTATAAAAGCCTTCTACATCCATCGGTATAGAAGGCGGTTTGGTTCATCTGAAACAACAGGCTCGCATACGCTTTTTATTATACGAAAATCCTCCTAAGAAGTCAATGCGGAATGAGGGATTTGAACCCTCACACCTTGCGGCACAAGAACCTAAATCTTGCATGTCTGCCAATTCCATCAATTCCGCACGCACTGCTATAAACACAGCCCTCATATTTTACCATTTAAAAACACTTATGTCAACTGTTGTCTGCATCTAAAAGCCCGGTACTAAAATAACGTTCCATCCGGTCTGCCATAATTGTGGCAATCACTTTTTCTTTCCCATACTTTTCTGCCATCTGCTTTGCTGCCCAGACATTTGCACCGGAAGATGTGCCGCAAAGCAGCCCCTGTACCCTGGCAAGCTCCCGCGTCGTATGGATTGCATCCTCGTCTGTCACTTCCACAATATCATCTATCATGGAAGTATCCAATACCTCCGGGACAAAACCATCGCCAATCCCCTGTATGCTGTGAAGCCCTGGCTCATGCCCAAGCAATGCAGATACATTTTTCGGCTCAACAGCCACCACCTTCAATTCAGGATTTTTTTCTTTAAGATATTTCCCAATCCCCTGCAGCGTCCCGCCGCTCCCAAGGCCTGATACAAAAATATCCACCTTCCCGCCAAGCTGTTCATAAATTTCAGGCCCCGTTGTCTGATAATGGACGTCTGGATTATTAGGGTTTGTAAACTGCTGCGGTATAAATGCTTTCCCATCCCCCATTTCTGCAAGAAGCTCTTCTGCCTTTTTCACAGAACCATCAATGCTTAACTCCTGCGGCGTCAACACAAGTTCCGCCCCAAGGCAGCGGATAATTTTTTTACGCTCCTCACTCATATTTTCCGGCATAACAATGATCACGCGGTATCCCCTGCGCACGCCTGCAAGCGCCAGGCCAATACCTGTATTTCCAGAAGTCGGTTCTATTATTGTCATTCCCGGTTTCAGCTTTCCTTCCTGCTCCGCGCAAAGAATCATATTCTTTGCCACACGGTCTTTAATACTGCCGCCAGGATTTAAAAACTCTGCTTTTGCATAAATATCCAGCCCCATTGTTTCTTTCAGGCTGACAATCGGGGTGTTCCCAATTAAATCAAGCACATTATGTATTACCATTGCCACATTACCTCATTTCTGCCACTACTATATCATCTTTATGATGCAAAACCATATTTATTCCGGCAAAAGCCAGAAATAATCTGCATCTGCCGGTTCTTCTGCCCACTGCTGCCAGAACAGCTAACCCAGGCTTGGAATCTTCCCCTGGATATTTACATCTGCTTCATAATCGACGCCATCAATACGGAATCCGAAAATCTCGTAAAACTCCTGCCAATACTCCTCAATATCACCAAGTTCTGTAATATTATCTTTTGATACCTGTCCCCAAAGCCCTGCCACAGCATCCTGCACTTCCGGCTTCATTTCATAATCATCCAGACGTATCAGACGGTTTTCATCCGTTACCACATCTTCAAGGCAGAGCCTGTCATGCACCAAACGGTACATCTGCTCAATACAGCCTTCATGAAGCCCTTTTTCCTTCATAACTTTAAACAAAAGGGACATATACAATGGCACGATTGGGATCGCCGCGCTGGACTGTGTTACAACCGCCTTATTTACAGAAACATATGCCTTTAAGCCGTCAACCTCTTCCTGAAGTTCATCTGCCGTCTTATACAAATCCTTCTTAGCCTGCCCAATTGTCCCATCATAATAAATCGGGTGCGTCAGTTTTGGACCAATATAGGAATAGGCAACTGTCACGGCATTATCCGCCAGGACGCCAGCTTCTTTTAATGCTTCTATCCAAAGCTTCCAATCTTCCCCGCCCATTACCTTAACCGTAGCTTCGATTTCTTCCTGGTCTGCCGTTGGTATTGTCACTTCCGATATCTCATTTGTCTTCAAATCAATTGCCTGATTGCTATATTCCTGCCCGATTGTCTTTAACACAGAACGGTACGTCTTTCCATCCGGCGCAGTACGCCTTGGAGCTGCAATGCTATATACCACCATATCTGCCCTGCCCCATTCTTCCCGGATCATGGCAATTGTCTTATCCTTAATCTCCTGGGAATATGCATCCCCATTAATCGTTTTCGCAAAATATCCATCTGCCGCCGCAAACTCTTCAAATGCCGCTGTATTATACCAGCCTGCGCTTGCTGTACGCTTTTCCTTTCCGGGCTTGTCAAAAATAATCCCAATTGTATCTGCATCACAGGAATAAGTAAAGGCAATTCTGCTTGCCAGGCCATATCCCATAGAAGCCCCGATTACTAAGACTTTTTTCGGCCCCTCTGTCTTTGGCTGTGCCTTTACATAATCAATCTGCGCCTTTACAGCAGCCCTGCATCCCTCCGGATGTGCTGTTGTACACATAAACCCTTTTACTTTTGGCTGAACTACCATACTTTTCCCTCCAGTTATAATATTCTACATAACATTTATTGTATCATATTCAGCCTTTGTTTGTCCACCTTACCGCTTTCATTGCGGGGCAAATTTTTTACTATACAGAACCGGCGGGGCATTTCATAGTGTGCAAGGGACTGTCGGAGTTTCCGGTATATATTTTGTTCCTGGTACTTTTCTCCCTCCTGTAATGCAATATACGCCACAAGAAAAGGTTCCCCTGCTTCTTTGTCCTGTTTTGTGACAGCCGCTTCCCTGATTTCAGGAAGCTGTTCCAGTATATTTTCTATCTTAACCGCTGAAATTTTCCGCCCCCGGATAAATAAAATGTCATCCTTGCGCCCGGCAAAATAAAAATTCCCCGCCTCATCCTGGTATGCCTTATCCGATAAGGAATATGGACAGCAAATCCCCTCTACATGATATTTTGTATTGACATAAATTTCCCCATCCTGTAAAAAGACTTCCACCTGTGGAAATGGCCGTCCAATCAGGCTGCGCTCTTCCGTCATATCCTTATCCGTCACATAGGTAACATAATTCAGTTCACTTGCCGCATAATATAACAGGATTTTTGTATTTGGGAAACACTTCTTTAATTCGTCTGCTTCCTTTTTCCCAAAACTCTGTGAACCCGAAATAATCATTCTGACCCCTGGCATCTTTTCTTTGACAGCTTTAGGAAAAAGCATCAGCTTAGAAGGAATCAAATAAATGCTGTCTGCCTTCTGTTTCCCTATAGCATCCACCCACTTTTTAGGCGAGAACGCATTTTCTGCAATTACTGCTGCCCCGGCGTAAAACTGCGCCATATATAGATTCAGGTTTCCGGTAAAGGCAAGGCTTCCCTGCATAAAAAGGCGGCTGTTTCCATTTACCATAAAAATATCATTTTGGGCTGGGAAATACCCCGCCCAGCTTTCATATGTACGGAAATAAATTTTAGGCTCCCCAGTTGTCCCGGAAGTTGACACTGCCATGCATGCATCTGACGGAACTTCTAACCCCTCCAGAAGCTGCCCGTTTTCATACTGCCTTGTGTCATACGGCACAATCAGAGGAATTTCACCAATTGCAGAACAGGCAAGAAACGATACAAGCTGTGTAACAATATCTTTTTCTTTAATAATATGAACAGCAGGACGGACTGTCTGTCCCTGTCTGAATTTTCTTTTTCCTGCATCCCAACTGCCCGAAAGCCTATCTGCCATTTCCACCAGACTGCCATAAGTATAGGAAATACCATCCACAACCAGCGCTTCCTTTTCTGGTTTCTGGCCTGCCAATAATTTATAATAATCCATCTGCCCCTCTCCTTCTGCTATAACCTGCAGCCATCCGATAGAGCGCTTTTAACATCGCCGTATTAAAATGGCTGTGCCAACGCCGCCCGCCGCGGCAATGCTGCATACCGCAAACCGGCCGCCCGCCTGTTCCAGCGCTTTTACCGCATGAAGCGTAATAATGCCGCCCGAAGCCCCGTATGGATGACCATATGCCAATGCACCTCCAAAAACATTATACCGCTCTGTCAGATTAGGATATTCCCTCGCAAACAGGACGTCAATTACTGCAAATGCCTCGTTGCATTCAAAAATATCAATCTCCTCTGCTGCCAGATGATACCTGCAAAGAAGCTTTTTTATTGCCTTTATAACAGTGAAAGGGCTCTCCGATGGGTTTCCTCCCGTCTCTGCCATCCCAATAAACTCTGCTTTCGGTTTCAGGCCATGTTCCTTTGCATATCTTTCAGAACAAAGCGCCAAAAATGCCGCCCCATCATTTGTCAGGCATGCATTGCCTGCCGTAATTGCCTTTCCTCCTGGCAAAACGCATGGCAGGCGGTCTAAAAATCTCTCACTCATCCTCTCGCGGATTCCCTCATCTCTGTCGCAGCCTTTTGCCACAGTAAATACAATATCCCGTAAAACCCCTTTTTCCCTTGCTTCTTTTGCAAGCCGATGGCTGCGGAGCACCCAGGGGTTCATCTCCTGCCGTGTAATCTTCTCTTTCCTGGCTGTATTTTCAGCCCCTTCTAACATAGCAGTTTCCCTATGGCCTCCCGGTGAAAACTTTGCTGCACGGTACCATCCATTTTCCCCGCCAAACTTCCCATAATCAGGATGGTTCGCATGATACCCTCTCCTCGGGGCAGTCGAACTGCTCTCAAACCCTCCTGCAATATAGAAGTTTCCCATCCCACAGGCAATTTTTGAAGCGGCAATCCCAATGCTTTCCAGTCCTGAACCACACTGCAGATCTACTGTTACTGCCGGGATATTTTCTGTAAAGCCAGCCTCCAGCATCATTAGACGTGTAATGTTTCCGCCAGCTCCTACACCATTCCCTGCAATAATCCCATCTAAATCTCCTATGCTATATAGCCCTGCTGCCCTTTTTAATGTTTCTGCCCCCAGAATTTCCGCAGGCATATGGCGGTACATGCTATTTTCAATGCCAATATAGCTTCTCCCTCCCCCGAGTATGTATACCTTCTCCATATTCCCTCCCTGCTAAAGCATGTCTGCCTCCCACAGCTTTGGAATATAACCAAGCCGCCTTAACATTTCCATATCTTTTTCCACCGTAATCCCCGATGTAGTAAGCATATCTCCTGATATCGCTGCATTTGCACCAGAACGGAAACAACGTTCCCCCTTATCGGGCAAAAGCCCGCGGCCTCCAGCCATACGAATAGACGCATCTGGCAAAATAAAGCGGTAAACTGCCAGGATACGGCACATTTCATCCTCAGTAAGGATTTTCTGATGCTCTAATGGCGTCCCTGGAATCGGGTTTAACATATTCACAGGAACAGAATGGATTTCCAGCTCACGGAGTGCAAGCGCCATATCAACCCTGTCCTCCATCGTCTCCCCAATCCCCATAATCCCGCCGCTGCAAACGGATAGGCCAGCCCTTTTTGCCGCCTTAATCGCTTCTATCTTATCTTCATAAGTATGTGTTGTGCAGACCTCTGGGAAATAGGCTTTAGACGCCTCCAGATTGTTATGGACACGCGAAACCCCAGCCCTTTTCAGCTTTACAAAATCTTCTTCTCCCAAAAGGCCTAAAGAAACACAAACCTCAATTTCCGTTTCCTTTTTTATTGCCCATATGCTTTCACATACACTCTCAACCTCATTATGGCTTAGCCTTTTTCCTGATGTTACGATGGAATAACGCAGCACGCCCTGTCTGGCATTGCGCTCTGCCTCTTCCACAAACTTTTCAGCCGGCAAAAGCGGATATGCCTCTGAAGCCCCATTATAACATGCTGACTGTGCGCAATACCTGCAGTTTTCAGAACATTTCCCACTCTTTCCATTAATAATAGTACAAATATCAAAACCATTCTGACAAAATGCCTCCCGAAGCTCATCTGCGGCATTACAAAGTTCCTCAAGACCTGCATCTGCAAGGCTTAACGCCTCCTCTTTCCCGATTCTCCCCCCGTTTAATACTTTTTCTTTTAAAACCTGTACTGTGTTCAATATACTTAACCTCCCAATTAGGAATGAAAAATGCTGCCTGTGCATTTTTCCAAGATTAAAGCTATAATCATTCTCTGGATGCCTTTTTTGCATCCTTAAAATGATTTTTCAATCTATTTTTATATGGTAGCGTTATGAAGAAAGTTTGTCAACCATTTTCAATAAATAGTTGACATTGTGGTTTTTTCTATGTATGATGTTAAAGATTTCTAAAAAAATTAGTGAGGTATGAACTGATGAACAATCAAACACAATTGCACACCCGCTCTTTAGTTACGATGGCATTATTTACTGCTGTACTATGCGTTTCTGCGTACATAAGCATTCCTCTGCCCACTGGCTCCCACATTACCTTCCTGAATTTTATTGTACTGCTGATTGCTTTTCTTTTTCCCTTAAAACAATCTTTCCTTATTGTATTTACCTGGCTGCTTCTGGGCGCTGCCGGCGTCCCTGTCTTTGTCGGGGCCAATGCAGGCATATCCTATTTGATAGGCGGATGGGGCGGATACAGTTTCGGATTCCTGGCTGCCGCCGTTGTTATCCCTCTACTGCGCAAAAAAGAATTTCACCGCATCCCGTACACTATCCTTTCAGCTCTTGCCGCCCTGCTTATTGATATCATCGGTGCTGTCTGGCTAATGGCTGTCACTGGAATCTCTGCCAGGCAGGCAGTAATTATGGGAATTTTGCCATTCCTGCCGCTTGACCTGCTCAAAGCAGTAATTGTTGTACAAATTGTCCCACAATTTCGTAGTATTGTTACCTTATTACATTCTAAATAAAACTTTCCAGATAGTAATATTTAGGTACTGCCAGAAACGAATAACAGGGCAAACCTTATCGTCCAAATCCCCCGCTGCTCTGCAGCGGGGGATTGATTCCATGACATCTTATAAATTGTAAAGTTGATTATTCCGACGGCTCATCCATCTTCTGAATAATTCCCAAGACTTCTTTTTCTGTCAACTGCAGCTTTTGGGCAATCTCATTTGTTGAAAGGTTCATTTCATAATATGCATACACCATGCCTTCTTTTCTGCCTTCTTTCCTGCCTTCTTTCCTGCCTTCTTTCCTGCCTTCTTTCCTGCCTACCCTCCTGCCTTCTTCCAGGCCTTCCCTCATACACTCTTGTTTTACTTCGGCCAATACAGGCTCCATAATCTCCAATAATGTTTTGCTCATACTACTATCCCTCCTTAGCTTTTCTGCTAATTCTTTATTTGCCTTTAATGCCACTTCCAGAATAGAATCCGCATATTCCTTTTCCATTTTACCTTTTAAGCAGCTGATACTGGTAAGAAGCCCCCTCAAATCCTGCTCTGCCAACTGCCCAGACAATCCACAAAGCCATCTATGCCGCTCACTATCCAATTCTTTCGCCACAATAATCTGCGTCGGGAACAACACCATTTCTTTTATGTAATATATTCCTTTACTGGGACTTTCTACCGCTACTCCATGTTCCTTGAAATATGAAAAAAGCTTATCTGGTTTCGCCTGACGTATCAGTGACACTGTAACTTCATCCATCTTCCTGCTGTCAGCCCGTTCCCCATAAGACTTAAACAGGCATGCATACCCCTGCGCCTTGATAAACGCATCAATCCCAAGCATATCATTCGGACTTTTGAACTCTACTATATTATACCTGCGAAAAATTTTCCCTATTTCATTCCTCACAGAACCATTCTGTTTATTTTCCATAAAAAGGTCTATTTTTAAAGCACCTGTGTTTAAGGTATACTCTGGTATAAATATAAGTTTATCCCTGTCCTCCCCCAATTCAAGGTTCATTGCTGCTATATATGGCGGATGCCACTGTATTTCCCTGCCATCCATTTGTAATCCCCCTCTTTTTACGTATCTAAACTATTCTTTTACCATTTTTGTTCTCTCCCATTTTATTATACAAAATTTTATGCCATACTTCAAGCACTGCTCACTATCAAAGCCATCCAAAAGACCACTATCGTTACTATTCACATCCATTCTTTTTTCAGAAATTGACCGTAAATAGTATCCACTCTAAACAACATACATAAAAACTTTCCAAAAAAAGCTTGCATTATTTTACATATTCTGATATAGTAACATTGTTGCTTTTGATAAGACAATGATGCGCGCGATTAGCTCAGCTGGCAGAGCACCTGACTCTTAATCAGGGTGTCCAGGGTTCGAACCCCTGATCGCGCATGAATAGTAACTATAAAAAGACATATTATAGACCATAATGGTTATAATATGTCTTTTTATTATTTTTCTTCACAGCCTCAAGAATAACACACAAATCCGTCAGACTCAACCTAGTACAACGAATAATAAGTATCTGGCTATATCACTTGCCTAATTATCTATCATCCGCTGTTCTAAGTAAGAAGCCATACATCTGCGAAGCTGCATAAACTGTTTTTGCGCTGCCGGATTGTCTGATTCGAAATTCAGCAACTTATCCAAATATCCCTGTTCCTTCACTATTTTCAGGCTTTCATCAAATACCAGTTCAAAAACAAGCGCCGCATGTCCGACAATACTGTCTATGCAGGTACGTTTTGTTGCCCGCAGGACTGCATGCCGTTCAAAAAACTGCTCCATTACCTCTGGTGTTACCATTTCATTTTTCACCTTTTCTATACTGGTATCATAGATAATTTCTATTGGTATATCATGGTTTACCTTTAAAATATCTATTTTATCCCCATCCCGCAATATATTGCAAAACAGCTCTTCCCTGTCTGAAAGTCCCTCTTCTATCCGATATGCATTATGGTTCCAGATTGCAGTACGGATTATCTGATATGCTTCCTCATCCTCTGTAATAGGCAGATAGTCAAATATTTTCCTTTCTCTGAACAATATCTGCACACCATACTGTGCATGGTCAATTGAATCCTCGTCAGAAAAAGTACCATATTGCCTTAACTGCTCAAAACGCCCTACATCATGGAGCATCCCTATAACCCATGCAAGCTCTGTATCTTCAATACTAAGTCCAAGGCTCCGTGCAATCCGCTCACATAATGCCGCAACACGGTATGTATGGTCTACCTTTAATTTGATTTTCCCATCAGAATTATCATACTGGCTGGTATATTCAGCAAATGCGTCCTTCACCCTCTGACGTCTTGCCAATACCCCCTCTTCTTTTTTCCCTGCGTCCAAAATATGCCGCCCCTTTCCATTAGGAATCCGCCGCAGCCCCGCGCCCGCGCAAAACCAAATAGTTTCACCGCCTGCTGCACGGAATCTGCGGCTTATCATTACAAACTCTTACCTAGTTGGAATAAGTCTTGAGATTCTTCCTGCAAAATCATTAAAGTTCTGCGTTTGCAAAATAACTCTTCCCGGCCCTGTCAGCCTTGTTAAGAAAAGCCCTTCTCCGCCAAGGAAAATATTTTTTATTCCCTTTACCGTTTCAATTTCATACTGTACGCTTCTCTGGAATCCAACTACATTGCCGGTATCCACTTTCAAAACTTCTCCAGGTGCAAGGTCTTTAATCACTTTATCACCGTCAATTTCCAAAAATACCATTCCCTGCCCGGAAATATCCTGCAAAATAAAACCTTCTCCGCCAAACAAGCCGCTGGAAAACTTCTTTGTCAGGGTAATTTTCAGGTTAACACCTGGCTCTGCGCAAAGAAAAGCCCCCTTCTGGCAAATCATGCCGCCTGACTCGCTGACATTAATTGGAAGGATTTCCCCTGCCACCGTAGAGGCAAACGCAATTTTTGCCCCGGCTGCCTGCGCTGTATAATTTGCCATAAACATAGATTCCCCTGCAAACATACGTCCAACGCCTTTTAAAATACCTCCGTTCGTACTGGTATTCATCTCAATCCCAGCCGTCATCCATGCCATTGCACCAGACTGTGTATACATCGACTCCCCTGCCTGGTCAAACAAAATCTCTACCGCCGGCATCGTATCCCCAATAATTTTATACTGCATTTTCTCCTCAATTCTGCACCATTTTCCTGCACACAGCCCTGCGGGAATGGTACAAACGCAAAGCTGTTTTGTGAATTAAAAAATCTGCCGCCTGAACTTAGGAACTGTAAGTCAAATACCCCGCTGCAGTTCAACGGGGCATGACCTGGTTTCCCTAAAGGAACCTTCGGTTCCTTGGCAAGCTTTGCCCCAGAGGGGCGGGGTACTTGACCCTCACGGGCGCGCTCGGATGATGCAAGCTTGCTTACACATCCTCACTTTGCCTTCGCGGGAATAAATTGTTTTCAGTTCCTTATACAAACTTCTACAATATCAGCAGCTCGCTTTATTATACCATATTATTTCAGATTTAGAACAAAATTTAAAAATATTTCCACCTATGCAGCTGGATAGCTGATTTATAGCAGCCTGCGGCCAACAGAAGCTTTTCCTTTTTATCATTTTTCCTCAAACACATACCATTCTTCCCCTATAGATACCATAATCCAGTCTTCACCATAAGACTTCGTATAGGAATTTCCAATACAGCCAAAATTAGATTCTCCTTCCTTTTGTGGAATCTCATCTGCACCTACAGCAGAAGATATTTTTCCACCTATCACGGAAGAATCCCCCATCGGCCCTGTCTTTTCTGTTCCGCAAAACACCCTTCCCTCAACATACAGCTTCGCATTTTTTATGTCAACTATCTCCTCTTCTACAGGTTTCTCCGTTTCCCTTGTATCCGCCTGTACGCTGACTTCCTCCTTTTGAGGTTCTTCAGTTGCGGGAACAGCAGTCCTCTGTGCCTCCTCATCCTCCGTTGATACAGCAGCCCCACAGGCTGCCAGTGATAATACAGTTACTCCTACAAACAAAAAAACAATTAATTTTCCCTGTATTCTTTTTATTTTTTTCATAATTTGCACCAAGCCTCAAGCGAAATTGCCTGCATTTTCATTTGAGGCGCAAACACAAAGGGTGAAAGATGTGTGTTTGCATTTTACCCTTTCTTCTTTTTTTCTTTCACCCTTCCATTCTCCTTCCACACTATAATTTATACTGATACCACTTTGAAATATCATTCTCTCTCACACAAAAATACAAAGAACCCTCTGAAAAAAAGGAACTTTTAATATCACCCTTTGTTTTGATTTTAATATTATTACATTTCTGCGTTTTTAAATCAAATACGACCAGCCTGTCAGACATATATTCTTTAAAAAACATATAATTGGGACTATTACTATAATCAGGGATTAAACTTGCCCCATATAATAAATCAGATAATCTCGAATCCACCTTAACCTCCTGATAGCTATCACCACTCTTTTTCATAACACATATCCTGTGATTATATGTATAAAAGCAAATATAACCAGAACAAGCAGTTACACCTGAAATAGTATCATATCCTATCATATTATCCACCCCTGTGAGATCAAGGAACTGTTTTAACGAAATAGCATACTCCCTGTGGAATATCCCATTTTTATCGTACTCCTTTACTGTACCATCCGGAGTATCATCACTTATATATAAATAAACCAACTCCCCTTCTGTCCACACTGCTTTAATAACGTCTCCTTCTTTCTTTTTTTTCGAGTAATTACAACTTGCAAATGTGTTATACTTATTATTATTAATTTTTGTCAGTATAGTTTTCACATTATTATCCTTATTATCACTTACTGCATAAATCAGAAAAAGTTCCTTCCCTATATTTGCAGAAGAAGTACTTAATGCCCCAATTGATTTTTTTAATGGATAAACATTTGCCTGCTCCTTTTGTAAATCTACTTCAATTTCCCACTTTTTTTCTCTTCCGTCTTTATCAATGCAAACAACAGAAAAAAGGAAAAAACCGTCCCTTAAAGTATCTGCAATTACCATATTAACATTCTGCAACTGTACTATACTATTTGACACATCTTCCTTGATATCATAAATTAATAACTCCATATCTGCCACATCTCCTGATGGTTCTCCATCCTTTGATATCAACATTTTCCTTCCATCAAAATATAAGATATCATTTTCTTCCTCAAGCCCCAAATCCTTAAACGCAATTGCACAGTCTTCTTGCAAATCTATCTTTTTACAATTCATAATTTTGTTTTCCGAAACATTTTTTCCCACTTTCATAGGATTAAACTTATGATGTAGAAAAAGCAAAGCCATAAGCGCCCCTATGCTTCCTACAAATATAAACGACAACCACTTAACTATCTTCCTACTAATAATTCTCACCTTCTTTCACCCAAAATCATTACCATATATAACCAATGCGTTGTACTTATCATTAACATCTGATATGCTACATAGAGTGCAGATATTCTCCTGCAAGACAATATACACTACTAGTACAGCGTTTTTTAATTAACTACACTTAAAGAACGCCGTATTTATCAGTGTTTTAGGTGAAAATATGGTGTAGTTAATTAGCGAACCTTATACTAGATGTTCAGGGATATTCTCGTATAAATATCCCTGAACATCCAAACCTACCTAATAGCATTATAATAGAACAATGAACCCTCAATATCACTTATGGTTTCTAAGCACAAAACTCCAGACTTTGTCTGCCAATCTAGAAATACTATAACCACAACTTCGTATTATTGATACTTCTTAGATAATGCAAAATTACCAGTAAATATGATGCGTCCAGTGAGCTTTTATTGCTGCATGAAGTGAATTAAACGACACCATATACGTTCCTGCTGCTTTAGGGTCAACCCTTGTAATATTAGGATCTGTAAGATAAACCTTCTTCATCCCTGTTGTATAACCAGCAATATTAAGATAGTGCCCCCTTGTTTCATGTTCCCAATCGCCACCCTTATCAAATTTCAAACGAGCAATAACAGGCACCGCATCTGCACTGCTTATCGCAGTAACTATCCTGGATTTAATAGTTACTGCATCTATGCTGTCCGAAATAACATAGACACGCTTTTTCTGTTTCTTATTCAGATAGGGCACTATCTTCGTACCATCTGTCCCATCTTTTGTAGTTCCTATCCCTTCTGCTATTTTGTCCTGTGATGGGGCACTTCCATTTATCCACAGCAGAGTCTGTCTTGTAGTAGCCGGACCACAATAGTAACTATTCTTTTGTTCACATTGTGTCATATTCAGAAGAATCCTATCCTTGTCTACGTCCCTGTCTCCAGCAGCAAATGCACTGATATCTGGCACAATATCAAGGTTATTCGTTTTAGCATCAACATATAACTTATTCTCTAACAGCGAATTATTAACTATTTTCTGCTTTTCCTTCAAATCTTCTATCTGTGCTTCTGACAAACCTTCTGGTTCTTTTAACATTTTTTCTATCTCTTCTTTTTCGTTGTATTGCATAGACTCTTCTAAATCATTTAAAGAATCACCACACAATACAGACTCTTGTTCTGCTGCTTTGGACATACTAGTATAATGATTTTTAAATAACTGGACTATATTTTTGCTCTATGGTACAATGTATATATCAATTGATGG